>NZ_JBOICF010000091.1:0-68832 GCF_050739935.1 Pseudomonas sp. | reverse complement strand
AATAAGGTTTTGCTGACACGACGCCGTTCGCCAGCAAGCCGGCTCCTAAACTGACCGTATGCAATCATGAATCCCTAAGAGCGCCGACGACCGATCCTACATTTTTTCCGGAATAGAACTTCAACCTTTGTCAGATGCCCAAGCTCGTGCTGGCTGACGTCCGTCAGCTCCCGCGTTCCCATCCTGGAACCTGAAGTACCTATGCCATCGCATAAATTTGGACTCAATCTGGTTGTCGTCGTGGCAATCGCCGCGCTGTTCACCGGTTTCTGGGCGTTGATCAATCGCCCGGTCGCCACTTCCAACTGGCCCGAACACATCTCTGGATTCTCCTACTCCCCTTTCCGCCTGGGTCAAAACCCACAGAAAGGCGTGTACCCGTCCGACGACGAAATGCGTCAGGATCTGGAGCTGATGAGTAAATCCACTGACAACATCCGTATCTATTCGGTAGATGGCAGTCTGCAGGACATCCCGAAACTGGCCGAGGAATTCGGCCTGCGCGTCACCCTCGGTATCTGGATCAGCCCGGACCAGGAGCGCAACGAGCGGGAAATCAACACCGCCATCGAACTTGCCAACAGTACTCGCAGCGTGGTTCGAGTCGTTGTCGGTAACGAGGCGCTGTACCGGGAAGAAATCAAACCCAAAGAGTTGATGGCGATCCTTGATCGTGTGCGCGCGGCAGTGAAAGTGCCGGTGACCACCTCCGAGCAATGGCACATCTGGGAGAAATACCCGGAGCTGGCCAAGCACGTCGACCTGATTGCGGCGCACATTCTGCCGTATTGGGAATACATCCCGGTGGACAAGGCCGGGCAGTACGTTTTCGACCGCGCCCGGGAGCTGAAACGCCTGTTCCCGAAAAAGCCTTTGCTGCTGTCTGAAGTCGGCTGGCCGAGCAACGGCCACATGCGCGGCGGTGCCGATGCGACCCAGGCCGATCAGGCGATTTACCTGCGCACTCTGGTCAACAAACTCAACCGTCAGGGCTTCAACTACTTCGTGATCGAAGCATTCGACCAGCCCTGGAAAGCCAGCGATGAAGGCTCGGTCGGCGCGTACTGGGGTGTGTACAACGCGGCTCGCCAGCAGAAATTCAACTTCGAGGGTCCTGTGGTCGCGATCCCGCAATGGCGCGTGCTGGCGATCGGTTCGGCGGTGCTGGCCATGCTCGCGCTGGCGCTGCTGTTGATCGACGGCTCGGCCCTGCGACAGCGCGGTCGCACATTCTTGACCTTCATCGCCTTCCTGTGCGGATCGGTGCTGGTGTGGATCGGCTACGACTACAGCCAGCAATACAGCACCTGGTTCAGCCTGCTTGTAGGATTTCTGCTGGCACTCGGTGCATTCGGGGTGTTCATCGTACTGCTGACAGAGGCCCATGAACTGGCCGAGGCGGTCTGGACGCACAAACGGCGTCGTGAATTCCTGCCTGTCGATGCGGATACCGCCTACCGACCAAAAGTCTCGGTGCACGTACCCTGCTACAACGAACCGCCAGAGATGGTGAAGCAGACTCTCAACGCGCTGGCGGCGCTGGACTACCCGGATTTCGAGGTCCTGCTGATCGACAACAACACCAAGGACCCGGCCGTATGGGAACCCGTCAAAGCCCACTGCGAAATGCTCGGCGAGCGCTTCAAGTTCTTCCACGTCGCGCCCTTGGCAGGTTTCAAGGGCGGCGCGCTGAACTACCTGATTCCACATACAGCAAAGGACGCCGAAGTCATCGCGGTGATCGATTCGGACTACTGCGTCGATCGCAACTGGCTCAAGCACATGGTCCCGCACTTCATCGATCCGAAGATCGCCGTGGTGCAGTCGCCGCAGGATTATCGCGACCAGCACGAAAGCGCGTTCAAGAAGCTCTGCTACTCGGAGTACAAAGGGTTTTTCTACATCGGCATGGTCACCCGCAACGACCGCGACGCAATCATTCAGCATGGCACCATGACCATGACGCGCCGCTCTGTGCTCGAAGAGCTGGGTTGGGCCGATTGGTGTATCTGCGAAGACGCCGAGCTGGGCTTGCGGGTGTTCGAAAAAGGCTATTCCGCTGCCTATGCCCACAACAGCTATGGCAAGGGCCTGATGCCAGATACCTTCATCGACTTCAAGAAGCAGCGTTTCCGCTGGGCCTATGGTGCGATTCAGATCATCAAACGTCACGCTGCGAGCCTGCTACGAGGCAAGGACAGCGAGCTGACGCGCGGGCAACGGTATCACTTCCTGGCGGGCTGGCTGCCGTGGGTGGCCGATGGCATGAATATCTTCTTCACGGTCGGCGCGCTGCTGTGGTCGTCGGCGATGATCATCGTGCCCAACCGGGTCGATCCGCCGCTGCTGATTTTCGCGATTCCGCCTCTGGCGCTGTTCTTCTTCAAGGTCGGCAAGATCATCTTCCTCTATCGCCGCGCCGTTGGCGTGAATCTGAAAGATGCCTTCTATGCGGCGCTGGCGGGGCTGGCGTTGTCGCACACCATCGCCAAAGCGGTGCTGTACGGCTTCTTCACTACCAGCATTCCGTTCTTCCGCACGCCGAAAAACGCCGACAGCCATGGCTTGCTGGTCGCGATTTCCGAGGCCCGGGAAGAGCTGTTCATCATGTTGCTGCTGTGGGGCGCGGCGCTGGGTATCTGCCTGGTGCAGGGCCTGCCAAGCAACGATGTGCGCTTCTGGGTGATCATGCTGCTGGTGCAGTCGCTGCCGTACCTGGCCGCGTTGATCATGGCGTTTCTCTCCTCGCTGCCCAAACCCAAGGCGCAGACCGAACCCGCCACGGCCTGAAACAATTGCACGCTGTACTAAACGGCGGCCTTCGGGTCGCCGTTTTGCTTTAAGATGTTCACCTTTTTTAGCCTTGCACCGCATGAGCGTGGCGCGCTGCTCGGTCTGGAACACAACCCTGTGGGAGGGAGCTTGCTCACGAAAAGCCCTGTACATCCGATATCGATTCGGCGTCGGGCAATCAGTCTTCGGGAGCAAGCAAAGGCCCACAGGAATATCATCGACCTGCCCCGTACACGCGGAATCAACAGCCTCTTTTCATCGGACCTTTCATGACAGCCTCAGCCGACCTCTCGCCCACTCTGCAACTTGCCTGCGACTTGATCCGTCGCCCATCGGTCACGCCACTCGACGCCGATTGTCAGGCCGTGATGATGAAACGCTTGGGCGATGCCGGTTTCGCGCTGGAGCCGATGCGTATCGAAGAAGTCGACAACTTTTGGGCCACCCACGGTACTCAGGACGGTCCGGTGTTGTGCTTCGCCGGTCATACCGACGTGGTGCCGACCGGTCCGGTGAAGGCCTGGCAGAACGATCCTTTCGACGCCCTTATCGATGAAAGCGGCATGCTGTGCGGTCGTGGCGCGGCGGACATGAAGGGCAGCCTGGCATCGATGATCATCGCTACCGAGCGTTTCGTCGCTGACTACCCGAATCACAGGGGCAAGGTTGCATACCTGATCACCAGCGACGAAGAAGGCCCTGCGCATCACGGCACCAAAGCAGTGGTCGAGCGTCTGGCGGCGCGCAAGGAGCGTATGGACTGGTGCATCGTCGGCGAGCCATCGAGCACCACGCTGGTGGGCGACGTGATCAAGAACGGTCGTCGCGGCTCCCTTGGCGCAACCCTCACTGTCAAAGGTGTTCAGGGTCATGTGGCCTATCCGCATCTGGCCCGCAATCCGATCCATCTGGCGGCGCCGGCGCTGGCCGAACTGGCGGCCGAGCATTGGGATGAAGGCAATGCGTTCTTTCCGCCTACCAGCTTCCAGATCTCCAACCTGAACTCGGGCACGGGCGCCACCAACGTGGTTCCGGGCGAACTGACTGCGATATTCAACTTCCGTTTCTCCACTGAGTCCACCGTCGAAGGGCTGCAGAAGCGTGTCGCTGACATTCTCGACAAACATGAGCTGGACTGGCACGTGGAGTGGGCGCTATCGGGCCTGCCGTTCCTCACCGAACCGGGCGCATTGCTCGATGCGGTGTCGGCCAGCATCAAGAATGTTACCGGGCGCCAAACCAAGGCATCCACCAGCGGCGGTACGTCGGATGGGCGTTTCATCGCCACCCTCGGCACGCAAGTGGTGGAGCTGGGACCGGTTAACGCGACGATCCATCAGGTCAATGAACGCATCCTGGCCAGCGATCTCGACGTGCTGACCGAGATCTACTACCAGACTCTGGTTAAGTTGCTCGCCTGATGCTGACCTGCCCGATCTGCTCAGCCCCGCTCGATGCAGCCGACAACGGCGTAGTGTGCCCGGTCGGCCACCGCTTCGATCGCGCCCGTCAGGGCTATCTGAACCTGCTGCCGGTGCAGCACAAGAACAGCCGCGACCCTGGCGACAATCAGGCGATGGTCGAGGCGCGCCGGGATTTTCTCAATGCAGGACATTACGCGCCGGTGGCGAAACGTCTGGCCGAGCTGGCCGCCGAACGCGCGCCTGGTCGCTGGCTGGACATCGGCTGCGGCGAAGGTTACTACACCGCGCAGATCGCCGATGCCCTGCCGGGCGCCGATGGTTACGCGCTGGACATCTCCCGCGAAGCGGTCAAGCGCGCCTGCAAACGCAATCCGAAGCTGACGTGGTTGATCGCCAGCATGGCTCGCGTTCCCTTGGCTGACGCCAGCGTTCAGTTCATCGCCAGCGTGTTCAGCCCACTGGACTGGGACGAGGCCAAGCGCCTGTTGTCGCCGGGCGGTGGCCTGATGCGTGTCGGACCGACCAACGAGCATCTGATGGAATTGCGTCAGCGGCTGTACGACGAAGTCCGCGATTACGCGGATGACAAACACCTGGCGCTAGTCCCCGAAGGCATGAGCCTGCAGCACAGCGAAACCCTGCGCTTCAAGCTGACACTGGTGGACGGCCAGGCCCGCGCCAACCTGCTGGCGATGACGCCCCACGGCTGGCGGGCCAGTGCCGAGCGGCGAGCCCATGTCGTCGAACAGGCCGAGCCCTTCGAGGTGACCGTCTCGATGCGCTACGATTATTTCGTTCTGCAGTGACGGTCGGCATCCCTACATCCGAAATGAATCCGCGAATGGATTTTTCCAGAACAATCAAGAGGCATCCATGCGCCAACCCGATATCGAGATTTACCTGAAAGACGCTGACGTCGACTACAAGGCCATCACCACCTGGCTCACCGCAGACGTCGGCCCGTGCAGCGAATGGGTCCAAAAAGGCCAGACCTGGAAGTGCAAGGCCGGCGATATTCCGGTGACTTGGATTCCCAAGGCCGTGGGCAAGTGGAACAGCCTGTGCCTGGACAGCGACAAGACGCCCTGGGAGGACGACATCGCCTGCGCCCGCGCCGCCTTCGCCGCTCTCAACGTGGAAGTGCGCTGCGCACCGGGAACCTGGGTCGAGGAAGAAAACGAAGAAGATGCCGATCGCTGGATTCGCATCAGTGCCGATGGCGAGGAAGAGATTACCTGGCGCACGTCGTAAGACCCATGTGTAACCGATCCCGCGTTTGACTAGATAAACGCAGGGCTGTTGCTGGGCACGCACTATGACCTGTGGGAGCGAATTCATTCGCGAAAAATAGATCAGGCGATAGATATGCATCGACTGAACGAACCTCTCGCAAAATAAATTCGCTTCCACATTACGTTCGTGTCTGACCAAAGATAACGCGGCGCATCAGCGACGGAAGGACTCTCCTGGCACCCCGTCACATCAGCCCGCCACGTCCCAACTTTGCCCATCCCCGCCATATCCGGCAAACTGGCCGTCTCGTGGGCTTTGCCCCTTCGCGCAGAATTCGTATGACCCGTTCCCCGTTTCGCCGTCTCGTCTTTGGCACCCTGCGTCGCTTGCTATATCTGTGGGTGCGTTCGGAGACGATCAATCAGTCGTCCTTCACCCTCAATCTCGATCGCAGTCGCCCGGTGTTCTACGCGCTGCAAAGCCCATCGCTGAGTGATCTGGCCGTCCTCGATACCGAGTGTCGCAAAGCCGGTCTGCCGCGCCCTGTCCTGCCTGTTGCGGTAGGAAATCTGACAGAACCTGCGGCGTTCTTTTATCTAACCCCGGAACCCGACTGGCTGGGTCGTCAGGACAAACGCGGCGCACCGCCGACCCTTGAAAGGCTGGTGGGTGCCGTGACGCAGAACGCCACCGAGGATGCGCAGATCATCCCGGTCAGCGTGTTCTGGGGTCAGTCGCCGGACAAGGAGAACAGCCCGTGGAAACTGTTGTTCGCCGACAGCTGGGCGGTCACCGGGCGGCTGCGGCGCTTGATCACGATTCTGATTCTGGGGCGCAAGACCCGCGTGCAGTTCTCCGCGCCGATCCATTTGCGCGAGTTGGTGGACGAAAACAAGGGCTACGAGCGCACCGTGCGTATGGCTCAACGTCTACTGCGCGTACATTTCCGCAATCTGAAAACCGCCACCATCGGGCCGGACCTGTCGCACCGGCGCAATCTGGTCAAGGGCCTGATCGCCGATCCCCTGGTCAAACAAGCGATCCTCGACGAAGCCGCGCGGGAGAGAATTCCGGAGTCCAAGGCGCGGGATAAGGCTCTGCATTACGGCAATGAAATCGCCTCGGACTACACCTATACCGCGATCCGCTTTCTGGAAGTGATGCTGAGCTGGTTCTGGAACAAGATCTACGATGGCATCAAGGTCAGTCATCTCGATGGCGTGCAGAACGTCGCGCAGGGCAACGAGATCATCTATGTGCCCTGCCATCGCAGCCACATCGATTACCTGCTGCTCTCCTATCTGCTGTTCCGCAACGGCCTGACGCCGCCGCATATCGCAGCGGGCATCAACCTCAATATGCCGGTGATCGGCAGTCTGCTGCGACGCGGCGGGGCGTTTTTCATGCGCCGCACGTTCAAGGGCAACCCGCTGTACACCGCGGTGTTCAACGAATACCTGCACACCCTGTTCACCAAGGGCTTCCCGGTGGAGTATTTCGTCGAAGGCGGACGCTCGCGCACCGGGCGCATGTTGCAACCCAAGACCGGGATGCTGGCAATCACGATGCGCAGCTACCTGCGCAACTCGCGCACGCCGATCGTGTTCGTGCCGGTTTACATCGGTTACGAGCGCGTACTGGAAGGCCGCACTTATCTGGGCGAATTGCGCGGGGCGGCAAAAAAGAAAGAATCGATCTTCGACATCTTCAAAGTCATCGGCGCGCTCAAGCAGCGTTTCGGTCAGGTCTCGGTCAACTTCGGCGAGCCTATCAAGCTGGCCGATTTCCTCGATCACGAACAGCCAGACTGGCGCACCCAGGACCTTGGCCCGGTGTTCAAGCCTGCGTGGCTCAATGAAACCACGCACCGCTTGGGCGAACGTGTGGCCCGTCATTTGAACGAGGCCGCTGCGGTCAATCCGGCGAATCTGGTGGCGCTGGCACTGCTGTCCACCAACAAACACGCGCTGGACGACCAGGCCTTGGCGCGGGTGCTCGACCTCTACCTGACCTTGCTGCGCAGCGTGCCTTATTCGGCGCATACCACGCTGCCGGAAGGCGATGGCCGAGCGCTGATCGAGCATGTCAAAGGCATGGATCTGCTGTCGGAGCAGAAAGACGCTCTGGGCAAGATTCTCTATCTGGACGAGCAGAACGCTGTCCTGATGACCTATTACCGCAACAACGTGTTGCACATCTTCGCGCTTCCGTCGCTGCTGGCAAGCTTCTTCCAGAGCTCGTCGCGCATGAGCCGCGAACAAGTGCTGCGCTATGCTCGCGCGCTGTACCCGTATCTGCAGTCGGAGCTGTTCATCCGCTGGTCGCTGGATGAACTGGATGCGGTGATTGATCAATGGCTGGCAGCGTTCGTCGAACAGGGGCTGTTGCGCTTCGAGAACGATGTCTACCTGCGCCCGGCACCAAGTTCGCGGCACTTTGTATTGCTGACCTTGTTGTCGCGGGCCATCGCGCAGACGCTGCAACGTTTTTATATGGCGATCTCGCTGTTGCTCAATAGCGGCCAGCACGCCCTGACCGCCGAAGAACTGGAGAACCTGAGTACGATCATGGCCCAGCGCCTGTCCATACTGCACGGCCTGAACGCCCCGGAATTCTTCGACAAAAGTTTGTTCCGCCATTTCATTCAGACGCTGCTGGATCAGGACGTGTTGCGCAAGGATGACAGCGGCAAACTGGGCTATCACGAGCTGTTGGGCGAGCTGGCCGAAGGCGCGGCCAAGCGGGTGCTGCCAGCGGAGATTCGATTGTCGATTCGTCAAGTGGCACTGCATCGCGATGAAGAGGTCTTAGATGCTGGGCCGAGTGTCTGATCTCGATGCCTCAACACGACAAGGAGATCCACCTGATGAAACACCTGCTGCTCACCCTGATGGCCACCGTTCTGGCCGCTTGCGCCAATGCCCCGGATAACCTGCCCGGCACCGTCGACGGCGAGGTTTTTTACGTGCAACGCATGGCCCTGCCGCCTACCGCGACATTGAAAGTCACGCTGCAGGATGTGTCGCTGGCCGACGCCCCGGCGCAGCCCCTTGCCAGCGAGAGCGGGCCGATCAAGGGCCAGGTCCCGCTGCCGTTTCATCTGACTTATGATCAGAAGCAGGTCAAACAGGGCCACACCTACGCTGTCAGCGCGCGCATCGAAGTCGACGGCAAGCTGCTGCTGATCAGCACTGAACGCTACACGGTAGACCTGACGCTGGAAGAAAAACCGCGGGTCAAGATCCGTCTGAACCCGGCTAGCTAAAAAGCTTTGACCCTTATCTTCAAAAGGACGTAACTCATGTTGCTTCGCCCCCTCTCGTTCACTGGCTTGTGTGCCGGACTGCTGCTCTCGGCCAGTGCGTTCGCGTTGTCTCTGGGTAATCTGTCGCAGTCGGATGCGACCGGTGGCCTCAAGGACGCGCTGACTCAGGGCGCGCAAGTCGCGGTCAGGCAACTAGGCGTGCCCGGCGGCTTCAGCAACAACAAGGAGGTGCGTATCGAGCTGCCGGGCAAGCTCGGCAAAGTAGCGAGCAAGATGAAGCAGTTCGGTATGGGCGCGCAGGTAGAACAGCTGGAGACCAGCATGAACCAGGCGGCCGAAGCGGCAGTACCTCAGGCTCAGACGCTGCTGGTGGATGCAGTGAAGAAGATGAGCGTGTCTGATGCCAAGGGCATTCTCAGCGGCGGCAAGGATTCGGCCACGCAATATCTGGACAAGAGCAGCCGCGAGCAAATCCGCGCCAAGTTTCTGCCGATCGTCAAGCAAGCCACTGACAAGGTCGGGCTGGCGCAGAAGTACAACGCCTTCGCCGGGCAGGCCGCGACCCTAGGCGTGGTCGACGCGAAAGACTCGAACGTCGAAAGTTACGTGACCGAAAAAGCCCTCGACGGCCTGTTCGAAATGATCGCCAAACAGGAAGAAAGCATTCGCGCCAACCCGGCGGCGGCAGCGACGAGCCTAGCCAAGAAGGTGTTCGGAACGCTGTAATTCAATCCCCTGAGCCCACGATGTCGTAATCATTCGCCCACACGCAAAACCTGTAGAAGCCGGCTTGCCGGTAAACGCGGAATATCAGGTGGGGAATCCGCGCTTGACGCACCGGGTTCGCCAGCGAGCCGGCTCCTACAAGGATGCGGGTCACCCGTCAGAGACGACAGCGCTACGCCTTCAATGCCTTCTTCGGATAGATGTCATACCGACTGGACTTGCCATCCAGCGCATAGCCCGGCTTCACGCCTTCGATACAAGGCGCCTTGCGTGGGCGTTTGACCACCACGCGGTGGGTGGCCAATGCCAGCGCCGCCTCCAGCAGCGCCGGGGCGTCCATGTCGTCGCCTACCAATGGCCTGAACAGGCGCATTTCCTTCTTCACCAGCGCGGTTTTCTCACGATGCGGGAACATCGGATCGAGGTAGATCACCTGCGGCGGCTCTCCTTCCCAACGGCGAATCAGTTCGATGGAATTGCCGGTCAGCAGCCGCATCCGGCCAATGATCCCGCCTACATCCAGATCCTCGGCACCCCGTGCCAGCCCATCTTCGAGCAGGGCCGCTATGATCGGCTGACGTTCGATCAGGCTCATCTCGCAACCCAGACTCGCCAGCACGAACGCATCCTTGCCCAACCCTGCCGTCGCATCCAGCACGCGCGGTCGAACACCCGGCTGGATGCCGACAGCCTTGGCGATCATCTGCCCGCTGCCACCACCGAACAGACGCCGGTGGGCCGCTTTGCCTTCAATGAAATCGACCCGTACAGGCCCCGGCGCGTCGTCGCCCAACTGCTGTAATTGCAGGCCGTCGTCGCTCACTTGCAGAGCGAAATCGGCCTCGGCATCACCCATCGGCAAGCCCAGACGCTCTGCCCATTGCGCGGCTTTTTCCTGGCCGTCGGAAGTCAGGGTTTCGACCCGAATGCGGCTGCCCGCTTGCTGCTCACTCATTGTGTCCACGCGTTCAAATTTTCTTAATGATTGGCAGCATCTGCCGATAACGAAAGTATTCGGCATTTTGCCAGACCTAAGGCATGTACTGAGCGCTTATGTCAGACATTCAGCAAGCATCCTCGATCGGTTATTTGACGTACGTAGGCGACTACAGCGTACGCAATACCGAAACTCTGAGCGGCGTCACGCAGCTCTGGCAGGATGCGTTTGCCCGCGCGATGGCTCAGCAGGTAGACGACAACGCAGGTACTGCACCTGAATACAGCGCCGTCGTTGCGACGGACAGCATGACCGGCGAGCCCGTGGCCGGAGCCAACACCCTGAGCAAGATCGTCGAACAGCGCGAATGCCCGGTCGATGACAAGGAAATCGCCCCGCCAGAGCCACTATTTCTGCCTATCGCCGAATTTGAGTGGGATCTGGCCGACAAGCCTGCGGAGCCCTTCAGTGCCAGCGAGCTGATCGCGCAACAGCGCAATCTCGAGTTCGACAGCAGCTGGGTACGCCCGACCGTGCTCAATCCTTACGACGACAGCGTCGATCCGGGCCCAGGCCCTCAGCCGCGCCCACTGTTCCTGCCAATCGCCGAGTTCGAATGGGACTTGGCCGACAAACCCGCCACGCCTTTCAGCGCCGAAGAGATGACCGAACAGCAGCGCCATCTGGAGTTCGACACCGGCTGGGCGCGGCCGATCGTATTGCAGAATCTGCGTCTAGCCGCCTGACTGCATGTTTTAGCGACCTTCCGTGGAAGTGAGCTTGCTCACGAAGGCATCAGTACATTCAAGGCAGAGTCACCGGCTGACAATCTGCATTGGCGAGCAAGCTCACTCCCTCAGTAACCTCAGCGTATTTAACGACAAACCCGCCAGCGCCCCATGTCTACGTGAAAATGATTGCGGTGCGCCGCGTTGTAATCCGGGCTGAGCACAGTATTGAACTGCCGACAGGCGCCATCCCTGACCAGCCTCAGAAATTTCCCGTTTTCGCCTTCATCCTTCCAATCCTTGAGCACGGAAATTCGGCGTCCGTCAGCCAGACGAAAGCCCGCAATGTCCAGGGCGTTGGCCGACGCATGCTGGCTCAGGCGTCCTTCGCTGCGGTTGTAGACGTTGCGGCAGGCAAAGCTGCCGAGGTGATCAATCTGCGTGACATTCTGCCCGAACACCGCTTGCGCAGCAGGTTGCAGCCCATGGATATCGAACAGCGCGTAGGCGACCGCCAAGGGACAGCTGGATAGAAAGCTGCTGCTGAGTGCCACGTCTGCGCCCTGAATACGCAACGTGTTGGTCAACGGGCATTTGGCGTCCGCGCCGCTGTCGGCCTGATGTGTATAGCGAAGTGTCGAGGTTTGCAGCGCCTGATCGCACAAGGTCGGATCGTCCTGCAAGCGCCAGAGCTTGAACGGGGTCAGCAGGTTCGGCTGTTCACGAACATCCAGCGGCGCCCAAGGATTCCAGCGATTGGCCAGCGGCAACCAGCCACGCCACACGGATAGGGCGAGGCCCGCGCAAATCAGCAGCAATAAAAGGAACAGGGTCGAGCCGCGCATAGGGGCAAGGTTTCCGCAGTGAGGAAAGAGACGTCCTGCTTATCGACCTCACAACAACCCGAGTTGCTCCACCTCTGGCCCACGCTCAAGGGTCGGCAATTCAGGCAAGCCCGGCAGCAATGTCATCAACTGTCGATGGAAACGCCGCGCAAGGTCTGGGGCCTGAACATTGTCTGGTGTGTGCAGAAACACATAAGGCGTGCGCCCTTCCTCGATCCAGCCAGCGACCTTCTGCGCCCATTGCTCGACGAAACTGTCATTGGCCTCCAACTCCGGGCGCCCAATGAAACGCACTTGAGGGAACTGCGTCAGCGCGGCCGGCCGTACCGGAACTTTCGGTTTCTTCGATTGCGCGTGTAAAACCGCAGCATCGCTGGATACGCAACTGAACAGCGGTCTCGAATCCAGGCAGATGCGCTCGACACCACGATCCAGCAACAGGCGGTTTAGCCTACGCTCATCCTCGCCCTTGTCGAAGAAGCCCATGTTGCGCACCTCCACCGCCAGCGACCGGCCCCCCAGCGCCTGACTCTGCAGCGCATCGATGAACGTCGCCAACTCGCCAACACGATTGGGCGTGAAACTCGCGGGCAACTGTAGCCACAGCGGCTGAGCGCGGGCACCCAGCGGGGCAAGCAATTGCAGGAAGTCTTCAGCAGCGGTCAGGTGTTCGCGCAGGTCGCCCGCGTGGCTGATATCGCCGGGAAATTTGGCGGTAAAACGAAAATGCTCGGGCAGGACCTGCGCCCAGCGTTGCAGGATAGAGTCCTTGGGGCGAGCATAGAACGTGGTGTTGCCTTCAACGGCGTTGAACACCTGCGCATACAACCGCAGAAATTCGGAACTGTGAGCATCTTCGGGATACAGCGACTGACGCCAGGCGTTTTCACTCCAGGACGGGCAACCGATGTAGTAAGGCGGGTTGGCAATATTCAAACGTGCAGATCTAGACCCGAGACTTCCAAATCCCAATCCACGAACGTGGATGTTGTCAGATAGCTGCTAAGGGCATAGGCAACCCGTGAGCTCATGGCACGCGGAAAGATGATGTCCTGCTGACGAGCTGGAACGTTGGCCGTGCTGCCGGTTTGACTACGAGCCGTCTGCGGAGCGACTTCGATAACGTCGTCGATCACTTCTTCGGAGGTGCTGTCGATCGTCGCAGAGCCGTTGCGGGGCTTGCGCTTGATCGGGTACGAATGTTGTGAAAGACCGTTGATCCGCATCGATAGTTACTCGGCGTCTTGTAGTGGCAATTTAATTTCACGCGCGCATTTAAGCAAACGCGCGAACGATAACTAGACCACAGTTATTGCCAAATGTTTGAAGCCACGGGCAGAAACGCTTTATTTGTCGCCGAACGGTAGTAATTGCTTTGACTTGGGCCGCGTTCGGGGGGCAACGAACTAGAGCTTGTAGGAGCCGGCTTGCTGGCGAATGCGGTGCCAGCCAAGCGCAACGTGTCTGACCCAGGGCGTTCGCCAGCAAGCCGGCTCCTACAGTAGTGCGCGCTAAACGGCAGTTCAGCGAGCCTTGGGGGTCGCCACTTTATCCCGCAGATAAACCGGCTGAGCATCGTCCGCAACGATAGCCTCGCCGCGGCTCCAGGCGAAGGTGCCGAGGGTCAGCAGATCCTGCGCGTGGGGCAGCATGGTGGCGTCCTGACCGGACAGGTCGACCGCGATGCGATCTGCGTAGCCCCAACCCGTACCGGCGCCGAACCATTGGCCAGTCGCATCATCGGGCAGCGAAGCGTGTTCCGGCGGCATCACGGCTTCGGCGCCCACCAGCCTCATTTCGCCAGCGGTCTCGCGATAGCAGCCCCAGTACACCTCGTCCATGCGCGCATCGATGGCAGCGGCTACTTGAGTGACGCCATGCTCGCGCAGTGCGCGCTGCGCCAGCACGGCCAGATTGGACACCGGCAACACCGGTCGATCCAGCCCGAACGCCAGCCCCTGCACCACGCCGATGGCAATACGTACCCCGGTGAATGCACCCGGGCCGCGACCAAATGCAATCGCATCCAGCGCCGACAAGCCGATCCCTGCCTCGGCCAGCAGATCCTTGATCATGGGCAATAGCTTTTGCGCATGCAGCCGCGGGATCACCTCGTAGTGAGTCAGCACTTTGCCGTCGTGCAGCAAAGCGACTGAGCAGGCTTCAGTGGCGGTGTCCAGGGCCAGCAAGGTCGTCATCGGGGTTTCCAAGTTGTGCAAAGAGGTTATGCAATTGAGGGTTGTGCGAAAAAACGTCGCATTATAAACAACAACGACCCGCAAGCGGGCCGTTGTTCATTGTGTCGAAAACTCGACTCAGCTCAGAGCTTCGAGCACCTTGGCGGTAATCGATTCGACCGAGCCGACGCCCTCGATGTGGCTGCACTTGGGCGTGCCATCTTTTGCCTGCAGCTTCTCGTAGAAGTCCACCAGCGGCTTGGTCTGTGAGTGATAGACCGACAGACGATGGCGCACAGTGGCTTCCACGTCGTCCTTGCGCTGTACCAGTGGCTCGCCGGTCACATCGTCCACACCTTCAACCTTCGGTGGGTTGAAGACGGTGTGATAAACCCGGCCCGAACCTTCATGCACACGACGGCCGGAAATACGCTTGACGATCTCTTCGTCATCGACCTTGATCTCCACCACATGATCGATCGCCAGGCCCGCATTCTTCAGGGCTTCAGCCTGAGGAATGGTGCGTGGGAAACCGTCGAACAGGCAGCCGTTGGCGCAGTCGGGCTGCGACAGGCGATCCTTGATCAGGCCGATGATCAGGTCATCGGAAACCAGACCGCCGCTGTCCATGACGCTTTTGGCTTTCAGACCCAGTTCGGTGCCCGCCTTGACTGCTGCGCGCAGCATGTCGCCGGTGGAGATTTGCGGAATGTCGAATTTCTTCGTGATGAACGTAGCCTGAGTACCTTTACCGGCCCCGGGAGCTCCCAGCAGAATCACGCGCATTGTTGTGCTCCTCAATTTTTATAGAGATTTCGTCGGATTCGCCTAAATGGGGCCAATCACCTAAAAAGATTTACTGACCCAACGGCCAAAGGCTGATCAAGATACACAGCCGATTCATGCCGCACAAGACGCCGAAAGTCGCAGCAACCCGCGAAAAACCAGTAGCTTGCCAACGATCAATACTTTGCTACGGCCCGGTGCGACTTAACGGATGTACACCGCTGCCAGTCAGCCCCGCAGCGCGGGATGAGGGCCTTCGCCCTCACCCGTGTCGGAAAAGTCGCGTCAGCCGGTGTTACGCAAACCGGCGGCAATGCCCGCGACAGACACCAGCAGCGCCTGTACCAAAGGACTGTCCAGAGCGGCCTCCTGGCTGCGCGATCGGGCAAGCAACTCGGCCTGCAATAGATGAAGCGGATCGAGGTAGGTGTTGCGCAGGCTGATGAACTTCAGCGTCTCGGGACTGTGGGCCAGCAGCTGCTCCTGATCGGTCAGGCCGAGCACCACGTCACACGCCTGCGACAATAGGTCGCGCAAATGCGCACCTAAATGCAGCAGCCCCGGCTCCACCAAACGTTCATCGTAGAGCTGCGCGATGTCGCTGTCGGCTTTGGCGAGGACCATCTCCAGCATGTCGATACGCGTGCGGAAGAACGGCCATTGCTCGCGCATCTGCCCCAGAAGCTCGCCCTGCCCTCGTTCAAGCGCCTTGTTCAGGGCGTTTTCCCAGCCAAGCCAGGCAGGCAGCATCAGGCGCGTCTGGGTCCAGGCGAAGATCCACGGAATCGCTCGCAGGCTCTCGACGCCGCCTTCGCGGCGCTTGGCCGGACGACTGCCCAGCGGCAAACGGCCCAACTCCTGTTCCGGCGTGGCCTGACGGAAGTATTCGACGAACTCGGGGTTTTCCCGCACGACCGCACGATAGGCGTTTACGCCATCTGCCGCCAGTTCATCCATCATTTGCCGCCATGCAGGCTCCGGCAGGGGTGGCGGCTGAAGCGTCGCCTCCAACACCGCAGCCAGATACAGGTTGAGATTTTGCTCGGCAATGTCCGGCAAACCAAATTTGAAGCGAATCATCTCGCCCTGTTCGGTGGTGCGGAAACGCCCCGCGACCGATCCTGGTGGCTGCGACAGAATCGCCGCGTGAGCAGGTCCGCCACCACGGCCGACGGTGCCTCCCCGACCGTGGAACAGCAGCAGCTCGACTTGCTGGGCGCGGCAGATGTCCACCAGTTTTTCCTGAGCGCGATACTGCGCCCAGGCAGCCGCCGTGGTACCTGCGTCCTTGGCTGAGTCGGAGTAGCCGATCATGACCTCCTGCGGGCCGTGAAGGCGCAGGCGATAGCCGGGAAGGCTGAGCAAATGTTCGATCACGGGCCCGGCGTTATCCAGGTCGGCAAGCGTCTCGAACAACGGCACCACGCGCATGGGTCGCTGTAATCCAGCTTCTTTAAGCAGCAGTTGCACGGCCAACACATCGGACGCCGCGCCCGCCATGGATATCACGTAGGAACCCAGCGATGCCGCAGGTGCAGCGGCCACTTCACGACAGGTCGACAGCACTTCGGCGGTGTCAGCAGCCGGTTTGAAATGCGGGGGCAACAGCGGGCGTTTGTTGCCCAACTCACGCAGCAGGAATTCAATGCGTGCGTCTTCATCCCACTCGTTGTAGCGGCCAAGTCCGAGATAATCGGTAATCTCGGTCATTGCCGCGCTGTGGCGGGTGGAATCCTGGCGCACATCGAGCTTGACCAGAAACAGGCCGAAGGTGACGGCACGACGCAGGCAGTCGAGCAGCGGGCCGTCGGCGATCACACCCATGCCGCACTCGTGCAATGACTGGAAACACAACTGCAACGGTTCGAGCAATTCGCGGTTACTGTTCAGCACGCCTTCAGGCGCAGGTTGCGTGACGCTCAGCGAGGCATGGGCCCAGTTTCGCGTCGCACGCAGACGCTCGCGCAGCTTTTTCAAAACGCTGCGATATGGCTCGGCGCTGTCTCCGGCCACCTCCAGCAGGGCAGGGCTCGCCTGTTGCATCGACAGTTCGGCCGCCAGTTGGTCGACATCGCGCAGATACAGGTCGGCTGCCATCCAGCGCGCCAGCAGCAATACTTCGCGGGTGACAGCGGCGGTGACATTAGGGTTGCCGTCGCGGTCTCCACCCATCCAGGAGGCGAACCGAATCGGCGCTGCCTCCAGCGGCAAGTGCAAGCCGGTGGCGGCATGTAGCGCATGATCGGCCTTGCGCAAATAGTTCGGGATCGCCTGCCACAGCGAGTTTTCAATGACCGCAAAGCCCCACTTGGCCTCATCTACCGGAGTGGGACGCACGCGGCGGATTTCTTCGGTGTGCCACGCTTCGGCAATCAGCCGCTGCAGGCGCTCGGTGATCTGTTCACGCTCGTGGTGGTTCAGGTCGCGATGATCGAGGGCGGCCAGTTGCGCGGCGATGGCGTCGTATTTCTGGATCAGGGTACGGCGCGCCACTTCAGTAGGATGCGCGGTCAGCACCAATTCGATTTCAAGCTTGCCGAGTTGTCGGGCCAGGGCTTCAGGTGACTGCCCCGACTGCTTCAAACGCTCCAGCAACTCGGGAAGTACCCGCGACTCGAAAGGCTGCGGTTTGCTGTCATCGCGCCGATGGATCAGTTGATACTGTTCGGCGATGTTGGCCAGGTTCAGGAACTGGTTGAACGCGCGTGCCACCGGCAGCAGCTCGTCTTCACCGAGGCTTTCCAGGTTGGAACTCAGCTGCTCGGTACTCTGTGTCGAGCCGTGCCGACCGGCCTTGGCGCTCTTGCGAATACGCTCGATCTTGTCGAGAAAATCAGCCCCGTGCTGATCGCGAATGGTGTTGCCCAACAGCTCACCCAGCAGGTGAACGTCCTCGCGCAATCGTGCATCGATATCAGCCATCCAGCCTTCTCCTTCAGCGTTTGTCGTTTTGTGCTGAGTCAGTTCCGTGATCCGAACTGAACGCCCTCGTAAGTTTTGCCTCTATCTATGTGTATAGAGCGACAAATTCATACGCTTACGCAACCCTTTGCCTTACATCTGCCGGGAGCAAGCTAATCTCATGCATGAGCCCCGCTACTGGTTGGAAAGCGGCTCGAAAACTCGCCTTTACCCGCCATCTCGCGGGTCGTTGAAGAGGTCTCTATGAAAATCCGTGAGCTCGCAAAACACTGGGAAGACTCCGCAAAAGGTCGCTTGATCAAGACCGGTTACGCGGTTCACCTGGATGTCGAAGCGGCGGCCCGGCTGGCCGCAATTACCGAAATGTATCCCAAGCGCTCCGCCGAGGAGTTGCTAGGAGAACTGACCGGCGCCGCTCTCGAAGAACTGGAAGCCAGCTTTCCGTACATCAAGGGACAGCACGTGGTCGCGACCGATGAGGAAGGCGATCCGCTGTATGAAGAAAGCGAGCACGCAATAGGAAAAACTCAAGATCTCTTGAAAGCCGCGTAGAACATGGGTTTGCGATCATTTCAGCGAACCATGAATGGCAAAGACAGTCACAGATTTACGAACACATGTAGCCTCGCCGGAGATATCCCATGGACACCTTCAAAACGATGCTCAGCAACTGGGAAAACAAGGCTCAAGAAACCTCGGAGCTTGCTGAAATCACCCTGACTATTCGCAAACAAGACTTAGTGAAAATCAAAGCGTTTGCGGAAGCCTACGGACTAGATGAAAGCATCATCACGGAAGGTCTGATCCACACCGCTATAAAAGAAGCGGAAACAGCCATGCCCTACGTCAAAGGGTCTGAGGTGATCCGAGTGGAGGAGGGTGAAGAGATCTTTGCCGACGCTGGTAAGACACCCGCCTACGTCGAAGCTGAACAAGCAATTTCAAAGACTCTACGGGGATAGGGTCTTTGAGACGGAACACTAGCCTCGCAAGGGGCTATTCAACCTTACCTTGGCGAGAGAGTATTTCCTTTTCAATCTGTGCATAAAGCTTTTCGTAACCTTGAAATTTACTCATTCTGGCTTTATTGAGAGGAGAGCCTTCGCACATTTTCATTAGGCAACGGTACATCTTGAAAAAAATATCATGATAACCATCCTGAATATCTTTATCAGGAGAACTAACCTGACCGCATTTCAAGCACATCCGCACAAGGTTTGTGAAATTATAATCATCTATGTTTGAAAAATATTCTAAGAATTCAGCTTCTGTTTTTTTGGCAACGCTATTTCTAACATCAGAATTTTCAAAACCAGAAACGTTATAAGCGTAATTTATCAGATCAGGCAGACTCTTTTCTATTACCAGACCATCAAAAAACTCTTCAAGCTTCTGTTGAATATAGGCATTCGCAGGCCAGCGAAAAACATCGCTTTTTTCACGTATATCACTTGGTGCAACAACCTCAATAAAATACTTATCTATGTCGCCGTTTATTTTATCGATCCGTCCCAAATCGTAATAAATAGAAGCAACCGAATCTAAATCATTTATTGAAAAATTGACCAAGGAAACATCTATAGCCAAATCGAATGCGGCAAAAACCTCATCATCATTTTTTGAAAAAGAAGCGTGGAAGACATTCCAAGCTTTCTGTAACAAAGCAATATCTTCATCATGCTTAATTTTGACTTCCAACGCGACGACTAAATCTCGCATTGACTGATCGTCAGCATAACCTTTTCTAACTAAATTTATGATCGCAACGTCGAATTCATCAGTGGAGCTGAATCCATAATCTTGCAAATATTCAATCTTAAGGTCTATTTCAGCGAGTAATTTTATTTCTTCTGGGGATCGATCATCATCAGGCATACGATACCCAGATAAGCCACCTTGGTAAGTCAACAGGAAGTCGATATCTACGCCTGCCGAATTCCCGCCATAGATTGAAAGAACTGCAAGAGGCAACGTCCTATAAGCCTGCCGCTGCACAAGCTCATTACAACCATTCAGCCGCTCATGCAGAAGACTTGCGAAATAATCAATTTTCTTGAGCAAACGAACATTGTTTATTTTCAGCTTAATGGCGTTTTCCGAAACTATCTTACGTGCCTCACCGGATGGGCTAAAAACCAAAGAGGCTGACTCTTGCACCGAAGGACTAAAAACAATCTCATAATCGAAAACTTTTTCACTGTATGTGAAAAACTCATCATCCGGCTTGAGTGACCCTTCATTCAAAATCAAGATGACCGAGCAATTCTTTTTCTCGATCAAATTTGACACCAACCCTAATACATCCCGTGCAGATAAAGAATTACCGCGACGTTCAAAATCGTCGATGCATATTATTGTTTCTGTTACCAGAGAGTATTGAATTGAATCAATAACTCCGCCAAAACTCCCTACATAAGGAATTTTTGCTTCTCTTCCATAGCCAAAAATCTTTCTTAAACCTACAACCCCATCACTGAAATCAAGCTTCTTGATATTTTCGACAACAGAGTTTTTGGTAGTGACAACACCGGCACTTTTGCTAGGAACAGAATTATCAAAAATTGAACGCTTCAAGTCAGCTAGCGAATTGATACCGAAAAGTGAAACGTAAGAATAGTTGACGCGAGCAAAATTAAGTCGATGCTTCTCAATCACAGCGTTCCAGAGATAGGTCTTTCCTGTTCCCCACTCCCCTTTCAAGACAATTGCTGAACCCATCCTTTTAACAGCGAAATCATGCAGTGCTTTTTCAACCTGAGCAATGGACATTAAAACCTCACATGATAACTCTGAGAACTAAATATAAATTTAAAATTACAAAAAACTGAAAAAATTATCGGCCACTCTAAGAATGACCGAAAACATTTGACGAATTTAGATTATCGTATTTGCAACCATAGTATTCAAAAGCGACAGACGGTTTAATATCTGGCCTTGATGTATGACAACGCCAAATGTGTCGTCGATGAGCCACTTCCCGTTAGCATCACGAACATGAACGTGAATACCCCTTTCCTGTGGGCGATCAGCAGTCCACAAGATTGCGGGGGTAGAAGCCCAAACATCGAAACTACAGCCGACATAATGATCCAAATCAATTATGCTTTGCACATCAATATATTGATTTGCCTTACTAAATTGATCATGCAAAGGCTTCAATGGAGTCGAGGCAATAGGACCTCTACTCCAAGTATTGTCTCTACCGCAGTTGCCGCACAGATGTTTAGCATGGGGAATACGTGCAAAATCACCTAAGTCAAGATGGGGATAACCGCAATCCCTGCAATTGATACAACCCATTTCTAGCCCATTTTCCAACGCAAGCACAAACTCCAACGCAGCAGGCGGCGTAACATGAACCTTTGTGATTTCGTTGTTAGCGAATAGATCGCCTGCAGGGTTGTAGTGGAGTGAAATTGCGTCGAAATCAGTATCCACATGCTTACGACCAGCAGGGTCAGCACGCAAATGAACATGAATCTGCGGGCGGCGTTTCACCTGAACCTGATCAGTGGTCAAGGCAGGTGGTAGTGAACACCAGATTCCGACCTCAGAGTGGTCTTCCATCTTCACATGAGGCGGATTGATGACGTAGGACATCGGTTGCATGTGATTAGAGCATTTGACCACACCGCTAGCACGAGCCGCCGCGATATCACCTTTTGTTCCCCAATGCTTCTGATGAGTCCGGCACCACCACCTTTTTTGACCGTTACGCATTTTCCCGGCTTCTACGATGTCGCAAGCCAGAATGGCATCATCCCCCCTGTCGCTAGGGAAGCTGCCAAGCAGCTCTTCACTGACAACTGCAATGTTCCCTAGAGTACGCCCGTAAGACCAACAAATCGCCTCTTTCACATGGTGCGATGGGCCATGACCGAGCTGCAATGGCTGCTCATAGCCCAAAAACTGACGATTGACCTTGTACGCAGGTGTGGACTGAAGATCCCAATCATATGCCCAAAGCTCTACCCGCCCACCACTGTCAGCTATACGCTCGACTTCCATTTTGTTCATTCCCGATGAACCCTGCTCAAAGCAAGGTATTTTCAATATCAAATAGGTGAAAAATCGTAGTCTTTTGCGACAAGTACCACAGCATTGCCATAGGCGACAAAAAGGCTTGCCTCTTTGGCTTGCTTGATTACGTCATCCAAAAAAGCGTCTTTCATTCGTTCGCGATCAGCAACAACGTAGAATTTTTTCCAAGTCAGAGTTGCTACATCCTTGCCTGATTTGTTCAGCATCTCACGCAAATCAAGGATTACAGCGGCTACAGATTTAGCCATTACTCAATTCCCCAGCAGGAAAACGAAAAAACCGTAAGGTGATCGTAGCACCATCCTAAGGTAGGCGTAAGGATTCTTAGAGATGTTTTCTGACGCAAGAAGTTGACTATTGATTAGAGCTGCCCACGTCACGGGAGCAATACAGCATGAGAAACTTCTGTTTTTGGGTGTTTTTCCCTATTGCTCTACCCGCTGTACGAAGACGTCGGTCCGACGCCACGATTCCTCGCCCTGTCGCGCCGCTATCTGCAGGATTTGTCCGAGCAACAGGACAGCTCTCAACACTGATCGCGACGTCGTTTTCAGACCATTCAGAATGACTCACCGTCTCGCCGTACCGGGCACGGAGGGTCTTTTTTTGCGCCAATATTCAAGCGCCAGATTAACAACACTCAACAAAATGCCGGACGTTAAGAGCGAAAACGTCTGAACTATTCAAAAAACGCGCAGGTCCGAGCAGTTAGCCATTACAGAAAAAGCCGACAGGTGGCAGCGCAAATTGACCCGGTAATGCCTCCGCCAAGGCCAGGACTGAAATGGAAAAATCTAGTTTTTCAGGAGTTTCAAAATGGAGTTGATCACCATGAATACCAGCACTGCCTCCACCACGTTCAAAAGCCTGCGCGGGCTTAAACTGGCCGCGCTGGCCTTGGGCACCAGCTTCCTGCTCGCCGGTTGCGCGGGCAAGCCTCCTAGTGAGCAATATGCCGTGACGCAATCTGCCGTGAACGCCGCGGTCAGCGCAGGCGGTACCGAGTACGCGGCAGTCGAAATGAAGTCGGCTCAGGACAAGTTCAAGCAAGCTGAACTGGCCATGCAGGAAAAGCATTACGACGAAGCTCGCAAGTACGCCGAGCAAGCTGAATGGGACGCTCGAGTAGCCGAGCGCAAGGCGCAGGCGGCGAAGGCACAGAAAGCGGTGCAGGATGCTCGTCAGGGCGTCAATGAACTGCGTGAAGAAGGTCTGCGCCAGGCTCAGCCGACCGGCCAGTAACCCTTCGCACTTCATGCATTGCCACTGATTTAAAGGATGAAACTATTATGCGTAAACAAGTACTGATCCCTGCCCTGCTGGCCCTGAGCGTTGGTCTGGCTGCCTGCTCCTCGCAACCGAACGTGAACCTGGAACAGGCACGCACCAACTATTCGGCGCTGCAAAGTAACCCGAAAGCCACCGAACTGGCGGCACTGGAAACCAAAGATGCCAGCCAATGGCTGGACAAGGCGGACGCCGCCTATCGCAATAACGACGATGAGAAGAAAGTCGATCAACTGGCCTATCTGACCAATCAGCGCGTCGAACTGGCCAAGCAGACCATCAATCTGAAAACCGCTGAAAATGATCTGAAAAACGCAGCGGCGCAACGCGCCCAGGCGCGTTTGGATGCTCGCGATGCGCAGATCAAGGCGCTGCAGAACAGCCTCAACGCCAAGCAGACCGAGCGCGGTACGCTGGTGACCTTTGGTGATGTGCTGTTCGATTTGAACAAGGCTGAGCTGAAATCTTCCGGTCTGGTCAACGTCAACAAGCTGGCCCAGTTCCTTCAGGAAAACCCTGATCGCAAAGTGATTGTCGAGGGTTACACCGACAGCACCGGTTCGGCGAGCTATAACCAGTCGCTGTCTGAGCGTCGTGCCAACTCCGTGCGTATGGCCCTGGTGAAAATGGGCGTAAGTATGGATCGCGTCGTTTCGCAGGGCTATGGCAAGGAATACCCGGTTGCTGACAATGCCAGCGCTTCGGGTCGTGCAATGAATCGTCGAGTGGAAGTGACCATTTCCAACGACAACCAGCCGGTCGCGCCGCGTTCGTCGATGCAGTAATCCGGTTGTAGCAATACATGGAAAGCCCCGCCTGTTGATGAGCAGGTGGGGCTTTTTTGTGGGCGCGATTTAACCGTGTAACTCCTCATTTGTAGAGCCGGCTTGTTGACGAAAGCGGTGGGTCAGCAACAGGTAAGGTAACTGGCACACCCTGTTCGCCAGCAAGCCGGCTCCTACAAGTGCTGCGTCGGCCATAAAGCTCAGGCACAAACAGAATCAGCGCCAGAGTCACTGCACCTTCTGCGGCGTCTCCTGCCCCATGCAGCGCACAGCCTGTTTACGGTCGTTGACCAGCACTCCGGTCAGGCCCTTCTGCTCGGTATCGAACAACACCATCACCCCCTCGACACACTGCGCAGCCTGAGGAGCCGGCTCAAGCGCGACCTTGTAGTCCTCGCCTGGCATGGTCTTGAGCATCGTAAACTGGCTCAGTTCCAAGGCATCTTCCGGTTTGGCGAAGTGCAGATAGCCGTAATACCACAACACGCCTACCGTTGCGAAAATACAGGCGATGCCGGTGAGAATCTGCGGAATGAGGTTACGTTCTTCGCTCATTGTGGGGCCTCTGCAGGTTGGGTTTCCGACGGGGCAGAAGTCTTATTGCTGGCATCAGCATCGGGATAATTGGGGATTTCGGCCAGGCGCCGCAGACCGTTGAAGTGCAGTGGATCGTCGAGATAACGAACCATGACCTCCCGCCAGGTCGGATCGGCGAAGGTCTGCACATGCGGGCCCCGAGTCAGTTGCAGCACCCTGGGTGGCGGCGCGGCTTGATACAGGCTGATGCCGTTGTACAGCGGCACCTGCGCGTCGTCCAGGCTCTGGAACATCAGCGTCGGCGTGCCTTTGAGTTGCGTGATGCCGTTGATGGCACTGTCACCGTCCGGGATTGCCCAAGACAGTGGTCGCTTGAACGGCCAGGTCAGCCAGGATGTACCGAGGGTATACCGCGCCACCTCGCGATAACTGGCGGGTACGCCGTCGAGCACCAGCGCCTTGACCCGCGAGCGCTGCTGAGGGTGCGCGGCGAGATAATGCACACCCAACGCGCCACCGATGCTCTGCCCCAGGACCACCAGTGGCTTGCCCTGGACTTCAGGGGCTTTGTTCAGCCAATCGAATGCGGCGTCGATGTCCTGATAAATCGCTGGCAGGCTGGGCTCACCCTCGGATCGGCCGTAGCCGCGATAATCGAGCAATAACACCTGATAGCCCTGCTCGGGCAACCACCAGCTGCCACCCAGATGCCAGGCCATGTTGCCGCCGTTGCCATGCAGATGCAGCACCGTGCCTTTGACTGGCACACCCTCCTTCGCAGGCAACCACCAGCCGCTGAGCCTGGTGCCGTCGGCTGCTGTAAGGGTAATTTCCCGATAGGAAAGATGGGCCTTTTCCGGAGTCAGCGGCACGTCGCGCTCAGGGTAGAACAGCAGTTGGCTGCAACCGGTCAGCGACAAAAGCAGGAGAAGGGTGAGAAAAGGCTTCAAGCGATGTCCTTTTTTTCTGATATTCGCAACGCACCGCACAAAACATCAGCAGGCAGTGAGTGGACCTGTGGGAGCGAATTCATTCGCGATGCGGTCTGTCAGACGATGAATTTATGGGGATGTGCCGACCAATCGCGAATGAATTCGCTCCCACAGCCCCCATTTCCATGTGACAACACGCTGTCCGCAATAGTGATGGACGACCTATAGGATATTCGAATAATCGGCCTCGATCCGGTCCAGGCTCAGATGGTTGAGGAAGTTGGAGAAGCACATCCATGCCGACAGCGCGTTCATATCGCGGAACTGGTCGGGCAGGTATTTGGGCGGCACCACCAGACCTTCATCCACCAGCTGACGCAAGGTGCGCATGTCTTCCAGCGTGGTCTTGCCGCAGAACAGTAAAGGCACCTGCTCAAGCTTGCCCTTTCTCACGGCCAACTGGATGTAGTTGTAAACCATGATGAAGCCCTTGAGGTAGGACAAATCCTTGGTGAACGGCAGGCCATCAGGCACCGAACCACGGAAAACGCGACTGGCGTTGCCGTAGCTTTCCGACATGCCGAAGCCCTGGTCGCGGTAGAACTCGAACACCTGCAGAAAATCCGCCCCCGCTTCAGCCATGTGAATGGCGCGGGTGCGGTTGGTGAGTTTACGCAGACGGCTCGGGTATGACGCAAAGCCGATCACCTCCATCAGTATCGCCAGGCCTTCCTGAGTGACGGTGGACGATGGTGGCCCTTTGGCGAGGAAGGTGCAGATCGGCTGATTCAGACCATTGAGTGTCGTGCCGACATGCACCAGCCCTTCATGGACCTCCAGCGCACGCACATCACGCTCGTTGAACATCGCGTCGCTGCGAATCTTGATGTAGTCGGCGCCCGCCGCCGCGTCGGCGACGATACCATCGGACTCGAACACGCGAATGGTTCCTTCCGCCTCGCCAAACGTGCGATTCAAACGGCTCTGCAGCATTGCCACCGCGTCCTTGGCGTTCAGCGTTTTGGGCTCGTCCTTGAGGTCGCCACGCCCGGCGATGTTGTTCAGGTAATCAGAGAGCATCAGACCAAGGTCGGACAAGGTTGGGTCACCGGCGTGAAACGCGTCGGAAGCCGCACCGTACAGTTCCTGGGAGATCAACCCGAAATCCGGTGTGCCGCGCGCTTCGAGCATGCGGATGACCATGCGGTACTCTTTGCACATGCGGCGCATGATCTGCCCGACCGGGTTGAACTGCCCAAGCTGCCGGGTAATGTCCCGTTCAATGTTCTGGAACTCGAGCTTCAACGCCCCGGAATCGAACCCCAGCGGGCGATTCTCGTAGTAGGCGCGATCGATTTCGGGCAGTTGCTTGCCCTTGGTAGCGAGGAAACTCTTGCGGATGCTGTCGTCCCACTTCACCGCATCGAGCACGCGAATCGGCGTCTGCGCCAACACGATGCGGTCGGACAGCGTGCGAATGGTCTGCTGGTATTCGTCCACCCAGTACCCCTTTGATTAACCCGTTGCGCTATTTGGTCATGCGCTGATATTGAGCCGCCTTGAGAAAGACGTCGGAATTTGCCGTGTCGTCCAGGTAGGCGAACACTTTATCCATCGAAGTGGTGATCAGCACGCCGTCGCCCTTCTCGGTTTCGATCGGCTGGCCCTCGAAAGTCTTCTGCTCCACCAACTGCTGCATGCGCTCAAGATCCAGGTCGTAGATCACCAGTTCGTCGGCGGCGTTGTCATTGTCGATCAGGTCGAAACCGCCGATCACGTAATTGGCGCCGTACTTCTGCGGCAGCGCGGCCGAGACGTACCAGCGGCTGCCATGCCGGGACACGGTGAAGGCGTATTCGTCACGGTTTTTGCGATCGCCCTTGCGATAGCTGACCGCCTTGTACTGGTTGGCGCCGGCACGGCTGATTTCCAGTTCCAGCGGCTCGCCCCAGGCGTTCTTGCTGGTCCAGGTGCCGAGCAGTTTCGGCGGCGCGGTATCGCTGGTCGGAATCGGGTCCTTGAAAGTCACCAGACATCCGCTCAACAGCGCGAACGACAAGGCGAGCAAGACGCTCCAGACTTTCATCGCTTCTCCTGAAGGTGATTCCTGAAATCAAACGTTCTCAGTCAGCCAATGGTCGGGCGGTGCCCAGCACCAGATGCATCTGGCGAGTAAGAATAGCGAGCATTTCGTTGTCTGCGTCGGGGCGCAAACCTTCGAGCAGCCCTTGATATTCCATCCGCCCGATAATCCCCGTCAACACCTGAGCATCCACTTGCGGTTGGGTCGAGCCCATGACCTCGAGAAACTGGGCACTTCCCTGCAAAAGAATTTGCTGGTGCGCAGCGACCAGAGGCGCCAGGCGCGGATTGATCAGCGCTTCCAGGCGAAACGCGTGCTCGGCGATCAGTTGGTCGCGACGCGTCAGCAACTGGTGGCGCACGTATTCCATGGTCATGCGCGCGATCTCGTCGGCCAGCCGTGCCCGGGCCTGGGCGCTGCCGTCGTTGCGCGCGACCATCTCGCGCAGCAGGTCTTCGGTGTTGGTCCAGAGTTTGGCCATGTAGGCGGCGCTGCGTTCGACGTATTGCGCGAAGGCATCGGTGAGCAGGTCATCGATGTCCTTGAAGTAGTAAGTGGTGGCCGACAACGGCACTTGCGCTTCGGCCGCCACGGCGCGATGACGAACAGCGCGCACGCCATCACGAATGAGGATGCGCATGGCTGCGTCGAGAATCTGTTGCCGACGCTGCTCACTGCCCTGCCGGCTGGCCTTGCGGCCTTGGTACTGAACACTCTGCGCGACGGCCGTGGCCAGGCCGGCGGCTCCCTTTTGAGCGATCATGCGATTCACGACGGGGTTTCCTTTTTCAGTCAGTGCGGGGACGGAAGGCCAGCATGTACATGCTTAGCGGGCAAGCATGGGACTCACTGTGGGAGCGAATTCATTCGCGATGCAGTGAGCCAGCCGATACACCTTTATCGGATGTACCATTTTCGCGAATGAATTCGCTCCCACAGTTAATGCGCATTGCGGCCACAGACAAAAAAAAGCCGCCCGGTTAAGGCGGCTTGTTTTTGACACTTAAGCTTGCGGCCGCATGTGCGGGAACAGGATCACGTCGCGGATCGACGGGGAGTTGGTCAGCAGCATGACCAGACGGTCGATACCGATGCCCTCGCCTGCGGTCGGCGGCATGCCGTATTCCAGGGCACGAACGAAGTCAGCGTCGTAGTGCATCGCTTCGTCGTCGCCTGCGTCCTTGTCGGCCACCTGGGCCATGAAACGCTCGGCCTGGTCTTCCGCGTCGTTCAACTCGGAGTAAGCGTTGGCGATTTCACGACCACCGATGAACAGCTCGAAACGGTCGGTGACGTTCGGGTTGTCGTCGTTGCGACGGGCCAGCGGCGACACTTCGAACGGGTACTGAGTGATGAAGTGCGGCTGCTCGAGCTTGTGCTCGACCAGCTCTTCGAAAATCATCACCTGCAGTTTGCCCAGACCTTCGAAGCCCAGCACCTTGGCGCCGGCTTTCTTGGCGATGGCACGCGCCTTGTCGATGTCGTTCAGATCGTCGGCGCTCAGCTCGGGGTTGTACTTGAGGATCGAGTCGAACACCGAAAGGCGCGCGAACGGCTCGCCGAAGTGGAACACCTTGTCGCCGTACGGCACGTCGGTGCTGCCCAGAACCAGCTGAGCCAACTCACGGAACAACTCTTCGGTCAGGTCCATGTTGTCTTCGTAATCGGCGTAAGCCTGATAGAACTCCAACATGGTGAATTCCGGGTTGTGACGGGTCGAGACACCTTCGTTACGGAAGTTGCGGTTGATCTCGAACACTTTTTCGAAGCCACCAACCACCAGACGCTTGAGGTACAGCTCCGGCGCGATACGCAGGAACATTTCCATGTCCAGGGCGTTGTGGTGGGTTTCGAACGGCTTGGCCGCCGCACCACCAGGAATGGTCTGCAGCATTGGGGTTTCGACTTCGAGGAAGTCGCGTTTCATCAGGAAGCTGCGGATGTGGGCGATGACCTGCGAGCGTACGCGGAAGGTCTGACGCACGTCTTCGTTGACGATCAGGTCGACGTAGCGCTGACGATAGCGTTGCTCGGTGTCGGTCAGGCCGTGGTGTTTGTCAGGCAGAGGACGCAGCGATTTGGTCAGCAGACGCACGCTGGTCATCTCGACGTACAGATCGCCCTTGCCGGAACGGGCCAGCGTGCCTTCGGTGGCGATGATGTCGCCCATGTCCCAGGTTTTGACCGCGGCCAGGGTTTCCTCGGGCAGCGTCTTGCGGTTGACGTAGACCTGAATGCGACCGGTCATGTCCTGAATCACCATGAACGAGCCACGGTTAAGCATGATGCGACCCGCAACCTTGACCGGAATCGCCGCCTCAGCCAGCTCTTCCTTGGTCTTGTCCGCGTACTGTTTCTGCAGGTCGTTGCAGTAGTTTTCGCGACGGAAGTCGTTCGGGAAGGCGTTGCCCCTGGCGCGCTCGGCAGCAAGCTTTTCCTTGCGCAGGGCGATCAGGGTGTTTTCTTCCTGTTGCTGGGCTTGCGGGTCGAGTTGTTGGTCGCTCATGTCTTTAGATTTTCCATCACGGTTTCATTGCCCCTGGCCAGCCCGGAATGTGCGGCGCGGGATCGCGGGCCGTCGTCGTCTGACGCGCAGGCCCGCAACGGTGGTGTCTCGATTACAGCCCCTGCTTGAGGCTCGCGATCAGGTATTCGTCGAGGTCGCCGTCGAGCACCTTGTCGCAGTCGCTGCGTTCGACGCTGGTACGCAAATCCTTGATGCGTGAGGCATCGAGTACGTATGAACGAATCTGGTGACCCCAGCCGATGTCGGACTTGGTTTCTTCCAGCGCCTGCGATGCCGCGTTACGCTTCTGAACTTCCTGCTCGTACAACCTGGCCCGCAGCATTTTCATGGCGGTGTCCTTGTTCGCGTGCTGGGAACGTTCGTTCTGGCAGCTGACCACGGTGTTGGTCGGTACGTGGGTGATACGAACCGCCGAGTCGGTGGTGTTAACGTGCTGACCACCGGCACCGGATGAACGATAGGTGTCGATGCGCAGGTCTGCAGGGTTGATGTCGATTTCGATGTTGTCGTCGATTTCCGGCGATACGAACACTGCCGAGAACGAGGTGTGACGACGGTTGCCGGAGTCGAACGGGCTCTTGCGGACCAAGCGGTGCACACCGATTTCGGTACGCAGCCAGCCAAAGGCGTATTCGCCCTTGATGTGCACGGTCGCGCCCTTGATACCGGCGACTTCACCGGCCGACAGTTCCATGATGGTGGCGTCGAAACCGCGTTTGTCGGCCCAGCGCAGATACATGCGCAGCAAGATGTTGGCCCAGTCCTGAGCCTCGGTCCCGCCGGAACCGGCCTGGATGTCGAGGTAGGCGTTGTTGGCATCCATGTCGCCGCTGAACATACGGCGGAATTCCAGTTTTTCCAGAGACTCGCGCAGGCGGTCGACTTCAGTGACGACATCGGCGACAGCGCCTTCGTCATCTTCTTCGACAGCCATGTCCAGCAGGTCTTTGGCATCGGCCAGGCCGGAAGTCATTTCGTCGAGCGTTTCGACGATTTGCGCCAGCAACGAACGTTCGCGGCCAAGCTCCTGGGCGTACGACGGGTTATTCCAGACGGCTGGATCTTCGAGCTCGCGGTTGACTTCGGTCAGACGATCACTTTTGTGATCGTAGTCAAAGATACCCCCGAATGGCTTCGGAGCGCTCGGACAGGTCCTTGATGCTGTTTAGGATCGGGTTGATTTCCATGGTGGGCAGCACTCGCAGGCGAAATTTACAAAGCCGGCGAGTATACCTGAGCCGCCGCGGGGATGGCAGCCCGTTGGGCAGGGCCAGGAAGCAGTTCATAGCCCGTTTAGCGGTCCGGCTTGCCGGCGGTGGCATTTGCACGATCGCCGCCACCGGCACGCCGGACTGCTACAGCAGCTCTTTTTATTTACTGCGCCTGGCGCACCTGAGCTTCCAGCTCTGCCTTGAGCCCCGGCTCGATCTTGAGTTGTTTGGCCAGCTCATCCAGATACGCGCGCTCCATGAAGTGCTCTTCATCGACCATCATCACGCTGGCCAGGTACATCTCGGCGGCGATTTCCGGTGTGCGAGCCGATCGGGCGACGTCCGCAGGGTCCAGCGGCTTGTTCAATTCAGCATGTAGCCAGTGCTGCAATTGCTGGTCGCCAGTCAGCCGATTGAATTCGCCCTCAATCAACTGACGCTCGTTGTCGTCCACATGCCCATCGGCCTTGGCCGCCGCGACCAGCGCCCGCAGAATCGCTTCGCTGTGTTGCTCGACCTGCGCCGGCGGCACGCGGTCGACCGTTTGTGGCTGACCCGACGTCGCGCCCGGCTGATTCGCCTGCCAGTTGCCGTAGGCCTTGTACGCCAGCACGCCCAACGCCGCCAGCCCGCCATAGGTCAGGGCCTTGCCACCGATCTTACGCGCGCTTTTGTTGCCCAGCAGTAGCCCCATCGCCCCGGCGGCCAATGCTCCCCCACTGCCGCCTGACAAGAATCCACCGAGATTGCCCCCACCCACTTTGCCAAGCAGGTCATTGAGTCCACCCAAGCCACCTTTGCCCTGCGGGTCGGAGTGCGCAGCGCCGCCCGTCTTGCTCTGCAGCAAGTCCTGACCGGATTTCAGCAGTTGATCGAGCAAGCCACGGGTGTTCATAAGAAACCTCCTGAAATGGAATAGACGATTCGACCCGCAGGGTAAGTCCAAGTCATCGCAGCCGGTTTTCAGGTGTGCTTCCAGATGTTGCAGACCAAATGTGCCACCGGGCTGCGCATGGCCTCGGTCAACGTGTGCAGCGTCACTTTCGGCTGGTCACTGGCAGGCGAAATTACCGAAGCCCGGCCGATTACCGACCCGACACAAACCCAGAACGTCGGCCTGGCCTGGCCTCGCGGCCCTGCGCGTGCTTCGCTCGTCGATCCTTTTCTCGGCGTCGCCTGGGAACAGCCGCATCCTCGACACGGCCATCGATTCAGTCGAAAGCTGCGTTCGGTATTAAGAATTTGTCGACGACTGGATGTGGCACTAGGCTCTGGGTCTATCTGAGACTGTTTCAAACATGTTCAGACGGTCACCTACGGGTAGCAGTGCGGCATGCCGGAGGTGCGTTTTTGAGTCCGTCGCCGCCGGCCAGCTTCGAGCTTCAAGGCAGCGTCAGTTCCGAGCTCAAAGCAATAAGAAAAACGCAGAAGCAACTGTATTTCCCGGCTACAAGTAAGAGTGGGCGCGACGAACACTTTCAGCTTGTAGCTTGCGGCTCACAACTGGTTCCACCCTGCCCAAAAACATCAATAACGAGGGAACCCCCATGTCAGTGCAAAAAACCGTGCTTATGAGCGCCATCATCACCGCGTTGTTTGCCAGCGGCACGTTGCAGGCGGCAGAAACGCTCAAGGCTGTCGGCGATGGCGAAGGCCAGCTGGATATCGTGGCATGGCCGGGGTACATCGAACGGGGCGAAAGCGACAAGGCCTATGACTGGGTCACCGGTTTCGAGAAGGAGACCGGTTGCAAGGTCAACGTCAAGACGGCTGCGACCTCCGACGAGATGGTCAGTCTGATGACCAAGGGTGGCTATGACCTGGTAACGGCGTCCGGCGATGCATCGCTGCGACTGGTGGCAGGCAAGCGGGTGCAGCCGATCAACACCGATCTGATTCCCAACTGGAAAACCCTCGACCCGCGCCTGAAGGACGGCCCGTGGTACACCGTCAACAAGCAGTCGTATGGCACGCCTTATCAGTGGGGCCCGAACGTGCTGATGTACAACACCAACGTGTTCAAGACCCCGCCGGTGAGCTGGAGCGTGGTATTCGAGGCGCAGGATCTGCCCGATGGCAAGCCGAACAAAGGCCGCGTGCAGGCTTATGACGGCCCAATCTACATTGCCGACGCCGCGCTTTATCTGAAGACGGCCAAGCCTGAGCTGAAGATCGAAGACCCGTATCAACTGGACGAAACCCAGTACAAGGCCGTGCTCGATCTGTTGCGCGCGCAGCAGCCGCTGGTGCACCGCTACTGGCATGACGCGACGGTGCAGATGAGCGACGTGAAAAACGAAGGCGTGGCGGCGTCGAGCTCCTGGGGCTACATGGTCAATGGGCTGGTCGCCGACAAACAGCCTGTGGCTTCGACCATCCCGCAGGAAGGCGCGACCGGTTGGGCAGATACCACCATGCTGCACGCCGACGCCAAGCACCCGAACTGCGCCTACAAGTGGATGGACTGGTCGCTGCAGCCGAAAGTCCAGGGCGACATTGCGGCCTGGTTCGGTTCGCTGCCGGTAGTACCTGCCGCGTGCAAGGCCAGTGATCTGCTCGGCGCCGAGGGTTGCTCCACCAACGGCTTCGACCTGTTCGACAAGATTGCCTTCTGGAAAACCCCGCAGGCCGAGGGCGGCAAATACGTGCCGTACAGCCGCTGGACTCAGGATTACATCGCGATCATGGGCGGGCGTTAGTGCCGTCGCCCGGGCTTTTCCCTCTGTGGGAGCGAATTCATTCGCGATAGCGGCGCATCAGACAAAGATGATGCAGATGTGCCGCCGCCTCGCGGGAATCCGCTGCCACAGGGAACCCGGGGTTGCCTGCCCCGTCTCCAGCAATACGCATTGATACACCGGGCGGACCCGCCTCGCCGGCGTTCGCTTTCACTTGAGGTTTCACCCATGACCCTTGCAGTCCAGTTCACCCAGGTTTCCCGTCAATTCGGCGAAGTGAAGGCAGTTGATCGGGTCTCTATCGACATCAAGGACGGCGAGTTCTTTTCCATGCTCGGCCCCTCGGGTTCGGGCAAGACCACCTGCCTGCGCCTGATCGCAGGCTTCGAACAACCCAGCGCCGGCTCGATTCGCATTCACGGCGAAGAAGCCACGGGCCTTGCGCCCTACCAGCGTGACGTCAACACGGTGTTTCAGGATTACGCCCTGTTCCCGCACATGAACGTACGCGATAACGTCGCCTATGGCCTGAAGGTCAAGGGCGTCGGCAAGAGCGAACGCCTGGCTCGCGCTGAAGAAGCCCTGAGCATGGTTGCCCTGGGGGGCTATGGCGAGCGCAAGCCGGTGCAGTTGTCCGGCGGGCAGCGCCAGCGCGTGGCCTTGGCTCGGGCCTTGGTCAACCGCCCGCGCGTCTTGCTGCTGGACGAGCCCCTCGGCGCCCTCGACCTCAAGCTGCGCGAACAGATGCAGAGCGAGCTGAAAAAGCTACAGCGCCAACTGGGCATCACGTTTATTTTCGTCACCCACGATCAGACCGAGGCATTGTCGATGTCGGATCGGGTCGCGGTGTTCAATAAGGGCCGCATCGAGCAGGTCGACACGCCGCGCAATCTGTACATGAAGCCGGCGACCACCTTCGTCGCTGAGTTCGTCGGCACCTCCAATGTGCTGCGTGGCGAACTGGCGCAGCAGTTGAGCGGCAATCCCACCGCCTTTTCCATTCGCCCCGAGCACATCCGCTTCGCCGAAGGCCCGGTGCCCAGCCACGAAATCGAAGTCAGCGGTCTGCTCCACGACATCCAGTATCAAGGCAGCGCCACCCGCTACGAGCTGAAGCTGGACAACGGCCAAACCCTGAGCGTCAGCCAGCCCAATACCCAATGGCTGGACACCGGCGCGCAGCACCAGACAGGCCAGCGCATCTGCGCACGCTGGGCGCGCGAGGCGATGATTCCATTACATGACGTTGCAACGGAAAGCGCCGTGAGCGAGACCCCTTGAGATGAACCAGACACTCGTTCACTCGGCGCCAACGCACGGCCAATCGCCTCTGCGGCGCTTCGCCAATCTGCTCTATCGACGGCCGAATCTGTACCTGTCGCTGTTGCTGATCCCGCCGCTGCTGTGGTTCGGCGCGATCTATCTCGGCTCATTGCTGGGCCTGCTGTGGCAAGGGTTCTACACCTTCGACGATTTCAGCATGGCGGTGACCCCGGACCTGACCCTGGCCAACTTCGCCGCGTTGTTCAACCCGGCCAACTTCGACGTGATTCAGCGCACGCTGAGCATGGCCATCGTCGTGTCCATCGTCAGTGCGGTCGTGGCCTTTCCCATCGCCTACTACATGGCGCGCTACACCACCGGCAAGACTAAGGCGTTTTTCTATATCGCGGTGATGATGCCGATGTGGGCCAGTTACATCGTCAAGGCGTACGCCTGGACCCTGCTGCTGGCCAAGGGCGGCGTTGCGCAATGGTTCGTTCAGCATCTGGGACTGGAGCCGGTATTGCAGCTGATGCTGGACATTCCCGGTGTGGGCGGCAGTACCTTGTCGACCTCGCATCTGGGGCGCTTCATGGTCTTCGTCTATATCTGGCTGCCATTCATGATTCTGCCGATCCAGGCCTCGCTGGAGCGCCTGCCGCCATCCTTGCTGCAGGCCTCGGCGGACCTTGGCGCCAAGCCTCGGCAAACCTTCATGCAGGTGATCCTGCCGCTGTCGGTGCCGGGTATCGCCGCCGGTTCCATCTTTACGTTTTCGCTGACCCTGGGCGACTTCATCGTGCCGCAATTGATCGGCCCTCCTGGTTACTTCATTGGCAGCATGGTCTATGCCCAGCAAGGCGCCATCGGCAACATGCCCATGGCCGCGGCGTTCACCCTGGTGCCGATCGTGCTGATCGCCATTTATTTGTCCATCGTCAAACGACTGGGGGCTTTCGATGCGCTCTAAGCCTTTAAAACAAGGTGACCAGGCCTCGTGGGGCCTGAAATTCGCGGCTTGGGGCGGGCTGGTGTTTTTGCACTTCCCGATCCTGATCATCTTCGTCTACGCCTTCAACACCCAAGACGCCGCCTTCAGCTTTCCCCTGCAAGGCTTCACTCTGAAGTGGTTCAGCGTGGCGTTCTCGCGGCCTGATGTGCTGGAGTCGATCAAGCTGTCGCTGCAGATCGCCTGTGTCGCCACGCTGATCGCGATAGTGCTGGGCACGTTGGCGTCGGCGGCGTTGTACCGGCGCGATTTTTTCGGCAAGGACGGCATTTCGCTGATGCTGATCCTGCCTATCGCCCTGCCCGGCATCATCACAGGGCTTGCGCTGCTGTCCGCGTTCAAGACGTTGGGGATCGAGCCGGGGATGTTCACCATCATCGTCGGCCACGCGACCTTCTGCGTGGTGATCGTCTACAACAACGTCATAGCCCGCCTGCGCCGCACGTCCCACAGCCTGATCGAAGCCTCGATGGATCTGGGCGCCGACGGTTGGCAGACCTTTCGCTACATCATCATGCCCAACCTCGGCTCGGCATTGCTGGCGGGCGGGATGCTGGCGTTCGCGCTGTCGTTCGACGAAATCATCGTCACCACCTTTACCGCGGGTCATGAGCGGACCTTGCCGATCTGGCTGCTCAACCAACTCAGCCGTCCTCGGGATGTACCGGTGACCAACGTCGTCGCGATGCTGGTGATGATCGTGACCATGCTGCCGATTCTGGGGGCGTATTACCTCACTCGGGGCGGTGAGGGCGTGGCCGGGAGTGGCGGAAAATAAACACAGCGTTACCAGGATGCGCCGTTGACCCCTTGTAGGAGCGAATTCATTCGTGAATCGGTGTCATTGCCGACAGATACGTATCGGTTGTGCCGACGTCTCGCGAATGACTTGCTCCCACAGACAGCGTTCCACCCAATAGATATTCAGCGGCCAGCGTGTCGGCACGACGCATTCAAAACAAATCAACAAGAGGACAAACCCATGCAAACCAAACTGCTGATCAATGGCCATCTGGTCGTCGGTGAAGGTCCCGCGCAACCGGTGTTCAACCCCGCGTTGGGCCGTGTGCTGGTGGAGATCAACGAAGCCAGCGAAGGCCAGGTCGACACCGCCGTGCGCGCCGCCGATGCCGCTTTCGACAATTGGTCGCAGACCGCGCCGAAAGACCGTTCGCTGTTGCTGCTGAAACTGGCCGACGCCATCGACACCAATGCCGAGGAACTCGCCAGACTGGAATCGGACAACTGCGGCAAGCCTTATCACGCGGCGTTGAACGATGAGCTCCCGGCGATTGCCGACGTGTTCCGTTTCTTCGCCGGCGCCAGCCGCTGCATGGGCGGAGCCGCGGCGGGTGAATACCTGCCGGGGCACACCTCGATGATTCGACGCGACCCCGTGGGTGTGGTCGCCTCGATTGCGCCGTGGAACTACCCGTTGATGATGGTCGCCTGGAAAATCGCCCCAGCCCTGGCCACAGGCAACACGGTGGTGCTCAAGCCCTCGGAGCAGACGCCGCTGACGGCGCTGCGGCTAGTGGAACTGGCCAACGACATCTTTCCCGCGGGTGTACTGAACCTGGTATTCGGTCGCGGCCAGACAGTCGGCAATCCGCTGGTGACGCATCCGAAGGTGCGCATGGTCTCGCTGACCGGCTCCATCGCCACCGGTTCGCACATCATTTCCAGCACCGCCGACAGCGTCAAACGCATGCACATGGAACTGGGCGGCAAGGCGCCGGTGATCATCTTCGACGACGCCGACATCGACGCTGCTGTCGAAGGCATTCGCACGTTCGGTTTCTACAACGCAGGCCAGGATTGCACCGCCGCCTGCCGTATCTATGCGCAGAAAGGCATCTACGAGCAATTCGTGCAGAAACTCGGCGAGGCGGTCAGCACGATCAAAGTGGGGCCGCAGGATGACGCTGAAACCGAGCTGGGCCCGCTGATCACCGCTCAGCATCGCGACCGCGTCACCGGCTTCGTCGAGCGCGCCGTCGCCCAGTCCCACACCCGTCTGATCACCGGCGGCAAGGCGATCGAGGGCAACGGTTTCTTCTTTCAGCCGACAGTGATCGCCGACGCTCAGCAGGACGACGAAATCGTACGCCGAGAAGTGTTCGGGCCCGTAGTATCGGTGACTCAGTTTGAAAATGAAGCCCAAGTGCTCGGTTGGGCCAACGATTCGGACTACGGCCTGGCCTCGTCGGTCTGGACCCAGGACGTCGGCCGTGCCCATCGTCTCTCGGCACGCCTGCAATACGGCTGCACCTGGGTCAACACCCACTTCATGCTCATCAGCGAAATGCCCCACGGCGGTCAGAAGTTGTCTGGCTACGGGAAAGACATGTCCATGTACGGCCTGGAGGACTACACCGCCGTGCGGCATGTGATGTTCAAGCATTGAGGAATTCGGGGTCAATCTGCTGTAGCAGTCCGGCTTGCCGGCGGCGGCAATCCTAAGCCCGCCTCCCCGACAAGCCGAGCGGCTACAGAGGAGCGCTTAAACTGATTAGAATGTGATATCACACGCAACCCCCACGCTGCTTCATGGTCAACATTTCAGACGCTGCCACGCCTTGGCCCGGGGCTTACCGATATCCTTTCGAATACCTTAAATTCGAATAGACACCCACCAACCATTCAATCGGATATGAATAGTGAGGATTTTCTCAATCCGGCTTCGTACGCTGATCCCCCACTGGAGTTTGCCTCGTTGACCAGATATCCCCGTTTCCCCGCAGGCGACAGTGAGGCAGGTCGTATCATTGCGGAGATCGACTGGAGCGCGACGACCCTCGGGCCTATCGAGCAGTGGCCTGCCGCGTTGAAGATCCATCTGAATCTGATGCTCAATTCTCCCGAATCGATGTACGTGGTCTGGGGTCCTGACCGGCTGTTTTTCTACAACGACGCTTACGCCCCCATTCTTGGCCCGCGAAGGGATCGGGCCATGGGCGCGCGGTTTCACGAGTTGTGGTCGGACGTCTGGAGTCAGGTACAGCCCTTGGCGGACATTGCGTTTAAAGGGAAGTCGTACGAATGCGAGGACTTGCCTCTGACCATGGCGCGCTATGGAGAGATCGAGCGTACGTGGTGGTCGTTTTCGTTCTCGCCGATGATCGATGAGCACAACGAAGTGGTCGGCTTGTTCTGTGTCACCAACGAAACCACGCGCCGGGTGCTTGATCAGCGTGCGTTAAGGGCCAGCGAGAAGCGCAGACTTGAGCTGATCGCCGATCTCGAACGTCAGGTGATCGAGCGCGCGCACGAACGCGGACTGACGTGGCAAGTCAGCCCCGACCTGCTCTCGGTCATGACCGCTGACCTGCGCTTCGCAACCACCAATCCGGCCTGGCGTCGGGTGCTGGGCTGGTCCGAGGACGAGCTGGCCGCTTTTGCTTTCACCGATTTGATTCATCCCGATGACAGGGCGAGAAGCCAGGATGCCTTTGCTGCATTGGCTAGAAATCAACCGGTGCTGAATCTGGAAAACCGCTATCGACGCAACGACGGCAGTTATCGCTGGCTGTCCTGGGTCGCAGTGCCCGAGAGCGGCAAGATGTATTGCAGCGCCAGGGACATCACCACGGAAAAGCAGCAGGCCGAGGCGCTGGCCGCCAGGACGGCAGAACTCAACTGTCTCTGGGACATTTCGCCGGACTTGCTGGCAATGGTGGATTTCGACGGCCTGTTTTTGCGCCTAAATCCGGCATGGACCACCGTTCTGGGCTATGAACCGGCCGAGCTGATCGGCACTCATGTGCTGGCGCTGGCCCATCCCGATGATCTGGCCTCCAGCACGATGGCTTTGCTCCACGCCACTGACGGCGTGCTGCCGCTGGTCGAGAACCGCTACCGGCACAAAGACGGGACCTATCGCTGGATTGGTTGGACCGCAGCGCCCGATACCGGGCGATTCTTCGCGCTCGGCAAACACATGACCGTCGAAAAGGAACGCTCCGAAGCCCTGCGCACCGCCGAAGAAGCGTTACGACAATCCCAGAAAATGGAGGCTGTTGGTCAGCTCACGGGCGGTCTGGCGCATGACTTCAACAACTTGCTGATGGGCGTCAGCGGCAATATCGAACTGCTGAAAAAGCGTGTCGCCGACGGTCGGACCGAAAACCTCGGGCGCTACATCAACGCAGCACTGGAAGGATCACGTCGGGCTGCCGCGCTCACTCATCGGCTGCTGGCGTTTTCTCGACGACAGACGCTTGATCCCAAACCTACCGACGTCGATCAACTGGTCGATGGCATGGCCGAACTGATCCGCCGCACTGTCGGCCCCTCCATCGCCATGGATGTGATCGCCACGCGCGGCTTGTGGGCAACGCTGGTGGACTCGCATCAACTGGAAAACGCCCTGCTCAATCTGTGCCTCAATGCTCGGGATGCGATGCCTGATGGCGGACAATTGCTGATCGAGACCTGCAACAAAACTGTCGATGGCTCTGATACGCGTGAGCTCGAACTCCCCGAGGGCAACTATGTTGCGCTATGCGTCAGCGACAACGGCAGTGGCATGACCAGCGACGTGGTCAAGCGGGCGTTCGATCCGTTTTTCACCACCAAACCCATCGGCATGGGTACGGGCCTGGGGCTGTCGATGATTTATGGTTTTGCCCGGCAGTCAGGCGGCGGCGTGCGCATTCAGTCGACGCTGGGCAAAGGCACGCAGGTGTGCATTTTCCTGCCGGCTCAGAGTGACGTCGTTGTGGTGGAGTCAGAGCCATCCGCGCCGCATGAACCGGCCAACTATGTGGCAGGAGGGGAAACGGTGCTGGTGGTGGATGACGAGCCCTCAGTCCGTGCACTGGTCGCCGAAGTACTGACCGATCAAGGCTATCGCGTGCTGGAGGCGGACAATGGCGCGACGGCGCTGGAGATTCTGCAAACCCGACAAAGCATTGATCTGCTGGTGTCGGATGTCGGGCTGCCCGGCGGCATGAACGGTCGGCAGCTGGCCGACGCAGCCCGCTCGTTGCGCCCAGGCCTGAAGGTGCTGTTCGTGACCGGTTATGCGGAAAAAACGGCGTTGGGTGAAGGACGGCTCGAGCGAGGGATGCATGTGCTGACCAAACCGTTTTCGATACCGGTGCTCAGTGAGCGGGTGAAGGTGTTGCTGGAAGAATGATTGGTTGCGGACCGGTCCTGCATCGTCTGCGGGTCGATTCCGACGCATCTACCGCGATCCTTGTAGGAGCCGGCTTGCTGGCGAAAGCGTCAGGTCAGATACATCAATGTGATTGACCCGGCGAGTTCGCCAGCAAGCCGGCTCCTCCAGTGTTGCGGTGTGTCATAAAGAACACGGCCACGTGCAGCGGCGATTAATCCCGCAAATCCGACTCATGAATCGGCTGATCGCGATGCGTCGCGCGTTGATATTGCGCAGGCCATACCGCCTGCCGTCCGCCCAGATCATCATCGGCATGCAGCGGCCAGTACGGATCACGCAAAAGCTCCCTCGCCAGCAGGATCAGATCAGCCTGACCGGTGCGCAGGATCGTGTCGGCCTGGAACGGCTCGGTGATCATGCCCACTGTCCCGGTCGCGATGCCAGACTCACTGCGCACGCGACCGGCGAATTCAGTCTGATACCCAGGTCCTACCGGAATCTCCGCGTTGGCCGCAGTGCCGCCTGACGACACATCCACCAGATCGACACCCAGGGTTTTCAGGCGCCTGGCCAGCTCGACCGTCTCATCCGGATTCCAGCCATCCTCCACCCAATCGGTGGCCGACACGCGCACGAACAGCGGTAACTCCTGAGGCCAGATGTCGCGCACCGCTTTGGTGACTTCCAGCGTCAGGCGGATGCGGTTGTCGAACGAGCCGCCATATTGATCCTGGCGCTGATTGCTCAATGGCGAGAGAAATTGATGCAGTAGATAGCCGTGGGCGGCGTGGATTTCCACCACCTTGAAGCCCGCGGTCAAGGCGCGCTTCGCGGCCGCGACGAACGCCTGAATCACCTGCTGAATCTGATCCTCGTCCAGCGGCGTCGGCGGCGTATGCTTCGGATCGAAGGCAATTTTCGAAGGCCCCCACGGCGTCCAGCCGCCCTGATCCGCAGCAATGCTGCCCTGCTTGCCCAGCCACGGACGCCAGGTGCTCGCCTTGCGTCCGGCATGGGCCAGTTGGATACCGGCTACCGCGCCCTGAGCGGTGATGAAACGGGTAATGCGTTGCAGCGGTTCGATCTGTTCATCGTTCCAGATGCCGAGGTCTTCCGGCGTGATGCGACCATCTTCGGTCACAGCGGCAGCCTCGGTGAAAATCAGCCCGGCGCCACCCACGGCTCGGCTGCCGAGATGGACCAGATGCCAGTCGTTAGCCAGGCCATCCTTGGAGGAGTACTGACACATCGGCGATACCGCGATGCGGTTGCGCAAGGTCAGTTGGCGTAGCGTGTAGGGTTCAAGCAGCAGGCTCATGGGCACCTCTCGAAGTTGCGTTGGAAGGTTCCTTTTGTTCTGAACCTTGAGCCTAGTCGACAACCCGAAAGAAGCGGCGGTTCCTGCTGTCTTGCGCGAATCAGCGCGGCGAAATATGCGCCACCATCAGTTGCACGGTTTCATTGCCGCGAAACTCGTTCAAGTCGAGCTTATAGGCCAGTTCGACCCAGCGGACGGTCGGATTGGGCCACACATCGCGATCGACACCAAACGCGATGCCATCGAGCTTCACCGTGCCGCATTCGGTCTTCAGGATCATCTTCAAATGACGCTCGCCGACTACGCGCTGCTCCACCAACTGGAACACGCCGTGGAACAGCGGCTCAGGAAAATGCTGCCCCCAAGGCCCGGCATTGCGCAGCGCCCGTGCCAGTTCCAGGTGGAACTCTTCGACGGCCAGGGACCCATCCGACAGCAAGCGTCCGGTGAGGTCTTCTTCGGTGAGCTGGCGGCGCACCTCGGCATCGAAAGCTTCAGCGAACGCCGGGAAGTTCTCGGCCGGCAACGAAAGCCCGGCGGCCATGGCGTGTCCGCCGAACTTGCTGATCAGCTCAGGATGCTTTGCCGCCACCGCGTCCAGTGCGTCGCGAATGTGGAAACCCGGCACTGAGCGCGCCGAGCCTTTCAATACACCCTCACCCTCACCCGCACTGGCGAAGGCGATCGTCGGACGGTGATAACGCTCTTTCAGACGCGAGGCCAGGATGCCGATCACGCCCTGGTGCCATTCAGCTTCATAGAGGCACAAGCCGAACGGCATTGATTCCACGGGCAGATCCCTAAGCTGGGCCAGCGCCTCGCGCTGCATGCCCTGCTCAATGGATTTGCGGTCCTGATTCAGTTCGTCGAGTTGCACGGCCATTTCCCGCGCCAGCGTCTCGTCATCGCACAGCAGGCATTCGATGCCCAGACTCATGTCATCCAGCCGCCCCGCCGCGTTCAAACGTGGCCCGAGGATGAAACCCAGGTCAGTGGAAGTAATGCGCGACGGCTCACGACGCGCCACTTCCAGAATGGCCCGCAACCCCGGACGGGCACGACCGGCGCGAATCCGCATTAAGCCCTGATGCACCAGAATGCGGTTGTTGGCGTCCAGCGGCACCACGTCGGCGACGCTGCCCAACGCGACCAGATCCAGCAATTCGCCCAGATTGGGTTGCGCGCGACCATTGGCCTCGAACCAGCCGATATCGCGCAAACGCGCACGCAGGGCCATCAATACGTAGAACATCACTCCGACACCGGCCAGCGCCTTGCTCGGGAACGTACAGCCGGGCTGGTTCGGATTGACGATGGCATCGGCGGCGGGCAGTTCGTGGCCCGGCAAGTGGTGGTCGGTGACCAGCACTCGCAGGCCCGCAGCCTTGGCGGCCGCAACGCCGTCGACACTCGATATGCCGTTGTCCACGGTCATCAGCAGATCGGGCTGGCGCTCAAGGGCGACTTTGACGATCTCCGGGGTCAGGCCGTAGCCATACTCGAAGCGGTTCGGCACCAGATAATCGACATGCGCGGCGCCAAGCAGGCGCATCCCCAGCACCCCCACTGTACTGGCGGTGGCGCCGTCGGCATCGAAGTCGCCAACGATCAGAATGCGCTGACGCTGCTGCAACGCAGTCACCAGCAGGTCCACCGCCGCATCGATGCCCTTGAGCTGTTGGTAAGGAATCAGTCGCGCCAGCCCCTTGTCCAGTTCGTGCTGCGACAGCACACCACGAGCGGCATACAAACGTGTCAACAAGGGCGGCAGATCGCCCAGAAAAGGCAAGGTGTCGGGCAACTGGCGTGATTCGATGCGCATGCGGGTTCCGCTGATGTGTTCTATTGGTGCTGAGGCAGTAGCGTGTGGCGAGTCGTCGGCGATCAGCCGCGCTCACCGGCCAGCCACTGCAATTGCACTTCATGCTGACCACGATCGTCGGTCACGAAAATGGTGCCTTCGCTGATCATGACGTCCCACTTGATGACCCGGGGCATGTCCTTGGCCAATGTCTCGAGCACTCCCTGCGGCACGGCGGCGATATTGACGTTCTTCAGATTTTTCACCGCCGGGACGACTTTGCCTTCCCATACCCGCAGGCTGCCATAAGCCAGCAAGCTGGTGCGCTCGGTGCGTCGGGAGCACCAGGTCAAGCGATCGGCATCCGGCTGACCGACTTCGATCCAGTGCAGGACGCGGTCATCCAGGCTTTTTTCCCACAGTGCCGGTTCGTCGACATCTGACAGACCGCGGCCAAACGAAAGCTGCTCGCTGTACCAGAACGCGTAGGCCAGCAGGCGCACGGCCATGCGCTCTTCGGTCTCCGAAGGGTGGCGGGCGATGGTCTGTTTGACGTTTTCGTAAACCCCGCGATCAAGGTCGGTGAGGTTCAGTTCGAATTTGTAGGTCGTGGACGGCTGGGCCATGAACGGGCTTCTAGAGACAGGAAAGGCGCCAAGTCTAACCGATGCGCACCCCGTTGAACGACCGAACCCGATGATTGATCGGCGCGGCGATGCAAAATCGATGTGCGCACATTCGCTGCGGTGCTTTACTCCTCTCAAGGTGGTGACTGTTAAACAAATGATTCACAACGCCGATAATCTTACTGCGAGACCCTCTAGCATGAAGTTCACAGAGTGGCCCGCCGCGAAATCGGACCCCTGCGGTCAGTGCGGCGGACTCAGTCAGTTTTTTCGGGATTTACATCGACGGATGGTCAATCGTTACTCGCCCCCCCTTCGCTCAGGACTGTTGCTCCTGCTTATCACCTCGGCATTGAGCGCAACGCCCGGGACCGCACACGCCAGGGAAACGCTGACGTGGCTGCTGCGTGACTTTCCGCCGCTGACGATTTTTTCCGGCCCGCAAACCGGTCAGGGTGCGATCGACAGGTTGATGCCGGAACTGATCGCGCGGATGCCGGAATACGACCATCAAATCATGCACGTCAATCGCGCTCGCGGGACGCAAATGCTTCAGGACCCCGATGTGTTCGCCTGCGATCCGACTCTGCTGTGGACGCCGGAACGGGGGCAAACCATTCTGTTCTCCATTCCCACTTACGCGACCCCCGGTAATGGCGTGACCATAGAGCGCAGCAATCACGGGATGTTCGCACCTTTCCTCACTGAGGACCGGCATATTGACCTGAACGCGCTGCTGGCCAGCAATACGGTCAAGACCGGCATCGTCGCCGAGCGCAGTTATGGCCCGGTGATCGACAAGATCCTGCGCAGCACTGCCCACCCCGACAGCCTGATCCTGCATTACGGCAACGCGGCGGTGAGCAGCATGCTGCAGATGGAGCGCCTCGATCGCTTCCAGGCGATCATCAGCTATTGGCCGGAGGCCCGCTACCACGCACAGCAGCAAGGCATCCCGCTGGATGAATTGGAATTTTTCCCGGTCAAGGACGCGCCGAAATATCAGTTCGCCCATATCGGCTGTTCGAAGACCGATAAGGGTCGCGACGCCATCGAGATCATCAACCGCGAGATGCGCGTGTTGAGAACGACGAAACTGGTCTTGTTTTATGCCGACTGGATGGTCAACAGGCAGGAATACCTGCGAGACGCGCGGACGTTTTTCGAAGAACCGCAGCACTGAAAAACGCCAGGCAAAAAGAAACCCCGAGCAGCGGGGAGACTACTCGGGGTCAACCGTGGTCCATCTTGGACCCGTACGGCAGGCAACATAAACACCGGAGCACAATGCCTGCGCCTGCCGTAATGGATAGGAGCTTACTTAAGGAATAAGGTTCCCCGACACTCACGCAAACCCGCGACCAACGGCGAATGTATTTGCCTGTGCGGCATTGCGCATGGCAGCGATCACGCAAGGCTCGATTCGCCCCTCGGCGACCATCAAATCACGATGAAGCCCGTCGACCACATCGGTCAGCTGGCGCTTGTCACATAGCTGGGCAGCGGAATAAACGCGTTCGATCACGATCGCACCGGCTGCATTTCTCAGCGTCACCAGACGCTCGCCATTCACACCGGCAGCTCCCAGGCTCGCCTGATAAGGTGCCAGTGCTTCGCTTAGCAGTAAGCTGATATTTTCCATCTGGATCACCACTCAACAGTTTGAATGCAAAGGTGCTTATCAATGACCATCGGCACAGTCGGAAAGTTCTTTTCGCCGCAGCTTTCGCTTTGAGCTGGGTGATGGCAGCAACCTGTTGTTGAGCATGCCTGCTGAATGTGACAGACAGAATTCACTATTTTGAAGACGCCGGCCTCAGGCCTCAGCCAAGCACTTTGAGGATGGTGGACGAAACGTCGCTGCCGTCATCCTGCTGGATATGGCGATAGCGATGGATGGCCTGTCGAACCGAATAGCGACAAGGCGTGATCCGCGCCACAAAAACGGTACTCGGGACTGTAGAACCGGCACGCTCAGCCCGACATGCTCTCTGTTCCTTGAACGTTTTCATCGGTAACTTTCCATTTCAGGATGATTGGCGGAGAGTCTGAGCCAGCGTCGACGCCAAACATTTAGGACACGTCCGAATTTTCATCCAGAGGAGCCGCCAGCATGGCAGCCAACGAACAAGCGTTGCGCGTGATCCTGGCGGATGACCACCCGATATTCCTGATCGGGTTGAAGGTTGTGATCGAGCAGAACCAGCGCGCAACGGTAATTGCCCAGGCCAGTGCGCCGGACGAGCTGCTGGAGACCCTCAAGGGTGAGGCGTGCGACCTACTGGTCACCGATTTCATGATGCCCGTCCAGGATCAGAACGATGGCCTGCGCCTGCTCGAGCGAATCCGCCGCGAGCATCCGACGCTGCCGATCATCGTGGTGACCATGCTCAACAACGCCGGGCTGTTTCGCTCGATGCTCGCACTGAATGTCGACGGGCTGCTGAGCAAGGCCAGCATGGCGGAAGAACTGCCCGCCGCCATCGATCACGTCAGCAATGGCAAAACGTTCATCGCCGATTCGGTGCAGCGCATGTTGCTGGAGGCGACCGATCATGGCTCCGATATCCTAGTGGCGCTGGAAGACCTTTCGCCTCGCGAGCTGGAAGTCATTCGCCTGTTCGCGGCAGGCAATGCAGTGGGTGCCATCGCAGCGCAGCTTCATCGCAGCAAACAGACGGTGAGCGCGCAGAAGGTCAATGCCATGCGCAAGCTGGGGCTGGCAAACGACGCGGCGCTGTTCATCTACCTGCAGGAGCATGGTCTGGCGTGAGCGACCAAAACGCCAGCACGCGCTCCGGATGATGCTCAAGCTCATCCAGCCAGTTCATCAAATCGGCTTCGCACATCGGCCGAGCAATAAAATAGCCCTGAATCGCCGGACTGCCCAGCATCGACACCGCGTCATAGTCTTCAACTGTCTCGACACCTTCGACCACGACGTCCAGGGCCATTTTTCGCGCCATGAACAATGCGCCGCCGACCACCGCCGATTTGCGTGGGTCGTCCGCCATGCCACGGACGAACTCCGCTGGAATTTTCAGTTCGCTGAACGGTAATTCCAGCAGCCGCTGGATGTTCGATGCGCCTGTTCCGAAATCGTCGATAGACAGACGGCAGCCAGCCATTCGCAACCGCAGCAGATTCTCGAATTGCACGACAGCCATCTGGCGCGCGGACTGCTCGACCACTTCCAGCGTCAGCATCTGCGGACGAACCGCAAAGCGTTCCAGCAGCAACAGCAAGCGCGGCACGAACTCCGGCAGATCGAGCATCTGTGGAGGGATATTTACGGCCACCGGCAAGGCGCGGCGATGAGACAGCAGCAAGCGATGGGACAGGCTCAGTGCAAGTTCCAGCATGTGCCAAGTCAGGTCCGGTATCAGCCCTGCCTGCTCCACCTGCAAAAGAAAACGGCCCGGTAGCAACAGACCTAGAGCTGGATGCTGCCAGCGGGCCAGCAATTCGACTCCGACCAGTTCACCATCAGGTCCCATCTTAGGCTGGAAATGAGCAATCCATTGAGCCGAATAGTCCTGCGTGTCATCGAGCGGCGACAACGCTGGCAGGGCCGAGGCCATGGGTTGGGTGGCCGACCCTGGGTCGCCAGCCAGCCTCATCCACTTATTGAGCAGGTCGCCAATGGCGGCCACCGAGGCCGGCTTCTGCAGCACGCCAAGCACGCTGATTCCTTGCTGTCGGGCCAGCTGCGCGGCGCTGTCGATTACCGAAGCCTCGGCGCTGCTGAGAATGATCACCGCCCGCGCCAGCCCGGTCACGGCAAGGTGTCCGATCAGCGAAAGACCGTCTTTACCATCCATCTGCAGGTCACAGATGGCGATATCCACCGGACCTCGCCGCTTCAGCGAACGCAGCGCCGTTTCGACGCTGCCCCCCGTCAGTACGTCGAACACCTGATTGGCATTGAGCATCTGATGCAGCGCCATCAGCTGGAACGGATTGTCTTCGAGTATCAGAACCTTGAGCGAACGCACGCTGAGCCCTCTGCGATCGAAGCCTGAGCCGGCTTCGGGATCTGCAATCTAAAGATCCGCCCAACTGCCCCCCATAGGACACGTCTTAAAGTGCAGGCACCTCGTCCAGGTGGGCCTCAAGTGCGTGGCTCAGCGCCGCCATCGACGCGTGCAGCACCTGCCATGCGCTATCGACCGAACCGTGGGTCCGCGCACGCACGTCGCTGTCCAGTTGCGCACAGGCCCTGGCCAGCGGCGCGGCATCGATCAGACAGGCCACACCCTTGAGACGATGAAGACTGGCGCTGAGGGTTTTCCAGTCCCGCGCGGCGATGGCAGGCTCAAGGAGTTCGCGCTCCTGCCGCAGGTTTCTCCACAGTTCTTCGAGCATTTTCTGAATCTGCGCTTCATTGGCCTGAGTCATGCGGTGCAGAACCTGAACGTCGAACTGTTGCGCGACAGACTCCGCAGGGGCGACCACCTCGTCGAGCTTTTCGGCCAATTGCGCCAACGACACCGGCTTGATGAGCAAGGCATCCATTCCCGCCTCCTCACAGCGAGCGCGCTCCTCGTGCATGGCGTTGGCGGTGCAGCCGATGATCGGGCGTCCCGCGCACTGCTCCAGCCGCTCGATGGCACGAAGCGTCCGCGTCAGTTCGTATCCGTCCATGTCCGGCATGTTGCAGTCGGTAATCAATGCATCGAAATAACCGTCGCGCCAGGCTTCCAGCGCCGCGGCCCCGCTGTCGACGGCAGTAACCTGATGCCCCAGCAGTTCCAATTGCCCGGTCAGCACCAGGCGGTTGGCCGACAGATCATCGGCCACCAGAATTCGTAGCGCCGTTTCGGCTGTTCGGGGCCGATCCGGCAGAAGCCGTGGCGCGACCGAAGTCTCTGCCGCCATCACAGGCAGGTCGAACGTGACTCGAGTGCCCTCGCCCAAGGCGCTGGCAATGCTGATCTGCCCGCCCATCAATTCCACCAGTTGCTTGCAAATGCTCAGCCCCAGGCCAGTGCCACCAAACTGCCCGGCGGTCTGCGCATCGGCCTGCGCGAAAGGCTGAAACAAACGCGCCTGATGTTCGGGGCTCATGCCCATCCCGGTGTCGACTACCTCGATGCGCAACCCCGGCGGGTTCTGGGCGCCGGGGCGAGTGCTGACATGGATGGTCACCGAACCCTCGGACGTGAACTTCAACGCATTGCTGATCAGGTTGTGCAGGATCTGTCGTAGACGCAGCGGATCGATCCAGTAAGCTTCCGCAACCCGCGGTGCGCAGTTGAGGATGAACAGCAGACCGCGCTCCTGCGCCTGTACCTCGAATAACTGGTAAACCCCGTCGAGCAGCGGCTGCAATGAGGTGACTACCATTGACAGCTGCAACTGACCGGCCTCGATCTTCGCCAGATCCAGGCTCTCGCCGATCAATTCCACCAATTCCCGTGCCGAACGATGAGCGACCTCCAGCCCCTCGGACGGCGTTCCGCCACGCAGTCGGGTGTGTTCGCGTTCAAGTTCCAGCAAACCGACGATGGCTGACATGGGCGTGCGGATATCGTGACTCATGTTCGCCAGAAACGTGCTCTTGGCCCGATTCGCCTGTTCGGCCTGCTGCTGGGCCAATGTCAGCTCGCGCTCCAGGCGCTTGCGCTCGGTAATGTCTATCCAGCCACCCAGCAGCCCTTGTAGCTGACCATCGGCGCTGTAAAACGGTACGGTCCATTGCCAGGCCTCAATGCGTCGCCCGGAAAGCACCATACTGCGATCGACGAAGACCGGCTCTTGGGTTTGCAGCAGGCTCATGTAATCCGCGTGCATCCGCTCGGCGCTTTCGCGAGGAATCAGATCGACATCAATCAGGCGCCGGCCATTCATCTGTTCATAGCTGATACCGAAGCTTTCCTCGTAGCTGCGGTTGCAAGAGACCAGCCGCCCCTGAAGATCTCGAACGTAGATAGGGTTGGGGATACCGTCGAGCAGTGCGCGCTTGAACGCCAGCTGGTCGCTGAGCTGTGCTTCAGCGCGCAGCCGATGATGAATCTGCAACTTGAGTCGGCTGCTCCAGATCAGCGACACCAGCCCCAGTAGCATTGCCACCGCCAACAGCCAATACACCCAGGCAGGAATACGCTGCAGGAAAGTCGGTTGCGACATTATTCCGCCCAGCCACTTCATGCGGATAGCCCGCATCTCTGCGACTGGAAACTCATCCAGCGCCTTGTTGAGGATGCTCAACAGTTCCGGCTCGGTCTTGATCACCGCAAAACGGTCAGGCGACCACCTGCCCTCCACGCTGCGCCCGACCTTCAGCTTGCCCGGGGGAGACATCCAGGCCCCTGCCTCGTTCTGAATGGTGGCCTCGGCCTGCCCGCCTTCCACCAACCGCCGAGCATCGGCGTAGGTCGGCACAAGTCTCAACTGCACGTCCGGGTAATTGTCGCGAATGAATTCCAGCAAGGCGTGTCGAGCTGGCATCGCCAGAACCTTGCCGGACATCTCGGCCAGGCTCACCGAAGAATCGTTGTCCGCTCGAATCACGTAGACCCAGCTATTGCCACCGTAGGCGTAGCTGAAGTCCAGGAATGTTCGGCGCCCCTGGGTTTCGGCAAGGGTGGTGTTCATGTCGGCCGCCCCGGAAGCCAAAGTATCCAGCGCTGCCTGAGTGGAAGGCATCGCCTGATGCACGAACTTGAGCCCAGTCATGCGCGAGATCCGGTTGAGGATGTCGATGTTCAGTCCGGCCCAATGACCGCTGACATCCTGGTAAATGTAGGGCGGATGCAGGGTCGAGGCGACCATGACCTGGGTGTGTCTGCCCACCCACTGCCGCTCGTCCGCACTGAGCCGAATGCGCTGGCCCCGTATATCCGCGCCAAGACCGACGGTCCAGCGTCCTTGAATTTCCCGGCTGACCGAATCATCCAGATCGCCAAGTGCTCGCTCCAGCAGCGCCAGCAGCCTCGCGTCCTCCTTGCGGGTGACAAAGGCAAAGCCACCAGGAGGCAGCAGACTTTCGAACCTGATTTGCAGCCCCAGATAGGGTCGCAAAGCGTTATAGGAACGAACGATCACTTCGTTGCCGACGAAGGCGTCGACATCGCCCTGTGCCAGGGCTTCCATCGCACTGAACAGCGTCGGCGCCAATATGACCTCGCTGTCTGGATACACCCGATGCACGATATCGGCATCGGCATAGCCGTCGAGCAGGGCGATGCGCTTGCCGCTCAAGGAAGTCGACAATGTGTGATCGTCACCGCGCCCCACCACTACTGCCCGATCCGGCAGGTAGTCGCGAGTGAACGCCAATCCCGATACCCCTCGTTCATAGCCACTGGCGCTGCTCAAGAGGTCGACCTCGCCGGCAAGCAGCGCCGCGACCGCCTGTTCGCGTTTGGCAAACCCCGAGACGCGCACGGGAATCCCCAGCTTGGCACTGATCAGGCTCAGATAATCGGCACTGAGGCCCTGGTAGCGATTGCGATCGCTGGTGATATCAATGGGCTCGTAGTCGGCAATTGAAATACCGACCCGAAGCCGCCGATGTTCATCCAGCCATTGATGATCAGAGTCGTCGAGCTGCAATGCCTGCTGGCTCAAAAAGGGAGCGCCCAGCACAAAAGGCAGATTTTCCGCCCCATGGCCTGCTCGGTTCCAGACACACGCCAGCAGCACCAGCGCGCACAGCATGTATCGAAAAATCCTGTTCTGGACGGGCATTCCTTGCGTGTCCATGTTCATGTTCTCTACCGCCAATTGTTTATCCGCGAAAATCAGAAATATCGCGCAAGTGTGGCATGCAGAAACGATAAGGCCCGCCGATGGGCGGGCCTTAAGTTGTTACATAGCGATACTGTCAGAGCGGTTTGCCACGATTACCGTGCTGACTGACGAAGGCCTGCACGGCTTTCAGGTCATTCGGCAGAACAGTGCAGCGCTCGTCACGCTCGAACAAATCAGACAAATGTGCAGGCAACTCCAGTGCTTTTCCTACGCCCGCCTTTTGCACCGCGTCCGGGAATTTGACCGGATGCGCGGTCCCCAGAATGACCATCGGGGTGTCCAGACTGCGACGGCAATCACGGGCCGCCTTCACGCCGATGGCGGTGTGCGGGTCAAGCACCTCGCCGGTGCTGGCGAAGACCTCTGCGATGGTTTCGCAGGTCTGTTCATCGCTCACTGCCAGCGAATCGAATAGCTTGCGGGTTTCGGTCCAGCGATCTTCTTCTACGCTGAAACCGCCACCCTGTCTGAAGCTGTCCATCAACCCTGCGATCACGGCGCCGTTGCGACCGTGCATGTCGAACAGCAGACGTTCGAAGTTCGACGACACCATGATGTCCATGGACGGCGACAGCGTGGCGTGCAGGGTTTCCTTGACGTACTGATTGCCACTCATGAAACGGTGCAGGATGTCGTTGCGGTTGGTTGCGACGATCAGTTGGCTGATCGGCAGGCCCATGTTGCGCGCCAGGTAACCGGCGAAGATATCGCCGAAGTTGCCGGTCGGCACCGAGAACGCCACCGAACGCGCAGGACCGCCCAGCTGCAGGGCCGCGTGGAAGTAGTAGACGATCTGGGCCATGATCCGCGCCCAGTTGATCGAGTTCACCGCCACCAGGCGCGTGCCTTTCAGGAAGCTCTGGTCGGCGAAGCTGTTCTTGACCATTTCCTGGCAGTCGTCGAAGTTGCCTTCGATGGCGATGTTGTGGATGTTGTCGCCGAAGATGGTGGTCATCTGGCGCCGTTGAACGTCCGATACGCGATTGTTCGGGTGCAGGATGAAGATGTCGACGTTCTCGCAACGACGGCAGCCTTCGATGGCCGCCGAGCCGGTGTCACCGGAGGTTGCGCCGACGATCACCACGCGCTCGCCGCGTTTTTCCAGGACATAGTCCAGCAGGCGACCGAGCAGCTGCAGAGCGAAGTCCTTGAATGCCAGGGTCGGGCCGTGGAACAGCTCCATGACCCACTCGTTGCCGTTCAACTGACGCAACGGCGCTACCGCGCTGTGCGCGAACACGCCGTACGTTTCCTCGAGAATCTTTTTGAAGTCGGCATCCGGAATACTGCCGGCGACGAAGGGGCGCATCACCCGGAACGCCAACTCGTGATACGGCAGGCCCGCCCAGGAGGCGATTTCTTCCTGAGTGAAACGTGGCAGGTTTTCCGGAACGTACAGGCCGCCATCGGTGGCGAGGCCGGCAAGCAGCACGTCTTCGAAGTTCAGGGCCGGCGCCTGGCCGCGAGTACTGATATAACGCATTTTTCAAACCTTCGGTTTAGCTTCAAGTTTCAAGCTATAGGCTGCAAGCCGAGCGTCGATTGCTTCTGACTTGTCGCTTGTAGCTTGCCGCTCGACGCTGCTGTTAATTGAGGTGTTCGACACGAATGCGAACGACCGGTCCAGCCACATCCTGCAGTGCCTCCAGGGCTTCGATGGCGTCGTTCATACGTTGCTCTACCACGCGGTGAGTCAGCAGGATCATCGGCACCAGGCCGTCCTGTTCTTCGACTTCTTTCTGCATGATCGATTCGATGTTGATGCCACGCTCGGACAGGATGCTCGCGACCTGAGCCAGCACGCCTGGGTGGTCCTTGGCCTGAATACGCAGGTAGTAGGCGCTCTCGCAATCCTGGATCGGCAGGATCGGGTGAGCCGACAGCGAGTCAGGCTGGAATGCCAGATGCGGAACGCGGTTTTCCGGGTCGGTGGTCAGGGCGCGAACGACATCGACCAAATCAGCGACGACGGACGAAGCAGTCGGTTCCATGCCAGCACCGGCGCCGTAGAACAGCGTCGAGCCAGCGGCATCACCATTGACCATCACAGCGTTCATCACGCCGTTGACGTTGGCAATCAGGCGATCCGCTGGAATCAGCGTCGGGTGTACACGCAGTTCGATACCGGCCGGGGTGCTGCGCGCAACGCCCAGGTGCTTGATGCGATAACCCAGCGCTTCGGCGTAGTTGACGTCAGCGGCGGTCAGTCGGGTGATGCCTTCGGTGTAGGCCTTGTCGAACTGCAGCGGGATCCCGAACGCGATCGACGCCAGAATGGTCAGCTTGTGCGCTGCATCGATGCCCTCGACGTCGAAGGTCGGATCGGCTTCGGCATAACCCAGCGCCTGGGCTTCGGCCAGCACGTCGGGGAAGGTACGGCCCTTCTCGCGCATCTCGGTAAGGATGAAGTTGCCGGTGCCGTTGATGATGCCGGCCACCCAGTTGATACGGTTGGCGGCCAGGCCCTCACGAATCGCCTTGATCACCGGAATACCGCCAGCGACTGCGGCTTCGAAGGCAACGATGACGCCCTTCTCGCGGGCCTTGGCGAAGATTTCGTTGCCGTGAACGGCGATCAGCGCCTTGTTGGCGGTGACGACATGCTTGCCGTTCTCGATGGCCTTGAGCACCAGCTCGCGGGCGACGGTGTAGCCGCCGATGAGTTCGATGACGATGTCGATTTCAGGGTTGCTGGCCACCTCGAAAACGTCGGTGGTGGTCGGGGTACCGGTAATCTGGCAATTGGGGTTTGGTCTACGCACGGCGATTTGCGCCACTTCGATTCCACGCCCGGCACGGCGGGCAATTTCCTCGGCGTTACGCTTTAGCACATTGAAGGTACCGCCACCGACAGTACCCAGCCCACAGATGCCTACTTTGACCGGTTTCACTATGAACTCCCCATAAAACGGCCGACGCGAGGCCGGCCGTGAAAACAGCCGCAGTGGATGCGGCTCGCTATTGATGAAGCACCGACAGTTACGGCACTTCAATGCCCGTCGCAGACAAGGCCGCGACGAGCAGAATTACTTGGCGCTGAGTGCCAGTTTGGCAACTTGCGGTGCCGGCTGGTAGCCCGGAATCACCTGACCGTCCGCCAGAACGATGGCTGGCGTGCCGTTCACGCCAATCGCCTGGCCGATTTCGAACTGTCGGGTGACCGGGTTATCGCATTTCGGCGCCTTGATGTTCTTGCCGTCGACCATACGATCCATCGCGTCGCGGCGATCCTTGGAGCACCATACGGCCTGCAGTTGTTCGTCACCCGGCGAACCCAGGCCCTGACGCGGAAATGCCACGTAACGCACCTCGATCCCGCGCTTGTTGAGCTCAGGTACTTCGCCATGCAACTTGTGGCAATACGGGCAGGTGGTGTCGGTGAAGACGGTGATGTGCGACTTGGTCTCGCCCACCGCCGGATAGACGACCATTTCTGCGGTCGGGATGCCGTTGATGGTTTTGGAGATCGCCTGACGCTCGACCTTTTCGGTCAGGTTGACCGGCTTGCCACCCTGGACCTGGTAGAGATTGCCCTGCATGACGAACTGGCCGTCAGCGCTGGCATATAGCACACGTCCGCCCTTCAGATTGACTTCGTACAGACCATTGAGCGGGCTGCTGGTGATGCTCTCGACCGGGATTTCCAGGTTCAATGACTCCAGGGTCTTGCGAATGGCCTTGTCGGACGCCTCGTCGGCGTGGGCGAACAGAGTGAAAGTGCTGGCCAGCGCTACGACGGCAGCACCGATAAAACGAGTCACGCGCATGAAAACTCCTCGAGCGGTGGGCAGACGGGCATGAATGAAAACAGCGGACGCGGACGTGCCGGGAGGTTTTCGACGCTCCAATCTGCGAAACCGGCAAAGCCTATCACATAAGGCTGGCAAGACCGACGCCCACTGATGTAAGACTCGTCGTAAATTACCGCTACCGAATTACCCGCGTGGATGATGTTTTGCGTGCAGATCCTGTAGGCGAGCTCGCGCGATGTGGGTGTAAATCTGCGTAGTGGACAAATCGCGGTGCCCCAGCAACATCTGCACTACTCGAAGATCCGCGCCGTGGTTGAGCAGATGAGTCGCAAACGCATGGCGCAAAGTGTGTGGCGACAGGGATTTGCCGATGCCAGCGACCTTGGCCTGAAGCTTGATCCGGTGCCAGAAGGTCTGGCGAGTCATCTGTTCGCCCCGCAGGCTGGGGAAAAGTACATCGCTTGGACGACCATTGAGCAGCTCCTGCCGGGCGTCACGCATGTAGCGTTCGACCCAGACGATGGCTTCTTCGCCCATGGGGACCAGACGCTCCTTGCTGCCCTTGCCCATGACCCGCAATACGCCCTGACGCAGGTTGACCTGTTCGAGGGTCAGACTCACCAGCTCCGTCACCCGCAGGCCGCAGGCGTAGAGCACTTCGAGCATCGCCCGGTCACGCTGGCCGATAGCTTCACTCAGGTCCGGCGCGGCCAGCAGCGCGTCGACATCCGCCTCGGACAAGGATTTGGGCAGCGGCTTGCCCAGTTGCGGCATGTCGACCTGCAACGTGGGATCGACCGTGATCAGCTTTTCCCGCAGCAGATAGCGATAAAAGCCACGCACGCCGGAAAGGAACCGTGCAGATGAGCGAGCCTTATAGCCGTTGTCTACCCGCCAGGCCAGATGATCGAAAATCACCCCGCGCCCGACGCTCATCAGTTCAATTCCCCGTTCCTGCAACCAACCGTTGAACAACGTCAGGTCACTGCGATACGAATCCCGAGTGTTGTCCGACAGCCCCTTCTCCAGCCAGAGGGCGTCGAGGAAGCGGTCGATCATGGGGTGGTCTAAAGCGGGCATGGGATCAGGCTTGAGCGGGGGAAACGGTAGGCAGTCTTTCATATCTCCCAACGCGACACAAAAAACATCGGACCTGCAAAATGACTTGTGGGAGAGAATTCATTCGCGAGAGGTTGGTACAAACAACACATCCCGGTCGGCTGAAACATCGTCTCGCGAATAAATTCGCTCCCACCGGTTGTACGCCGCCTGGATATTTCACAGGCAACAAAAAAGCAGCCCGAAGGCTGCTTTTTCTTGCATCGGAGACTGGAATTAAACCAGTTTTTCCTTGATGCGAGCTGCTTTACCGGACAGGTCACGCAGGTAGTACAGTTTGGCTTTGCGAACGTCACCGCGACGTTTCACAGCCATGCTGTCGATTTGCGGGCTGTAGGTCTGGAAAGTACGCTCAACGCCAACACCGTTGGAGATTTTACGAACAGTGAAAGCACTGTTCACACCACGGTTACGCTTGGCGATTACAACGCCTTCGAACGCTTGCAGACGCGAACGGTCGCCTTCCTTCACTTTCACCTGAACGACAATGGTGTCGCCCGGGGCAAAGGGAGGGATCTCTTTGGTCATCTGCTCTGCTTCGAGTGCAAGAATGATTTTGTTGGTCATGCTGTGCTCCTAAGGTAAATCAGTCGGATTTACCATCGATACGTTAACTATCGTCCCGCTCACGGAGGTATTCCGCCAGCAGCTTCTTCTCTTCTCCAGAAAGCGAGCGGCTTTCCAGAAGATCGGCGCGTCGTTCATAGGTCCGCCCAAGGGACTGCTGTAAACGCCAACGCCGGATGTGTGCGTGATTGCCACTTAGCAACACGTCGGGAACACGCTGATCCGCATACACCTCCGGTCGGGTGTAGTGCGGGCAATCCAGCAGACCATCCGTGAAGGAATCTTCCTCCGCGGAATCCACATGCCCTAAAGCTCCAGGCAGCAGTCGCGTAACCGCATCTATCAGGACCATGGCCGGCAATTCACCGCCAGACAACACATAGTCACCAATCGACCACTCCTCATCGACATGAGCATCAATAAAGCGCTCGTCAATGCCTTCGTAACGACCGGCAATCAGGATGAGTGCTTCTTCCTGCGCCAGTTCGCGTACCGCAGACTGATCCAGTTTGCGGCCTTGTGGCGACAGGTAGATCACCTTCGCCGCATCCCCTGTTGCCTGCCTGGCGTGAACCAGAGCATCTTCCAGAGGCTTGATCTTCATCACCATGCCAGGGCCACCGCCAAACGGGCGATCGTCCACAGTGTGATGCCGATCCGTGGTGTAGTCCCGCGGATTCCAACAAGTGAGCTGCAACAGCCCTTGTTTCACCGCACGGCTGGTAATGCCGTATTCGCTGATGGCGGAAAACATCTCGGGAAACAGACTGATGACTTCTATGCGCAGGCTAGCCATTGCTTAGAAATCCGCGTCCCAATCCACCTTCATCTCGCCTGCAACCAGATCGACGGCCAACACGCATTGCTCCGTATAGGGCAACAAGCGCTCACGATCATCCAGACTGCCTGCGCAGGGCTTGACCACCATTACATCGTTCGAGCCGGTTTCCAGAAGATGATCGATTTTCCCGAGAAACTGTCCGAGGTGATCGATGACCTTCAAACCCACGAGCTGGTACCAGTAGTACTCGCCGTCGGTTAGATCAGGAAGCATGTTGCGCGGCACGCAGATCTCATAACCCGCCAGAAGACGAGCTTCTTCACGATCATCGAGACCCTTGAGCTTCGCGACCAGGAACTTGTCGCTCCCGCGCCCGCTGACCAGCTCAACCTGCTTCACATTGCCTTCGCGCTTGAGCGTCCAGGTTTTGTACTGCAACAGGTTTTCAGTCGGATCAGTAAAGGAATACACCTTCACTTCGCCGCGAACGCCATGAACAGAATAAATCTTGCCAATAACGATCAAGTCATCAGCAACAACTGGCGTCGCGTTCATATTGCTCAGGCCGCAGCCTTGGCAGATTCCTTCAACAACTGAGCAACGCGCTCAGAAGGTTGTGCACCAACGCTCAGCCAGTAGGCTACGCGCTCTTGGTTCACGGACAGACGGATTTCCTGACCACGGGCGACCGGGTTGAAGAAACCGATTTGTTCCTTGTGCGAACCGTCGCGTGGGTTACGGCTGTCGGTCACAGTCAGGTGGTAGAACGGGCGCTTTTTGGAGCCGCCAAGGGCAAGACGGATTGTTAGCATTGAACAAAGTTCCTGTAGTCGGTGCTGCAAATCTAAGATGCACAGCGGGCATGGGTGCCCGAAAGGCCGCATATTCTAAGGAATATCCGGACTTTTGCAAATGACTTTTTCCGGCAGGAGCCGCAAGGCCATCAAGATTTGCCAAGGAGCCGTCATCATCGACGGCCATTAAGCGCCTGCCGAAGCAGGCCAGTGGGAAGGTTTTCCCAAAGAAGAACGCGCGGAACAGGATCCCGCGCGGTGCAAATCACATCTTGGGCATGCCGCCGCCGGGCAACATTCCGCCCATTCCGCGCATCATCTTGGCCATGCCGCCTTTGGTCGAGAACTTCTTCATCATCTTCTGCATCTGCTTGTGCTGCTTGATCAGACGCCCGATGTCCTGCACCTGGGTGCCGGAACCCATGGCGATTCGGCGCTTGCGCGAACCGCTGATCAGCTCAGGGTCACGACGCTCGGCCGGGGTCATCGAGTTGATGATGGCTTCCATCTGCTTGAATTGCTTTTCTGCGGCGCTTTGCGCGTTGCCCATCTGCGACAGGTTGACGCCGCCGATGCTCGGCAGTTTGTCCATGAGGCCGCCAAGGCCGCCCATGCTCTTCATTTGTTGCAACTGATCGCGGAAATCTTCGAGGTCGAAGCCCTTCCCTTTCTTCAGTTTTTTGGCCAGCTTGTCGGCCTTTTCCTTGTCGAGGGTCTGTTCAGCCTGCTCGATGAGGCTGAGCACGTCACCCATGCCAAGGATGCGCGAGGCAATACGGTCAGGGTGGAACGGCTCCAGAGCTTCGCTCTTTTCACCCATACCGATGAACTTGATCGGCTTGCCGGTGATGGCGCGTACCGACAATGCAGCACCGCCACGGGCATCGCCGTCGACCTTGGTCAGGATCACGCCGGTCAGCGGCAGCGCATCGCCAAAGGCCTTGGCGGTGTTGGCGGCATCCTGACCGGTCATGGCGTCGACCACGAACAGGGTTTCAGCCGGTTTGACCGCTGCGTGCAGCGCCTGAATCTCGCCCATCATCTCGGCGTCGATGTGCAGACGGCCGGCGGTGTCGAGGATCACGACGTCGATGAACTTGAGCTTGGCTTCTTTAATGGCCGCTTCTGCGATAGCCACTGGCTTCTGGCTGATATCGGACGGGAAGAAGGTCACGCCGATGTCGTTGGCCAGGGTTTCCAGCTGCTTGATCGCCGCCGGACGGTAGACGTCTGCGGACACCACCATCACGGTTTTCTTTTTGCGCTCCTTGAGGAATTTCGCCAGTTTGCCCGCAGTGGTGGTCTTACCCGCACCCTGCAGACCTGCCATCAGGATCACCGCCGGCGGCGCGACGTTGAGGGTCAGCTCTTCGTTGGCGGCCCCCATCATCTCTTCCAGCTCGGCCTGGACGATCTTCACGAACGCCTGGCCCGGTGTCAGGCTGCGCGACACCTCGGTGCCGACGGCGCGTTCCTTGATGCGATTGACGAAATCCTTGACAACCGGCAAGGCGACGTCGGCTTCGAGCAGCGCCATACGCACTTCACGCAGAGTGTCCTTGATGTTGTCCTCGGTCAGCTTGGCTTTGCCGGTGACCTGGCGCAGCGTCTGCGAGAGACGATCTGTCAGATTTTCAAACATGCGTGATCCTTTGAGTTCGTCATGAACCCCAGTTGATGCGGCCCGGCCCTCTATATAGAACGCTTGAGTGCGATGCTTATATATAGAGGGAACAGCGCTCGGCGAGCCTGTGGCTTGAGCAGGTCGCGGATTATAGCGAAGACTCCGGCGCACGGACACCACGACGTCTGCTTCTGTGGTCTTTCGTGCAATGTCGGTTCTATGCCAAACTCAGCGGCTTTCGGGCACGCCCAACAGGATCTATGTTCCCCTTGTCACCGAGTTTGCTATTCAGCCTCGCCGCCGCCGTGCTTTACGCCGCTGCGACCCTCTATCAAGGCACCCGCCTGCGTCAGGGCAAAAAGGCCGATAAATGGCTGCTGTGCCTGATCGGCACCCTTGCCGTCGCCTGTCAGGCCAGTGCGCTTTTCGGCCAGCTGGTACGCCCGATCGGCCTGGGCCTGGACTTCTTCAGTGCCGCCAGTCTGATCGCCGTCGCGGTCATTATCGTGACCATGCTGGCGTGCATCCGCATTCCGGTGGAGATCCTGCTGATCCTGTTGTTCCCGCTGGGGCTTTTGACGACCCTGATGGCGCAGTTCGCACCCAGCGGCACGCTGCAGCCCATCCTCGGCGAACACGGCCTGATCGGTCACATTCTGCTGTCGATCCTGGCCTATGGCATGTTCACCATCGCGGTGTTTCAGGCCTTGCTGCTGCTGTTGCAAAACCGCCAGTTGAAGAACAAACACCCGTCAGGGCTGATCAAGAACTTCCCGCCGCTGCAAACCATGGAAAGCCTGCTGTTCGGTTTCCTGTGGGCCGGCTGGACGCTGCTGTCGATGTCGCTGATTTCCGGCTGGCTGTTCGTCGAGAACCTGTTCGCCCAGCATCTGGTGCACAAGACGCTGCTGTCGATCCTTGCCTGGATCGTGTTCAGCGTCCTGCTGTGGGGACGCACGCGTCTGGGCTGGCGCGGCCACAAGGCAATTCGCTGGACCCTGGGCGGATTCCTGCTGTTGATGCTGGCCTATTTCGGCAGCAAGCTCGTACGCGAATACATCCTGCACATCTGACGGGCGCTGATCATGGATAACCTGCCGATCGGCACGATGCTTGCGCTCCTCGCCTTGCTCACGCTGTGGTCCGCGCTGTTCACCGCAGTGGAAGCGGCCCATCACAACCTGCGTGCGGTGCATATCAACCCACGATCGAGCGAACCGCCCAAGCCGGCTCTTGCGTTCAACCTCAACAGCCTGATTCTCGGCAACACGCTGCTTAAAGTGCTGATCACGATCCTGGCAACCTTGCTGGCGATCGGTCAGTGGTACTACCACGGCCCGCTGATCGCCTGGATTGCGGTCGCCAGCGTGTTGGTGATCGTCACCGAATTCATTCCGCGCAAGCTCGCTGCCCGCCGCCCCGAAGCCATTCTGCTGTTGGGCAACAACGTGCTACGGGTTCCCATGCGCCTGCTGCGGCCACTGACCTGGATCTACAAGAACGTCGCCAAGCTGCTGTTGCGCCCGTTTCTGTCCAAGCGTCGGCCTGATACCGCCGCCGATGACGACGACATGGGACCAACCATCTACCAGGACAACGAAAGCCAGTTCGGTCGCTCCCGGGTCATTTCCGGGATTCATGCGCTGGACAGCATGACCGTCAACGACATCCTCGTGCCGCGCAGTGAAGTGGATGGCATCAATCTGGACGAGACCATCGAGGAAATCGCCGACAAGCTGATCATCTCGCGTCACACCCGACTGCCGGTCTACCACAACGACATCAACCAGGTTGAAGGGGTGCTCAACACCCGGATGATCAGCCACTTGCTGCCACGCGGACAGCTGACCAAGGAAGCGCTGAAAGCGGCCTGCTACGAGCCTTACTTCGTTCCGGAAAGCACGCCGTTGCAGCTGCAACTGCTGAATTTCCACAAGCAGCAGCGGCGCATGGGCGTTGTGGTCGATGAATACGGCGAGGTGCAGGGCATTGTCAGTCTGGAAGACATTCTCGAAGAGATCGTCGGCGAGTTCGAAAGCGAGCAATCCCTGGATAACCCGCATATTCATCCGCAGCCTGACGGACGGCTGGTGGTCGAAGGTGCGGCCTCGATCCGGGACCTGAACAAGAGCCTGGGCTGGCACCTGCCTGCCGACGGCCCCAAGACCCTCAACGGCCTGATCACCGAAGCGCTGGAAACCATCCCCGACAGCTCGGTGTGCCTCAAGATCGGGCCGTATCGCCTGGAAACACTGGAAACCGAAGACAATCGTGTCAGCCGCGTACTCATGTGGCAGAACAGCCGGACCAAGGACGTCATTTAAAGAGCATTGCTACGTTTGAAACACTTGTTTCCGCGCTGACGCCCTTCCTATAATCGAGTCGCTTACCCAGCCCCGCCGCCCCGCGTGCTACCCGCACAATGCGTGAGTCGGCCAGTCACTCAGCCTGACGTCTTAACGCGATTCCCCTGGCGCCCGCTCCCATCCCGAGCACTGCCAACGCTTTGCCCGCATCCGGGCTAGTCTGTTCAGCGCTGTACCCAAAATAATTAACGATTGCCCCAGCGCGCGCAGGACGTTTCTTCTCCCGCTGACAGGCAAGATGACTGCCAGGGATACCCGCATGACCAGTACCTCCACTTTCCCCTCTAGCGACGAGCGCGAGGCGCCTCCCGCCAACTCCGCCGCCCGCGTAGCCACCGCGAGCTTTATCGGTACCGCCATCGAGTTCTACGACTTCTACGTCTATGGCACTGCAGCCGCACTAGTGATCGGACCGGTGTTTTTTCCGCAAACATCCAGCACCGCACAGATGCTGTCGGCGTTTCTGACATTCGGCATCGCCTTTCTCGCACGACCGTTGGGTTCGGCGCTGTTCGGCCACTTCGGGGATCGCATCGGCCGCAAATCCACACTGGTGGCTTCGCTGCTGCTGATGGGCATCTGCACCACGCTGATCGGCGTGCTGCCGGGCTACGACGCTATTGGCTACTGGGCGCCGGTCCTGCTCTGCCTCCTGCGTTTCGGTCAGGGCCTGGGTTTGGGTGGTGAATGGGGCGGCGCGGCGCTACTGGCCACTGAAAATGCACCCAAAGGCAAGCGCGCCTGGTTCGGTATGTTTCCGCAATTGGGGCCTTCGATCGGATTTCTCGCTGCCAACGGCCTCTTCCTGACCCTGGCCATGAGCTTGAACGACGAGCAGTTCCGCGCCTGGGGTTGGCGGATTCCGTTTCTGCTCAGCGCCGTGCTGGTAGTGATCGGCTTGTACGTGCGGCTGAAGCTTGAAGAGACGCCGATTTTTGCCAAGGCCATTGCTCGCCACGAGCGGCTGAAAATGCCGATTATCGAACTCTTCGCGCAGTACTGGGCGCCGATGCTGCTGGGTGCGGCAGCAATGGTGGTGTGCTATGCACTCTTCTATATGTCGACCGTGTTCTCGCTCAGTTACGGGGTCAAAACGCTGGGCTACAGCCGCGAATCGTTCCTCGCCATGCTGTGCTTCGCGGTGCTGTTCATGGCATTGGCGACACCACTGTCGGCGTGGGCCAGTGATCGCTTCGGCCGCAAGCCGGTGCTGATCATCGGTGGTGTGCTGGCGATTCTGTCAGGTTTCCTGATGGAACCCCTGTTGACCCACGGCACCACTTGGGCAGTCACGCTGTTCCTGTCCATCGAGCTGTTCCTGATGGGCGTGACCTTCGCACCGATGGGCGCGATGCTGCCAGAGCTGTTTCCGACGCGCGTGCGCTACACCGGCGCATCGGCGGCCTACAACATCGGCGGCATTGTCGGGGCTTCGGTGGCGCCATTCTTCGCCCAGCAACTGGTGGAAATGGGCGGATTGAGCTGGGTCGGCGGATATGTGTCGGCGGCGGCGTTGCTGAGTTTGATTGCGGTGCTGTGTCTGAAAGAAACGCGGAATGCGGATCTGGATAAGATTGCCTGAGGACGCAGGCACAACCCGGACACAACCCTGTGGGAGCGAATTTATTCGCGAAAGATGTTTCAGGCGACAGATGTGTGTCGACGACACGAACGTTTCGCGAATGAATTCGCTCCCACAGGGGTTGTGTGCCCGGCTTGAGAGCTTCGTAGCCCAATAAAAAACGGCGCCTTTGAGGGCGCCGTTTTTTTATCAGGGGAAGATTTACAGCTGCACCTTCACCGCCATCGAAGCGCGCGTTGCCTTGCGGCGGGCAGCGTCGATGGATTCGTCACGTGCCAGGGCCACGCCCATGCGGCGTTGACCATTGACTTCCGGCTTGCCGAACAGACGCAGCGCGGTGTCCGGTTCGCTCAGGGCCTGTTCCAGATTGGCGAACGCGGTCTGGGTCGACTGGCCCTCCACCAGAATCACCGCCGAAGCCGACGGACCAAATTGGCGAATCAATGGAATCGGCAGACCCAGGATAGCGCGGGCGTGCAACGCGAACTGCGAGAGATCCTGAGAGATCAGGGTCACCAGGCCGGTGTCGTGTGGGCGCGGCGACACTTCACTGAACCAGACCTGATCGCCTTTGATGAACAGCTCGACGCCAAACAGGCCACGTCCGCCCAGCGCTTCGGTCACGGCTTTGGCAACGCGCTCGGACTCCGCCAGCGCAACCGGACTCATCGCCTGAGGCTGCCAGGATTCCTGATAGTCGCCCTTCTCCTGACGATGGCCGACGGGCGCGCAGAAGGTGGTACCGCCGACGTGACGCACGGTCAGCAGGGTGATTTCGTAGTCGAAGTCGATGAAGCCTTCGATGATCACCCGGCCCTTGCCGGCACGACCGCCTTCCTGCGCGTAATCCCAGGCTTTCTGGATGTCGGCTTCGGTCTTGAGCAGGCTTTGGCCCTTGCCCGAAGAACTCATGACCGGCTTGACCACGCAGGGGAAGCCCAGGTCTTCGACGGCCTTCTTGTAGTCTTCGAAAGTATCGGCGAAGTGGTACGGCGACGTCGGCAGGTCCAGTTCTTCAGCGGCCAGACGACGAATGCCTTCGCGGTTCATGGTCAGCTGCGCGGCGCGCGCGGTGGGAATCACGGTGAAGCCTTCGGTCTCCAGTTCAACCAGCGTCGCGGTGGCGATGGCTTCGATTTCCGGGACGATGTAATGCGGCTTCTCGGCCTCGATCACGGCACGCAGTGCAGCGCCGTCGAGCATGTTGATCACATGGCTGCGGTGCGCGACCTGCATGGCCGGAGCATTGGCGTAACGGTCGACGGCAATCACTTCAACGCCCAGACGTTGCAGTTCGATCACCACTTCCTTGCCAAGCTCGCCGCAACCGCAGAGCAAAACGCGGGTCGCGGTCGGCGACAGTGGAGTTCCGATTTGAGTCATCTCAGGTCCTCGTGGAGCAGATATCGAGGGCAGCCCGCCATGTGCGAGCAACCGCAGGGGAGAAAGGCGCGCAATTTACCACGATGGCCGGGAAATGGGATGCAGCGGCGGACGGGCGATCCAGCAATCAACGCAATCATTGTAGGAGCCGCCTGGCTGGCGAATGCGGTATGTCAGTCGACATTGATGTATCTGACACGACGCAGTCGCCAGCAAGCCGGCTCCTAAAAGAGGTAGCGTTAACCTCCACCCACCGAAAACATCACCCCGCCAACCCGCGCGCGTTCGCTGCACAGTGCCAGCACCGCGCGCCGTTGGTCATTACTCATGCGGCTCCAGCCGGTGATTTCCAGAACCGTGCGCTGGCAACCCACGCAAACGTCGGCCTCATCTAGCGCGCAGATGTTTACACACGGCGAACGCACGGGTTTTTCGTGGAGGACGTGAGGCGGGCTTTTATCGGGGTGTTCGACGGACATCAGTCTTCCTGCGGCGCCAGGTCGCGTGCGTAACGTTGTGCGTTTTGAACGTAATGGGCGGCGCTGGCTTCGAGCATCTTCTTCTGCGCGTCGGTCAATTCGCGCACGATCTTGCCCGGCGAGCCCATCACCAGCGATCCATCGGGGATGACCTTGCCTTCACCGATCAACGAATTGGCGCCGATGATGCAGTATTTGCCGATCTTCGCGCCGTTGAGGATCACCGAGTTGATGCCGATCAGCGTGTTGTCGTCCACCGTGCAGCCATGAAGCATGACGTTGTGGCCGATTGTCACGTTCTTGCCGATGGTCAGCGGCGAGCCCATGTCGGTGTGCATCACGGTGCCATCCTGCACATTGCTGTTTTCGCCGATGTCGATCAGCTCGTTGTCGCCGCGCAGCACGGCACCGAACCAGACGCTGGCATTGGCCTGCAGGCGAACGTTGCCGATCAATGTGGCGGTGGGGGCGATCCAGCTTTGCGGATGGGCTTGGACTCGGGCATCGCCCAGGCGGTATTTCATATTGTTTTCCTCGTGGGTCGGCTCTGCGGCCGTGGGGCGAGCGCGGGGCTCACGGTTGGATGAAAAAGCGTTGATCAGGACTTCGGTATCGCAATGGAAAGCTTGGGCGGGTGGTGCAGACTGATATTACTGTCGAACAAAACGTTCATCAGTTCGACGATCATGATTGCGGTCAGGCCCCAGATTTTGTACTCGCCAAAGCGATAGCTCGGCACATACCAACTGCGGCCCTGATAATCGATGCGGTGCGTGTGCTCGCGGACGTCCTGACGGAAAAATTCCAGAGGAACACTGAAGACGGCGGCGATCTCGCCATCGTTGGGTTTGTACTCGACGAAATCGGGAATGACGCCGACGTAGGGCGTGACCTTGATGCCGTGCTTAGAGATCAGCGGGCTGAGCGGGCCGACGATCTCGACAAGGCCGGGAGGCAGACCGATTTCTTCCTCGGCCTCGCGCAGCGCGGTGAACACCAGGTCGGGGTCTTCGGGATCCCGTCGCCCGCCGGGAAACGCAACTTCGCCACCGTGGGTCGACAGGCCGCTGGCGCGCAGGGTCAGCACCACCTCCGGTTCGTCACTGCGGGTGATGGGCACCAGCACCGCCGCCTCGGGAAAGCGTTTGTCCGTCTCCAGAGTGCCCGGCGTGTGGCTGCTTATACGGCGAAGTAGCTCGTCCAGCATGAGGATTCTCGATCTGTTGCCTGTCCGGCATGATGCACCAAAGTGCTGGTGGCCCCAAGCCCCCGCGTTATAACTCGGGAGCCTACAACTCTCGCGCCTGAAACAACACATAGCTTGCCGACCACCCGCGTGGCACGCCAAGATAGCCGCTGACTTCAGGAACCCGATCGATCATGAAATTCTGCAGCCTATGCGGCGAACAGGTCATCCAACGCATCCCCGAGGGCGACAGCCGCCTGCGTTATGTCTGCGAGCACTGCCATACCATTCATTACCAGAATCCCAACATCGTCGCGGGCGTGTTGCCGGTCTGGGATGGCAAGGTGCTGCTCTGCCGCCGCGCCATTGAGCCACGCCTGGGTTACTG
>NZ_JBOICF010000090.1:0-33834 GCF_050739935.1 Pseudomonas sp. | reverse complement strand
CGACAGCCGATCGCGAATGAATTCGCTCCCACAAGGTTTGCGCCGGGCAGGCGGATCCGGGGTTGGACAATCATTGCAGGCTCGCCCAAGGATCAATGCGTGTCTTTGTAATCAATCACTAAAGGCTGCTTTGACATTGAGCGCCATCACACCTCTGGACGGCCTGCCAGGCGCCAAGCGGATCACTTCTAGCCTGGCGGGAGCGATCTGGGACCGGCAGGGCAACCTCGCGTATTTCGGGCCTTACAGCGAGGGGCTGGTCTGTAATTCGCAAAATAGCTTTATCGAACCGATCCTTCAGGCACTCAAGGCAGATCGACCGGTCAATGTGACGCACACCATGGCGGTGGGATGTTATTGCCCGTGGTCAGGAGGCGATTGACCCCGATCTTCGGGACGCCTGATCACCTCTGTGGGAGCGAATTCATTCGCGAGAGGCCCGTCCATCCGACGAAGATGTATCGGATGCGACAGCCGATCGCGAATGAATTCTCTCCCACAGGGTTTGCGCCGGGCAGCCTGATCCGGGTTGGGACAATTATTGCAGGCTCGCCCAAGGATCAATGCGTGTCTTTGTAATCAATCACCAAAGGCAGCTTTTCATCGGCGGTCCTGGTCAGCACTTTGCGCTTGACCGTCTTGAAGCCGCCTAGCTGTTTCGCTGTCATGCCGCCGCCCACCAACTTGCTCAACGGCGGTTTGACCATCAGATCACTCGCCACCTGCAATGCCTGGTGATAACCGCTGCGTTCGCTGAAATTGAAGTCAGCAAGCTCAAGCTGGCCGCGCAGCCAATCGGCCCAGTAAAACTCGAGGAATTCCGGCGAAACATCGCCTGACTTCGGCTTGTCATAAGCCGCGCCGCGAACGAAATAAACCATGCTGCGCAGGATGTCGTTATGCATCGACTGCAAGCCGACATGGGCGGGCAACTGATCGGGAGAAATCGACTGCCCATTGCCGTCCTTGAGCCAGACCTTGTGCGCCTGCTGCATCCGCGTCCAGAAAGCCGCCATGTCCGCGCTGTCGCTGAAATCATCGGTAATCCGCACTTTCATCTTCATTTGCGAACCGACGCCGGGCTGTTCCCAGAGCGAGCTGAAGGTGTGATGACCGTCCGTGAGATAGAACTGGCCGCCAGGGCCGACAACCACGGTTTTCATCTCCTGCGGATGTGCGTTCGGCTGGTCCTTGCAGGCGAAGGTTTCGGGCGTCAGTGGATCGGCGCTTTCGCTGATCGCCCTGGCCTTGCTCTGACCGTTGCTTTCGCAGATCTCATCGAACAGCTTTTGCCGATCCTTGGCGAAGCGTTCGAGCGTGTAATAGACCTGATCGTAGCCAATGACCGCTTGGGTCGGATGCAGCTGTTCGAGACTGACTTCGACGATGTCGCCGGGTTTCGGCCCAGTGAGGGCCAAAGCGTGGCAGCAGCTCAGAGCCAGCAACAAGGCCAGGCCGCGGGATGGAATTCGCATGGGGAAGACTCTTCAGGGCGTGAGCTGAGCTTAATGCAATAACAAACTGACACAACCTGATGCGTGTGGGAGTGAGCTTGCTCACGAATGCGGGAGGCCTGTCACATCCACTGCGACTGACACGACGCCTTCATGAACACGCTCACTCCCACAGGATTGGTGTTGCTCGCAAGGGTCAGCCACTTTTCAGCACCGCTACACAGCCTGACGACAAATCTGTAGCCTTCCTGGCTTCTCACTGATTTCCGAGCCGCCGGATGAAACGCAGCCTTTCCGTCATCGCCCTCGTGGTCATTCTGATCGCAGGCATTGGAACCTGGTATATCCACAGCAAGCAGCCCATGCGCGATGGCGAAATTTCCCTGACTCATCTGCAGGCGCCGGTCAGCGTGCGCTATGACGAACGCGGCGTGCCGCACATCAGGGCTGACAATCAGGACGATCTGTATCGCGCTCTGGGTTATGTCCACGCTCAGGATCGGTTGTTCCAGATGGAGATTCTGCGCCGACTGGCCCGTGGTGAACTGGCCGAAGTGCTCGGACCGAAGCTAGTGAACACCGACAAGCTCTTTCGCAGTCTGCGTATTCGCGAGCACGCCGATGAATACGTCGCCCGTCAGGACAAGAACACCCCCGCCTGGCAGGCGCTGCAAGCCTATCTGGACGGCGTGAACCAGTATCAGGCAACTCACTCCAAACCCATCGAATTCGACGTGCTAGGCATCGACAAGCGACCGTTCACCGCCGAGGACACCCTGAGCATCGGCGGCTATCTGGCCTACAGCTTCGCCGCCGCATTTCGTACCGAGCCTCTGCTGACCTACGTTCGCGACCAACTCGGGCCGGACTACCTTAAAGTCTTCGATGTGGACTGGCAGCCCCAAGGCGCGTTGCACCCAACGCCAGCCTTGAGCAGCAAGGACTGGAAAGGCCTGAGCGATCTGGCGCAGCTCAGTGCCCAGGCGCTGGAAGACGCCGGCCTGCCGCAATTCGAAGGCAGCAATGCCTGGGTGGTATCGGGCAGCCGGACCCAAAGCGGCAAGCCATTGCTGGCGGGCGACCCGCACATTCGTTTCTCGGTGCCCACGGTTTGGTATGAAGCGCAATTGTCCGCGCCGGGTTTTTCACTGTATGGGCATTTTCAGGCGCTCAATCCGTTTGCCCTGCTGGGTCATAACATGGATTTTGGCTGGAGCCTGACCATGTTCCAGAACGACGACGTTGATTTGATCGCCGAGAAGGTCAACCCCGACAACCCCAATCAGGTCTGGTATCACGGCGCCTGGGTCGACATGACCTCGCGCCCGGAGCAGATCAAGGTCAAAGGCGAATCGCCGATCACCTTCATGTTGCGCCAATCGCCCCACGGCCCGATCGTCAATGATGTCCTCAGCGCCAGCGGCATTCAGGACCACGCCGACACGCCCATCGCCATGTGGTGGTCGTTCCTTGAATCCGAGAACCCGATTTTGCAAGGCTTCTACGAAGCCAACCGCGCAGACACGCTGGACAAGATGCGCAGCGCTGCCGAGAAGATCCAATCGCCGGGTCTGAACGTGGTCTACGCCAACGCCAAAGGCGATATCGGCTGGTGGGCGGCAGCGCAGTTGCCCAAGCGCCCGGTCGGGGTGAACCCGGCCTTTATCCTCGACGGCAGCGCCGATCAGGCGGACAAGAACGGTTTCTACCCCTTCAGCGCCAATCCCCAGGAAGAGAACCCCGCGCGTGGCTATATCGTGTCGGCCAACTTCCAGCCGGTTTCTCCCACAGGCATGGAGATTCCGGGCTATTACAACCTCGCCGAGCGCGGTCGCCAGCTGGACAAACAGCTGAGCGACAGCACCGTGAAATGGAGTCTGGACAACAGCAAGGCGCTGCAACTGGGGACGAAGACGGACTATGCAGCGCAGATTCTCACGCCGCTGATGCCGGTGCTGCGGCGGGTCATCAGCGACCCCGAAGAGCACGACCTGATCGAACGTCTGGCGGCCTGGAAAGGCCATTACCCGGTGGATTCGGTCGGCGCGACGCTGTTCAACCAGTTCCTCTACAACCTGAGCGATCAGACCTTCCGCGACGAGCTGGGTGACGGGATGTTCGCCACGCTACTGTCAACGCGGGTCATCGACATGGCGCTACCGCGGCTGGCCGCGGACGTCAGCTCGCCATGGTGGAACAATCGCAACTCCCCCGCACCCGAAAACCGCGACAACACGGTTAAGGTGGCTTGGCACGCGGCGGTCTCACATCTCAAATCGCTGTACGGGGTGAACCCGGATGAATGGACCTGGGGCAAGGCGCACACACTGACCCACGAGCATCCACTGGGCCGCCAGCCGCCGCTGGACATGTTGTTCAACGTCGGCAACTTCGCGGCCCCGGGTACCCACGAAGTGCCGAACAATCTGTCGGCAAGCATCACCGCCGCGCCTTGGCCAGTGACCTACGGGCCGTCTACAAGACGCCTGATCGACTTCGCCGACCCCGCCCACGCCCTGGGCATCAACCCGGTCGGGCAAAGTGGCGTGCTGTTCGACAAGCATTACGCCGATCAAGCCCAGGACTACATCAACGGACAGTACAGGCCGGAGCGGTTCAGTGAGGGGGATGTGGCGGGGAATAGCAAAGAGGTGTTGAGGTTGGTGCCGGTCAAATAGCACCGCCGAACATCTGTAGGAGCCGGCTTGCTGGCGAATGCGTCAGGTCAGTCATGGTAATGGTGACGGATAGAACGCCTTCGCCAGCAAGCCGGCTTCTATAAGGGTTGCGTCGTGCTGCACGTTTGCGGCAGACACAACCCCCGTCAATCAAACCGGCTCAACCACCTTCGCCCGACGTACATCCGGTTGTTTCCAGCCATCCGCCGCCGCTTCTTCAATGGCTTGTTGGATGGCCTTTCTGCGGTTGTTTTCAGCGCGGCGGCTGAAGAACCAGACCAGGAATGTCGCGATCGACACCGCCAGCAGGATCAAGCTGGCAATAGCATTGATCTCAGGCTTCACGCCCAGACGCACGGCCGAGAACACTTCCATCGGCAAGGTCGTGGAACCGGGACCGGAGACGAAGCTCGCCAATACCAGATCGTCCAGCGACAGGGCGAAGGACATCATGCCGCCCGCTGCCAAAGATGGCGCGATCATCGGGATAGTGATCAGAAAGAACACCTTCCACGGACGCGCGCCAAGGTCCATGGCGGCCTCTTCGATGGACATGTCCAGCTCGCGCAGACGTGCCGACACAACCACCGCCACATAGGCCGCACAGAACGTTGTGTGGGCGATCCAGATAGTGACGATGCCACGTTCCTGCGGCCAGCCGATCAACTGCGCCATAGCCACGAAGAGCAGCAACAACGAAAGGCCGGTGATCACCTCAGGCATGACCAGAGGCGCCGTGACCAGGCCACCGAAGAAGGTACGTCCCTTGAAACGCGTGACGCGGGTTAGCACGAACGCCGCCATGGTGCCTAGCGCAACGGCCGCCACCGAGGTGTAGCAGGCGATTTCCAGCGAGCGAGCCACGGCGGCCATCAGTTGCGTGTTGTCGAGCAGGCCGACGTACCACTTCACCGACCAGCCGCCCCAGACCGTCACCAGCTTGGAGGCGTTGAACGAGTAGATCACCAGAATGACCATGGGCGCGTAGATGAACAACAGGCCCAGTACCAACATCAGGTTCGAGAATCGGAAGCCTCTCATGCCTTGCCCTCCAGTTCTTTGGCCTGGCTGCGGTTGAACAGAATGATCGGCACGATGAGGATCAACAGCATCACCACCGCCAGCGAAGACGCCACCGGCCAGTCGCGGTTGTTGAAGAATTCTTGCCACAGGACCTTACCAATCATCAGCGTCTCGGGGCCGCCCAGCAATTCAGGGATGACGAACTCCCCCACCACCGGAATGAACACCAGCATGCAGCCAGCGATGATGCCGTTCTTGGACAGCGGCACGGTGATTTTCCAGAAGCTGTTGAAGGTGCTCGACCCCAGGTCGGATGCGGCTTCCAGCAGGCTTTGATCATGCTTCACCAGGTTGGCGTACAACGGCAGGATCATGAACGGCAGGTACGAATACACCACGCCGATATATACCGCGAGGTTGGTGTTGAGGATCTGCAACGGTTCATTGATCACGCCCAGCCACATCAGGAAGGCGTTGAGCAGACCGTTGTTGCTGAGAATGCCCATCCAGGCGTAAACGCGGATCAAAATCGCCGTCCAGGTCGGCATCATGATCAGCAGCAACAGCACCGTCTGCATTTCCTTGCGCGCGATGGAGATGCCGTAGGCCATTGGGTAGCCGATCAACAGGCAGAGCAAGGTGCTGAAGAAAGCCATCTTCAACGAGCCCAGGTACGCCGAAATGTACAGGTCGTCTCCGGTCAGCAACGCGTAGTTGGCGAAGTTGAGCACGATGTCGAGCTTCTGCTCGGCGTAGGTGAAGATCTCGGTGTACGGCGGAATCGCGACGTCGGCTTCGGCGAAACTGATCTTGATGACGATCAGAAACGGCAGCGCGAAGAACAGGAACAGCCAGAGGAAAGGAACCCCAATGACCGCCTGACGGCCATTGGGCGTTATTCGATTGAGCGCCCGTTTGATTTTTCGGATTTTCATGAGCGCAGTACCACGCCGCTGTCGTCTTCCCACCAGACGTAGACTTCATCTTCCCAGGTCGGGCGTGCGCCACGGCGCTCGGCGTTGGCGACGAAGGACTGAACCAGCTTGCCGCACGTCAGTTGCACGTAGAACACCGAGTGGCCGCCCAGGTAGGCGATGTCGTGCACCTTGCCGCGCGACCAGTTGTATTCCTGAGTGGGCTGCTCGGTAGTGATGAGCAGTTTTTCCGGGCGAATCGCGTAGGTGATGTGCTTGTCTTCCACCGAGGTGCTGATCCCGTGGCCGACATAGATATTACGTTCAAGCTCCGGGCTGCGGATCAGCGCGTGGCCTTCCATGTCCTCGATGACTTCACCGTCGAACAGGTTGACGTTGCCGATGAATTCACAGACAAGGCGACTGGTCGGGGTTTCATAGATATCCACAGGGCTGCCAATCTGGGCGATCCAGCCCAGGTGCATGATCGCGATACGCTGGGCCATGGTCATGGCCTCTTCCTGGTCGTGGGTCACCATCACGCAGGTCACGCCGACGCGCTCGATGATCTCCACCAGTTCCAGTTGCATCTGCGAGCGCAGCTTTTTGTCCAGCGCACCCATTGGCTCATCGAGTAGCAACAGTTTCGGCTTCTTGGCCAGCGAGCGCGCCAGCGCCACACGCTGACGCTGTCCGCCGGACAGCTGATGCGGTTTGCGCTTGGCGTATTGGGTCATCTGTACCAGCTTGAGCATCTCGGCCACACGGGCTTCGATCTCTTCCTTGGGCAGCTTGTCCTGCTGCAGGCCGAACGCGATGTTCTGCGCCACGGTCATGTGCGGGAACAGCGCGTAGGACTGGAACATCATGTTGATCGGACGTTCGTACGGCGGCATGTCGGTGATGTCGACACCATCGAGGAAAATTCGCCCCTCGGTCGGTCGCTCGAACCCCGCAAGCATGCGCAATAGTGTGGATTTGCCTGAGCCGGAACCGCCGAGCAAGGCGAAGATCTCGCCCTTGTTGATCTGCAGAGACACATCGTCCACAGCAACCGTCTCGTCGAACTTTTTCGTGACCCGATCGATTTTGACCAGCACCTGTTTAGGTTGCTGACCACCCTCAAGGGCTTTTTTGTAGGCGCCGGAGGCAACTGCCATGGGTGAAACTCCCAACTGTTTTTGCGTCCGACCAATAGGGTCGGGCGCCAGGTCTTTATTTACCGGATTTGATCTTGGTCCAGCTGCGCGTCATCAGACGCTGGATCTTCGGTGGCAACTCGGAGTTGACGTATAGGCGGCCCTGCACTTCCTTGGATGGATAAACCGAGTCATCGTTGCGAATGTCCTGATCCATCAACTCGCCCGAAGCGGGGTTCGGGTTGGCGTAACCGACTTGGTCGCTGACCTTGGCGATCACCTCAGGCTTGAGGATGTAGTTGATGAAGGCGTGCGCGGCCTTGACGTCTGGCGCATCAGCCGGAATTGCCAGCATGTCGAACCACAGGTTGCCGCCTTCCTTGGGGATCGAGTAAGCGATGTTCACACCCTTGCCCGCCTCTTCGGCGCGAGCCTTGGCCTGGAACACGTCGCCGGAGAATCCGGCCGCGATGCAGATATCGCCGTTGGCAAGGTCCGTGATGTATTTGGAGGAGTTGAAGTAGGTCACGTAAGGACGGACTTTCAGCAGCTTGTCTTCGGCTTTCTTGTAGTCTTTTTCGTCGGTGCTGTTGGGGTTCAGCCCCAGATAGTTCAGCACCGCGGGCATCATCTCGTCAGCCGAATCGAGGAACGCAACGCCGCACTTCTGCAGCTTCTTGATGTTCTCGGGTTCGAACAGCACGGCCCAGGAGTCAATGGTGTCGACGCCCAGAACTTGCTTGATCTTGTCGACGTTGTAGCCGATGCCGTTGGTGCCCCACAGGTACGGTACGGCGTACTGATTGCCCGGATCATTTTTCTCCAGGCGCTTCATCAGCTCAGGGTCGAGATTGGAATAATTGGGGAGTTGCGATTTATCGAGTTTCTGGAACGCACCGGCCTTGATCTGTTTGCCAAGGAAGTGATTGGAGGGCACCACTACGTCATAACCGGTGCGACCGGCGAGCAGCTTGCCTTCCAGGGTTTCGTTGGAGTCGAAGACATCGTATTTGGTCTTGATTCCGGTGGTGGATTCGAAATCCGCCAGGGTCGTGGTGCCAATGTAATCGGACCAGTTATAAATGCGGACGGTGGAATCCGCGTAGGCGCCGACGGCGAGCGTTAGCCCAGCGCCCAGCAGCAAGCTTTTGGAAAACAAAGAAATAGACACGTTTGCAGTCCTTTTTTAGTAGGTGGGCCTGTTGCCCTGGCCGACGACAGTAACGACTGCCTGTGACAATTCCGGCGCGCAACTTACCCTCGATGAACGCTGCTCGCAAAAAACTTTTTATTTCTTGCCTCGATCGCCAGAGATTGCGGCTTCCCTGTGGGAGTGAGCTTGCTCACGAAGAGGTCAGTGCAGTCACCGCAAATTGGGGTCTGAAAGTCCGCCTTCGTGAGCAAGCTCACTCACAGGTCATTCACTGATCACCAACGACTTTTCACCCCTAGACAATTGAGGTGCACGTGCCGTCATTGACGGCACGCTTCGACCAGGCTTACTTGCCCGATTTGATGTTGGTCCAGGCGCGTGTCATTTCGCGTTGTGTCGCCGCAGGCAAGTCGGCAATCGCATACAACTTGGACAGCACGTCCGCTGGCGGATACACGCCTGGGTCGGAAGTGATTTCCTTGTCGACGAACTCGGTTGCAGCCTTGTTACCGTTCGGGAAGTGAACGGAGTTAGTGATTTCAGCCATCACTTTAGGTTGCAGGATGAAGTTCATGAACTTGTAGGCACCCTCGACGTTTTCCGCGTCTTTAGGGATGGCGACCATGTCATAGAAGCTGCCAGCACCCTCTTTCGGAATGTTGTAGCTGATCTTGACCTTGCCACCCGCTTCCTCAGCACGTGCCTTGGCCTGATACACGTCACCCGAATAGCCCACGGCTACGCAGATGTTGCCGTTGGCCAGGTCCGAGATGTACTTGGACGAGTGGAAGTAAGTGACCGAAGGACGAATTTTCAGGAACAGATCCTGAGCTTTCTTGATGTCTTCTTTCTTCTGGCTGTCGGTTGGCAGGCCCAGGTAATGCAACGCTACTGGCAGCATTTCGGTCGGCGAATCGAGGAAGCTGACGCCACAGCTTTTCAGCTTGGCGGCATTCTCGGGCTTGAACAGCAGATCCCAGGAGTTGACCGGAGCGTCGGCACCCAGCGCAGCCTTGACCTTGTCCGGATTGAAGCCGATACCGATCGAGCCCCACATGTAAGGGAAGGCATGCTTGTTGTCCGGGTCGCTGACCGACACGGCTTTCAACAACGCAGGGTCGAGATTTTTGTAGTTAGGCAGCTTGGACTTGTCCAGCTCCTGATAAACACCGGCTTTGATCTGTTTGGCGAGGAAGTTGTTCGACGGTACGACGATGTCGTAACCGGACTTGCCAGCCAGCAATTTGGCTTCCAGCGTCTCGTTGCTGTCGAAGACGTCGTACACCACTTTGATGCCGGATTCTTTTTCGAAGTCGGCAATGGTGTTTGGCGCGATGTAATCGGACCAGTTGTAGACGTGCAGAACTTTGTCATCGGCGTGTGCAGCTGCGGCCACTGCGCCCATCAGGGACAAGGCGAGGAGGGTTTTGCCAAATTTCTTCATGCGTACAGCTCCAGTGTTTTTTATGTTAGCGACGACTAAAACAGCCGTTAGTCTGGCAATTTCCTGGGCAGGCTTACAAGCAGAGCAGCCTGCCATGTTGCATAACTTTCAAAGATTTCATCTGCACGCCAATACCCTCGTTCACGACCACCACTTAGTGCACTACCCACGTGCTGTCCTGGGAACTCTCCTGTAACAGTCCGGCCTGCCGGCGATAGCAATTTCGCTGACACCACTGCGGGCAAGCCATGCTGCTAAAAGTCCAGATTCAGCGTTGTAATGCCTCAAGTGTCAGGTCCAGGCATGTGCGTGCTTTTTCCACCAACTCGTCGATCTCGGCGAAGCTGATCACTAGCGGCGGTGAAATGATCATCGTGTCACCCACCGCTCGCATGATCAGTCCGTTATTGAAGCAGAAAGTCCTGCAGATCATGCCCGCACCTCGATCGACATAACGCTCGCGAGTGGTTTTGTCTTTCACAAGCTCGATGGCGCCGAGCATGCCGACGCCCCTAACTTCACCCACCAGCGGGTGATCGCTCAGCTCACGCAAACGCTTTTGCAAGTATGGTGCCGTTTCCGATTTCACTCGCTCGACAATCTTTTCTTCGCGCAGAATCCGGATGTTTTCCAGGCCCACCGCTGCCGCCACCGGGTGACCCGAATAGGTGAAACCGTGGTTGAAGTCGCCGCCCTCATTGAGCACCTTGACCACTTCATCGCGCACGATCACGCCGCCCATCGGGATGTAGCCCGAGGTCAGGCCCTTGGCAATGGTCATCAGATCGGGCTTGAGGCCGTAGAAATCGCTACCGAACCACTCACCGGTACGCCCGAAGCCACAAATCACCTCATCGGCGACGAAGAGGATGTCGTACCTGGCGAGGATCTCCTTGATCTTCGGCCAGTAGGTGTCCGGCGGAACGATCACGCCACCCGCGCCCTGAATCGGCTCGGCAATGAAGGCGCCGATATTGTCTACGCCCAGTTCGAGAATCTTCTTTTCCAACTGCTCGGCCGCCCAGACGCCGAACTCGTCCGGGGTCATGTCGCCGCCTTCACCGAACCAGTATGGCTGCGGGATGTGCACGATGCCCGGAATCGGCAGGTCGCCCTGCTCGTGCATGTAGGTCATGCCGCCAAGGCTTGCGCCTGCGACGGTGGAGCCGTGATAGCCGTTCATGCGGCTGATAATGACTTTCTTGCTCGGCTTGCCTTTGATCGCCCAATAGTGGCGGACCAGACGCAGCACGGTGTCGTTGCCTTCGGAACCGGAACCGGTGAAGAACACATGGTTCATGCCATCCGGGGCGATCTCGGAAATCGCCTTGGCCAGTTGCAATGCAGGCGGGTGCGCAGTCTGGAAGAAGAGGTTGTAATAAGGCAGTTCACGCATCTGTTGGCTGGCGGCATCGGCCAGTTCGTCACGGCCATAACCGATGGCCACGCACCACAGACCGGCCATGCCGTCGAGAATCTTGTTGCCTTCGCTGTCCCACAGATAAACGCCCTTGGCCTTGGTGATGATGCGCGGGCCTTTCTCTTTAAGCTGTTTGAAGTCGCTGAACGGCGCCAGGTGATGATCGCTGCTGAGCGCTTGCCATTCGCGGGTTTGCGGGTTGTTGGAACTCATGAATCACTCCATTGACTGGCTATGCATGTCGGGCGCCTGTGGCCTGAAAAAGACACTCGACGCCCGGGATCGTCAGACGGCGAAGAGCAGGAATTCCCGCTCCCACGAACTGATCACACGCTTGAAGTTTTCGTGCTCGGCGCGCTTGACCGCGACGTAGCCGGTGACAAATGTCTTGCCGAGGTATTTCTCGACCGTTTTGCTGTTTTCCATCCGCTCCAGTGCGTCTTCGATGGTTAACGGCAGGCGCAGGTTGCGGCGCTCGTAACCGCGGCCCACGACCGGCGCACTTGGGTTGAGGCCCTCGACCATGCCGACGAATCCGCACAACAGGCTCGCGGCGATCGCCAGATACGGGTTGGCATCGGCGCCAGGCAGTCGGTTTTCAACCCGGCGGTTCTGCGGGGTCGCATCGGGGACGCGCAGGCCGACGGTACGGTTTTCTTCGCCCCACTCCACGTTCACCGGCGCCGAGGTATCGGGCAGAAAGCGGCGGAACGAATTGACGTTGGGCGCGAACAGCGGCAAGAGCTCGGGGATCAGCTTTTGCAGGCCACCGATGTGCTGCAGGAACAGCTGGCTCATGGTCCCGTCTTCATTGGAGAAGATGTTCTTCCCGGTCTCGATGTCGATGATGCTCTGATGCAGGTGCATGGCGCTGCCAGGCTCGCCGGTCATGGGCTTGGCCATGAAGGTCGCGGCCACTTCATGCTTGAGCGCCGCTTCGCGCATGGTGCGCTTGAACACCAGAATCTGGTCGGCCAGCGACAGGGCGTCGCCGTGACGGAAGTTGATCTCCATCTGCGCCGTGCCGTCTTCGTGAATCAACGTGTCCAGATCCAGGTTCTGCAGTTCGCACCAGTCGTAGACGTCTTCGAATAACGGGTCGAATTCGTTCGCGGCTTCAATGGAGAAGGACTGGCGACCGGTTTCCGGACGCCCCGAACGGCCAACCGGCGGTTGCAATGGATAATCCGGGTCGTCGCTGCGCTTGGTCAGGTAGAACTCCATCTCAGGCGCGACGATGGGCTGCCAGCCTTGATCGGCGTAGAGCTTGAGGACTTTCTTGAGCACGTTGCGCGGCGACAGCTCGATGGGGTTGCCTTGCTTGTCGTAGGTGTCGTGAATCACCTGCGCAGTGGGCTCGATGGCCCAGGGGACCAGGTACACCGCGTTCTGGTCAGGACGGCAGAACATGTCGATGTCTGCGGGGTCCAGCAACTCGTAATAAATGTCGTCTTCGACGTAATCCCCGGTCACGGTCTGGAGCAATACGCTTTCCGGCAAGCGCATGCCCTTTTCGGCAATGAACTTGTTGGTCGGAGAAATCTTGCCCCGCGTGATACCGGTCAGGTCGGAGATCATGCACTCGACTTCGGTAATCCTGTGTTCTTTCAACCAATCGGTGAGCTGGTCGAGGTTGGTACTCATAAATACCTCAGGGGTTTCAGAACCGATCGCCGTTATGGCAACCGGGCGTTATCTGGACGCATCGGCGTCACGTTGCGTTGCCCGTTTTCGACAGGCATCGCCAAATGCCTGAAGAATTGAAAGATAGTCGGGGTTGTGCATGACTTGCCACTCCGGATGCCACTGAACGCCCAGTGCGAACACCTCGGACGAAGCAAAAGGCGCGCCCGAGGGAACGGAGATCGCTTCGATCAAGCCATCCGGGGCGGTTGCCTCCACGCGCAAACCGGGCGCCAGGCGCTCGATGCCCTGACCATGTATTGAATTGACACGAATTTCTTGCGCCATCCCCAAGCCGGCCAGAATCCCGCCCGGCTCTATGTGCATCGGATGGCTTGGAGCGTATTGAATTTCAACAGGTTCATTGTCTGGCTCACGATGGTCCATGAAGGTTCCCGTCTCGTGAACGCTCTGATGCAGACTGCCGCCAAACGCCACATTCATCTCCTGGAACCCACGACAAATCCCCAGCACCGGCACTCCGGCGGCCACAGCGGCACGAATAAGAGGTAAGGTGGTGCGGTCGCGTGCAGGATCATGAGCAGTACCGGGCGCGCTGGCTGGACCACTATAGTGATAGGGTTCGACGTTGGATGGAGAACCGGTGAAGAGCAATCCATCGACCGCCGAGAGGATATCGGCCGGATCGATGAGCTCTGCCAGAGACGGCAGAATCAGCGGCAGGCCCTTGGCAGCGACGGCGACTGCACGGACGTATTTGTCACCACTGATGTGATAGGCATGCGAGCCAATTTGCTGAGTGCAGGCGGTGACGCCGATCAGCGGAAGGCGAGACATGTGACCCCCGGTGTTATTGCTGTTATGGGCTGCGATCGAGCTTAGCCTTGTTCATTTTTTTACACAACAACGCCGTAAAAAATAAAATACGCTCCGCTCAAGATCGCTACTTCCGCCGCTTCGAACAGGAAAAAACCGCCCTAAAGTGCGGCAAATTTGGCTTAAGGGCGCCGTTTTAGGGCAGAACGGGGCTCTCTTGACTTCATCAGGGCTTTCGGATTGACTGAACCCCGTAATGCTCGATGATTGATATTTTCAACAACAAAGGTGTTGCATCATGTCGGTACCCCCGCGTGCCGTTCAGCTCAACGAAGCGAACGCGTTCCTTAAGGAACATCCTGAGGTTCTATACGTTGACCTTCTGATTGCAGATATGAATGGAGTGGTGCGCGGCAAGCGCATCGAACGCACCAGTCTCCATAAGGTTTACGAAAAAGGCATCAACCTCCCAGCTTCTCTTTTCGCACTGGATATCAATGGCTCGACGGTGGAAAGCACCGGCCTGGGTCTGGACATCGGTGACGCAGACCGAATCTGTTATCCAATCCCCGACACTCTCTGCAACGAGCCTTGGCAGAAGCGTCCTACCGCACAACTCTTGATGACCATGCACGAACTGGAAGGCGAGCCATTCTTCGCCGATCCACGTGAAGTGCTGCGCCAGGTCGTGGCCAAGTTCGATGAAATGGGCCTGACCATCTGCGCGGCGTTCGAGCTGGAGTTCTACCTGATCGATCAGGAGAACGTGAACGGTCGTCCACAACCGCCGCGCTCGCCGATTTCCGGCAAACGCCCGCACTCGACACAGGTCTACCTGATCGACGACCTCGACGAATACGTCGACTGCCTCCAGGACATTCTGGAAGGCGCCAAAGAGCAAGGCATCCCTGCCGACGCGATCGTCAAGGAAAGTGCCCCGGCGCAGTTCGAAGTGAACCTGCACCACACCGCCGATGCCCTCAAAGCCTGTGATTACGCAGTGCTGCTCAAGCGACTGATCAAAAACATCGCTTACGACCATGAGATGGACACAACCTTCATGGCCAAGCCGTATCCAGGCCAAGCGGGTAACGGTCTGCACGTCCACATCTCGATCCTGGATCGCGATGGCAAAAACATCTTCACCAGTGAGGATCCCGAGCAGAACGCCGCATTACGTCATGCAATCGGCGGTGTGCTCGAGACCCTACCGGCGCAGATGGCGTTCCTTTGCCCGAACGTCAACTCGTATCGCCGGTTCGGTGCTCAGTTTTATGTACCCAACTCGCCCACCTGGGGACTGGATAACCGCACGGTCGCCGTTCGCGTGCCCACCGGCAGCGCCGATGCCGTGCGTATCGAACACCGCGTCGCCGGTGCCGATGCCAATCCGTATCTGCTGATGGCCTCGGTGCTCGCTGGTATTCACCACGGTCTGACCAACAAGGTCGAGCCCGGTGCGCCGGTCGAAGGCAACTCGTACGAGCAGCATGAACAGAGCCTGCCGAACAACTTGCGTGATGCTCTGCGCGAGCTGGACGACAGCGAAGTCATGGCCAAGTACATCGATCCGAAGTACATCGATATCTTCGTTGCGTGCAAGGAAAGCGAGCTGGAGGAGTTCGAGCACTCCATCTCCGACCTTGAATACAACTGGTATCTGCACACTGTCTGACGGTTGTGTGAAATAAAAAGAACGCCCCCAATCCATGTGGTTGGGGGCGTTCTTTATTTTAGACGAGGGAGATCACGGGATTTCGCCACCTGCGCCATTTGTCGCGGATGTATTAGCTCCCACGGAGATGGGCGAAGGATCGAAATAACGGCCTTGGTGATGACCTGTGGGAGCGAATTCATTCGCGATGAGGCCGAGCCAGGCGCCGTAGATCCATGCCTCGCGTACAATGCACGCGGCCCCGATCAAGAGAGCAAGCAATGACCCGCCCCGCCACACCCCGCAAACCCCGCGCGCGCAGTCAGGCCCGGATCGACTCGATTCTCGACGCCGCCCGTACGCTCCTGGCTTCAGACGGAGTGGCGAGCCTGTCGATCTACAGCGTGGCCGAGCGCGCAGAGATTCCTCCCTCCTCCGTTTACCACTTCTTCGCCAGCGTGCCGGCCCTGCTCGAAGCGTTGACCGCAGACATTCACGCCGCCTTTCGCGAAAGCCTGCAGCAGCCCATCGATCATGCGCGGCTCAACCACTGGCACGACCTGTCGCGAATGGTCGAAACACGCATGCTCACCATCTACAGCGAAGACGCCGCCGCCCGCCAGCTCATCCTCGCGCAGCACGGCCTGACCGAAGTGACTCAAGCCGACCGCCAGCATGACGTCGAGCTGGGCAACCTGATGCACGAGCTGTTCGCCAAACACTTCCAGCTGCCAGCCCTGCCGGATGATGTCGAGGTCTTCGCCCTGGCGCTGGAACTCGCCGATCGCGTCTATGCCCGCTCCGTGCAATTGCACGATACCATCACCCCGCGCATGGCCGAGGAAGGCAGGCGCGTGTTCGATGCGTATCTGGGGCTGTATCTGCCGCCGTTTTTGCCAAAGCACACGTTCTGAAACAGCGCCGAGCCGCTGTGGGAACAAATTCGTTCGCGAATGGCCGGTACAGCCGATATATCTCTGTCGTCTGTCATATCTTTCGCGAATGAATTCGCTCCCACAGGGAACCGCATTTCAACCTTGAATCGTGGAGCCCTGACTAAGGCACCGCCTCTCTCGATTGCGTCTCTACACGGGCATCGAGCCAAACATCAACGAGCATGTCTTGGCCGTCTACTACCAAAGACGCAGGACTATTGAATCCTACATCAACACGTGCAAGGGCCTTTCTCCTGAGTACGACAAAACAACCGACGTTACTCACGGTGGGAGCGAATTCATTCGCGAATGGCCGGTACAGCCGATATATCTCTGTCGTCTGTCATATCTTTCGCGAATGAATTTGCTCCCACGGGCTGTTGCACCAACTTCACACAAAAAAACCCCGAAGGGCTCGCGCCCATCGGGGTTGTGCACAACGCATCGATTACAACTTGGCGATCGACACTTCGGTGGATTTCACGAACGCGATCACTTCGCTGCCGACAACCAGCTCCAGCTCTTTGACCGAGCGGGTGGTGATGACGGACGTGACGATGCCGGAAGCGGTCTGTACGTCGATTTCGGACAATACGTCGCCGGTAACGATTTCCTTGATGGTGCCTTTGAACTGGTTACGTACGTTAATGGCTTTGATAGTCATGGTTTGGCTTCCTTTGTGAGATCAGATCCGGGTGCAACATTGCACCTGGATTTAGTTGGCCCAACGCAGTTGCGTGGGCAGCGGTGAAGTGGGTTCGGGTTCGGGCGGGCTGCCGGGTACGGACAGCACGCGGTTGAGCACTTCGGTTTCCAGTGCGGCCAGTCGGTAGGAGCCGCGAGCGCGCGGTCGGGCGAGTTCGACCTGCAGATCCAGACCGATGCGGCCTTCTTCAATCAGCAACACACGGTCGGCAATGGCTACGGCCTCGCTGACGTCATGGGTTACCAGCAGCACGGTGAAACCGTGTTTCTGCCACAGGTTCTCGATCAGCTGTTGCATCTCGATACGGGTCAAGGCATCCAGCGCGCCCAATGGCTCATCGAGCAGCAACAGACGCGGCTGATGAATCAGGGCCCGCGCCAACGCTACACGCTGCTTCTGGCCGCCCGACAAGGCTGCCGGCCACTCATTGGCGCGCTCGGCCAGCCCTACAGCTTCCAAGGCTTCGAGAGCCTTGCCGCGCCAGTCGCCGCTAAGGCCAAGGCCCACGTTGTCGATGATGCGTTTCCAGGGCAGCAAACGCGCTTCCTGGAACATCAGACGGGTGTCGTCCCGGGCATCGGCCAGCGACGCATTTCCGGCCAGCAATTGCCCGCTGGTAGGTTTATCCAGGCCCGCCAGCAGGCGCAGCAAGGTACTTTTGCCACAGCCGCTGCGACCGACCACAGCGACGAATTGTCCGGCCGGGATGTGCAGATCGATGTCTTTCAATACTTCCCGCGAGCCGAAGGTTTTCTTCAGTTTGCGGACTTGAAGCGGAATCCCGCGCAACAGGTTTGCCGGTTGTTGGAGATTGCTCATTGCGCGCCACCTTTAGCCACTTGATACGCCGGGTGCCAACGCAGGCAGACCCGCTCCAGACCGCGCGCCGCGAGGTCTGCCAATTTGCCGAGTACGGCGTACAGAACGATTGCCAGTACCACCACATCGGTCTGCAGGAATTCACGGGCGTTCATCGCCAAATAGCCGATGCCCGAGCTGGCTGAGATCGTTTCAGCCACGATCAGCGTCAGCCACATGAAGCCCAATGCAAAGCGCACGCCGACCAGAATCGACGGCATCGCGCCTGGCAGAATCACATGACGGAACAGTGAGAAGCCCGACAGACCGTAGCTGCGCGACATTTCCACCAGTGCCGGGTCGATGTTGCGAATGCCGTGGTAGGTGTTCAGGTAAATCGGGAATAACGTGCCCAATGCCACCAGGAAAATCTTGGCGCTCTCGTCGATCCCGAACCACAGGATCACCAGCGGAATCAGCGCCAGGTGCGGCACGTTACGGATCATCTGCACCGAGCTGTCGAGCAGACGTTCGCCCCACTTCGACAGACCGGTGATGAAGCCCAGCGTCAGGCCGATACCGCCGCCGATAGCAAAACCAATACCGGCACGCCAGCCGCTGATGGCCAAGTGAGTCCATATCTCGCCACTGCGCACCAGCGTCACACCCGCTTCGATGACCGCGCTCGGCGCGGGCAGGATCCGAGTGGAGAGCCAGCCGGCGCTGACCGCCAGTTGCCATATCGCCAGCAACAAGACCGGTAGCATCCAGGGCGCCAGTCTGTGAGTGATTTTTTCCACGCTCATGGAGTTGTCTCCTCTTAAATGCCGAGGCTTACTGCGCTTTAGCGACAGCAGCAGGTGGCGTCCAGATCACATCGGCGATGCTGAGCGGTTTGGGGATCAACTTGAGTTGATAGAAGGTGTCGGCAATTTTCTGTTGGGCCGCGACGGTTTCAGGGGTGATGAACAACGCCCCGTAACCTTGGCGTTTTACCGAAATGCGCGTGATGTCCTCAGGCAAGCCGAGCAGCGGCGCAACCTGTTTGGTCACTTCTTCGGGGTTGGCCTTGGACCAGTCGCCCACCGCGCGCACTTCTTCGACCAGAGTCTGAATCACCTTCGGATGCTGTTGTGCATAGGGCTTGGTCGCCAGATAGAACTGGTTGTTGTCGACGATGCCTTTGCCGTCACGCAGGGTACGCGCCTGCAACTGTTGCTCGGCGGCGGCCTGGTACGGATCCCAGATGACCCAGGCATCCACGGCCCCACGTTCAAATGCAGCACGGGCATCGGCCGGCGGCAGGTAAACGGTTTGAATGTCACTGTATTTCAGTCCGGCCTCTTCCAGAGCCCGCACCAGTAGGTAGTGAACGTTGGAGCCCTTGTTCAGCACGACCTTCTTGCCCTTGAGGTCCTTGACCGAGGTGATCGGCGAATCCTTGGGCACCAGCAGTGCTTCACTGGTCGGCGCAGGCGGCTCGGATGCTACGTAGAGCAGGTCGGCGCCAGCGGCTTGGGCGAAGACTGGCGGCGTTTCACCGGTCACGCCGAAATCGATGGAGCCCACGTTCAGGCCTTCAAGCAGCTGCGGGCCACCGGGGAATTCGGTCCACTGGACCTGAACGCCTTGTTCGGCAAGTTTCTTTTCCAGCGAGCCTTTTGCCTTGAGCAGTACCAGCGTGCCGTACTTCTGATAACCGATGCGCAGGGTATCGGCCTGAGCTTGAGCCTCTTTTAAAAAACTTGGGCCGAAAGACACCGCCGCAACAAACAGAGCGACCAGGCCTCGACGCAAAATGACAGTGCGCATGGCACGCTCCTTTGCTTGTAGCTGAATAGGTAGCACCTGCTCGTCCGATGGCGGACCAGTGAGGTGTGAAGGGATTCATTACTGGCGATCTCGCCAGACGGAGAGACCTTAACAGGGCTTTGTTATTCGCTAAAATCATATTTATTCATTTGGTTAGCACCAAACTGAATATGCCAGGGCTGGCAGACCACGCGGGTTTTCTGTGGGAGCGAATTCATGAGCGAGAGGCCAATAAGATCCATGCATATCTATTGCCCGACGAATCGCATCGCGAATAGATTCACTCCCTTAGATACAGCGCTGCGCGGCATAAAGTGTTTTGTGCCAATAAAAAAGGGCCGATTAATCGGCCCGAATGTCGTGGTTGAAAAAAGGATTCAGCGATTAGGCTGCGGCGTCAGGCGCAGATAAGGCGTCACGGCCGTATAGCCTTTCGGAAAGCGTTGCTTGATCTCTTCTTCATCCTTGATCGAAGGCACGATCACCACGTCATCACCATCTTTCCAATTGGCTGGCGTCGCTACTTTGTGACTGTCGGTCAATTGCAGCGAATCGATGACGCGCAGAATCTCATGGAAGTTGCGGCCGGTGCTGGCGGGATAGGTAATGGTCAGACGCACCTTCTTGTTCGGATCGATCACGAACAGGGAGCGTACGGTCAGCGTTTCGCTGGCGTTTGGATGAATCAGGTCGTACAGATCCGAGACCTTGCGATCCGCATCAGCGAGAATCGGGAAATTGACGGTGGTGTTCTGGGTCGAATTGATGTCGTGAATCCATTTGACGTGGGACTCGGCCGAATCCACCGAGAGGGCAATGGCCTTCACATTGCGCTTGTCGAACTCGTCCTTGAGCTTAGCGGTGAAGCCAAGCTCGGTGGTGCACACAGGAGTGAAGTCGGCGGGGTGGGAAAACAGCACCCCCCATTTGTCCCCCAGCCATTCGTGAAACCTGATTAGTCCCTCGCTGGACTGTTGTTCGAAATCTGGGGCGATGTCGCCAAGTTTGAGGCTCATACAGTCAGCTCCTTTGGTGAGTGTTATTGGGACACTGTGCCTGCGAAAAGCTTAAAACTGAAAGACCGAAAAGCAATGACGAGCGCTTTTTCAGCTATAAAAATAGTGCGTATCCTTTATTTACGGCATAAAAAAGCCCCGCCGAAGCGGGGCTCTTTTCAACCAGCCGACGCTTATTTGAAAGCGTAAGTGTAGTTGAAGATCAGACGAGTCTGGTCTTGGTCCTGAATGCCTGCCGCGTCACCACGGTAGTTACCGCGGCGCAGGGTGGCGCCGAAGCCTTTCAGAGGACCGTCCTGGAACACATAGTCGACACGCACGTCACGTTCCCACTCGGAAGCATGGCTCTGGTCGGCCGCACCGGCAACAGCCTTGATATCGGTACCGTGCAGGTAGGCGAACGCAGCTTTCAAGCCTGGCACGCCCAGACGAGCGAAGTCGTAGGAGTACTGACCGAAAGTGGTGTTCTCGCCAGCACGGGCGAACTGGTTGATCATCGAGTCAGTGAACAGGTAGAAGCTGGAGCCGCCCTCGCCGTCCGGACGGTTGTTGCCGTCGCGTACCGAACCTTGGTTCAACCAGACGAAGCCACCATCATCGTTGACACGCTGATGACCGACCATGAGTGCGTGGCCACCCAGGGTGTACGTGAACATCGCGGTCCAGGTTTTGTTATCGACTTCACCGGCGTGCTTGGCGTAGCCACCGTTGTTGTTGAAGCCATAACCCGAAGCGCCCTGACCGTTTTTGCCGTCGGAGCTGCTGTCGAAGTAACGCAGGTCAGTCTTGAACGACTGGTCTTCACCGATTGGCAGAACGTGTACCAGACCCAGGAAGTGCTGCTTGTAGAAGTCTTCCAGGTTCGAGTAGTAGTACTGCAGGGTCAGGTCTTTGGTGACTTTGTAATCGAGACCGCCGAACACGAAATTGTTCGAGTCACGAGTCGCGCCGTTGACCGACAGGCCCGAGTAGTTGCTCGAAGCACGAGCTGCCTGATGCTCCAACTTACCGGCGTTGATGGTCAGGTTGTCGATTTCTTTCGACTGGATAGTGCCGCCCGAGAAAGTTTGCGGCAGCAGACGGCCGTCGTTCGCAACCAGAATTGGCAGGTTAGGTTGCAGGGCGTTACCGATTTTCAGCTCGCTCTTGGACAGCTTGACCTTGGCGTTCGCGCCCAGACGGGACCAGGTGTCTACGGACGAGCCATCAGTATCGGTAGGGAAGAAGGTGTTCGCGGTCGTGGCGTCGTGACCCTCGATACCGCCGCCCAGATGAATACCGGTCATGCCCTGTACATCCAGACCGAAACCAACGGTGCCTGGGGTGTAGCCGGAGATGAAGTTGAACAGCAGACCCTCGGCAGTTTCACGCTGGTCGGCACCGCCTTCGCGGCTGTCGTTTTCGAAATACATGGTACGGGAACTGATGGTCGCCTTGCTGTCTTCCAGGAAACCAGCAGCACCAGCCTGAGTGGCCATTACGCCAAAAGATACGGCCAGGGCCAGGGTGGACTTCTTCATTGTGTATCGCTCCTCTTGAATCTAATTTTTGTAGTTCCTTGGTTCCGAGACCGAAGGCTCAAGACCGCGGATGCGCGATTAGCGCTGGACCAGACTCGGCGAGTCAATGCCCTCAAGACTAATTGACTAGACCGCGTTAACAGCTGGCTGCAAGGTAAGGGAATTCCTTTAAACCTAAAAAGACTTTGTGAGCCTGCTTTTATGCCAAGCAGTTATATGTCACAAGCCGTTTCAGCCGTCCGTTGCGGAGTGTATCGGCGTCTTCGCGTAATTCCCAAAAAATATTTCTACTCCGTTCGTCAGATCGATTAGTTTTGCCGCATCGTACGACCGGAACCAGACCGCTCAGTCACGGTCTGCGTGTCAAAAAGGATGAAGATTAGAGAGATAACCCTCTGAAAAATAACTAATTAATAGTGGGGTAGACGCAATTGTTACAGTTGTCACCCTGCTATCTGTCTATTTTTCCAACAATCATGGGCCAAACTTGTCAGTTAACTGGCACAGCGCGGCCAGACTTCCACCTCGAAAACCCGGCACTCCAGAGTCTCAGCCTTCCTGAATAAACGTGGCCATGGCGCGAAGCCCCATCTGGTACGAACATCGAGATCGCAATTACAAAAACGCAACATTTCGATGAACGGTCAACTTGCCACGGCATTTTTCGCTTTTCCGCGGTCGTTGGCGCCATGCACGAACGCATTCCACTCTAAGCTAATGCGTAAAAGTTATTTATTTGGCGTTTCTTAGATCATTTACGCTTCGGATCATCCAGTCCCTCGGTCTGCCTTGATCCGGAGCTACCCCATGAAACTGCTCAAACCCCTTCACCTACTGGCGGTCCTGTCACTTGCCGGTTCTGCCCTGCTCGCCCAGGCTGCGGATTTCACTGTCGCTTACCAAACCACCGTCGACCCTGCGAAAGTCGCCCAGGCCGACGGCGCTTATGAAAAGGCCACGGACTCGAAAATCTCCTGGCGCAAATTCGATAATGGCGCCGACGTGATCACGGCCATCGCTTCCGGCGACGTGCAGATCGGCTATCTGGGTTCCAGCCCTCTGACTGCGGCTGCCACGCGCAAAGTGCCAGTCGAGACGTTCCTTATTGCCACGCAGATCGGCGCTGCTGAAGCACTGGTGGCTCGTAACGGTGCCGGCATCAATAGCCCACAGGACCTGATCGGGAAAAAAATCGCGGTGCCTTTCGTATCCACCGGGCATTACAGCTTGCTGGCAGCGCTGAAGCACTGGAACATCGATCCGACCAAAGTGACCATCCTCAACCTCGCACCACCGGCGATTGCAGCCGCCTGGAAACGCGGTGATATCGATGCCACCTACGTCTGGGATCCGGCATTGGGTGTCGCCAAGGAAACCGGCAAAGTGCTGATCACTTCCGGCGAACTGGCCAAGCTCGGCGCCCCGACCTTCGACGCATGGATCGTGCGCAAGGATTTCGCCGATAAACATCCTGAAATCGTCAAAGCCTTCGCCAAGACCACTCTCGACGCCTATGCCAATTACCGCAAAGACCCCGCTGCGTGGATTGCCAACACCAGCAACATCGACAAGCTGGTGAAGTTGTCCGGCGCCAAAGCCAGCGACATTCCGGGCCTGTTGGAAGGCAACGTCTATCCGCTGGCCGCTGACCAGGCAAAAGAGCTGGGCGCACCGACTACCGAAGCCATCGGCAAGACTGCAGCGTTCCTGAAGGAGCAAGGCAAGGTAGACGCAGTGCTGGCGGATTACACGCCATATGTCAGCGCCAAGTTTGTCGCTCAATAACAACTCACCTGTAGCAGCACGGTTTGCCGCCAGTAGCGGTATGACCGACGTACACCTGTAGGAGCCGGCTTGCTGGCGAACGCGGTGAGTCAGCACCCCATGAGGTGACTGTCTGGCCCGGTTCGCCAGCAAGCCGGCTCCTACGAAAAATTCGGCACACGCGCCACTGCCGACGCCACAAAAACGCACACCTTTATAGAAGCGGAGTCATCGCCATGGCCTTGTTACAGCTGGAGCGCATCTGCGCACAGTATCCCGGTGCGGCCGAGCCGGTACTGTCGGATATTTCTCTGAGCCTCGGCCCGCAGCAGTTGCTGGTGGCGCTCGGCCCGTCCGGCAGCGGCAAGACTTCGCTGTTGAACCTGATCGCAGGTTTCGTCGAGCCCAGCGCCGGCCGTATCACACTGGATAACGTGCCGGTAAAAGGCCCGAGCGCTGAACGCGGCGTAGTGTTTCAGGACGATGCTTTGCTGCCGTGGCAAGACGTGCTCGCCAATGTGGCCTTTGGCCTGGAACTGGCTGGAATCACTCGGGCGCAACGTGAGGCCAAGGCTCGGGAAATGCTGGCGCTTGTTGACCTGGCCGGCTTCGAAAAACGGCGTATCTGGCAGCTGTCGGGCGGCCAGAAACAACGCGTGGGACTCGCTCGGGCGCTGGCCGCCGATCCGCGCGTGCTGCTGATGGACGAACCTTTCGGTGCGCTGGACGCCTTCACCCGTGAGCAGATGCAGGAGCTGTTGCTGCAGGTCTGGAAGCGCAGCGCCAAGCCAGTATTCCTGATTACCCATGACATCGAAGAGGCCGTGTTCCTGGCCACGGATCTGATTCTGCTGGCGCCCAATCCGGGGCAGATCGTCGAGCACCTCAAGCTGGACTTCGGCCAACGCTACAGCGCAGGGGAATCGGCGCGCGCGATCAAATCCGATCCTCGGTTCATTGAAACCCGCGAACACGTGCTGGCTCGGGTGTTTTCACAACGCCAGGCCATTCAGGAGCAACGGGCATGAGCAAATACCAATCGCCGCCAGTGACCGAAGCCCTCACACAAACGCCGTCCCCTGCCAAAACCGTAACGCCGCGTCTGTATCTGAGCACGCGCGCCATCAGCGTGCTGACTCTGGTGGTGCTGCTAGGCGCATGGTGGCTTGTCACGGCGCTTGAATGGGTCGAACCGCTGTTCCTGCCGCCACCCTCTGCCGTGCTGGAAAAGGCCTGGCTGTTGATGACCAAGGGTTATATGGAGTCCACCCTCTGGCAGCACCTGGGTGCAAGCCTGCAGCGCATCGGTCTGGGTCTGGTATTCGCGGTGCTGACCGCCATTCCGGTCGGCATCGCCATCGGGCACAACCGCATCGCCCAAGGCATCTTTGACCCGCTGATCGAGTTCTATCGCCCGATTCCGCCTCTGGCTTACCTGCCCTTGATCGTGATCTGGTGCGGGATCGGCGAATTCTCCAAAGTGCTGCTGATTTATCTGGCGATCTTCGCGCCCATCGCCATCGCCACAGCTACCGGCGTGCGCACGGTGGACAGCGCCAAGCTGCGTGCCGCGCAATCCTTGGGCGCCAGTCGTTGGCAGCTGATTCGGCATGTCATCTTGCCAAGCGCCTTGCCGGACATCCTCACCGGTGTGCGCATTGGCCTGGGTGTGGGCTGGTCGACACTGGTCGCCGCAGAACTGATCGCCGCCACTAGCGGGCTGGGCTTCATGGTGCAGTCGGCGGCGCAGTTTCTGGTGACCGATGTGGTGGTGCTGGGGATTCTGGTTATCGCCTTCATCGCCTTCGCACTGGAAATGGGCTTGCGCGCCCTGCAACGCAAGCTGGTGCCGTGGCACGGCCAGAACCACTGAACCCTTGAATAACAGACGACACTGACTACGCCGACATTTCGGCGCACATTGTGAGAACCCGCATGAGCCTTCACATCACCCCTATCAGTTCAGCATTGGGCGCGCAGATCAGCGGCGTCGACCTGAGCCGGGAGCTGACTACCGAGCAACGCAACGCTATCGAGCAGGCATTGCTGGCACACCAAGTGCTGTTCTTCCGCGACCAGCCCATAACACCGCAGCAGCAGGCACGCTTCGCGGCGCAGTTCGGTGACCTGCATGTTCATCCGATTTATCCCAACGTGTCCGAACAGCCGGAAATCATGGTGCTCGACACCGCGCTGACCGACGTGCGAGACAACGCGATCTGGCACACCGACGTAACCTTCTTGCCGACACCTGCCCTGGGGGCGGTGCTGAGTGCCAAGCAGTTACCGGCCTATGGTGGTGATACGTTGTGGGCCAGTGGTATCGCGGCGTTCGAGGCCTTGTCCAGACCGCTGCAAACGCTGCTCGACGGCTTGACCGCCACCCACGACTTCACCCGTTCCTTCCCGCTGGAACGCTTTGGCCATACCGCTGAAGACCTGGCGCGCTGGGAAGAAACCCGGCGCAAGAACCCGCCGTTGTCGCACCCGGTGATTCGCACACACCCGGTCAGCGGACGCAAGGCGCTATTCGTCAACGAGGGTTTCACCACGCGAATCAACGAACTGGAGCCTGTGGAAAGTGAGGCGATTCTGAAATTGCTGTTCGCCCATGCGACGCGACCCGAGTTCACCATTCGCTGGCGCTGGCAGGAAAACGATGTCGCCATGTGGGACAACCGCGTGACCCAGCATTACGCGGTGGACGACTATCGGCCGCAGCGTCGGGTGATGCATCGGGCGACGATTCTGGGGGATGTGCCGTTCTGATTAGCGCTGCGGCTCTCGACGCAGCGCTATCGGTGGATACGTACTCCGCTGACCGGTGATATGCGAACCGATCAGCAGACAATTACAGGGGCGATGATCAGCTGAAATCAAACCCTTCACGGTAGGTCAATTCGCGGATAAGCGTCATCTCCTGAGCATCGAATTCCCGCTTCAAGGCAGCGTACTCTTCACCCAACTCATCAATGGTCTGTCCTGGGAAGCGCTCGGGAAGACTTTCTACACGCGCCAGATAATCCCGCTTGAGCGCTTCGAATCGGTCGGCATAGGCTTCGCGCAAGTATTGGACCCAAAAGTCTCGCTCGGCCGCATAGCGCATAAACGGCTCGCCAGTCTCCCCTGTCTGCACTCGCGCCAGGGCTGCGTCCAGTTCACCGGGACGAATACAAGCCTGCGCCTGATACAACATATTGCTCGCAGGCAACGGCAGATCCAGCTCTGATGCCCCCCGCAGCCGGTAAGCCAGGCGCACTTCCGCTTCATCACGACTGCCCGCCTGTTCACGCGCAATGATGTCCAGTTCATGCAGCCGATAAAGACGTCGAGTCAGCCGATACAGCGTCTGTCCACGCGAGGCCGCCGGTGCATTGCTCAGGGCCTGCTCAGTGAACATCTGGATTTCGATTTGATTGAATACCAGCCAGGCACCGTCATGGCAGGTTTGTGATCCGGTGTCAGCTTGTACGAGGGCTTCTTCGGCCATCCCGTTATAAAGCAGGCGATTTTCCTGGCTTTGGTCCGCGGCCTCCAGAACTCGCCACACTCTTTCGGAAAAATCGATGCGCGTGCGCTCCGTACGATACGCCGCCGTTTGTGTCAAACGCCCGACCAATGCCATTAAATCCGGGGCATCCCCCGCCTCCTCAATACGTTGCCAAAGCGCCCGATGAACCTCGTTTTCTTCAGTGGAGCCCATTAACCACGCGTCCACATCAGCAGCTTCCTCCGGAGAGGAAGGGAGCGATCCATGAAAATGGCCAGAAGAGTCCGAGTCTGAATAATAAGAATCGGAGTCGGAGTAATAACGGTCTACCGGCAACGCTTCGATATCCGCTGGCAAGTCCATGGCAAAGGTGTAGGCGCTGTGGTAGCTCTCGGACGTATGTGCCCTGCGCATCGTTTCATCAGTCAACGGATTGCCCCGGACAGCGATCTCGGTTTGCGCCTGATCATTACGCGGGTTGTCCAGGATGTGCTCCGGCAATTCAGTCAGCTGATTGTGATCCAGCACGAGACCTTCCAGCGGCATCAGATCATTTACCCAATCTGGCCAGCGATCCAGCCCTGTGTCGCTCAAGGACAACCACCGCAGGTTTGCGCGCAGGCCGGAAACATCGACTATGTCCCCGAGTCGATTCCCCTCCAGATTCAGCGACACCAGATTGCGCATGCGGCCCAGAAAAGTGATCGCTTGCTGATCCACATAACGGTTCTGCCCTCTCAGGCTCAGGGTCGTGAGTGACGGCAGGTCCAACAGGGCCGAGGGCAGGTCGGGCAATGGCTGAGCATGACCGACAAGCTCCAGGCTGCTCAGCTGAGGCAGATTTGCCAGGAACTGACTCAATTGCGATGTAGTCGCCGTTACTAGGGTGAGCCTCAGGTTACGAACCCGCATGCAGAAGAACGTTGGTAGCTGGCGAGGAAAATCATCCAGCGAGATTCCTTCCAAATCCAGTACCGAAAATGTCTGGCCCTCGCTGTAAGCGCGCCAGAACTGCATGATCGTTTCGCCGACAGTGCGTCTGACCCGAACTGTTTCCGCACTCAAGGGCCTCGTTGAACTTGATGCCTCGGCCCAGGTGTCAACAGCCTCTTGTAAGCGCGCTCTTTCCTGTCTCAGCTCCGCCATTCTGGCTTCAAGCGATGGCGGAACGTCCAGATTGAAGCGAAATTGCCTGCCGACCCCATGGTTCAACCGCGCCCTCATGAGGGTCAACTGTGACAACGGATTGCCCTGCAGCGATATCTCGGTCGACAGACCAGTACCAGACCCGCGGTTCAGAATGTGCTCCGGCAGCTCGGTGATGCGGTTGTTGCGTAGCGAAAGTTCGGTGACATGATCGGGTAACAGTCCGTCGACCCAAGACGGCCAGCTATAGAGCCCAACGCGGTCGAGCCCCAAATAGCGCAGTCGCAAGTTTGCGAAATTGGTGGGCGGTGCACGGCTGACCAGATTGCCGCTCAAGTCCAGCCACTCCAGTTGCCGCAGGGTGCCCAAGGCATCGATCTCCAGTGGGCTCAATAAAATACTCAAATTGATCAGGCGTAACGCCCTAATTGCCGGAAAACTGCTTGCAACCAGATCGGGTAATTGAAGGATCAAGGGTTCTGTGAAGCGAGTCGCTGCTTCAGGGCGGCTGACCTCCAGCGATGTGACCCTTGGAAATCGCGCGAAAAATCGCTCGAGCGTACGACGGTCGTCCATGAGCTGGGCCACTGGGCGCGGTGCCGTATCAGGAAATCGAGTGATGTCGATATCGACCAGCTCAACATGCCCGACACGCTGATGGAAAAAATCGGGAAGCTCTGGAGGGAAATCCGTCAGCACGACCTGTTGCAGACGCAAGGCAGACGACGTCTGGGCAATTTCGGGCAACGCATTTTCAGCCCAATGCCGCCAGATGGCATCGTGGATACGAATGCGGCTTGCCTCGCGCACATGCAGATCGGCAAGAGAGGCGGACGCATCGCCCCACGCGCTCATGCTGCTGTCCAATACGTTGCGCTCGCCCAACACCTGAATCAATCGCTGATGAATTTGCTGGCGATCCATTCCGCTGCGTTCCAAGGCATTCAAAATGCTCTCGGCTGGCGTTTCTACGCTTGGCAATCCGATGGATCGAATAAGATCCAGCAAGGTGTCTCGCGCGATGAACCCTGTCATCGCGCCTCTTCCGCTCAACGGATAACCCAGGCGGCCGTCGGCCAGACGCATGGGTGATTTAGAGATGGGCCCGGCCGGCTGCATCTTCAGGACATTGCGTAGGGTTTCTCGTGGCAGTTGCGGGCCATCCTGAACCGCCTGCCTGAGCTTCAGGCCGTCCCAGGTATTGGGAAAACCCAACGCGACTCGTTGCGCATCTGGCAACGCATGTAGCACGCAGGAGTAGAGATCGTCACGTCCATGCAAGCCCAGACCCAACTCATCGTAGGGTTCATAACCATCAACGTATTTGACCAACACTTTGCGAATGACCGCATCGTCAGGTCCAACACTGTCAAGCAGGGTGCCCGTGAACCCGCCTTCCCGCACTTCCAGGCGAAGCTGCGAAGACCAGCCGGGAAGACATTCCAAGGTATGCAGGATCAACTTTTCGGTATCCGGGTGGTTCACCGAGCTCAGATATAACCCCTCATACGCCCGCGCCAATCGGACCTGCTGTTGATAGACGCGGATCTCCTCGGCAATGCGTACGGGCACACGACCCTGGGCCAATGTCTCCAGCTCCGCAGGCAGGGCATAGCTGATTATCTCTTCTGCAATTAACCGAGGCAGCGCGGGATAAGCGCGCGCCAGCGTCGTAACATCTTTCCCAGCACCTGAGGCCATCATCGCGTAACGCGATTCGAACAACGCTGCCCGGTTGATATCAGCGCCACCGCCCTGGTGAATGCGCCCGATTTCCTCATCCAGCTCAAAGCGCTGCATCGTGTCTTCGAGCAAGGCGGGCGCACGTCGGCTCTCGGCCAGCACTCGGCGCAGAACAGCCTCATGGGTGCCGCTGACGCGCAGAATCCGCCGCGCTGTCACATCGGAAAATTTGCTCGCGGCGTGCCCCAGACGCCGAAACAACTTCAGCCCCTGCCACTCCAGCGGCTGGTCAACAGGATGCAGCCACGCGCCCGCGCCGTTGTTGCGCAGCGGCGGTTCATAGCTCAGCGCCTTGGTAGGATGTTCGATACGAAAAGCGCCGGTCGAAGATGTCTGACTGACCGAGTAGACATTGCCTTCAATCGAAATCCAGGTTTTGTCCCGATAGTGATAGAGCCCGAATTCGTCAGGTTTCAAACCTTCAGGCAGAACCGTATCGTGGACGAAGGGTGCGAGGTCCGGCTTCCATAAGCGAGTTTCGCCACTCGGCAGTTCGACTTCCTTGAGCTCCTCGATAAACGAAGGCGTCTCGACCGTGATTTTCTCGAGTGCCGGCGTTCCTCCACCTTGATGTGCAGCACCAAGCGCGGCCATCAACGCCACGTTCTCGACTACGTCCATCAGATAACCCCAGCCCTGCTCCCATTCGCCACGGGTCCAGCTGTCGATCCCCTCGAATACCTCAGTAGTCAACTGAGCAGCCGCCACCGCCATCATTACCGCGCCCACCGGCGGCACAACGAAACCCACGACATTGAGTGCCTGCAACGCCAGGCTTTCGAAGTAGTGCATGCGCTGCGCAGAGGTTTTCTGATCTTCATCGGCTGTAGGCACCGCATGAAACAACGCGTCGTCCTTGAGCACATTGTTTTTCTGCTCGGTGATCGCCGCCAAAAGCCCGATGGTTAACGTACGGTCTCGCAGGTGGAGATTCGCGTTCCTATCGATTTGTTGCTCATACCAACCCCTGTCTTTGTTCCAGACGCTTGGGCGCGAACACTCATCCAGTTTTGCGAGCAGCTCAGCCCGATGGCGGGCCGGGACGAAGCGCTGGAAGAAATCCAGATAACCGTCGATCAACATCCTGTCGCGTAGCGCACGCATGAATGCCGCGCTGGACTCATATTCTTTGAGCGGGCACACGGGATCATCCGGAATGTAAACCACGACTTTTTCCATCTGATCGGAGTCTTCACGCGACTTGCCGATAGCCACGATCCCCGTCAGTTCAATGTCCCAGAGCCGTAGGAAACTGCATGTGACACGCCGGCCGTCCAGCTCAACTTTCGTGCCGTTGCGCGCTACATCCAGCAGGGCGTTGTACAGGCTCTCGCTGATATCGCGTTTCATATAAGCCAGGTGCACCTGGATCGTATATGCCGATTCTTCGACCCGTTTTAAAAGCCCTTGGCGATTGAACGTGGCCGCGTCAGAGGCGTCGCCGGGCTTGGCAGGAGGATTGAGGAATGCGCTGATTTTTTCCTGGTACTTACCTCCCAGATCCAGCTCGCGACATAGCGCTGCGAAAGCTTCGGGAACAATCGCCAGGGCCGTTCCCGTCACGGCTATTCCGGATACGGGATAGCGTTGATAAATGGCAGCCTTATGGCGCTCACCCAGGTCCATTGCGCCTGGAGTGGTTTCCCAGGCCTCGAAATTCTGCAATGCAGCATGCAGCAGCGTTTGAGTTGCGGCCTTGAGCGATTTCTGAAGTTCGACCAATGGATCTCTGGAGATACTTACAAATGAATCGTCGACGCGGACTCTGCTTGCGTGAAAAAGCCAAGTCTTACGCACGTCCACTTGAAGACCGAACCGCTCTTTTATTGCCGCGACCAACAAGGGTTCGGCAAACGCCTCAAGACTCGGTAATTGCGCCAGAATCTGGTTGAGCTCGTGCTGATTGAACCGATACAACACATATTCCTGCTGCAAGGCTCGCGCAACCTTGGGCATGGATTGTCGGGCGCGTTCGAACCAGGGCAGGTATTTGCCACCCGCCTGACGAAGCGCGCTATGCACTTCCGGCGGCGCATTAATCAGCCATTCAGGGATTTTGCTTTTAACTGAAGCGAAATGCGCACTGCGTTGCGAGTTCGGAGGAAGAGTATTCGATGAGTTGGCCACTGCTTGAGACATGAATAAAAGCCTTGAAACTTTGAATGGACAACCGAGCTTATTCAGAAAGCCCTCCACAAAAAGCTCAAATAACTAATCTCAAACGGGCTTATTTCTTCGGAATTTAGAATAGATAAAACATATAAATATCACCCACTCCATAGGCTTTTCAGCCAAACCTCCTTGTCGTTAGCAGCATATTCGTAAGTGCATCACTTTGGCGTCTCGCCACAGAAAACGCACAAATAACGTGCAGATCAAATTCGTATCCGGTCGGGCGCGCGCCGCTCGCTGAACCTATAAAAGTCTGCCCGGCTATTCGACAGCAACGCTATAAGCCCCAGCCACGGCGGTCTGCAGCTTGTTTTGAATTTATTTTGAAACGATGCAGGAAAACTGGCACGCGCTCTGCAATAGGTTAATCATCACCAGTTTTGGGGACCTTGGTACAGGCAGGCCGGGGATTCCCCTCTTTTATTCCTCTCGGAGACTGACCTCCAGTCTCCAGCGCCCGTCCTCAGTTGCACCGCGCCAGTCGCCGTGCAGCGGACGGGCCGCCAGAAGGTTCAGCAACAAACCCTTATCGCTTTTTTGTACCCTCCAACGTACATCCCGACCGTTGAGCTTCAATTCGCCTCGTTGCGTCTCGCCCGTGGCGTTAAACAGCAGCGCCACGGCACCGTCGATTATTTCGCCATGCAGCTGCGGCTCGCGGTTGAACCATACCGCGACGCCTTCGGGCAGAACTTCAACTCGTTGCAGCTCGACAGGGTCTGGCGTGGTCAGCCGTCCGATCATCAACCCGACCATGACCCCGAATATGGCAATAGACCCCATAAACCGCCGCCATAGCTTCGGTCTCGGGTCTTGTTCGGGGGTAGAATGCATCCCGTCCTTTCGTTCGGAGCCGTGCATGTTTCACGTGATCCTTTTTCAACCAGAAATTCCGCCGAATACCGGCAATATCATCAGGCTCTGCGCCAACAGTGGCTGCAACCTGCATTTGATCGAGCCTCTGGGCTTCGAGCTGGATGACAAACGCCTGCGCCGCGCAGGTCTGGACTATCACGAGTACGCCACGCTGCATCGTCACGCCGACCTGGCGAGCTGTCTGGAAAGCATCGGCCAAACCCGGCTGTTCGCTTTTACCACAAAGGGCTCGCGGCCTTTTCATGATGTGGCCTTTCAGGAAGGCGATGCGTTCGTTTTTGGCCCGGAGAGCCGCGGCCTGCCACCCGAAGTGCTGGACCCGCTGTCGAGCGAGCAACGCCTGCGTCTGCCCATGCGTGAGGGCTGCCGCAGCTTGAATCTGTCGAATACCGTGGCGATTGCAGTTTATGAAGGCTGGCGGCAGTTGGGGTTCAGATAACCAACACCCACTTGCGCGCCGTGATCCCCTGTAGGAGCCGGCTTGCTGGCGAACGCGGTTCATCTGTAACAATGATGT
>NZ_JBOICF010000089.1:0-78491 GCF_050739935.1 Pseudomonas sp. | reverse complement strand
AAAATCCTCACCTCCCGCGTCTACGACGTTGCCGTGGAAACCCCGCTACAGGGCGCTCGTCAGCTGTCCGAACGGCTGGGCAATCAGGTGCTGCTCAAGCGCGAAGACCTGCAACCGGTGTTCTCCTTCAAGATTCGCGGCGCCTATAACAAGCTGGCGCAGTTGAGCGCTGAAGAACTGGCGCGTGGCGTGGTCACAGCCTCGGCGGGCAATCATGCGCAAGGCCTGGCGCTGGCGGCGAAGACACTGGGTGTGGCGGCAACGATCGTGATGCCGAAGACCACCCCGGAGATCAAGGTCGAAGGCGTGCGCTCCCGTGGCGGCAAAGTGGTGCTGCATGGCGACTCTTTCCCAGAGGCGCTGGCGTATTCGCTGAAGCTGGTTGAGGAAAAGGGCTACGTCTACATTCACCCTTATGACGACCCAGACACCATCGCCGGGCAAGGCACGGTGGCGATGGAGATCCTGCGTCAGCATCCGGGCAAGCTGGACGCGATCTTCGTGCCGGTGGGGGGTGGTGGCTTGATTGCCGGGATCGCGGCGTACGTGAAGTACCTGCGTCCGGAGATCAAGGTGATCGGCGTCGAACCGGACGATTCCAACTGCCTGCAACAGGCCATGGCCTATGGCGAACGGGTGGTGCTGCAGCAGGTCGGGCTATTCGCGGACGGCGTGGCGGTGGCGCAGATCGGCAAGCACACCTTCGACATCTGCAAGGATTATGTCGATGAAGTGGTCACCGTCAGCACCGATGAAATCTGCGCGGCGATCAAGGACATTTACGACGACACCCGCTCGATCACCGAACCTGCAGGCGCACTGGGCGTTGCGGGGATCAAGAAATACACCGAGCAATACGGCGTCAGCGGGCAGACCTTCGTCGCTATCGATTCAGGCGCCAACGTCAACTTCGACCGCCTGCGCCATGTCGCCGAACGCGCCGAATTGGGTGAAGGCCGCGAAGCGATCATCGCCGTGACCATCCCCGAACAGCCGGGCAGCTTCAAGGCCTTTTGCGAGGCGGTGGGCAAGCGGCAGATCACCGAATTCAATTACCGCTATCACACCGACCGCGAGGCGCACATCTTCGTCGGCGTGCAGACCCACCCTGAGAACGACCCGCGCAAGGCCCTGATTGCCAGCCTCACCGCTCAGGGTTTCCCGGTGCTGGACCTGACCGACAATGAACTGGCCAAGCTGCATTTGCGGCACATGGTCGGTGGGCATTCGGAGCGGGTCAGCGATGAAGTGGTGTTCCGCTTCGAATTCCCCGAACGGCCGGGGGCATTGTTTAACTTCCTCAACAAGCTGGGTGGGAAGTGGAATATTTCGATGTTCCATTACCGCAACCATGGCGCGGCGGACGGGCGGGTTGTGGCCGGTTTGGTAGTGCCGGAGGATGAGCGCCATCTGGTGCCGCAGGCGCTGGCGGAGATTGGGTATCCGTATTGGGATGAGACGAACAACCCGGCTTACAGGTTGTTTCTGGGATAACGCAGGTTTGTGTTGCCAAGGAAGCTGTAGAAGCCGGCTTGCTGTGGGCCGGCTCCTACAAAGGCAACTGCAACGGACTCACTGCGCGGGTGTTGCCTCAGGATCAGGTGCAGGTGCTGGAGTTGCCTCAGGAGCAATTGCAGGAGCCGGAGTTGTCTCCGGCGCAGGCGCTGGGGCCGGTGCAGGGGCTGGCTCCGCAGGGGCCGCAGTCTCGGCTTTCACCGGCTCAGGCTCCGCAGGGGCTGGCATTGGCTCGCTGCTCTGTTCGGTAACTGCGGCGGGTGGCGTACTTGGCGTCGCGAGTGGCGCTGGAGCAGGTGCAGTGGCTGGCGCCTCGGCCGGTTTCTGCTCGGTCAGTGCGGCGGCCTTGGCAGGCGCAGGTTCCGGCATGCCCAGATCAGTCTTCGGTTTTTCCTCAATGTGCGCAGCCTTCTTCACTTCAGGCGGCAGGAAGTTCTCCACCAAGGCAAAGAAACGGTCGTAGAACTTCGAGGATGCCACCGTTTCACTGGCCACCTTGACCATGGAATCGTCCGTAGAACCGATCGGCATCGACACCGAGCCCAGCACGCCGACACCCAGACTGGCCGAGTTATTCACCTTCTTCAACGCATACCGATCCTGCAAGGCGTTGGCGAACATGGTGGTTTTGCCGTCTGTGCCGCCATCAGCGGCGCACACCACATTGAAGCTGATCTCCATGTGGGTTTCGCCGGTCTGCTGGAAACTTTTGTGCCCAGCGATCGATTTTGGATCGCTGCTGGTGATGATGTATCCCTGGCTCAGCAACGCCCGGCGACCCGCCTCGCAAGTTGAGGCGTCGGAAACGGGATAGCTGCGTGAAAACGTCCCCGCGTCGTCGAAGTTTTCGTGCTCGTAGACCGTCTGCTTCTTGGACGAGCAGCCTGCAGCGGCCAGCAGGGCGAGCGCCCAGCATGCGGTACGAAAACTCAGTAATTTAGACATCAAACATCCCGGGGAAATAGGTCGACAGAACAGTGGACCGGAGAAAACGCCCGTAAGTCTGCAACAAGCCTTGCATTGGATCAACGCAGAGTTTGCAACCATCTGGATACATCAAGGTTTTCCTAACTCTTCTGCCGAGCGAACGGCGGGCTGGTAGGCGATTTTCGGACGTTCGGGGTAAGAAACGACGAAGCGGGAAATCGCCCAAAGGCGGCAAAAGTCGACTGACGGTCGTCATTCACTCGCTTCCCGGCATAACGACATCAGACCTCGCCATGTTCCAGACGCACGCCCAGGAACTCCAACGCACGCCAGTAACCCGGATAAGTCTTGCCGACGCAATCCGGGTCCTGAATACGCACGCCGGACACTTTCAAACCAGCGAGGGCGAAACACATCGCGATCCGGTGGTCAGAGTGGGTATCGATTAGCGCATGACTGGTGGTGCCGGCCAGACCGGGATCGGAGGCTACCAGAAGATCGTCGCCCTCGACCGTCGCCAGCCCCGGACGCACCTGATTCAAACCGTCATAGAGCGCCTGGACCCGATCGCACTCCTTCACCCGCAGGTTGGCCAGGTCGACGAAGCGCACCGGCGTTTGGTTGAAAGCCGCCAGCACCGCCAGCGTCGGGATCGCGTCCTGCATCTGCGAACCGTTGATCACCGCAGGCATGTTCGGGAATTGCGCGATCATTTCCATCGCCTTCGCATCAGGCTGGGTGAAGGCTTCAGCGGCGACACCCAAATCGATCTTGCCCGCGGTGAGCGCCTCGGCGGCCCACAGATAAGTGGCGGCGGAAGCATCAGGCTCGATCTGATAATCGCAGGCGCAATAGCCAGTCGGCGCCACACGCCACAACGCTTCGTCGACAACCTCTATCTCCGCACCGAAGGCACGCATGCAGGCGAGGGTCAGGTCGATATAGCCGCGAGCACCGATTTCCTTGCCCGTCAGAGCAACTTCAATGGGCGCATCGCCACAGGCAGCGACCATCAGCAGTGCCGACACGTACTGGCTCGACAGACCGCCGTCGATTTCGAAGCGAGTGGCCTTGATCGAACCGCTACCGTGGATGATCACCGGCGGGCACCCGGTAGCGCTCTCGGCACTCAGGCCGCCCTTACGCAGGGATTCCAGCAGCGGACCGATCGGGCGCTTCTGCATATAGTGGTCGCCATCCAGCGTGACAGTGCCGCTGACGGTAGCGACCGCTGCTGTCAGGAAACGCACGGCGGTTCCCGCGTTGCCAAGGAACAGCGGACCTTGAGGAGTCTGCAGCCTGCCGCTGCTGGTAACCACGAAACTGGTGTCATCCGGCTCGTCGATGGTCACACCCATTTGCCGCAGGGCGTTGGACATATGCCGGGTATCGTCGCTCTTGAGGGCGCCACGCAGATGGCTGGTGCCCTTGGCCAGCGCTGCCAGCAATAATGCGCGATTGGTAATCGACTTGGAGCCAGGTGGCGCGACATGCCCCGTCAACGGTACACCCGGTGGGATCACAGTGATGGTTTGGTTCATGCCCATGGTCCAGCTCTCCAAATTCGAAATCAGCGCCGCTTCAACAAGCCGCCAATCATGGCATTTATCGTCACGATCTGCAGCAGTGCATTGCTATATGGGCCGAAGGAAAAGTCAGAGGCTAGCGCGGGGTTTGTCGACTCAGTCGGTACTCCCGGCCCACCCGCACCAGAGATTGCAGCGTATCGGCATCCGGCTGATAACCCAGCACTCGGCGCGCCTTGGCAGACTCCACCATCAACGAACCGCACAGTTGCGTATAAAGATCGCCTTTGCCGCCCAGTTTCAGCAGCACCGCCAAAAGGAACTGTGGCACTGGAATCGACCAGCGTCGCCTCTGCATCCCTCGCGCCAGCGCTTCGAGCATTTGATCGGTGGAGACATCGGAACCATCGCTGGCCAGAAACAGCTCTCCGGCTGCATCGGGATGTTGCGCCGCCAATGAAAGCAGCCGCGCCAGATTATCCACCGAGATGATGCTGCGGGCATTGCGGACCAAGCGGAAAGGGCTGGGAATGCCTTTGTCGACCACCTTGAGCAGGGTCCTGAAGTTACCCGGCGCCTGGGTTCCGTAGACCAGAGGCGGGCGGATGATCACCAGTTGCATGCCTGAAGTCTGCACAAGCGCTTTGAGCCCCTCCTCCGCTTCCAGTTTCGAACGCGCATAGTCGGCCGCCGGAGCAGGCACCGAGTCTTCGGTGAAGCGCTGCTGTGCCGATTGATTGCCATTCACGCCGATGGAGCTGACGAAAACCAGGCGCTGGACCCCCGCCTCCATCGCCAAACGAGCCAGCTGCAAGGTCGCATCGCGGTTGATGGCTCGATACAACGCCGGCGCGTCGCCCTGCTTGTTCAGGACATGCGCCCTGCCCGCCAGATGCACGACGCAATCGATGCCGCGCAGGCTTTCGCTGATGGACTCGGCATTGGTGAAGTCTTTCGCCTGATAATCAACACCGACAACCTCCCCACCGCCGCTCCTGGAAACGCCACGCACCTCATGGCCTTCGCTGACCAGCAACTCGCATAACCGGGTGCCGATGAAGCCGGTAGCCCCTGTGACAAGAATCCGCATGACGTGCAACTCTCTTTCCATGAAATGGCCGAATGATAAACGCAGAATCTTGGCTGAACGGCAGTTTTTCGCACGCACAAAAAAAGCGACCCTAAGGTCGCTTTTTCTGTCGCTTCAAGGAGTTCAAGGGCCTTGAAGCTATGTATGGCGCAGCGGACGGGACTCGAACCCGCGACCCCCGGCGTGACAGGCCGGTATTCTAACCGACTGAACTACCGCTGCGTGTCGCACAGACTTGCATCTGTTTAACTCTGTTGAAACAGGCGTCGAGTGCCTGTTTCGTGAAACGCTGATCGATCGCTTGAGGCTTTCAATCTCAAACCGGGATTTAACTAAAAATCCAGATCTGGAAAATATGGCGCAGCGGACGGGACTCGAACCCGCGACCCCCGGCGTGACAGGCCGGTATTCTAACCGACTGAACTACCGCTGCGCAGTGGTGGACTTTCGTCCTGCTGAATCTCAGTATCCTTCAGCGTCTTACAACGTGCTTTATAGCTGTGAAGCTCTCAACGATGGTGGGTGATGACGGGATCGAACCGCCGACCCTCTGCTTGTAAGGCAGATGCTCTCCCGGCTGAGCTAATCACCCTTTGCTTCGCTGAGGCCGCGAAATTTACGCAGGTGCCGAACCTAAGTCAATAGCCTGCTTGAAGTTTTTTTAAAAAAGCAGTTTTGAGCTTCACGCTTCGGGTGACGAGCCAGACGCAAAAAAGCGAGCCCTAAGGCTCGCTCTCGCTTGCGTATCGTTTGTAGCAGTCCGGCTTGCCGGCGGTGGCGGATTTAGATCGCTACCGCCCGGCAAGCCGTGCTGCTACAAACTGCTTCATTCGACGTAAATCATTTTCTTGCTCATGCCGCCGTCAACCACAAACTCCTGACCGGTGACGAAGCCGGAGTTCTTCGACAACAGCCACGCCACGGTTGCGGCAATGTCTTCCACGGCGCCTACCCTGCCCACCGGATGCTGCGCATGATCGGCGTCGGACAACGGCTCGGCACGACGCTCTGACGGGTCGCGAGCGTCGATCCAGCCGGGGCTCACTGCGTTGACCCGCACTTGCGGACTAAGGCTGATGGCCAGCGCATGAGTCAATGCCAGAAGCCCGCCCTTGCTGGCCGCATAGGCTTCGGTATCGGGCTCGGACTGCCGCGCGCGGGTCGAACTCAGGTTGACGATGCTGCCGCTGTGCGCACGCAGATACGGCGCGCAGTGTTTGGCCAGCAACATGGCGCCGGTGAGATTGACCGCCAGCACCCGGTTCCAGTGTGCCAGATCGAGGCTCTCCAGAACCGTGTTGCGAGGATCCGCCACAGCGGCATTGCAGACCAGCGCATCCAGGCGACCAAACATGCCCAGGATTTCGGCGACGCCGCTGGCGACCTGCTCTTCGCTGGACACGTCCATGACGATGAACGAAGCGTTTTCGCCGAGCACACCGGCCACCGCTTCACCACGCTGCCGATCGATATCGGTCAGCACGACTTGCCAGCCCTCGGTAATTAACCAGGCAGCGATGCCCAGTCCGATACCCCGCGCAGCGCCCGTTACCAGTGCTACGCGACCGTTGTGCATACCGGCGGCGTCCATCACTAACTCACTCACAAACACTACTCACAACGCAGCCAGGCCACGTGCCAGATCGGCCTTGAGGTCGGCAACGTCTTCCAGCCCCACGGCAACCCGGATAAGGCTGTCGCGTATGCCGGCCGCTTCACGCTCCTGCGGCGACAGACGACCGTGGGAAGTGGTGCTCGGGTGCGTGATAGTAGTCTTGGTGTCGCCGAGGTTGGCAGTGATCGAGATCAGGCGAGTGGCATCGATGAAACGCCATGCGCCTTCCTTGCCACCCTTGACCTCGAAGCTGACCACGGCGCCAAACGCCTTTTGCTGACGCTTGGCCAGATCATGCTGCGGATGGCTTTCGAGGCCGGCGTAATGCACTTTCTCGATACCGTTCTGCTGCTCCAGCCACTGCGCCAGTTCGAGGGCGTTCTGGCAGTGGGCGCGCATGCGGATGTTCAGGGTTTCGAGGCCCTTGAGGAATAGCCAGGCGTTGAACGGGCTCAGGCTCGGCCCTGCGGTGCGCAGGAAACCAACGACTTCTTTCATCTGCTCGCTGCGACCGACCACCACGCCACCCATGGCGCGACCCTGGCCATCGATGAACTTGGTCGCCGAATGCACGACCACATCAGCGCCCATGCGCAGCGGCTGTTGCAGCGCCGGGGTGCAGAAGCAATTATCCACAACCAACATCGCACCCTTGGCGTGGGCGATTTCGGCCAGAGCGGCAATGTCTACCAACTCGGCCAGCGGGTTGGAAGGCGACTCGACGAACAGCAGTTTGGTATTGGGCTTGATCGCCGCATCCCAACCTGACAACTCAGCCAGCGGAACGTAGTCGACCTGCACGCCAAAGCGTTTGAAGTACTTCTCGAACAAACTGATGGTCGAGCCGAATACGCTTTTGGACACCAGCACATGATCGCCGGCGCTGCACAGGCTCATCACGGTCGCCAGGATCGCCGACATGCCGGTGGACGTCGCCACGGCTTGTTCGCCGCCTTCCAGCGCCGCGATACGCTCTTCGAACGAGTGCACGGTCGGGTTGGTGTAGCGCGAATAGACGTTACCCGGCTGGTCGCCGGCGAACGTCGCGGCTGCATCAGCCGCCGTGCGGAATACGTAGCTGGAAGTGAAAAACAGTGGATCGCTGTGTTCGCTCTCCGGCGTACGGTGCTGACCAGCGCGTACGGCGAGGGTATCGAAACCCACGCCTTCCAGATCACTGTCCAGTCGACCGGCATCCCATTGCTCAGTCATGCCGCCTACTCCTTGTCTGAATTAGTTGTTGTACAGATCGATGATCGCACTGACTGCCTGAGTCTTGACCTTGGAAGCGTCGTTACGCGCCTGCTCGATCTTGTTCAGGTAATGCTCGTCGATATCACCGGTCACGTACTTGCCGTCGAAGACCGAGCAATCGAAGTTGTCGATCTTGATCTTTTTGCTACCACTGACCGCTTCAATCAGGTCATTGAGGTCCTGATAGACCAGCCAGTCGGCACCGATGAGGTCGGCCACGTCCTGGGTGGAACGGTTGTGAGCGATCAGCTCGTGGGCACTCGGCATGTCGATGCCGTAGACGTTGGGGAAGCGTACGGCCGGGGCCGCGGAACAGAAATACACGTTCTTGGCGCCTGCTTCGCGGGCCATCTGAATGATCTGCTTGCAGGTGGTGCCGCGCACAATGGAGTCGTCCACCAGCATCACGTTCTTGCCACGAAATTCCAGCTCGATGGCATTGAGCTTCTGGCGCACGGATTTTTTCCTCGCAGCCTGCCCCGGCATGATGAAGGTGCGGCCGATGTAACGGTTCTTGACGAAACCTTCGCGGAACTTGACGCCCAAGTGGTTCGCCAGTTCGAGTGCGGCGGTACGGCTGGTGTCGGGGATCGGGATGACCACGTCGATGTCGTGGTCAGGGCGCTCGCGCAGGATCTTGTCGGCCAGCTTCTCGCCCATGCGCAGACGCGCCTTGTACACCGAAATGCCATCGATGATCGAGTCCGGACGCGCCAGATAGACGTGTTCGAAAATGCACGGGGCGTATTTGGGGTTGGCGGCGCACTGGCGGGTGTGCAGCTTGCCGTCTTCGGTGATATAGACCGCTTCGCCGGGCGCAAGATCGCGGATCAGGGTGAACCCCAGCACGTCCAGGGAAACGCTCTCGGAGGCGATCATGTACTCGACGCCTTCGTCGGTATGACGCTGACCGAAAACGATCGGACGAATGGCATCCGGGTCACGGAAACCCACGATGCCGTAACCGGTGATCATCGCCACGACCGCGTAACCACCACGGCAGCGGTTATGCACGTCGGTGACGGCCGCGAAGATGTCTTCTTCGGTCGGCTGCAGCTTGCCGCGCACGGCCAGTTCGTGGGCGAAGACGTTGAGCAACACTTCCGAGTCGGAACTGGTGTTGACGTGGCGCAGGTCAGATTCGTAGATCTCCTTGGCCAACTGCTCGACGTTGGTCAGGTTGCCGTTGTGCGCCAGGGTGATGCCATATGGCGAGTTGACGTAGAACGGCTGGGCTTCGGCCGAAGTCGAGCTGCCCGCTGTTGGATAACGTACGTGACCAATGCCCATGTGCCCGACCAGACGCTGCATATGCCGCTGATGGAACACATCACGAACCAGACCGTTGTCCTTGCGCAGGAACAACCGGCCGTCATGGCTGGTCACGATACCGGCAGCGTCCTGGCCGCGGTGCTGGAGGACGGTGAGCGCGTCATACAGCGCCTGATTGACGTTCGACTTGCCGACGATACCGACGATGCCACACATGCGACACAACCCCTACTTAGTGGAACTGGATTTACCGATCACATCCTGCGGCGTCATCGACGGCAGAACGTGATCCTTGAACGGGATATCAACAGGTACGCTGATCCCGCTGGCTAGCCACTTGCTGGACATCCCAAGAATCAGGTTTTTCGACCAGTCAGCGACCATTACAAACTGCGGCAGCAATCTGGACTCCTGCCACCATTGATCCTGTTGTACCGGGCCCAGGCTCAACAGCCCAACCGCTACGACAACCAGCAGGCCTCCGCGCGCAGCGCCGAAGACCATACCCAGAAAACGATCGGTCCCGGACAGCCCGGTGACGCGAATCAGCTCCCCGATAAGAAAGTTGACCATGGCGCCGACCAACAGGGTGGCGACGAAAAGAATGGTACAGCCCGCAATCACGCGTGCCGAAGGTGCTTCGATGTAGTTGACCAGATACTGGGCCAGCGAACCGCCAAACATCCAGGCAACGGCACCTGCGATGATCCAGGTCAGCAAGGACAGCGCTTCTTTGACGAAGCCGCGCTTGAGACTGATCAAAGCGGAGATGGCGACAATCGCAATAATCGCCCAGTCAACCGGAGTAAATGACACGTTGCAGCCTACAGACTGATAAGGCGGCGCATTTTAGCAGAGCGCTCGCCTGGCGGTAAGCAGCGATTGTGAGTGGGTGGCAATTAAGGCTAACGATTGGAGTTTGGCGCATGTTCGGCGGCTTTGCGGTGCCTTCCTGCAGGAGCAGGCTTGCTGACGAACGCATTCAGTCACAAGGTGTTGAATGGAACACCGCTTTCGCCAGCAAGCCGGCTCCTACAGGAGGGAAGTCACCTGCCGTTACCTGCGCTCCGGCTGGAAGCGCACGACGATGCCCTTGAGCTTCTGCTGTTTGTCGAGCTGATCGCGCAGGCGGTCAGCTTCGGCCCGCTCGATCAACGGACCGACGAATACCCGGTTCACACCATCAGAGGTACGGATATAAGCGTTGTAGCCTTGGGTACGCAGGGTTTTCTGCAGACTGTCGGCGTTAGCCCGGTTTGACAGGCTGGCCACTTGCACGGCCCAGGTGATCGACAGGCCATTGGCGTCTACCCGGTTGGTGTCGGGAGCCAGTGCGGGCGCCGCTGGCGTGGTTGCCGGTTTCGCCGCGGCCTGTGCAGGAGCAGGAGCAGCGGGAGCGGGTTTAGCCGGAGCCGGGGCTGCCTTGGCCGCTGGCGTGGTAGCTGCGGACTTGCCAGGTGCAGGCGAGATCGGCATCGACGGCGGTTGCTGGTTGACCGGTTGAGCGGGCTGCGCCAGTTCTTCATCAGTGGGGACAGGCTCTTGCGGCAGCGGTTGCTGCTCGGGAACCGCCACCGGATCGACTTTGATCTGCGCAGCGGCGGGCGCCTGGGGAGCTGCAGGCGCATCCACCTGTACATGGCGTGCTTCGTCCTGACGAGAGAACAGCATCGGCAGGAAGATCACCGCAATGGCTATCAGTACCAAAGCACCGACCATCCTCTGCTTGTACGCCTTATCCAGCAAAGCCATGTGTCACTTCCTCCGTGACGCGCCAGCAAGCCATTCCAGGGCCTCGGCTACGCAATAAAAAGACCCGAACAGAACGATTTCGTCGTCGGCTGTCGCCTGAGCGCATTGCGCTTGGAGCGCCAGCGCAACACTGGGGTAGGACGTCACGACTGCGCCAAGGTTCTGCAAGGCCTGGGCAATCTCCTGCTCGGAACGACTGCGCAGGGTCGGCAACGGTGCCACCGCCCAGTTACTGAAGCAGCACTGCAGTTCGCCCAGGACGCCATCCAGATCCTTGTCGTTGAGCAAACCGAACACCGCCAGCCGTTTGCCACTGACCGGGCGCTGACGCAGACGCTGAGCCAGGAACACCGCTGCGTGGGGGTTGTGACCAACGTCCAGCAAGATATGCAACCGCTTGCCTTGCCATTCGAAGGTTCGCCGGTCCAGCCGCCCGGTCACTCGGGTGTTCAGCAAAGCCTGGCGGAGCGATGCTTCCTGCCAGGGCAGATCCAGCAGCAGATAGGCCTGAAGCGCCAGGGCTGCGTTCTGCATCGGCAAATCCAGCAAAGGCAGATCGCGCAACTCGATACGCTGGCCACTGGCGTCGGTGCCGTACCAGTTCCAGCTCGTCACTCCTACGATCAGATCGAAATCAGCGCCGCGCAGCGACAATGGGCAATTCAACGCGCGGGCCTGATCGAGCAAAGGTCGCGGCGCTTCGAGGTCACCACAGAGGGCCGGGCGACCTTCTCGGAAAATGCCGGCTTTCTCGAAGGCCACCGATTCTCGGGTATTGCCCAGCCATTCCGCATGATCGACGCCGATGCTGGTCACCAACGCCATGTCGGCATCGATCAGATTCACCGCATCCAGACGTCCACCCAGGCCGACCTCCAGCACCACCGCGTCCAGCGCAGCCTGCTCGAACAGCCAGAACGCCGCCAGGGTGCCCATTTCGAAGTAAGTCAGGGAAATATCGCCGCGCGCCTTCTCGATGACCTCGAACGCCTCGCACAGCTGCTGATCGGTCGCTTCGACGCCCTGCACCTGCACCCGCTCGTTGTAGCGAATCAGATGCGGCGAGCTGTAAACCCCGACCTTGAGCCCTTGCGCCTGCAGTAAAGAAGCCACGAAAGCGCAGGTCGAGCCTTTGCCGTTGGTGCCGGTGACGGTAATCACCCGCGGCGCAGGGCGGCTCAGACCGATCTGCAGCGCCACCTGTCGCGACCGATCCAGCCCCATATCGATGGCTGACGGATGCAGTTGCTCCAGATAGCCGAGCCATTCGCTCAGAGAGCGTGCGGTCATACGTTGGCCGGAGCGGGAGGAACCACGATCGGCTCGAGTTTCGGCGCGACGAATTTAGGTGTTGGCACGCCCATCATCTGAGCCAGCAGGTTACCCAGGCGCTGGCGCAGCTGCTGACGATGAATGATCATGTCGATCGCGCCGTGCTCCAGCAGGAATTCGCTGCGCTGGAAACCTTCCGGCAGTTTTTCACGCACTGTCTGCTCGATCACACGCGGGCCGGCGAAACCGATCAGCGCCTTCGGCTCGGCAACGATCACGTCGCCCAGCATTGCCAGACTGGCCGAAACACCGCCGTAGACCGGGTCGGTCAACACGGAAATAAATGGCAGGCCTTCCTCACGCAGACGCGCCAGGACAGCGGAAGTCTTGGCCATCTGCATCAGGGAGATCAGCGCTTCCTGCATCCGCGCACCTCCGGAAGCAGCGAAGCAGATCATCGGGCAACGGTTTTCCAGCGCGTAGTTGGCAGCTTGAACGAAGCGCTCGCCGACCACCGCGCCCATGGAGCCGCCCATGAACGAAAATTCGAATGCGCTGCACACCACCGGCATGCCCAGCAACGTACCGCTCATGGAAATCAGCGCGTCTTTTTCGCCGGTCTGCTTCTGGGCAGCCGTCAGGCGATCCTTGTATTTCTTGCTGTCACGGAATTTCAGGCGGTCGACCGGCTCCAGATCGGCACCGATTTCCTGACGACCTTCGGTGTCGAGGAAGATATTCAGACGCGCGCGGGCGTCGATACGCATGTGGTGGTTGCACTTCGGACAGACGTCCAGGGTCTTTTCCAGCTCCGGCCGATAAAGCACCGCCTCGCAGGACGGGCATTTGTGCCAGAGGCCTTCAGGCACTGAGCTTTTCTTGACCTCGGAACGCATGATCGAAGGGATCAGTTTGTCTACCAACCAGTTGCTCATGCTTTCTTTCTCCAGTACCGGTGGCCAGAACGCGATGGCAATCAATGCCACGCGCATGCCCTTAAACTAAATTCATATGCAATATCGCGAATTGCCTGCAACGATCGGCGCCAGCGCCTGACCTGCTGCCACGGTAACTCCTCGACACCGCCCTCAACTTCTGTGCAGCGAGACGCACATACGTCTTCGCCTGTTCAATTCTGGCGATCCACAAAACCCGCAGGAGCAGTCGCAGGCTAGTGGACGGCGACCGCCCGTCTGCCGTCACATCAACGGCAGATGACGTAGGGAAAATACACTCAGGCCCCGTGAACCGCGCTCATGAAAGCACGAATCTTGTCGTGATCCTTGAGCCCCCTGGACTTTTCCACCCCGCCGCTGACATCAACCGCATAGGGGCGAACCTGCGCGATTGCCTGAGACACATTAGCCGACGTGAGCCCGCCGGCCAGAATGATCGGCTTGCTCAGCTGTTTTGGAATCAAGGCCCAATCGAAAGTTTCACCCGTCCCGCCCGGTATGCCCGCCACGTAGGTATCGAGCAGGATGCCGCAGGCTTTGTCATACAAGGCGCAACTGGCGGCGAGGTCGTCACCGGCCTGTACTCGCAATGCCTTGATCCAGGGGCGCTGGTAGCCCTCGCACTGCTCCGGAGTCTCGTCGCCGTGAAACTGGATCAGGTCCAGCGGGACGACGTCGAGAAGTGCCTTGAGCGCATCACGCTCGGCATTGACGAACAGCCCGACTGTGCTCACGAACGGCGGCAGCTCGGCGATGATCGCCTGGGCCTGCTCGATGGTGACGGCTCGGGGACTCTTGGGGTAGAACACCAAGCCGATGGCGTCCGCTCCCGCATCGACAGCGGCCAGCGCATCTTCTATGCGGGTAATCCCGCAGATCTTGCTGCGAACGGCTGACATGTAGTGAATTACCTCAAGCCTGGCGAAAGTCACGGATGTTAGCAAATGCTGTTCCGGGCGTCAGCCGCCAAGTTCCGTGAAGCCTGTAAGAAAGTGCGGTCCGATGTAACGCTCCGGCAACGGGAATTCATCGCGGTATTCGACCTGCACCAGATACAGGCCAAACGGATGTGCGGTCACGCCACCGGTGCGTCGAACCCGGCTCTCAAGCACTTCGCCGGCCCACTCGACGGGGCGCTCCCCTGCCCCGATGGTCATCAGCACACCGGCAATGTTGCGCACCATGTGGTGCAGGAAGGCGTTGGCGCGAATGTCGATGACGATCATCTTGCCGTGGCGGGTGACCCTCAGGTGGTGCAGCTGTTTGATCGGCGACTTGGCCTGGCACTGGCCAGCACGAAATGCGCTGAAATCGTGGGTTCCGACCAGATACTCCGCCGCCAGCGCCATGCGCTCGACATCCAGCGGACGGTGATTCCAGGTGATCTCTTGCCCCAGATGCGCCGGACGGATCTGGTCGTTATAGATCACGTAGCGATAGCGCCGGGCAATGGCCTTGAAGCGCGCATGGAAATGCGCGGGCATGACCTTGGCCCAGGTCACGCTGATGTCATGGGGCAAGTTGATGTTGGCACCCATGGTCCAGGCTTTCATGGTGCGTACAGCCTGGGTGTCAAAATGCACGACCTGACCACAGGCATGCACGCCAGCGTCGGTACGCCCGGCGCACATCAGTGAGACCGGTGAGTCGGCGACTTTGGACAAGGCATTTTCCAGAGTTTCCTGGACCGTCAGCACGCCAGTAGACTGGCGCTGCCAGCCGCTGTAGCGGGAACCTTTGTATTCCACGCCCAGCGCGATCCTGGAAAAACCTTCGGCAGCCATTTCGGCTGCAGCTGTCTCTGCCTCGGTGTCTGTGATTGCCAAGTGCTTAAAGCCTGTCGATGTGCGCAAGGGCGGCCATTATACGGATGACGAAAAAAGACGCCATTGGTGAAAGACAAAGGCTCGCCTTGCGTCATTCAAATAAAAGCCTCGTCATCTCCCGCAGCAGGCATAACGCGCCGTCACTACATGATCGCAGTTCCTGTAGGAGCGAATTTATTCGCGAGAGGCCCGTTCAGTCGACACTTCCCTGCCGCCTGATGGATCTTTCGCGAATGAATTCGCTCCCACAGGTTTCTCGCCTGTCGAATCAGTCCGTTAGCTGAGCTCCTACAGAAAAGCCTGACCAGCCCATCAACGGCTATAAACAAAAACGACCGCCGAAGCGGTCGTTATCGATGCAATCTGAACGCGGTTCAGACCAGACGCGACAACATCTCGCGTGCTTCGGTCTGCTGCCCGTCGTCACCTTCTGCCACCACCTCATCAAGAATGTCGCGAGCGCCATCGGCGTCGCCCATTTCAATGTAGGCTCGAGCCAGGTCGAGCTTGGTGGCCGCTTCGTCGGTGCCCGAGAGGAAGTCGAACTCCGGCTCATCGTCCGCCAGCAGCGCGTCGTCTTCGGTAAAGGTCGGCGCCTCGTCGTATGGCTTGGCGGTTGGCGGCTGTTCCAGGCGCTGCGACAGACGTTCAAGCTCGGCATTCACATCATCGATCTCGGACGCGAATGCTTCGGATGCCTGATCGGTCTCAATCTCATCCGCCAGAGACAGGTCGAAATCGGCCGGCAGTTCGAGGTCGTCCTCATGGGCCGCTTTGCTCGCACCCAAGTCGGCTGTCGCCTCGAAAGGTGGCAGATCGTTCAGATCATCTTCCAGACCCAACAGATAATCATCTTCAGCCTTGAGGCCCGGCTGATCTTCCGACAGATTCAGGTCGAAATCCGCCAGATCGTCCGGCTGCGCGGTCTTGGCTTCGGTTTGCTCGCGCAGAATGGCGTCGAAATCCAGATCATCTGCAGCCGTATCACTGAATGGCGCATCCAGAACCAGATCGTCGAGACCGGAGTCGGTCTGTGGCGCGCTGTGATCCCTCACTTCAGTTGGCGACGCCGCTTCCAGGTCATCTAGACTCAAATCGAAAGCCGTGTCGAAATCATCAGGTTGTTCGGCGACAGGTCGAGCAGCGGGTTCAGACACGACAGTCGGCGCAGGCTCAGACTTGTCAGTCAGCAGATCGTCAACGTACTTCGCCTCCATTTGGGCCGCCAAAGCCGTCGCAGCCGCGACACCCGCAGCCGCCGCAGCAGCTGCTGCCATGGCCGGATAACGGGTTTTGAGCTGCTCGACTTCAGCGTGGTTCTTTCCCGTGGCCACCAGTTGCCGCTCCTGTGCGACGAAACCTTCCTGGTTGCCTTGCTGGGCATAGATTTCCATGAGTTGGAGGCGCAAATCACTGCGCTGAGGCTCTTCCTTCACGGCTTCTTCCAGCAATGCCACGGCCTGGTTCATGCGGCCATAAGCGATATGGATTTCAGCCTGCACCAGCACATCAGCCGGACGTTCGCGGGTCGGTTCGATGATGACGGCCGATAGGGGCGCCGTCTTTACAGTGGGTGGAGGAACCTCCAGCCCCTCGAAACTGCCTTCAGGTAAATCCATGTCAGACGCGAAATCGGATTCTTCCGACAGCGCCCGAGCCATTTGCCGATGCCGTTCAGCTTCAAGGATCGCGTTGCGACGACGCACCAGCAGCAGCATCAGCAGCAACAGAAACAGCAGCACGCCGCCACCGATCAATCCCATGAGCGTGGGGCTGGCGAGGATCTTGTCCAGCGCGCTCCGATTATCCGGGTTGGCGGCGGGATCGGGCTGCACGGCCAGCGGCTGGTCAGGGGTGGCCCCGGTAACCGTAGCGCCATCGACCGGCAGCGCATCTTCGGGAGCGATTTCGTTCGGCGGCTTGCCGGCGGCATCCGGGGCGGCCGGCGGAACGATCTGCGCAGGCATCGCCGGGTTCGCAGCGTTATTCGGATTGGTCACGCTGTTCGGGCTGACCGTACTGTTCGCATCATCGACCGGCGGTGGCACAGCGGCGCCTGCGGCCTGCATCTTGGCCAACTGATCGTTCTTCAATTCGATCAGACGCTGCAGCTTGTCCAGCTGGCTTTGCAGGTCGCCCATGCGGCTTTTCAGCTCGGCATTGTCGCGACGGGTGCTGTCCAGACTCTCTTGCGCTATCGCCAGCTTATTGCTGAGGTCGGCGTCACCCGCGGCACCTTTGGCGCCCGGCTTGTTGGCCGACACCAGGCTGAGGTTGTCCCTGGCGTCGATCTGTGACGGCGTGGCGCCCACACGATCGCGACGGGTAGCATCCATCTGACGGGCGCCAGTCGGCAGACGACGGCCTTCGCGCCACGCGCGATTCTGCTCAGCCACTTCGGCCACAGCGCGAGGCTGCGGCGTGGCACTGACTTCTTGCGGCGACGGCAGACGCAGCACCTGCCCTTTCTTCAGACGGTTGATGTTGCCCGCGATGAAGGCGTCCGGGTTGAGCGCCTGGATCGCCAGCATGGTCTGTTGCACGGTTCCGCCATTGCGCACACGTTCGGCAATTTCCCACAGTGTGTCGTTGTTGGCGGTGGTGTATTGGGTGTACTTGGGCTCCGGCGGCGCAGCAGGAGCCGGGGCCGGAGGTGCTGGCGCTTCGGCAGCGGGTGCCTGAGCAGGTACCGCGGCTGGCGCGGTGGACGGCAATTGCGCGGCGGCAGCGGCGGCTGCCTGTGGCGAGACCTTTGGTGGATCGAGCAGCAAGCTGTATTCGCGCAACGCTCGGCCATTGGGCCACAGCACTTGCACGAGGAATTTCACATAGGGATCGCGGACCGGTTTGCTGGAGGTAATGCGCAGAACGCTCTTGCCTCCGGGGTTGACCACGGGAGTGAACGTCAGGTCATCGAGGACTGCCGTGCGCCCGACGCCCGCCTGTGCGAACTCGGCGGAGCTGGCCAGACTGGGCACGACCTGCGCTGAGTTGAGGTCCTGCACCTGGGTGAGTTCGATTTCGGCGAGCAGCGGCTGGTTCAGGCTCGACTTGACGGTCAAACCACCGAGGCCAAGCGCATGTGCCATCCCTGATGACAGCGCCGAAGCTGCAGCGATTGCTAAAACCAGTTTACGAACCTGAACCATAGCCCATCCCTTGTTTAAAATTTCCCCGGCGACCGAGAAGATAAAGCCTGCTAGGGCGTAGGGCGTTTCTACACGCCACAGCTAGAATCATTCTTTGAATTGTTGGCAAGTATCTTTTACGCAACATCTTTTATCAACAATTCGGCGACCTGCACAGCGTTCAACGCCGCACCCTTGCGCACATTGTCCGACGTCACCCAGAAGTTCAGCTCGCAGGCGTCGTCGATGCCGGTGCGCAAACGCCCTACGTAGATAGCATCCTGTCCCACCGCATCGCCCACCGGTGTCGGATAATCCCCCGCGCCCACCAGATCGACGCCGTCCGCTGCATCCAGTGCTGCGGCGACAGCAGCAAGGTCCACTGGGGAAGTTGTCTGCACCGACACGCTCAGGCTATCGCCAAAGAACACCGGCACCTGAATGCAGGTCACACCGACCTTGATTAAAGGCAGCGACAGCAACTCGCGCAACTCGCTGACCATACGCTTTTCCAGCGGCACATGCCCCTGAGCATCCGGCGTACCTACTTGAGCAAGCACATTGAAGGCCATCTGCCGGTCGAACACGCGCGGCTCCAGAGGGCGTACGTTGAGCAACTCGGCAGTCTGCCGCGCCAGCTCGGTCACGCCTTCGCGCCCTTGGCTTGAGACCGCCATGCAAGCTGTAACACTGACACGCTGGAGGTCAAGCAACTGGCGCAGCGGGGCGAGGACCACGGCCAGCGCCGTCGCACCTGGGCTCGGAGACGCCACCTGCCAAGGCTTGGTCAGACTGGTCAGAAGTGCGCCGTTGACTTCAGGAATGAGGTTCGGCGCCTGCTCGACGGGCAGCCCGCCGGACAGATCGATCACCGCACAGCCCGCCGCTGTCGCGCGCACGGCATGGCTGCGCGTGGCAGCCGGGCCCGCCGCAAAGAAGGCGATCTGCACGTTGCCGAAGTCGAACGCGTCGACTTCACGCACACGCACGTTTTTGCCGCGATAGGCCACCGAACTGCCTGCCGATTCCGCGCTGGCCAGCAGGTGCAACTCGCCGACAGGGAAATCACGTTCTTCAAGAATCTGGACGATGGTTTCGCCGACAGTTCCGGTGGCGCCGATCACGGCGATATCAAAGGACTGGCTCATGCAAAAACCTCAGAAAAATCGGGGGCGGCACTTTAACCGCGACAAGACAGCCAGGCAATTGACCTGGCAAAAACAGGGATGCGCCGGTTTCGAAGCTGGTCAGGGTTCAAGTCCCACAGGAAAGAATTCACCGTGGCTCCAGACACCCAGCCAGCGCTGGCCGTCAATTTCACGCATGACTGCAAGATCGACCAGTTGATAGAAGACATTGCGATGGATCAGCGCCTCCAGATTACTGCGCACATGCACATAAGGAGCAGGTTCCTGAGTGAGGGGGTCGATGCTGACGCGCAGAGGATGCTCGGCGCTGGCTTCGACCACATCTTCGACATTGGTGCTGAAGCGAAGCACCTGGGCATCGCCCTCGCCTTCGACCTCCAGCAGCACCGCCACGAAGGGCGCGTCATCGACCGTGATGCCGACTTTTTCCACCGGGGTGATCAGGAAGTAATCATCGCCGTCCCGACGAATGATGGTGGAGAACAAGCGCACCATCGGTTTGCGGCCGATGGGCGTGCCCAGATAGAACCAGGTGCCGTCACGGGCGATACGCATGTCGATATCGCCGCAAAAATCAGGGTTCCACAGATGCACAGGTGGCAAACCCTTGCCGGTCTTGGGTAATTGCGCCAACAGGTCGTTGGCTTTTCCCGGACCACTCATACGCTACTCCTCAGCGGGCTGAGACGCCCAACAGACTACGAGCGTAATCCTCCATTGGCGGACCTAGCAAATTTTCGGGTTTGGTGTCGTGAAAAGTCAGCAAGCCTCCGCGACTGTGAATCCGCGCGGTATCGATCAGATAACGAGTGTTGGTTTCGATCAGCATCAACTGAATGACGCCACTGTCGATGCCCAGACGGTCGACGGCTTCCTGATCGGACCACTCGTCAAAATTGCCGATGCGGTCATCCGCCTTGGCGAAGCGCGTGTACAGCAGATAATGCGCGCCAACAGCCCGGGCTTCGTTCATCGCCTCGTCCAGACCTTCGGGCGCACGGGCGCGGCGGACCATCGGGAAGTATTCGATGAAACCGTTGAAGGCCTCTTCGGCGACCACGTTGGGACGCGGATAAGCGCCTCCCGGGGGAGCGAACGCGCCTTGAGCGATATAGATGAAGGAATCCGGTTGCAGGCGGAAATTGTTGATTCGTCGCGTGGAACTGTGGTCCAGCAGACCCGCGTCGCTGAGTTCATCATGGGCGCCCTGTGCCAGATCGCTGACATGCATGCAGCCACTCAATGCCAAGAACGCCAGCAGTAAAACCAGGCTACGCATTATTTCCTCCAAAGTCCGGCGACGGAAAACCGGCGAATGGCGGTGTAATGCAGCTTTTGCGCCATGTTAGGCGGTGGGAGGAATTGCCTGTCTATTCCAATCCGGCGGACGCCTTTTGTGGGCAAGGGAACGCATTCGCGAAGGGGATACCGCCGAGACGTCTCCGTGGGCAATAACGCCGCACCGCGAATGAATTCGCTCCCACAGCAGATCAGCCGGCAGAGTACGAAGCCAAGACCGAAATCTTAACCACCAATAATCTTCATCACTGTCGCCCCGCCGGAAAACGCCACGGCCTGTTTGTCATCCAGCGCCCTGATCAACAGACGCTGCAACGCAGGCAAGGCCTGATGCCGAGGCTTGTCGAGCAGGTCGCCGACGTAATGGCGGTTGCTTGACGACAGACAGCCATGCAGCCAGCCGGTCGATGACAGACGCAGGCGTGAGCAAGTGCGGCAGAACGGCACGCTTTCATTGGCGATGACGCCAAAGTGCCCCTTGCCAGGAATCCGATAACGCACTGCCGTGGCATCCACAGGCGCATCGGCCTGCAGGTATTCATAACGCTCGCCGATCAGCGCCAGCAACTGATCAAGGCTCACGAACTGCTGGAGAAAGCCGTTATGGTCGCTGGCCAGGTGGCCCATGCGCATGAGCTCGATGAAGCGCAACTCATAGCCGCGCTCCAGGCAGTAATCGAGCAGCGGCATGACCTGATCGAGGTTACTGCCGCGCAACGGCACCATGTTGACCTTGATCCGGATGCCCGCTGCCCTCGCCCGCTCCATGCCATCGAGTACGGTTGCCAGATCACCTCCGCGAGCAATGGCGCGAAACGCGGACGGATCGAGAGTATCCAGCGACACATTGATTCGGCTGATGCCTGCGTCCAGCAGAATTGGCAGCTTTCGCCCCAGTAACTGGGCATTGGTGGTGAGGCTGATGTCGTTCAGCCCCATTCGGCCGACCTGCCCCATGAACCGCTCGAGACGCGGACTCACCAACGGTTCGCCACCTGTGATGCGCAATCGCTCGATACCCGCTGCCTCGATCAGGTATTCCACGCCACGAGCCATGGCATCGGCGGACAACTCATTTTGCGCAGCAACAAGCCGCTTGCCATCGGGCACGCAGTAGGTACAGGCATAGTTGCACGCAGACGTCAGACTGATCCGCAGGTTGCGGAAACGTCGGCCTTGGCGATCGACGATCATGGGAAGCTCCGGGAAGTAGTGCAGCGCGCAAAAGTTGACTCATAAATCAGCTTTTAGCAAGCGTCATTCCGGGCAAAGACTGCAATGGAGTTGGCAGACACCAGAACGATGCCTGCCAGGATGCTCGGCGAGAAGATCCGGCTCAGGTTCCGGTGATTTCAGGCTTGAGGTCATGACCGGCTTCGGGATCGCGCTTGCGCTTGTTGCCCATACGCACGCCGATGTCCATCAGGAACTGGAAGAAGCCTTCCTGATCCTCCAGAACATTGCTCCAGAATGGCGAGTGATACAACGCCACGGCGCCGTGGACCAGCGCCCAGGCCGCGCAGTAATGGAAGTATGGCGGCACATCCTCAAGTTTGCCTTCGGAAATCCGGCCCTTGATCAACAGGGTCAGGTGTTCGAAGTTGGAGGCGCGAATCTTATGCAGCTGCTCGACCATCTCGGGCACCTGATTGCCCTTTACCACCTTCTCTTCCAGCCGGTCGAACAGGCGATAGCGCTGCGGATCACGCATGCGGAATTCGAAGTAAGCGCGGGAAAGCGCTTCCTTGTCCTTGTCGACATCGGCCGAGTGCAGCAGCTCGTTCAAATCACGCTCGTAGTCGAGCATCAGGCGCAGATAGATCTCCGCTTTGGATTTGAAATGCTTGTAGATCGTGCCTTTGCCAATACCGACGGCATCAGCAATCATCTCGACGGTGACACTGTCTTCACCCTGTTCGAGAAACAGCTTTAACGCGGTATCAAGAATTTCTTGCTCACGGCGCCGAAACTCACGGACCTTACGAGGTTCTTTCTGCATAAGAGGAGGCTGTGGGTTCAAAATCGAAGCCGCACATTATGCCTATCTCGGGGGAAATTGCACGGATCATCCGACGATGTTCACGCGCGAGACCAAATTGGCCGCTTCAGCCACGTTTTTGACCCACACCCATATCGCAGTACAAGTTGCGAACGGTCATCGCCATGCTTTGAGGTATCAAGAGCGGATCGGGTATTCCAAAACTGTTTAAAAAACGTACAGCCTGCGCTGGACGCCAGTGGAATATGACCAATACTTAACTTCGCCGATGCGGCATCTCCCCCAAGTGCCAGCATCGGTAAAGGCACCAACGGATAGCGTGTCTTTGTTTTACTCCTAATGGTCTTAACCCGGATTCACCCCCCAGAACCCGGGTTTTTTTTTGCCTGCGATTTCTGGCTTCGACACCCGTCTCAGGCGGCCTTGACACGGGCCAGCGGGAACAGACGCTTAAAGTTCTCGGTGGTCTGCTCGGAGAAACGCTCGAAGCTCTCACCGCGCAACATCGCCAGAAACTCCGCGACTTCGCGCACGTATTGCGGCAGATTGGGTTTGCCGCGATAAGGAATCGGCGCCAGATATGGCGAATCGGTTTCAACCAACAGGCGATCGGCCGGTACTTTGCTCGCCACATCGCGCAGCGCATCGGCGTTGCGGAAGGTCACGATGCCGGAAAGTGAGATGTAGAAGCCCAGGTCCAGCGCGGCCTTGGCCATCTCCCAGTCCTCGGTGAAGCAGTGCAATACGCCCGCCTGTGGCAGGGCCGCTTCACGCAATAGCTGCAACGTGTCGGCCCGCGCGCCGCGAGTGTGGACGATCACCGGTTTGCCGGTGCTGTTGGCCGCCTGCAGATGCAGACGAAACGACGCCTGCTGCAACTCGGCCGCCTCCGGCTCGTAGTGGTAATCCAGGCCTGTTTCGCCGATCGCGACCGCGCGCGGGTGATTCAGCTCGCCCAGCAGCCACTCCAACGCAGGCGCTTCGCCCGGCTTGAGGTCCAGCGGGTGAATGCCGACCGAGCAATCCACATCTTCATAGCGATTGGCGAGGGCCTTGACCTCGGCCGCGTTGTCAGCGCTGACGCCGATACACAGAAAATGTCCTACACCCCGTCCGCGCGCGGCTTGCAGAGCAGCGTCCAGTGAGCCTGCGTGTTCAGTGAGGTCGAGACGGTCGAGGTGGCAATGGGAATCTACGAGCATGGGAACCGGAGCGATTACATCGTGTGGGTAGGACGGTCGGACTTGAGAGCACCGGCCAGATAGTTTTCGATCATGTTGCGAGCGGTATTGTCGCCATCGTTGAACTGCACGCCGACGCCCGCGGCGCGATTGCCCTGGGCACCTTTGGGGGTAATCCAGGTGACTTTTCCCGCGACCGGAATCTTTTCCGGCTCATCCATGAGGTTGAGCAGCATGAACACCTCATCCCCCAGCTTGTAGCTTTTGCTGGTGGGGATGAACAGTCCGCCATTCTTGATGAACGGCATGTACGCGGCATACAGGACAGACTTGTCCTTGATCGTCAGGGACAGGATGCCGTTACGTGGACCCGGGCTGAGGGGGACGCTCATCTCAACTTCCTCGTGGATACTGATGTCATGCAGATGGCCAGTCTAACCCTGTCCGGTCAGAGATGCCCACTGCACCAGTAATGCTTCGAGCAACAAAACGCGATTCAGGTTCGCTTTGGACAATACTTTCTGGCGCTGCAGCAGCAGCCAGTCTTGCATCGCCAGCACTTTGCCCTGAGATGACTTCTGCGCAAGATATTGCAACACCTTACGCATGTCGGCCAATCCCAGCCCGTTTTCGTCGTCAGTGAGTTGATAACGCAGGATCAGGTTCGACCAGCCACAAAACCAGTCGAAGAGCAGCAACAGCGGGATGTCTTTCCAGCCCTCGGCCAATTGCGTTGGCGACTGCTGGCCCTTGAGCAGCTTCTTGACGCCATCGACCACCAGCGCCCGCTGCTCACGCACGCCTTGCCCCTGAAGACTGACCGCCGCCAGAGGGGAGCCGGCCGCCAGGGTCAGTAGCTCGACGCGTTCTTCATCGGTGCATTCAGGCAGCGCGTCAGCGAGCCAGGCCACACTCATCGCCTCGCTCGGCAACGGGCACGCCTGCTGCACACAGCGGCTCTTTATCGTTGGCAGCAACCGACTGGGCTGATGGCTGACCAACAGCAGCACGGTCTCGCCGGACGGCTCTTCGAGGCTTTTCAGCAACGCGTTTGCAGCGTTGATGTTCATTGACTCGACGGGCTCGATCAGCACCACCTTGCGCCCGCCCATCTGCGCAGTCTGCACCACGAAACTGACCAGATCCCGAACCTGGTCGACCTTGATCGCCTTATCCGCTTCTTCCGGCTCCAGAATGTAGTTATCGGGGTGACTGCCAGCGGTCAACAGCGAGCAGGATTTGCACTGCCCGCACGCTTCAAGCCCCTGCGGTTGCTGACACAGCAGCAGATACATCAGACGCTCGGCCAGGGCCCGCTTGCCGATACCCACAGGCCCGTGCAGCAGATACGCATGGGCATGCTGAGTGCGACCGGCGAGTTGCTGCCAGAGGCTTGCCTGCCAAGGATAAGCCTCAGCCATGCTGACGGTCCGTCAGCAGTTTCAGCAGATCCGGCACCAACATGTCGAGGGAAGCCTGCACCTGATCCAGCGGCAAGGCGGCTTCCACCAGACGATAACGCTCGGGCGCCGCAGCGGCTCGGTTGAGATAGGTGCTGCGCACCGCGTCGAAGAACACGCGGCCTTCCTGCTCGAAACGGTCCAGACGACCGCGCGCGGTTGCGCGGGCCAGACCGATTTCCACCGGCAGATCGAACACCAGGGTCAGATCCGGGCGCAGCTCACCCTGGACGAAATCTTCCAGCGCTGCGATACGCCCGACCGAAAGGCCTCGGCCGCCACCTTGGTATGCGTACGTCGCGTCGGTAAATCTGTCACATAGAACCACCGCGCCACGGGCCAGCGCCGGGCGAATCACCCCGGCCAGATGCTGGGCACGGGCGGCGAACACCAGCAACAGCTCAGTATCGGCGTCCATCTTTTCGTCGCTGGGTGTCAGCAGCAGTTCACGAATGCGTTCGGCCAGCGGCGTGCCACCAGGCTCGCGGGTCAGCACCACATCGATGCCGTGGCCGCGCAGGCGCTCGGCCAAGTAGTCGCGGTTGGTGCTCTTGCCCGCGCCTTCCGGACCTTCCAGGGTAATAAACAAACCAGTCACAGGCAGTCCTTCATCAGATTCATTGCGGGCTCGACTCGCCCTTCTCGGCCTTGCCGCTGACCTCGGTCGGTGGCTCAGTGCCTGCTTTTCCAGGGCCTGGCTTTGCAGCGCCCGATTGTTCATCTTCCGGCTGCCCGGGCGTTTGCTGCTCGGAAGCATTCTGCTCCGGTGACTTCAGTTCCGGCAGTGGCACTTCAGTCGGCGATGCGGGCGCCGCCCCTGCTGCAGGCGTTTCAGTCGTCGGCACTGGATCGACCCCCGGTGTTGGCAACACGACGGGTGCGGGACTTGAACGATAATCGGCCCGGCGCTTGAGCTGGAATTCCTTGACTGCCGCGTTGTGAGCATCCAGATCGGCAGAGAACACGTGACTGCCATCACCTCGCGCCACGAAATACAGACTGTTTCCAGGGACCGGATGCATTGCCGCATGAATCGCTTCACGTCCGACCATGGAGATCGGCGTCGGCGGCAGTCCGGAGATCACATAGGTATTGTAGGGTGTAGCCTCTTTCAGAAACGCACGTGTGATTCTGCCGTTGTAGCGCTCGCCCAAACCATAGATGACCGTAGGATCGGTTTGCAGCAACATGCCCTGCTGCAGACGCCGCACGAAAACACCTGCAATCTGCCCGCGCTCCTGCGGCACGCCGGTTTCCTTTTCCACCAGCGATGCCATGATCAGCGCCTGATAGGGATCGACATAGGGGACATCAGCGGCACGCTTGTCCCACTCTTCCTGCAGTACTTCATCAAGACGGTTGTAGGCCTGCTTGAGCAACTCGACGTCAGTCATACCGCGCACATAGCGATAGGTATCGGGGAAAAAGCGTCCTTCAGGGAAGACATTCGGATGGCCGATCTTCGCCATCAGCTCGCTATCGCTTAGGTTGACCAGGGTCTGTTCCAGCTTCGCCTGCTTGCCCAGCGCCGCACGAACCTGACGGAAATTCCAGCCCTCCACCAGCGTCAGGCTGTATTGCACGACGTCGCCTTTCTCCCAGAGCCCCAGCAGCGATCTGGCGTTCATGCCCGGGGTCATACGGTACTCGCCGCTGTGCAGGGACTGGTCCGCAAGGTTGAAGCGCCAATACAGGCGCAACCAAAATGCATTGTTGATCACGCCATCGTTCTGCAGGCGATTGAGCACACCGGTAGGCGACGCACCCGATGGCACATCGAGCAATCGCTCTTGAGTCAGGTTCAGGGGTTGTTGCAGCGCGTTGTTCTGCTGCCAGAAGGCCAGACCCAGTAACAGCCCCGCCAGAATCACACCTGTTTCCAGCAAGACGAATAATTTTCGGATCACGAATCAGATATCCAGAAGCCCGCGAACAAGGTTTTGCAGTTTACGGGTGACGGGGCCAACCGGCCAGTTCAGTTGCTCGACAGCGCGCACCGGCCAGATGCCATAAACGCTGTTGCAGACGAAGACCTCATCGGCTCTCTGCAGATCGGACATATGCAGGTCCATTGCCCGGACAGGCATGTTCATCTGCTCGGCCAGCGTCAACAGCTCAGCGCGCATGACACCAGCCACGCCGCAACGGGTCAGATCCGGGGTCAGCAGTACGCCGCCCTTGATCAGAAACAGATTGCTGTAGACCGCCTCGACGATGCGTCCCGTCGTGTCGCGCATCAAGCCCTCGGCATGCTCGGTATCGTGCCATTCACTGCGGGCGATGACCTGCTCCAGGCGATTGAGATGCTTGAGACCGGCCAGCAGCGGCTGCTCGGCAAGACGAGTACGACACGGGAACAGACGAATGCCTTGCTCGGCATTCGCCGGCGGATAGGCAGGCAAGGGGCTGGATTGCAGGATACGTCGAACCTGCGCGCCAGGGGTTGGTGCATAACCCCGCAGGCCGTCGCCGCGGGTGACGATCAGCTTCATTGCCCCTTCGCTCATCTGCACCGCGAAGGTCCGGCACTCGCTTTCTATCAGTGGCAGATCGAGCACCAGGGCCAAGCGTTTTGCGCCCAGCGCGAGGCGTTGCAGGTGACGCTCGAAAAGCAACGGCACGCCAGCCTTGACCAGGATGGTCTCGAACAAACCATCCCCATAGGCCAACCCCCGATCCTTTATGGACAGGGAGTCGGCTGGCGCGCCATCGATCCAGCTCAAGGTCATTGCGCGAACCGACGGAACACCAGTGAACCATTGGTGCCGCCAAACCCGAAGGAGTTGGAAACGACGACATCGATCGGCATGTTGCGTGGTTCGTGGGGCACGAAGTCCAGGTCGCAACCTTCACCCGGCTCATCGAGGTTGATGGTCGGCGGCGCTACCTGACCGTTGATCGCCAGCACACTGAAGATCGCTTCGATTGCACCCGCGGCGCCAAGCAAATGGCCGGTCATGGACTTGGTCGAACTGACCGCCAGCTTGTAGGCGTGCTCGCCGAACACCGATTTGATCGCGTGGACTTCCGCCAAGTCGCCTGCCGGGGTCGAAGTCCCGTGAGCGTTGATGTACTGGACCTCATCTGGACGAACCTTGGCATCGCGCAGCGCGTTGGTGATGCAGCGGGCGGCGCCGGCACCGTCTTCCGGTGGCGACGTCATGTGGAATGCGTCGCCGCTCATGCCGAAACCGATCAGTTCGGCATAGATAGTGGCGCCGCGAGCTCGGGCGTGTTCCAGCTCTTCGAGAACCAGGGCCCCGGCACCGTCCGACAGCACGAAACCGTCACGGCCCTTGTCCCACGGACGGCTGGCGCGGGTCGGCTCGTCATTGCGGGTCGACAGCGCACGAGATGCGCCGAATCCGCCCATGCCCAGACCGCAAGCAGCCATTTCGGCGCCACCGGCAATCATCACATCGGCTTCGTCATAAGCAATGTTACGCGCGGCCATGCCAATGCAGTGGGTGCTCGTGGTACAGGCGGTGGCAATGGCGTAGTTCGGCCCCTGAGCACCCAGATGGATCGACAGGAAACCGGAAATCATGTTGATGATCGACCCCGGCACGAAGAACGGGGAAATCTTGCCGGGCCCCTGCTCATGCAGCAGGCGGCTGGTGTTTTCAATGTTGGTCAGCCCGCCGATGCCCGATCCCATGGCAACGCCGATGCGTTCACGGTTTGCATCGGTGATTTCGATGCCCGAGTTGCGCACTGCCTGAAAGCTGGCAGCCAGACCGTACTGAATGAATAGATCGAGACGGCGCGCCTCTTTGGGCGAAAGGTAATCCTCGACCTTGAATCCTTTGACCGAACCGCCGAAGCGAGTCGTGTAAGCCGAAAGGTCCGTGTGTTCGATAAGGCCAATGCCACTATGGCCAGCCAGAATGCCTTGCCAGGTGCTGGGCACATCATTGCCCAATGGCGTCAGCATACCCATACCGGTGACCACGACGCGTCTACGCGACACAGGACTCTCCTTTTTTCTATTGACGAAACGCTGTCCTGTTAAAGAAAAAACCGCACGCCTGAGGCAGTGCGGTTTTTCCATGACAGCGAGCAACGATTACAAAAGCTTACGCCTGGTGGGCAGTAACGTAATCGATAGCAGCTTGAACAGTGGTGATCTTCTCGGCTTCTTCGTCAGGGATTTCGGTCTCGAATTCCTCTTCCAGAGCCATCACCAGCTCAACGGTGTCAAGGGAGTCGGCACCCAGGTCTTCAACGAAAGAAGCAGTGTTGACCACTTCCTCAGATTTGACGCCAAGTTGCTCAGCAACGATTTTCTTGACGCGCTCTTCGATGGTGCTCATACCGTGTTTTAACTCCTAGTGGACAAATTCAGGCAGCTGGCCGATGGGTAAGTGTATAGAAGAGGTTTTGCGCATTTCAAGCTAAACGCAATTCCCGCTACGCCCCTCGACCCCCTGCCCATTAATAGATTTCAGCTTTATAACGGATTTTGGACAGCCCGTATGACATTTTTTCGATACGGGAAGTCACATGTACATGCCGCCGTTCACGGGGATTGTAGCCCCGGTAACGTAGCCTGCACCTTCCGAGGCAAGAAAAGCGACCACATGCGCAATCTCTTCGGCCTGCCCCAGTCGACCCAGAGGAATCTGGGCCGTCAGGGAATCACGTTGTGCTTCTGGCAGCTCACGGGTCATATCGGTATCGATGAAACCGGGAGTCACCGAGTTCACAGTCACTGCCCGTGAACCGACTTCACGCGCCAGCGCGCGGCTGAAACCTTCCAGACCCGCTTTCGCGGCGGCGTAGTTTACTTGACCGGCGTTGCCCATGGCACCCACAACCGAACCGATGCTGATGATCCGGCCCCAACGCGCCTTGGTCATACCGCGCAGAACGCCTTTGCTCAGGCGATACAAGCTGCTCAGGTTGGTGTTGATGACGTCATGCCACTCGTCGTCCTTCATGCGCATCATCAGGTTGTCACGGGTGATGCCGGCGTTGTTGACCAGGATCAACGGCGCGCCAACACGCTCCTGAATCTGTGCCAGAGCGGCGCTGACGGACTCGTCGCTGCCAACGTCCAGCGCCAGGCCGAAGCCTTCGACACCGTTTTCCTTGAAGTAGGCGGTGATCTTCTCGGCACCGGCCTCGGAGGTCGCGGTCCCCACGACGATTGCGCCATTACGACCCAGTTCCAGAGCGATAGCCCGGCCAATGCCACGACTCGCGCCAGTGACCAGTGCAACTTTACCCTGACTCATGGTGTTCTCCTTATCAGGCCAGCGCCGCGCGGGTGGCGGCGAAAGCTTCCGGGGTATTGAGGTTGTGAGTGGTCACGCCTTCGGCGCAACGCTTGTTCAGCCCGGCCAGTACCTTGCCTGGACCGCATTCCACCAGCTGCAATGCGCCATTGGCGGCCAGTGTCTGAACTGACTCGACCCAGCGAACCGGCTTGTACAGCTGTTGCAGCAAATCGCTTTTAAGGGTCTCCAGATCCGAAACCACGCTGGCGCTGACGTTCTGCACCAGCGGGATCTGCGGCGCCTGCCAGTCGATCGCGGCGATAGACTCGGCGAAGCGCTCGGCAGCCGGGCGCATCAGCTCGCAGTGGGATGGCACGCTGACCGGCAACGGCAGTGCGCGCTTGGCACCCTTGGCCTTGCACACTTCGATGGCGCGATCGACGGCAGCCTTGGCGCCGGCGATCACCACCTGACCGGGCGAGTTGAAGTTCACGGCGCTGACCACTTCGCCCTGAGCGGCGTCGGCGCAGGCAGCGATGACGTCGGCATCTTCCAGACCGAGAATCGCAGCCATACCGCCCTGCCCCGCAGGCACGGCTTCCTGCATCAACTGGCCACGACGCTCCACCAGCTTGACTGCGTCAGCCAGCGACAGGCTGCCGGCGGCCACCAGCGCACTGTATTCACCCAGGCTGTGACCGGCGACGAACGCCGGGCGCGCGCCACCTTCCGCCAGCCACAGGCGCCACAGGGCGATCGAGGCGGTGAGAATGGCCGGCTGGGTTTTGTCGGTCTGGTTGAGGTTTTCTTCCGGACCCTGCTGGGTCAGCGCCCACAGGTCATAACCCAAAGCGTCGGAGGCTTCTTTGAACGTGTCCAGGACCAATGGATACTGCGCGCCCAACTCGGCGAGCATGCCGAGGGACTGCGAGCCTTGGCCCGGAAAGACGAATGCGACGGAAGCAGACATTGACTAGCCCCTGATTATTGTCGTCGAAAAGAACGTCCGGCCAATGCCGAACGCGAGGTAATTCAAAGTGTTGCGAATGGTCAGTAGGATGACCAAGCAGTCACAAGGGTCACATTCTAGCGTAAGACACCTATAGCAACGCTTCCAGACGGCCATGAAGGCGCTCTGGCAGATTCTCGTGTATTTCGATCAGGGCACGCTGAATCGCGCTCTGAAAGCCCTGCACGCCCGCGGAGCCGTGGCTCTTCACAACAATCCCCTGCAAGCCGAGAAAGCTCGCCCCGTTGTGCCGCGCCGGTGCCAGATCGGCCTTGAGCCGTTTGAGCAACGGCATCGCCAACGCACCGACTGCCCTGGACAGCACATTCTGCTGGAAAAGGGTTTCAATACGCTCACCAATCATGGTCGCCAGGCCTTCGCTGGATTTAAGCAGGATATTGCCCACGAAGCCGTCGCAGACCACCACATCCGCTTCGCCGCGATACAGGCCATCGCCCTCGATGAAACCTATGTAGTTGAGTCCCGGCGCTGCTTGCAGGAGGCTGGCAGCCAGCTTGACCTGCTGATTACCCTTGATGTCTTCGGTACCAATGTTGAGCAATGCAATCTTTGGCCGCGCCACGCCCAGCGCCTCGGCAGCGACCGAGCCCATCACCGCGAACTGGTAGAGATTTTCCGCACTGCAATCGACGTTGGCCCCCAGATCCAGCAGCTGGCAATAGCCACGCTGCGTCGGAATGGCCGCTATCATCGCCGGACGATCGATGCCGGGCAGTGTCTTGAGCACGAACCGCGACAGCGCCATCAACGCGCCGGTATTGCCGGCGCTCACACAAGCCTGAGCCTGACCTTCCGCCAACAGGCGCAACGCCACGCGCATCGACGAATCGGGCTTGCCGCGCAGAGCCAGGGACGGACGGTCATCCATGGTGATGACTTCGTTGGCATTGACGACGAGCAGGCGCGACCGATCGACACCGGAGTGGCGTGCGATGAGCTCTTCAAGGAGGGAAGCTTGACCGACGAGGGTCAGGTGAAGCGAAGGTGTAGCGAGCAGGCAGGCAATGCTGGCCTGAACAATGCTGCGGGGACCGAAGTCCCCGCCCATTGCGTCGATCGCGATGACCGGAGCGGACAAGAAATTACTCGTCAGCGCCCTTGTCGATCACTTTACGGCCACGGTATACGCCTTCTGGCGATACGTGGTGACGCAGGTGAACTTCACCGGTGGTTTTTTCTACAGACAGAGTGCTAGCCTCGAGAGCGTCGTGCGAACGGCGCATGTCACGGGCAGAGCGGGATTTTTTGTTCTGCTGAACAGCCATAATTGATTAACTCCTAAACGTTTGGGTCACGCTTTAACTGCGCCAATACACTGAACGGGTTGGACCGCGTTACCTCGTCCACGCTCGGCTCGGGCTCATCGGCGCCCGCCGGCTGCTGGCATTCTTTCGGATCATGAACAGGCACAATGGGCAAGGCGAGCAGAAGCTCCTCCTCGATCAACGCCTGCAGATCCAATGGATCTTCGCCGAGTTCCAGCACGTCATAGCCTTTCGGCAACGACTGGGTATTTGCACCCTCTTTCACCACGGCGTAACTGCATTCGCTGTGGATCGGCAGGGTGACCAGCTCAAGACAACGCTGGCAAACCATTTTGACTTCGACGTCGATTTCGCTGTGGATAACCACGGCGCGTCGTTCGTCTCGTTCAAAAACGAATTTCGCCTGCACTGTACCGAGATTGTCAGCAAGCGGGTCGCAGAGTCTCTCCAAATCAGCCAGCAGCACCTCTCCCTTAAGAGTAGTGCCACGATCAGCTAATTTGCGCGGGTCAACGTGAGGTGGAATCGGGTCATTCAACATAGGCGCAGCATTCTAGGGACGACCCCGGCGGCTGTCAAAGGAAATTCAGGGCTGTTCGCAACCTGACCTGCTGATTACACTCGACTTTCATGTTTCGGAGAACCCCATGCTGCCTCTGCTCCTCGCCTCCAGCTCGCCTTATCGCCGGGAATTGCTCGATCGCCTGCGCCTGCCGTTCGTCTGCGCGTCGCCGGATATCGATGAAAGCCGCCGCCCGCAGGAGTCGGCGACGGTATTGGTCAAGCGCCTTGCCAAGGAAAAAGCCATGGCCCTGGCGACCCAATTTCCCGACCATCTGATCATCGGCTCCGATCAGGTGGCGGTGCTGGGCGAGCAGATTCTCGGCAAACCCCATACTTACGAGCGCGCCTTGCAGCAGCTGAGCGACAGCAGCGGCAAAAGCGTGAGCTTTCTGACCGGCCTTGCGCTGTATAACAGCCGTACCGGGCAGTGCCAGGTTGATTGCGTGCCTTTCACCGTCCATATGCGCGAGCTGGATAAGGCGCGCATCAGCCGCTACCTGCACGCCGAGCAACCCTATGACTGCGCAGGCAGCTTCAAGGCCGAAGGCCTGGGCGTGAGTCTGTTTCGCAGCACCGAAGGCGCAGACGCCACCAGCCTGATCGGCCTTCCTTTAATAAGGCTGGTGGATATGTTGGTGGCCGAAGGCGTGGATATTCCCTGACAGGCTAATGATCGACACGAAAAACCCGACCAAATGGCCGGGTTTTGCGTTAATCCACAACACCGTCAGCGCAGCGAAGGCCCATTGAAGCCTGCCCACATCGCGATTTGCTCGGCAACGCTGGAACCCAGTTTCTTCGAGAAACGATCAAACGGCGACTCCTGCACGGTGTAGTCGACCATTTCTTTCTCGCCGATCACGTCGCGAGCCACATAACTGGCACTGCCAAGACCATCTACCAGCCCTAACGCGACAGCCTGCTCACCGGTCCAGACCAGACCGGAAAACAGCTCTGGGTGGTCCTTATCCTTCAGGCGGTCACCGCGCCCCGCCTTCACACTGGCGATGAACTGCTTGTGAGTGGTGTCCAGAACGTTTTGCCAGAAGGCCGTCTCATCAGGCTTTGGCGGCTGGAACGGATCAAGGAACGCCTTGTGCTCGCCGGACGTATAGGTGCGACGATCGACACCCAGCTTCTCCATGGTGCCCACGAAACCGAACCCGGCTGCGGTCACACCAATGGAGCCCACCAGACTCGCCTTGTCGGCGTAGATCTGATCGGCAGCGCTGGCGATGTAATAGGCGCCCGAGGCCCCCAGGTCAGTGATCACTGCGTATACCTTGATGTCCGGTTTCTTCGCGCGCAGGCGGCGGATTTCATCGTAGATGTAGCCTGACTGCACCGGGCTGCCACCAGGGCTGTTGATGCGCAGGATCACGCCTTTGGTCTTCTCGTCATCGAAGGCCGCCCGCAGGCTGCCGACAATATTGTCAGCGCTCGCCGCTTCGGTGTCGGCAATCATGCCTTTCACTTCGATCAACGCCGTGTGACTGGTCTTGCGCGAGGCGCTTTTGCCGAAGTCCATCAGCGGCGAGAACATGGCCAGCGCCACGAACAGGTAAATGAAGGTCAGAGACTTGAAGAAAATCCCCCAACGGCGGGTGCGGCGATGCTCCTGAACATTCGCCAGCAGTGTTTTTTCCAGCAGCTTCCAGCTTTTTGCATCACCTGAATCGTCGCGCTCTTGCGAAGATGGTGACTTCCATTCGTCCGACATAAATCAGTTACCCCAACAACGAAGATTCGGCAGTCCGCGCACCCAGCCAGGTACGCAATTCGGAAAAATGCCTGATCGCCAGCCGCGGCTCGTACTGCTGCAGGGAGTCCAGCGCCTGCGCACCATACCCCACCGCCACCGAATCCATCCCGGCATTACGCGCCATCAGCAGATCGAACGACGCATCACCAATCATCAGCGCCTTTTGCGGTGCAACACCGCAATGCTGCAAGATTTCGTTGAGCATAAGCGGATCGGGCTTGCTCGCGGTTTCATCGGCAGCACGGGTAGCGTCGAAGTAATCGAGCCAGCCATGGGCCTTGAGTACGCGATCCAGGCCGCGCCGCGCCTTACCGGTCGCCACCGCCATGCGATAGCCCTCGGCGCGAAACGCTTCCAGCGACTCCAGCACACCCTCGAACAGCTTCGACGGCTCTGCATCCATAGCCATGTAACTGTCGGCGTAATGCTGGCGGAAATCGATCAGGTCATTGGCCGTGATAGTCGGATACAAGGTGCGAATCGCTTCGGGCAAACCCAGGCCGATGATGCCCTTGATGGCCAGATCGTCACGCACCGGACGACCTGCAAGGATGGCGGCCTGGCGCATGGCATCGACGATACGACCAATGGAATCGGATAGCGTGCCATCCCAGTCGAAAATCAGCAGCTCGTAATCAGGGCGCACTCAACAATCGCTCCACGGTCTTGGCCCACATCTCATCGACGGGCGCTTCCAGTTTCAGCTCGCCACCATCAGGCAGCGGTACGGTAAGGGCATAAGCATGCAGGAACAGACGCTTGCCACCCAGATCGCGAATCTCTCGGGTGAAGTCTTCATCGCCGTATTTGCTGTCACCGGCGATGCTGTGGCCGGCGTGCAGCGCATGCACGCGAATCTGATGGGTACGTCCGGTAATCGGCCGCGCCTCAATCATCGTCGCGAAATCGCCGAAGCGGCGCAGTACCTTGAACAGGGTCAACGCCTCCTTGCCCTCTTCATTGACCTCGACCATGCGTTCGCCGGAGCGCAGATTGCTCTTGAGCAAGGGCGCGCGAACCTGTTTCTGCGAGGTCGGCCAGTTACCGCGAACCAGCGCCATATAGCGTTTATCGACGCCATCGCCGCGCAACTGCTCATGCAGATGACGCAACATGCTGCGTTTTTTCGCAATCATTAGCAGGCCGGAAGTGTCGCGGTCCAGACGATGTACCAACTCGAGCTCCTTGGCGTCGGGACGCAACTGACGAAAGGCTTCGATGACGCCGAAACTCAGACCGCTTCCGCCGTGAACCGCAATGCCAGCGGGCTTGTTGAGTACAATCAGGCCTTTGTCTTCGTGGACAATGGCTGCCTCCAGGCGCTGCAACAGACCTTGTGCCACCGGCACAGGTTCATCGCGCTCAGGCACCCGCACGGGTGGAACGCGCACGATGTCGCCCGCCTGGAGCTTGTACTCGGGTTTGATCCGCCCCTTGTTCACTCGCACTTCGCCTTTGCGCAATATGCGGTAAATCAAGGTCTTGGGAACACCCTTGAGGTACGTGATCAGAAAATTATCGATGCGTTGACCGGCAAGTTCCGGCGCAACCTCTACCAGCTGGACGCCGGGGGTTGGGGGGGTGATATTCGTCATGGCGCAAATCATAACAATTTTTTATGGATTTGAAGCACTTAATGATTGCTGCTATAGTCGCGAACGCCGCCAAAAGCGGCCTGGGCAGAGGACAAACGGTATGACAACCGGCCCTGACCAACGCAATTCACGAGGGCGCGAGGCCGTCCTACGAGGCTTTCGGTGACAACGGAAGATCGGTGAGCGTAACGAGCGCAGGTGACATGAGGCCTGAAACAAGCCCGACCGCAGAGTGAAACACTCGCCGTCGAGGCCCACGTTCAAGGCCAGTTCACAAAGTGCAGTCGCTGGCGATCACTCCGGGCGAATACTTCGGAAACCACGCCTTAATTTGAGCCATGAGGCGCGAACTTCCCATCGAAGATCGCGTAAATGCAAACCCGCTGCGGATTCAGCGCGCGGCAGCACCCGAATTATCAGGGATACGTGTGGGGTGGAGACGCACAACCGTCGGACTGTGTAGCAAAAGGCTTTATTCAAGACGCTTCATATCGTCCGCTACCGATGGTTGATTCCTCCTCCTGACAAAGCTTTTGCTGACAGGGTGTCATTTGTCACCACAGCAAGCAGGAAACGTCGTCGCGACTACGGCCCCGCTGGCCGGATATCGCTAGACACTGGAGTGTCCAAGCACTCCTGACGCGCCCTGACACCGACCGTGAGAAGTCGTGTGTGCCGAACGCCGTTTCCGGCAGCCCGGAAACCGACGGTACTACATGAAAAGAATGCTGATTAACGCAACTCAACCCGAAGAGTTGCGTGTTGCGCTGGTAGACGGCCAGCGCCTATACGACCTGGACATCGAGTCCGGGGCCCGCGAACAGAAGAAGGCCAACATCTACAAAGGCCGGATCACGCGAATCGAGCCCAGTCTTGAAGCGGCTTTCGTCGACTTCGGCTCCGAGCGTCACGGCTTTCTGCCGCTGAAAGAAATCTCCCGCGAATACTTCAAGAAGGCCCCGGAAGGTCGTGTCAACATCAAGGACGTCCTGAGCGAAGGCCAGGAAGTCATCGTCCAGGTCGAGAAAGAAGAACGTGGCAACAAGGGCGCGGCCCTGACCACTTTCATCAGTCTGGCCGGTCGTTATCTGGTGCTGATGCCGAACAATCCGCGTGCCGGCGGCATCTCCCGCCGCATCGAAGGCGAAGAGCGCAACGAACTGCGTGAAGCGCTGAACGGCCTGATCGCTCCTGCCGACATGGGCCTGATCGTCCGTACTGCCGGCCTTGGCCGCAGCAGCGAAGAAATGCAGTGGGACCTCGATTACCTGCTGCAACTGTGGACCGCCATCAAGGAAGCGTCCCAGGATCGCGCCGCACCCTTCCTGATCTACCAGGAAAGCAACGTCATCATCCGCGCCATCCGCGATTACCTGCGCCAGGACATCGGTGAAGTGCTGATCGACAGCGTCGAAGCCCAGGAAGAAGCCCTGACCTTCATCCGTCAGGTGATGCCGCAGTACGCCAGCAAGATCAAGCTGTACGAAGACAGCGTTCCGCTGTTCAACCGCTTCCAGATCGAAAGCCAAATCGAAACCGCCTTCCAGCGCGTCGTCGAACTGCCTTCCGGCGGCTCCATCGTCATCGATCCAACCGAAGCACTGGTGTCCATCGACATCAACTCGGCACGCGCCACCAAAGGCAGCGACATCGAAGAAACCGCCCTGCAGACCAACCTTGAAGCGGCTGAGGAAATCGCCCGTCAACTGCGTTTGCGCGACATCGGCGGCCTGATCGTCATCGACTTCATCGACATGACCCCCGCCAAGAACCAGCGCGCCGTGGAAGAGAAAGTCCGCGAAAGCCTGGAAGCCGATCGCGCCCGCGTGCAGGTTGGCCGCATCTCGCGCTTCGGTCTGCTGGAAATGTCCCGTCAGCGCCTGCGCCCATCCCTGGGCGAAAGCAGCGGTATCGTCTGCCCGCGTTGCAACGGTACCGGCATCATCCGTGATGTCGAATCGCTTTCGCTGGCGATCCTGCGCCTGATCGAAGAAGAAGCACTGAAAGACCGTACTGCCGAAGTGCGCGCCCAAGTGCCGATCCCGGTCGCCGCGTTCCTGCTCAACGAAAAACGCAACTCGATCACCAAGATCGAACTGCGCACCCGTGCACGCATCATCATTCTGCCGAACGATCATCTCGAAACGCCGCACTTCGAAGTGCAGCGTCTGCGCGATGACAGCCCAGAAGCCCACAGCCTGCAGTCCAGCTACGAAATCGCTGCCGCAGCCGCCGAAGTGGAGGAAGTTCAGCCCGCGGCCGCGACCCGCACGCTGGTTCGCCAGGAAGCAGCGGTCAAGACTGCCCCAGCGCGCGCCAACGCTCCGGTTCCAACCGAAGTCGCCGCTCCGGTCGCTCCGGCCCCAGTGGCCCATGAGCCAAGCCTCTTCAAAGGTCTGGTGAAATCACTGGTCAGCCTGTTCGCTACCAAGGAAGAGCCCGCGGCCCCGGCCGCAGTGGTTGAAAAACCGGCTGCCGAGCGGCCTGCGCGCAACGAAGAACGCCGCAACGGTCGCCAGCAGAGCCGCAGCCGTAACGGCCGCCGTGATGAAGAACGCAAACCGCGTGAAGAACGTGCCCCTCGTGCCGAGCGTGAAGAACGCGCACCGCGCGAAGAGCGTGCGCCTCGTGAAGAGCGTGCACCGCGTGAAGAACGCGCTGCCCGTGAGCCACGTGAAGCCCGTGACGAAACCGCAGCGCCGCGCGAAGAACGTCCGGCACGTGCTGAACGCGCACCGCGCGCCGGCCGTGAAGACCGCAAGCCGCGTGAAGAGCGCGTGCGTGAACTGCGTGAGCCACTGGATGCCGCCCCGGCCGTCAACGTGCCTCGCGAAGAACGCCCTGAGCGCGCTCCGCGTGAAGAGCGCCAGCCGCGTCCGCCACGCGAAGAGCGTCAACCACGCGCCGAGCAGGCTGCAGCCGCTGAAGACGAAACACTGCTGAACAACGACGAGCAGCAGGACGACAACCAGGAGCACGCCGAAGGCGATCGCCCCCGTCGCCGTTCCCGTGGCCAGCGTCGTCGCAGCAACCGTCGTGAGCGTCAGCGTGATGCCAACGGTGATGTGATCGAAGGCGCAGAAGGTGAAGCCGCAGAAGAAGCTGCTGAAACTTCGAACGAAAACGTTCGCAGCGAAGGCAACAGCGCGGAAGTCGCGGCTGGCCTGGCTGTAACGGCTGCTGTCGCGCAAACCGTAATCAGCGCCCCGGCAGAAGCCGACGCTCATCGTCAGGCTGAGCGCGCAACAGCTGCGGTCGAAACCCCGGCGGTTGAAGCGGCTCCAGCCGAGACAGCTGAAACGCCAGCGGTGCAGGCCCCTGTCGTTGAAACTCCGGTTGTGGAAACGCAGGCTGCCACCAAGCGTTCGGTCATGCCTGAAGTCGAAGTGGCACAGTTCGATGCTTCCCTGAGCCCGTTCGAGCGTCAGGTGAAAGCTGCTGCCAAAGCCGAGCATGTTGAAGAAACTCCTGCTGCGGTGGAAGCGCCTGTTGTCTCCGAAGCCCCGGTTGCCGCGGAAGCCCCCGTTGTTGCAGCTCCAGCTACAGCACCGGTCGCCGAAGCGCCAGCAACACCTGTAGAAGCGCCGAAAGCCTCTGAGCCGGAAGCTGAAAAGCCTGCGGTAGAAACCCCGGTTGTCGAAGCACCGACCCAGACCGCCGCGCCGGAAATCGTCGCAGCCCCAGTGGCTGTCGAGCCTGCTCCGGCACCCGCGACAGTCGCAGCTGAAAAGCCTGTCCTGCCGATGGCCAGCACCGGTCGCGCACCGAACGATCCTCGCGAAGTTCGCCGTCGTCGTCTGGAGGCCGAGCGCCTGCAGAAAGAAGCCGAAGCTAACGCCGCCGCTTCAAAGGTCGATGCACCTGCTGCAGACGCCGCCGTCACACCTGCGCCGGCCGAAAAGCACGTTACACCGGTCAAGGAAACGGTGAACGCGCACGGTGAAGAGGCAGAAGAAAGCAAAGAGCCTAAGCCGCTTTTGTAATCTTAAGTAAATAAAAGCCCCACCTGTGCGAGCAGGTGGGGCTTTTTTGTACCTGTTAGATGCGCTGCTGCAGGAGCGCGGCTACGGGTTGAAATCCAGCGCCGAGGGCACATCCACATCCCAAAGCACACCAGGATCGTCCACCACCACCTCGTTTACCCTCGCCCCCTTGAACAACCGCTTCGCGCCTTTCTCCCCTGCCAGCCCCATCAATGCGGGCCCGAAGCCGCGACCAAAACCCACCGGATGCCCGTACGCACCGTTATATACCGGCACGCTGATCGCGTCCGGCTCCAGGGATTCAGCAACTCGCTTGAGGCTATCCAGATGAATGAACGGCATATCGCCTAGCGCAATCAGCCAGCCACGATGGTCAGGCCCCGCCGATACGGCAGCCGCGATGCTGTCGCCCATACCCGGCGAATCCAGCACCACCACCTCACAGCCGTGGCGCAAACCCAGTTCGGCGACACTGGAATAGTGGGGACGGGTGAGCAGCACGATCTTGTCGACGACTGCGCCCAAACTGACCAGAACATGTTCGAGCACGGAGCGCTCTATACCATCGCGCCCCGTGCATTGCGCCAGGAGCTTGTTGCGATGAGCCCCGGCCACGGCCCCATAACGGGTCCCCTGACCGGCTGCGAGGACGATGGCGCACAGGGTCTGACTCATGCTCTGCCTCCAATCCAAGATGTGTCTTACAGAGCGAAGGCCCAGGGCCAAGCCAGAATAGCTCGCCCCCACTTCAGTAGAGGTTAGGCTCCATTTCCAGCGAGACCCCAAAACGTTCAAGGATATCGGCCTGAATCCTTTTTGCCAGATTCAGCAACTCACGCCCGGACGCCGCGCCATAGTTGACCAGCACCAATGATTGCAAGGCATGCACGCCGGCATCGCCGTCACGAAAGCCCTTCCAGCCGGCCTGTTCGATCAGCCAGCCTGCAGCCAGCTTGACCTGGCCATCAGCCTGAGGATAGGCCACCACGCCAGGATGAGTGTCGCGAATGCGCGCAGCCAGCTCGGCGGAGATCAGCGGATTCTTGAAGAAACTGCCGGCGTTGCCGAGCTGCGCGGGATCCGGCAGTTTCTCGCTACGAATCGCGCAGATTGCCCGGCTGACGTGAATCGGCGTCGGCTCCTTGATGCCCTGCTCCTGCAAGCGCTGACGCACCGGGCCATATTCCAGATTCAGCTTGGCGGCAAAGCTCAAACGAAAGCGCACTCGCAGAATCAGCCAACGGCCAACCTGGTGTTTGAACACGCTGTCGCGATAGCCAAAAGCGCAGTCCGCCAGTGAGAACTCCCGCGTTTCGCCGGTCTGGCGATCCAGCGCAATCAGGCTGTCGAAAACATCCTTCAGCTCGACCCCGTAGGCGCCAATGTTCTGCATGGGTGCAGCGCCGACGGTGCCAGGGATCAGGCTAAGGTTCTCCAGGCCCGACAAACCTCGCGCCAGCATTTCCTGAACGAATGGATGCCAGGGCTCACCCGCCTCCGCTTCGATGATCGCAGCGCCGCAGTCTTCGTGGGCAATGTGAATGCCGCGACTGGCCATCCGCAGCACCAGCGCGTCGATGTCAGCGGTCAGCAGCAGATTGCTGCCGCCACCGATCACCAGCAACTCGAGCTTGTGCTCTGCCGCGTAGGCCAGGGCCTCGCGAACGTCTGCGTCGGTATGCGCTTCAGCGAACAACCGAGCGCGAACATCCACGCCGAAGGTATTGAAGGGCTTGAGCGAGACATTGGATTGAATCTGCAGACTCATATGGGGACCCGCACGAACGGCACCTGGACATAGCGCGGCATGACCGTCAAACCTCCAGCAAGCGCCTTACGCGCTCCAGGTCTTCAGCGGTATCAACCCCGGCCGGTGGTGCTTCCAGCGCATCGGCGACATGGATGCGCACGCCGTGCCAGAGGGCCCGCAGCTGTTCGAGATTTTCGGTGTTTTCCAGCCAGCACGGGCCCCAACTGACGAAGTCATGCAGGAAGCCGGCACGATAGGCGTAGATGCCGATATGGCGACGGTATGGCACGCCTTCCGGCAATTGATCACGGCTCCTGGCCAGTGCGTCTCGTGCCCACGGCAGCGGGGCGCGACTGAAGGTCAGCGCCAGACCATTGATGTCCGAGCTGACCTTGACCACGTTCGGGTTGAACAACGCGGTGACGTCATCGATAGGTTCGGCCAGGGTCGACATGCGCGCTTCAGGATGCGCGGCCAGATTGTCAGCGACCTGATCGATCACCGCCGGTGGAATCATCGGCTCATCGCCTTGCACGTTGACCACGATGGCGTCGTCGGCCAAGCCCAACAGAGACGCCACTTCGGCCAGGCGGTCAGTGCCGGAGTTATGGTCGTCGCGGGTCATGAGCACCTCGGCACCGAACCCCTGGCAGGCTTCGACGATGCGCTGATCGTCAGTGGCCACTACGACGCGCTCGGCACTGCTTTTAAGCGCCTGCTCCCAGACGTGCTGGATCATCGGCTTGCCAGCAATGGTTTTCAGTGGCTTGCCAGGAAACCGGCTGGAGCCGTAACGCGCGGGAATCACAACGGTAAACGCTGCTGTCATTTGTCGAGACGCTCGTCGGTGGTCAGGGTACGTGCTTCGCTTTCCAGCATCACCGGGATGCCATCGCGAATCGGATAGGCCAGACCCGCACCTTTGCTGATCAGCTCGGTTTTGTCGGCGCTGAGTTTGAGCGGACCTTTGCAGATCGGGCAAGCGAGGATGTCGAGCAATTTGGTGTCCATAAGAAATCCTGAGCGAGTCATGGCAGAAGCCGGGTTAACTGCGAATCGAACCAACTGACGAACGCCGCGGACGGCACGGCTTCCACCGCCAGGTACCACCAGTCGGCCGCCGCGAAGGATGTACATTTCACGGCGTCTTTCTCGGTCATGACCAACGGCAGCGCCGGCGTGAATGCCAAGGCCTGGGCAGTGAACTCGGCATGATCGGTGAACGCGTGGGGAACAGGCCGCCAGTGTAGTCCTTCGAGGGTGTTGAAGAAACGTTGTGGATTACCGATTCCGGCCACCGCGTGCAACGCCTGACCTGGGGGGAAATGATTCACAGGTTGGCGCTCACCACTGCGCAGATTCACCAGCGCGGTGGGCCGTAATCTGAAGGCATAGCCATCTTCGCGGTCTTCGCTGGCGCCGTTGTACAGCAGCGCATCGACGCTTTGCAGACGCTCGGCCGGCTCACGCAAAGGCCCGGCGGGCAGACAACGGCGATTGCCCAGCCCGCGTGCGGCATCGATCAGCACCAGCTCCAGATCACGGGCCAGGCGGTAGTGCTGCAGGCCGTCGTCGCTGAGGATCAGATCCAGCGGTTCTTCGGCCAGCAACGCGCGCACGGCTTGGGATCGATCGGGGTCGATCATCAGTGGCACGCCGGTGCGTTTGACGATCAACAACGGCTCGTCCCCCGCCTGCTCGGCGCCCTGCTGCGCCAACACGCGCCACGGCAGGCTCGGCGGCTTGGCTCCATAGCCGCGGCTGACCACACCCACACGCACACCGCGCTGGCGACAGTGATCGATCATCCACAGGATCAGCGGCGTCTTGCCGGTGCCGCCCACGGTGATATTGCCAACGACGATGACCGGCACTGGCGCCTTGTAGATATCACCCTGCCCGGCGATGAAACGCGCCCGCTTGCCATCGACCACGCGCCGATACAAGGCTTCCAGCGGCCGCAACAGGGTCAGCGCCGGATGGCCGTTGTACCAGGCGTCAAGCAAACGGTCGGTCAGTGCCATTAGTTAGCCGATGCGGCCTCGACAGTGGTCATGCGCAAATGAGCGAAACCCAGCTTGCCCGCGGCATCCATGGCAGTGATCACTGCCTGATGCGGGGTCTTGCCATCGGCGCTGATCGACAATGGCAGGCTGGTGTCGCCAGCGGACTCCTTCTGCAGCGCGTCGATCAGGGTTTCCAGCTTGCTGTCGGCCAACAAGGTGTCGTTCACCGAGTAGACGCCATCGGCATTGATGGTGATGTCCACATGCTTTTTATCGGCATCGTCCGCCGAGGCGCCTGTCACCGCCTGCGGCAGATCCACACGCAGTTGTGTTTCGCGGGTGAAGGTGGTCGTGACCACGAAGAACAGCAACAGAATGAATACCACGTCGATCAGCGACACCAGATTGATGTCGATGGTCTCCCGAGGTTTGCGACGGCGGAATTTCACTTCTTGCGGCCCTCGCCACGAGCGGCGGCCTTGAGGTCAGGCTTGGCGTCGGTCAGGTCGACATCGCGATCGCCCTGCACCACTTCCACCAGCTTGATCGCTTCCTGCTCCATGCCGACTACTAGCTCGTCGACGCGGCTTTGCAGATAGCGATGGAAGAAGATCGTCGGAATGGCGACGGTCAGACCCGAGGCGGTACAGATCAGCGCCTTGGCGATACCGCCGGCGAGCATGCCTGCATTGCCGGTCATGCCGCTGCTGGTGAACGAACTGAAAATGTCGATCATGCCGAGCACGGTGCCCAATAGCCCCAGCAGTGGCGCCATCGCGGCAATGGTGCCGAGAATCGGCAGGTAGCGTTCCAGCTCGTGAATGACCCGGGCGGCGGCCTCTTCGATGCACTCTTTCATGATCTCGCGACCATGACGGGAATTGGCCAGGCCAGCGGCGAGGATCTCACCCAGCGGCGAATCGGCGCGCAGTTCCTTGAGTTTATCGCTACTCAGTTGCTTGTCCTGAATCCAGCGCCATACCTGACCGAGCAGATGCGGTGGTGTGATGCGGCTGGCGCGCAAGGTCCACAGACGCTCGATGATGATCCCGACGGCGGCGATGGAACTCAAAATGATCGGTAGCATCATCCAGCCACCTGATTTGACCAGCTCCCACACAGCAACCACCCCCTGAAAAAAAGTGGCGCTACTCTAACATACGGTCGGCACATAGCATCGCCGACTCACCGAACCCGATGAATAACTGTCATTTCATTCACGCCAGAAGCGTCGAACCGCGCGCTCGCCGCGCACTTCGCCGAAGGTCCCTAACTGCAGGGTGATGGCCCCGAGTTCGGCGCTGTCGTGAGTCTCCAGGTTGAGCCAGCGATAGCGCGACATCACCAGCGGATGCGGGTGGCCGAACGCGTTGTTTCTGCCGCGAGAGATCAGCACGCCACGAGGGGAAACGGCCTGCAGAAAGCGCTTGGAGGATGAAGTGCGGCTGCCGTGATGCGGTGCCTGCAGCCAGTGGGCGCGCACGTCGAAACCCTGCTCCAGCATCGCGCGTTCGGCGTGGATGTCGATATCTCCGGTCAATAACAGACGCTCGCCGCCGGCCTCGACACTCAGCACGCAAGAGGCCTGATTGCCCTCGGCCGCCTGCTCCCAGATCCAGGTGGAAAAGGTCACTTCATCCCAGGTCCATGTCTCACCGTTTCGACAAGGCTCCACTGCCAGCGCCGGCGACATTCGCTCGATGTCGCCGCCCAGGATTCTCGACACCGGCAACGCTTGCTGGATCGCCAACGCCCCACCGGCATGATCGGCGTCGGCATGACTGAGCAGCATCAGGTTCAGCTGCCTGATTCCGGCGCGACGAATCGTTGGCAGCACCACACGCTCGCCAATGTCGAATTCGCCGAAGCGCGGGCCGGCGTCATACAGCAGCGCATGATCACGGGTGCGCAGCAGAATCGCCAGCCCTTGACCGACATCCAGCTGCAGCACTTGGACTTCACCCTCGGGGATGCTTTTCTGCGGCGCAAACACGCACAGCAGCAACATTGGCCAACCCAACGGGCGCAATGGCACGCCACTGGGCAGCAGAAGCAGCAGTGTGCCAAGCAGACTCAGCGGCCAGACCCAGAGCGGCACGGCAGGTCCGGTCCACGCGGGAATGATCTCGGCCGTCAGATTCAGAAACCGAAAGAGCCCGTCCATCGAGCCACCCGCCAACCAGAGCAAGCTCTCGCCAATCGGCGGAATCGCCAGAAAGAACGTGCCGAACAGCGCCAGCGGCAGGATGAGAACGCTAACCCAGGGCACCGCTACCAGATTCACCAGCGGACCGCTCAGGCTGACCGGCAGATTCAGCGCGAGCAGTATCGGCAGTAAGCCAAGCGCGATCAGCCACTGTGCCCGCGACCAGCCGCGCAGCCAGCTCCAGGCGCCGAGCCGTGCGCTGAAAATCAACATCAGAATCGCCACGGCGCCGAAGGACAACCAGAACCCTGGCCGCAGGCTGATCAGCGGTTCGACGATCAGCACTAGATTCAGCGCAATCATCAGCGGCAGGACCACGCCCAGATGACGGAAGCGCAGACGCCAGAGCAGCACCAGCCCGAGCATGATGCAGGCACGCTGCACCGGTACTTCGAATCCGGCCAGAAATCCGTACGTCAACGCGCCGCTGAAGGCCAGAACACACGCAGCGGGCAGCCAAGGCAGCGATCGCGGCCACAGGCCCCAGCGCGCCAGTCCTGCGACCAGGCCGTAGAGCAGACCGGCGAGCAGGCCGATGTGGGTGCCGGAAATCACCAGAAGATGCACGGTGCCGGTGTCCTGCAACACCTGCCAGGCCGCGGGACTCAGGCCGGAATCATCGCCGAGCACCAACGCCGCCAGCCCACCTTCATGCCCCTGAGCATCGACCGCCAACAAGCGCTGTCGAATCCGGTCACGCCAAGGTTCTGATGATGGTTTGAGCAACTGCCCATCGACCACCGTACCCGTGGCGCCGATGCGTTGAGCCAGCAGCCAGGCTTCATAGTCGAACGCGCCGGGGTTGGTCAGGCCACCAGGACGCTTAAGCTTGACCGCCAGCCGCCAGTGCTCGCCACTGTTTAGCGCGGGACCGCCGTACCACGCGATGCGCATCCGTTCGGGCAGAGGTGTGCGGCGCGAAATGGGCTCTTGCAGCTGGAAACGCACCACGCCATCGGCGCTATGGGGCAAGCCCACGATTTTGCCTTCGATCCAGAGCGTCTGCCCGTCGAGTCGTTCGGGCAGGCGGTCGTCCAGCGCGGACTTGGCCGACACGCTCGCCCACGTCAACCCGAACAGAAACAACGCCAGTGGGTAGCTGCGAAACGGCAGCAGCATCAGCGCTACCACCGGCATCGCCAGCATCAACCAGACCGGCGGTAATGCCGGCAAAAAACGCAGGACCAGCATACCCAGCGCAAGCGCCACCATCCCTGTGCGCATCAGGCTTTCCTTTATCGAGCGATTAAATTCACCCTCATGGCTTAGCGCACTGAGCGGGCCGCACATTTATTAATTGTCACAATGTCTGAATTTCCATCTGTGACTATCCATGCATACTGGCCCGAATTCCCCGCCCCAAGCCCCGGATTTCCTGTATGCCACGTCGCCTGATCAAACGGTACATGCCCGATCCGAACAGCATCCGGGAACATAAATCCTTACGCTTTCTCGGCAAGCTGTTGCACGACCCGAATCTGTGGCACCTCAATCGCCATTCGGTGGCGAGGGCCATGGGGGTCGGTTTATTCGCAGCCCTAATGCCCATGCCATTACAGATGTTGCTGGCGGCGTTTCTGGCGATCTGGGTACGCGCGAACATGCCCATTGCGGTGAGTTTGTGCTGGCTGACTAACCCGCTGACCATGCCACCAGTGTTCTATTGCACTTACAAGATCGGTGCCCTGCTCATGGGCCTGCCGCCGCGCAGCTTTGCGGATGAAATGAGCTGGGAGTGGATCAGCGGGCAATTATCGACGCTGTGGCAGCCGTTTCTGCTGGGCTCGGTGGTCGCGGGAGTGCTGCTGGGGCTGGTGGGGTATTTCGGGACGATGGCGTACTGGCGCTGGTGGGTAGGACGGCAGTGGAGCGCGCGAAAACAGAAACGCAATTGAACTGTGGAAGCGAATTTATTCGCGAAAAATCGTCCTGCCGGAAGCTATGTATCGGCTGTACGCCCATCGCGAATGAATTCGCTCCCACAGAGATCCCAAGGGCGCCGCGAAGAGTGGGCTTGCCGCGGACTCAACTGTGGGAGCGAATTTATTCGCGAAAAATCGTTCTGCCGATAGCCATGTATCGGCTGTACGCCCCATCGCGAATGAATTCGCTCCCACAGAAATCCCAGGCGCACCGCGAAGAGTGGGCCTGGCGCGGGCTCAACTGTGGGAGCGAATTCATTCGCGAAAATCTTCCCGCCGAAAGCTATGTATCGGTTGTACGCCCCATCGCGAATGAATTCGCTCCCACGGTGTGTTGCATGCCTGGCAGGTAGATCCGTGAGGGGATGCTACTGTCGCATACCGCGCCCGCTGACCAGCAACCGCGCGCAGCCCAGATACAGGACGATGGTCGCAACGATCATGAACGCCAGGGCGACGCTGATCCTGATGTCCGACACACCCAGAATCCCGAAGCGGAAGGCGTTGACCATGTGCAGCACCGGATTGGCCAGCGAGACGGTCTGCCAGAACGGCGGCAGCAGGTTGATCGAGTAGAACACCCCGCCCAGGTAGGTCAGCGGCGTCAGCACGAAGGTCGGGATGATCGAGATGTCGTCAAAATTGCGCGCGAACACCGCGTTGATGAAGCCCAGCAGCGAGAAGATCGTCGCCGTCAACACCACTACGACGATGGTCACGCCCAAGTGATGCACCTGCAGGTCAGTGAAAAACATCGAGAGAATGGTGACGATGACGCCAACCATCAACCCGCGCAGCATGCCACCGAGGGTGTAGCCAATCAGAATCGTGTGCGGCGACACCGGCGATACCATCAGTTCCTCCACCGAGCGCTGGAACTTGGCGCCGAAGAAACTGGAAACCACGTTGCCGTACGAGTTGGTGATCACCGACATCATGATCAGGCCCGGCACGATGTATTGCATGTAGGTGAAGCCGCCCATATCGCCGATCTGCCGGCCAATCAGGTTGCCGAAGATCACAAAGTACAGAACCATGGTGATCGCGGGCGGCAGCAGGGTCTGCGGCCAGATCCGCATGAAACGACGGACTTCGCGGTACACGATGGTGTTCAAGGCGATCAGGTTGGGGCGCAATTCCGAACTCATACCGCCACCTTCGCCAGATTTTTTTCGACCAGGCCCACGAACAGTTCCTCAAGGCGGTTGGTTTTATTGCGCAGGCTCAAGACCTGAACGTTCTGCAGCGCCAGTTGGCTGAACAACGCGGTGATGCCGATGGTTTTATCGACCTGCACTTCCAGCGTGTGGTCATCCACTAGCCGCGACGGGTAGCCCGTGAGCTGCGGCGCGGTGCGCATCGGATCCCTCAGGTCCAGCAGAAAGGTCTCGACATGCAGCTTGTTGAGCAAGGTCTTCATGCCGGTATTTTCGACGATCGTGCCTTGATCGATGATGCCGATGTTGCGGCACAGCTGCTCAGCCTCTTCCAGATAGTGCGTGGTGAGGATGATGGTGATGCCCTTCTCGTTCAATTCGGTGAGGAAGGTCCACATCGATCGGCGCAGCTCGATATCGACGCCCGCGGTCGGCTCATCGAGGATCAGCAGGCGCGGCTCGTGGATCAGCGCGCGGGCAATCATCAGACGACGCTTCATGCCGCCGGACAGCGAACGCGACGGCACGCTGCGCTTGTCCCACAAGCCCAGTTGGGTCAGATACTGCTCGGCGCGCTCCTTGGCGATCTTCGGCGGGATGCCATAGTAGCCGGCCTGAGTCACGACGATGTCGAAGGTCTTCTCGAACTGGTTGAAGTTGAACTCCTGGGGCACCACGCCGATCGAGCGCTTGAGCTGCGCCGGGTGGCGATCCAGGTCATGACCGAAGATGTTCACCGTGCCCGTGGTCTTGTTGACCAGCGTCGAGATGATCCCGATGGTGGTGGATTTGCCGGCGCCGTTTGGGCCGAGCAATGCGAAGAAATCACCCTCGGCAACATCCAGATCGATACCCTTGAGGGCCTGGAAACCGTTGCCGTAGGTCTTGGTTAGCTGCCGGATGGACAGAGCTGAACTCATGACTGAAAACACACCAATAAAAGGAAAGGAAGAAAAATACGAATACAAAAGCCTGGCTATCGCACTGATCCGGGCCGCGACACCGCTACCTCGAAACAATCCGTTGCAAATCTGGCGAAGCTGACAATGTTGCTTGTCGAGCCCGCGCAAGTACAGCGAGTTCTATTGATAGTGGTTATTAATCTAACGCTGTTAGCGCCGATTCTGCTTCGACCGCAGCATGTGTTGAACGTTGGACGAATGTTTCTGGGCGTCGGCCTCCCTCGAAATTAGGGATGTATCCGTGCGCTGACATCCATTGCCGGCATATGCCTGCGGGCGGCAAGTCTACTCCGACTGCGTCCCGAAGGGGGTATTCGAGCCACATCTTCAAGCGCATCGGCCAGCGCTCGAACTCCACCGAGGGCGTGGGGTCACTAACGATGCGCGGGCCAGAGCGGCTGCCCGTGGTGTCGATGGCGCTCCGTTTCGCCGTCATCTCGGAGGGAATCTTATGCTGTTGTTGTGGATCGTGATTCTGGTGCTAGGCGTGGCCTGGCTGGCTCATCGGCGCGTCGCCCCCTTCCCTGCCTTGGGTATCGTGGCGGTTTACCTGTTGGCGATGGGTGCTTTCAGTCATGCCCATGGCTGGATGATCATCCCGTGGCTCCTGTGGCTGGCGGTGGCGCTGCCTCTAGTCCTGCCTGATCTGCGTCGCAAATATTTCAGCGCGCCGATGTTCGCCTGGTTTCAGAAAGTGCTGCCGCCGATGTCCGAAACCGAACGCGATGCCATCGATGCGGGTACGGTCTGGTGGGACGGCGAACTGTTCAGCGGTCGTCCCAACTGGGACACCCTGCTCGCCTATCCGAAAAGCCAGCTGAGCGAGGAAGAACAGGCCTTCATCGACGGGCCGACCAACGAGCTCTGCGCACTGGTCAGCGACTGGGAAATCGGTCAGGCGATGGACCTTCCGCCCGAAGCCTGGACGCATATCAAGGAACATGGCTTCTTCGCCCTGATCATTCCCAAGGAATACGGCGGCAAAGGCTTCTCGGCCTACGCCCACTCGCAAGTGGCGATGAAGCTGGCGACCCGCAGCGGCGATTTGGCCTCCACGGTAATGGTGCCGAACTCGCTCGGTCCTGCGGAACTGCTGCTGCATTACGGCACTGAGGAGCAGCGCAACCATTACCTGCCGCGCCTGGCTCGCGGCGACGATATTCCGTGCTTTGCGCTGACTGGCCCGTTGGCCGGTTCAGATGCGGGTGCGATGCCCGACACCGGGATCATCTGCAAGGGCCAGTGGCAAGGCGAAGAAGTCATCGGCCTGCGCTTGAACTGGGAAAAACGCTATATCACTCTGGGTCCCATCGCGACCTTGCTCGGCCTGGCATTCAAGGCATTCGATCCCGAGCATCTGTTGGGCGAGCAAGAGGATCTGGGCATCAGCCTGGCGCTGATTCCCACCGACACCCCTGGCGTGGAAATCGGCCGCCGTCACCTGCCATTGGGTGCCGCCTTCATGAACGGCCCCAATTCCGGCAAGGATGTGTTCATCCCGCTGGACTACCTGATCGGTGGCCAGGACATGCTCGGCAAGGGCTGGATGATGCTGATGAATTGTCTGTCAGTGGGCCGTTCGATTTCCCTGCCTGCGGTCGGAACCGGCGCCGCCAAATACACCAGTCTCGTGACCGGCCAGTACACGCAGATTCGCGAGCAATTTAACGTGCCGCTCGCGGCTTTCGAGGGCATTCAGGAATCCCTGGCACGCATCGGCGGCAACGCCTGGCTGATGGACAGCGCGCGCATGTTAACCGCCAACGCCGTGGACCAGGGCGAGAAGCCGTCGGTGTTATCGGCGATTCTGAAATACCACCTCACCGAACGTGGCCGCGAGTGCATTACCCACGCGATGGACGTGCACGGCGGCAAGGGCATCATCATGGGCCCGAACAATTATCTGGGGCGTTCGTGGCAAGGCGCGCCGATCTTCATCACCGTGGAAGGCGCGAACATCCTGTCACGGAACCTGATGATCTTCGGCCAAGGTGCAATCCGCTGCCATCCATTCGTGTTGAAGGAAATGGCCCTCGCAGGACGTGAGGATCATGATCGCGCCGTAGTGGAATTCGACGATTTACTGCTGCAACACATCGGCTTCGCAGTACGCAATGCCGCCAGCACGCTGGTGCTTAACCTTGGTCTGGGTCACTTTGAAAGCATGCCGGGGGATCGCCTGAGCCAAGGTTATTTCCGCGCGCTCAACCGTCAGGCCGCGGCCTTTGCGATGCTTGCCGACTTGAGCATGATGTTGCTCGGTGGTGAATTGAAACGCCGCGAGCGTCTGTCGGCACGCCTTGGCGATGTGCTGAGTCACCTGTACCTGGCTTCGGCGGCACTCAAGCGTTATCACGATCTGGATTACCCAGAGGCGCTGGTGCCGTTGTTCCGCTGGTCCATGGAAGAAGCCCTCGGCGAGTCGGAGCGTGCGCTGGATGAGCTGCTCAGCAACTTCCCGAATCGGATTCTCGGCGCTCTGCTGCGGGTCATCGTGTTCCCTCTGGGCCGTCGTCACAAAGGCCCATCGGACGCGCTGGATGCCGAGGTCGCGGCTATCATCGGGCGCGGCAAGGGCGATCCCGCGCTGGAATCGGTGCTCGCCGGTTGCTATCGCCCGACCTCGGAAAACGACCCGGTGGGCGCGCTGCAGCACGCGGCGGATCTGCTTACCGGCGTCAAGGCGCTGCACAGCAAGCTGCATCACGGGATCAAGAGCGGTCAGGTCAAGGCCGCTGGCGGCGAACACGTGATCGACGCGGCGCTCAATGTCGGCGTACTGCAACCGGTCGAAGCCGAGAAACTGCGCGCAGCCGAAGCGGCACGGCGCAAGGTCATCGATGTGGATGATTTTGACAAGGAGGCGTTGAAAGCTTCAGAGGGCAAGGTTCGCTGAATATGGAGTCAACCCTGTGAGAGCGAATTCATTCGCGAGAGGCCCGTACATCCGACGCAAATGCGTGGGCTGTAACACTCATCGTGATTGAATTCGCTCCCACAGGTTCTGCGCTGCTCCACGCCTTCATCACGAATCCGCCGCTCTAGCCTGCACATCCCCAAAGACTGTCCTACACTCCCCGATAACAACAAGAAAACACCAAGGGGAAGCATCATGATCGACCAACGCATGACTCATCGCTGCCTGCTCGCTGAAATCGCCTCGGGGGAGGAACTCTACAGCGGCAAGCCCACCCAGACTCTGCAAACCCTGCTGCTCATCGGCTTCGTCACGCGGCGGCCCAGTTCCGAACACAACGCCGACCTTACCTGCACTCATCTGGCGCTGACCGAGGCCGGGCATCGTTACCTGGCCGGGTTATGGCATTGAGCTGACGAGCAAACACGCGTCGGCCATCCAGGCCCGTCCTCATTGGGGTATCGGTCGCCCGCTCCGGGATCTATACTCTCGCGCCTGTTTTTGTCTCTGAGGACTTCATCATGGCCGACGCCAATCTCGACCGCACTCTCAACCTGCTGACGCACCTGCGCGGCATTCTGGTCGCGCTCGGTGAAGCCGAACAGGTGCCCGAAGAAAGTCATGCGCTGTTTCTGGAGCGTTATGACGAGTTGATCGAGCTGCTGCCACGCGAGCCGATCGAAAGCCAGTATCTGGGTCAGGACCTGTTGTGCCAGGTGATCCAACGCTACCCGCAAATCGCCCACCTCGTGCCGCGCGACCTGCTTTGGTACTTCGGCGGCGACTGCCTGCACTTCATGCCCGACGAAGAAATCGACCTGTACACCGCGCTAGAAGAGCGTCGCTTCGAGGCCCAGGAGAACGAAGAACCGTTCGACTGGGACCAGGAGAAGCAGCTACTGTCGATGGGCCAGGACGGGCCGCGTCATTAAGCGAGTTGCCTGATCGACACCGTTCACACAATGCCCCATCCCGTATAGGAGCGAACTCACTCGCGATGGATTGATCGGCCAAAAGAAATTTTTCGATCAATACACCTTCTTGCGAACGAGTTCGCTCCCACAGTGGGGGCTATTCACTTCTTCAGCGCAGCAAAACCCCATGCTTGCTCGGGAATACCTCCCGATCCACCAGCCCCGAAACCTGCACCGGTTTCGGAAATATCTTCTTGGCCACAAACAGATCGTCCACACCCTGCAACGCCGTGACGTCCGCGGCCTCGACCGGTTGCAGCGACTCCACTCCCCAACTCTGCAAACGTTGCGAGACCGGCAAGGGCACGTTGTTGGCGCTGGAAAAGACCTGGGCGTACTGCTCCGGGTTGGCCCGAGCCCAATCAAAAGCCTTGGCCAAACGCTGCAATACATCGTTGAGTGCCTGACGCTTGATCTTGTCCGCCAGCGCATTATCCGACGCTGTGATGAAGGTCAGGCCGGTGTTGATCCCCTCCCCGCTCAACAACAGTCGCGCGCCATTTTCTTCGGCGAAGGCCTGATAGATCCCGAATGTCGCCCAAGCGTCGATCTTGCCCCCGTGAAAGGCTGACAGCGCATCGGTTGGCATGACAAAGCCGATGTTGACGTCGGACTCCTTGACCCCGGCGTTTTCCAGCGCACGGATCAACAGGTACTGGGAAATACTGCCCCGCGCCGAGGAAATCGAAACGCTGCGACCTTTGAGGTCGGCCACAGTTTTGATGTCGGAATCGGGTGGCACCAAAATGCCGATGCTGCGTCCCTGGCCTCGGCGCACCGCGACGATCCGCAGCGGCGTGCCGCCGGTTGCAGCCGCCAGAACCGGCGTATCGCCAGCGGGTGCCAGATCCACGGCTCCGGCGCGTAACGCTTCAAAGAGTGGCGCGGCGCCCTGAAAATTGGCCCATTCGACCTGATACGGAATGCCATCGAAGGCTTTGGAAGCGTCGACTACGGTGCGCAAGCCCTTGGCCTGATCACCCAGGATCAGCTTGACCTTCGACCAATCGACTGCCTCGGTCGCTGACGCCTGTTTGTTGCCCTCATCGTCGCATCCAGACAATAGCAATACAGCGAAAGACAACAGCAACGCGGCACTCTGGCGGGCCAACTTCCGACCGATAAACCCCATACAACGACATCCTTGCAGACCAGATAGAGACAGGAACGAGCGCGCTATAGAACGCGGCCCGGAGATTAAAGCCATCGTAAACGCATAAAAAATCGTCGTGAAATGTCGATTGGGAATAAGCTAATACTCAGCTTTTTTGATCTTTGAAAATTATTTGATGCGTTATTTTTATAATTAGCTTAGCGCCAAATCGAATTTCACAGCGCCGCGTCATACCCCTATGTTGCTGACTGGCTCGCGCGAATGCCCGCGCGTCCTCGGTTTATAAACACAGGAATTGCCCATGAGCGTTGAATTCATCGGTTACATCGCCACCCAGCCCTTCTCGGAAATCCACCCGCGCAGCGGTCAGACGGTTCAGCCCGAGTACGTCGAAAAAGTCGCGCGTGCCCATGAACAAGCCGGTTTCGATCGCGCGCTCGTGGCATATCACTCCAATAGCCCAGACAGCGCCTTCGTGGCCGCCCATGCTGCCAGCGTGACCACGAAATTGAAGTTCCTGATCGCCCATCGCCCTGGCTTCATTTCCCCGACCGTGGCGGCCAGGCAATTTGCGACATTGGATGTATTCAATGGTGGGCGCACTGCCGTGCATATCATCACTGGTGGCGACGATAAAGAGCTGCGGGGCGACGGCAGCTTCATCGGCAAGGACGAGCGTTATGCGCGCACCGACGAATACCTGAGCGTGGTGCGGCAGGAGTGGACGGCGGAAAAACCGTTCGACCATCACGGCAAGTATTATCAGTTCGAAGGCGCGCATTCGCTGGTCAAATCGCCACAGCAGCCGCACATTCCACTGTACTTCGGCGGCGCGTCCCAGGCAGCCATCGAGGTCGCGGGCAAGCATGCCGATGTGTATGCCTTGTGGGGCGAAACCTATGAACAGGTCAGAGATATCGTCAAACAGGTCCGGGCTGAGGCTGCAAAGCATGGCCGCACGGTACGTTTCAGCCTGTCGCTGCGACCGATTCTGGCAGAGACTGAAGAAAAAGCCTGGGCACGGGCCGACAGCATTCTGGAACGCGCGAAGTCATTGGCACAGGCGTCCGGTTTTCAACGCCGTGAGCCGCCGAATGAAGGTTCGAAGCGTTTGCTGGAAGCGGCCGCGCAAGGGGCGCGTCTGGACAAGCGCCTTTGGACAGGCATCGCCGGGCTGCTAGGCGCCAAGGGCAATTCGACTTCACTGGTGGGGACTGCCGAACAGGTGGCCGAGGCGTTGCTCGACTATTACGATCTGGGGATCACCACCTTCCTGATCCGGGGCTTCGACCCGCTGGAAGACGCAATCGATTACGGCAAAAAACTCATCCCCCTCACCCGCGAGCTGGTTGCCAAGCGCGAGCGGGAGAAGCAGGAAAAGGTGGCGTAGCTTCCAGGCACCGAATGCCGCTGTGGGAGCGGATTCAGTCGCGAGAGGTGGGTACATCCGGCAGATTTCCATCGGCTGTACCCCCTTTCGCGAATGAATTCGCTCCCACAGGAGGACAATGTACGCTGATCCGGCTTCACTCCTGATACGCCGTCCCATGCCGATCCAGCTCACGGATCAACGCATTCCAGTGCCGTACCACACCCGGCCCGGTGCCGCTCTTGATGACCTTGGCCTGCTCCTCGACTTTCTTCACCACCTCTTGCGGCGGGAAAATCAGCTCGGCGTTGCCCGCTGCCTGCGCGGCGATCTGGATGTTGCAGGCATATTCCAGGTTGTGCAGTTGCTGAAACGCATGCTCGACGCTGATGCCCCCTGTCAGCAGGCCGTGGTTGCGCAGGATCATCACACTCTTGTCACCCAGATCAGCGACCAGTCGCTCGCGCTCGCCCAAGTCCTGCGCGATGCCTTCATAACCGTGATAGGCCACGCGCCCTGAGAAACCGAGGGAATGCTGGGAGATCAGCAGCAGGCCGTTCTTCTGCGCCGAAACCGCGATTCCGTCGCGAGTATGAGTGTGCAGCACTGCTTGCAGATCCGGCCGCGCCGCGTGAATGGCACTGTGGATAACGTAGCCCGCATGGTTGATGCCAAGGCCGGTGGGGTCGTCGACGATGGTGCCGTCGATGTCGACCTTGACCAGATTCGACGCGGTGATTTCATCGAACAGCAGGCCGAACGCGTTGATCAGGAAATGCTCGTCCGGACCAGGCACCCGCGCCGAAAAGTGCGTATAGATGTGGTCAGTCCAGCGTTTGAGCGCGGCGATGCGATACGCTGCGGCAAGCTTGACCCGTACCTCCCACTCTTCGGGGCTGACCCGATCACGCACATCGCTTGAACTGGATTGAACGGGCAAAGAACTGACATTGCTCATGCATGACTCCCTAAAGGTCGTGAGTTGACGTATCGAGGGAGCCTATGCGTGTCGGAAAATGTTTAACAATCACATTTTCTTCTAAGCTAATTATCAATATTTTTTATTTCTCACGAGCGCACTCACGCCGCCTCTCGCGTCTGCTTCATGGCCTCGGCCACAAGCGTACCGAACGAGGCCACCGGTGCCTGCAGATTGCCCAGGAAACGCGGGTAGATCAGCCACAGGTCCATCACCGGCTTGAAATCCTTGAGCGGTACCACCGCCAGCAGATCCCGATGAGCGCTGCGTTCGAACAAAGGACGCGGCACTAGCCCCAGGCCCATCCCGTCAGCCACCAACCCCAACTGCAGTTCGGTGCCAAAGGTCTCCAGATTGACCTTCATGCCTAACCCCTGATCGGCCAGTGTGCGCTGCAATCCCGCGCGAAAGCCGCAGCCGTCGGGGTTGAGCACAAAGCCCTGGTCGTAACAGTCGCAGAGCTTGATTGGCTTCTTCGGCAAACGCTCCCTGGCGCAAACCATCACCAGCTCCATCTTGCCGATGGACTCGCCGATGATGCCTTCGGGGAAAATCTTGCCGGCCGGGAACAACGCCGCCGCAGCGTCGAGTTCGCCATTCTCGATCTTGCCGATCAGATGACTGCCCCAGCCGGTCACTACCTGCGCACGCAATTCGGGAAATTGCCCGCGTAGATGCTTCAGCGCATCGAGCAGCACCACATCGCCTATGGTTTGTGGCACGCCCAGCCGCAACAGACCGCTGGGCGGCGTATCACTGGCCACCAGTTCACGCAACGAATCCATTTCCCGCAGGATGGCCAGACACTTCTGATAGACCTGCAGCCCCATCGCCGTCGGCTTGAGCGGCTTGGTGTTGCGGTCGAACAATTCGACCCCTAGCGCCTGCTCGAAATTCTGTACGCGGCGGGTGATTGCCGGCTGTGTCAGGTCCAGCGATTCGGCCGCGTGGCTGATCGACTGGCAGCGAATCACTGCCACAAAGGCATCGATATCATCAATTTTCATTCGGTTCGCACATGGAAAAAGAGAAACAAGATAGGCAAAAAGCATAATTCCAAACGTGCTGGCTGGATACCCCGTCAACCTGCCCAGCAGTTATGAAATGCTTTTTCGTTATAACCTAATCATCAATAAATAGCATATTAAGCGCCTGTATTATGCTTATATTGGTCAACTGAATCTGCAATGTCCCTGCCAACGGAACTCAAATGACCCAACCCCGACACCCCGAACGACTCCGGGCTTTCATCGGTGCGCTGGCCGAACTGATCGACAGTAACCCGCGCGAAGGCGATCTGCTGCACCGCGGCGGTCAGCTGCTGGGGCAATTGGTACGCTATGACGACTGGCTGCCCGACGAATTCGCCATCCCGGACCCGACGCGTTATCAGCAATTTCTGCTGCATGCCGATTCCCGCCAGCGCTTCTCCATTGTCAGTTTTGTCTGGGGACCTGGTCAGAGCACGCCGATTCACGATCACCGCGTCTGGGGACTGATCGGCATGTTGCGCGGCGCCGAGTATTCGCAAGGCTTCGCCCGCAGCGCTGACGGCCGCCTGGAACAGGAAGGCCCGGCCATCCGCCTGGAACCCGGTCATGTCGAAACCCTGTCCCCGCGCAGCAACGACATCCACCAGGTCAGCAATGCGTTCGACGATCGGGTGTCGATCAGCATTCATGTCTACGGCGCTAATATTGGCGCTGTGAAGCGCGCCGTCTATCAAGCTGACGGTAGCGAAAAACTGTTCATTTCCGGCTATTCGAACGCTTACCTCCCGAACATCTGGGACCTGTCCAAAGAGAACCAAGCCTAATGACTCAAAGCACACGATCATTCGCCGATATTCGCAAAGCCCTGCTGGCCGGTGAGGAAGTGGCCCTGGTAGACGTGCGCGAAGAAGCACCGTTCGCCGAAGCTCACCCGCTGTTCGCCGCCAACATCCCGCTGTCGAAACTGGAGCTGGAAGTGCTGTCGCGCATCCCGCGTCGCGATACCGCGATCACGCTCTACGACAACGGCGAAGGCCTGGTCCAGCCTGCCCTCGCCCACCTCTCGGACCTGGGTTACAGCGACGTCAAACTGCTCGAAGGCGGGTTGCAGGGCTGGCGTGATGCGGGCGGCGAGCTGTTCATTGATGTCAACGTGCCGAGCAAGGCATTCGGCGAATTGGTGGAGCATCATCGCCATACCCCGTCGCTGGCGGCCGAAGAAGTGAAACAGCTGCTCGACAGCAAAGCCGACGTGGTGGTGCTCGATGCCCGGCGCTTCGACGAATACCAGACCATGAGCATTCCCACCGGCGTCAGCGTGCCTGGCGCCGAGCTGGTATTGCGCGCCCGTGAGCTGGCGCCGGATCCCAAGACCCGCATCATCGTCAACTGCGCGGGACGCACGCGCAGCATCATCGGCACGCAATCGCTGGTCAATGCCGGTCTGCCCAATCCGATTTCTGCCTTGCGCAATGGCACCATCGGCTGGTTGCTGGCCGGGCAGACGCTGGATCACGGCCAGGCCCGCCGCTTCCCCGCCGTCAGCGAAAAAACGCTGGAGACCGCGCGCGCCGACGCTCGCAAGGTCGCCGACAACGCGGGTGTAAAACGCGGCACGCGCGCCGACCTGCACACGTGGCAATCCGAGACAACCCGCACCACGTATCTGTTCGATGTGCGCACCCCGGAGGAATTCGAAGCCGGTCATTTGCCGGGAGCGCGTTCGACGCCGGGCGGCCAGTTGGTGCAGGAAACCGATCACTACGCCAGCGTACGTGGCGCGCGGATCGCATTGGCGGACGACGACGGCGTGCGGGCCAATATGTCGGCCTCGTGGCTGGCGCAGTTGGGTTGGGAAGTGTTCGTACTCGACGATCTCAGGCCACAGGATTTCAGCGAAAAAGGCGCGTGGAATGCGCCGATTCCTACGCCCTGGCAGGTCGAGGAAATCAGCGCCGACACCTTGCAGCAATGGCAACAGCATGGCGGCGTGGCGGTACTGGATTTCACCGCCAGCGCCAACTATGTGAAGCAGCACATTCCCGGAGCCTGGTGGACCTTACGCGCCGACCTGTCCAATGCATTGCGCAAGATTCCCGCCGCCGAGCGCTATGTTCTGACCTGTGGCAGCAGCAAGCTGGCGCGGCTGGCGGTGCCGGAAGTCGAAGCGCTGACAGGCAAACCGGTATTTCTGCTCAAGGACGGTACAGCCAGTTGGATTGCTGCCGGGTTCGAGCTGGAAAGCGGCGAAAGCCACCTGGCCTCTCCGCGTATCGACCGCTACCGCCGCCCTTATGAAGGCACCGATGCCCCGCGTGAAGCGATGCAGGCGTACCTGGACTGGGAATTCGGGTTGGTGGAACAACTTGGTCGTGACGGCACGCATGGGTTCAAAGTGATCTAGCCACGAATACCGGACCTGTAGCAGCTCGGCTTGTCGCCGGTAGCGTTCTCCCAAGGACCGCCTGACGCTGTAGGAGCCGGCTTGCTGGCGAACGGGGTATATCGTCAAATCTAGCAGTGCCTGACACAGCCGGTTCGCCAGCAAGCCGGCTCCTACAACTCGGCGCTTGTATGAGCCTTGGTATTTTTCCTCGGCACCGAAACAACATACAGGCAGCACGGCTTGCCGGTGGTGACTCCAAACACGCGGCCGCCGGCAAGCCATACTGCTGAAAGAGGTACTTTGGAAAGGGATTAAAATGCAATAAATTAATATTAGAATCCTTCTAAATCACCCAATTACATAATTAACTTATAACCAAAAGATACTTCTCATCTGTTTCTTATAGGCATAAGGTCATAACCCTTGGCCGACCCCTTCTCTAGGCGGAGGCTTAGAACCCATTGTCCAAGCCTGGAGACACGCGTCATGTCCGCCCCTATTTCAAAAACGTTCCGCGCCAGAAACCTTCTGCTGGGGGCACTGCTGGCGTTGTCTTTTGGCCAATACAGCCAGGCCGCCGACGCGCTGCAACCGCTGCTGGTGGCCAACCAGAAATCGGCACTTAAGGTATTGCTGGAAGTCTCCGGCGAGCTGAAGGACGTGCCTTACGAGATCAAATTTTCCGAATTCCCTTCCGCCTCACCTTTGGGTGAAGCGCTGAACGCTGGCGCAGTCGATGTCGGCGCGCTGGGTGATGCGCCGTACGTATTTGCACTGGGCGCTGGCGCTTCGCTGAAAGTGATCAGCATCACTCACGTCAACGGCCGCTACACCACCGCGTTGATCGTGCGTAACGACTCGCCGATCAAATCCGTGGCCGACCTCAAGGGCAAGCGCATCGTCACCGGACGCGGCTCGATCGGTCATTACCTGGCGATTCGTGCGCTCGACGAAGCCGGCTTGAAGACCAGTGATGTCAAGTTTGTCTACCTGCTGCCGAGCGAGTCGCGACTGATCCTCGACAACGGGGATGCCGACGCCTGGGCCACCTGGGCGCCCTACACCACCGTTGCCACCCAAAGCGGCGCGCGCATTCTGCCCAATGGCCCGAACTTGTTGACCAATCATTCTTACCTCGCCGCGACCAGCAAGGCGATTGCAGAGAAACGCGCGCAACTCGACGATTTTGTCGTACGCCTGGACCGCGCCTATCGCTGGGTCAACGCCCATCCCAAGGAGTACGCCGCAGCCCAGACCAAGGTCACCGGCCTGCCGCTGGAAGTGCATCTGGCCGTCAACCGCGATACCAGAATGGAGCGCGTGAGCATCGATGATAGCGTGGTGCAAGGCCTGCAGAGCACCGCCGACATCTACCAGCGCGAAGGCATTCTCAACAAGCATGTCGATGTCTCCAACGGCTTCGATCCGCAATTCAATGCCATTCGCCTGGCTGCCGAACAAGCGGCAGAGCAGAAAAACTCGCAAGCTGCGCGCTAAGCGATCGACTCAAGGAGGTCAATTCCATGGGTACACGTCGTCAACTCGAACTCGGCGCAATGCTCCAGGATGGCGCGGATTCTGGCATGAGTGCTGGATTGAATCGACAGACCGCCGAGCGGCTCGATGTCGAAAGCGAAGCGGCATTTCTCGCTCGTCTTCAAGGCATCACGGAGGCTCTGGCCGCCACCGCACAACGCTACGACGCCAGCGGTGAATTCCCCCACGACAATTTTCGCTTGCTGCATGAACACAACCTGCTCGCCCTGACGGTTCCCAGCGCTCTGGGCGGCGGCGGTGCGGGTCTCAAGCAGGCGCAACAGGTGATCAGCGCCGTTGCCCGGGGCGAGCCGTCGACCGCGCTGATTCTGGTCATGCAATACCTGCAACATGCCCGCCTGCAGCTGACTCCGAACTGGCCAGAGCACCTGCGCCGACAGGTCGCGCTGGATGCAGTCAACCATGGCGCGCTGCTCAACGCCTTGCGGGTCGAACCGGACCTCGGCTCGCCTTCACGCGGCGGCCTGCCAGCCACCACTGCCCGTCGTACGGCCGAGGGCTGGCGGATCAGCGGCCGGAAAATCTACTCGACCGGCAGCCACGGCCTGACCTGGTTCAATGTGTGGGCTCGCAGTGATGACGCCGATCCACTGGTGGGGGTTTGGCTGGTGCGTAAGGACAGCCCCGGCGTGCGTATCGTCGAGGACTGGGATCACCTGGGCATGCGCGCGACGTGCAGTCATCAAGTGGTGTTCGAGGATGTGCTGGTGCCGCTGGAGCACGCGGTCAATGTTAGCCCGGCGAGTTCGGCGCAACCGGAACTGGACGCGACGGGTGTGCTGTGGATGTCGGTGCTGCTGTCATCGGTCTACGACGGCATCGCGCAATCGGCGCGGGACTGGCTGGTGGCGTTTCTGGAGACGCGCCAGCCGTCGAATCTCGGCGCAGCGTTGTCGACCCTGCCACGCTTTCAGGAAGCGGTCGGCCACATCGACACGCTGTTGTTCGCCAATCGCACCCTGATCGAATCCGCCACCCACGGTCTGACACCCGCCAGCCATGCGTCGCAGATCAAGTACCTGGTGACCTCCAACGCGATTCGTGCCGTTGAATTGGCCGTCGAGGCCACCGGCAATCCCGGCCTCTCGCGCAGCAACCCGCTGCAACGGCATTACCGCAACGTGATCTGCGGCCGCGTGCATACGCCGCAGAACGATGTGGTGTTGCAGGGAGTAGGCAAGGCGGTATTTGCGGGGAGGAAGGAGCAGGCGTGACACATAGGAGGTCGACAGATCGGCTGCTCTGGTGAAAGATGCGCGTTTCGCTGCGGGATGCGATTTCCGCGTCCCAGTCGGCCGAACGCGCCACGAGGTCCAGAATGCCCAACCAGTTGTCCCCTCCCGACCACTTGCCCGATCACTGCATGGCGGTCCTGTACGGGCTGGTGACTTCATTCCCCGGCAAGGGCAAGACGTCATTGCTCAAGTTGCTGCGCTCGATCGGGGCGACCGACGCCGGCGGCAAACTGCTGGACGCCGAGACGTTGTCCGGTCTTCTCGATTGGCTGCATCAGGAGGGCTGGATCATACCGGAGGAGCGCCCGGAGGGACGCTATCTCAGTGTCCCGCCGCAGTACCGCAATCGCGTATTGCTGAGCCTGTTCGCATCAGCCGATCGCGAGCATTGGCTACACGAAATCAAGACCAGCCTGCCGCAGCTCAGTGAGTGGCAGACCCCGTCTGGCTTGCGGATATTGCAAGACCTCTGGCTAAACCTGCTCAGTAGCGACCTGCCTCGATTGGCGTACTCGCTGCGTCTGGCGAACTTGATGTTCACCCACCCGCAATCCCCGGTTGCGCACCCGATGTATTCGCTACAGGCCGACCCGCAGGGTCTGGAGCTTATCGCCCGGCTCGATGACGACATTCGCGTGCTACTGATCGAGGATCACCTCAACTTACTCAACACCCAGCTCGGGCCCGCCGGCCAGAGTTACCCGCTGGCGCTGCGCGAGATGGAGATTCAGTCCCCCCGCGCGCTCGCGACAGAAGTTTGCCTGCAGGCCCTGTGGCGCGGCGACTGGGTGACCTTTGAGCACATCGAGGTCGAGGAGCTGGGCTTGCTGCAGCAAACCGTCCATTTGCTGTTGCGCGGTCAAGTGAACGAGACGCTGCAGGTGCTGCGTAGCTGGCTCAGCGAAATCCGCAGGCTCACCAAGAAACGCAGGATCGACCTGCCGCCCGTGCTCAACGCGTTTTACAGCCTGGCGCTTATCGCAGAGAACGATCCTCAGCAGCGGACGGCGCTTAGACAGGCCATCACGCTGGGCGATAAACAAAACTACGGTCGTTCGTACCCGGTGCTTCATTACCTGCTCCAGCAGTTGCAGGGTGAAACGTCATCCCTTTCGTCGGCCTTCATACCCGGCCCGCTGAACGGCCTGGACGGCCTGATGATGGCCCTTGCCCTGTACTGGCTGGATGCGCCCCAAGTGCACCAGAGTCAATGGCGCTACACCCTGGAGGATTACCGTGATGAGCTGGCTCGGGATGAATACCTCTGGCTGGCAGCGGAATTCGACGCATTACTCGCCGTGCAATTCGGTCAGCCCCGGCAATATGCGCAGGTGCATCAGAGCGGCGGGCTGCAGCCGCTGGTCGCACTCTGTCACCGTCAGGAAGCCTGGGAACATGCCCTCAATGCGCTGAGCCAGCTCAGACCGGGCAAAGTGCCGGCCACCCCTGTTGGTGACGAGAAAAATACGCGCCTGGCCTGGACCATCGAACTCTATGAATATTGGGCCAAGGTCGAGGCCCGGGAACAGAAGCGCAATGCCAAGGGACAGTGGAGCAGGGGCCGGGTGGTGGCGCTCAAGCGTCTGGTCGAAGACAGCGATGTCATGGATTTTCTCTGCGAGCAGGACCGGCAGGCGATCAGCGCTATCCAGGTCAGCTATCACTACAGCCGTCCTGAGTACGAACTGCCTGCCGTCCACGCCTTCCCTCGGCTGGTGGGTCACCCCGCGCTTTACTGGGGAGATGCGCCGGACGTGCGTATCGATCTGCAAGCGGGTCAGGCTACCCTGCACCTTCAGGCCCGTGCCGAGCAGATTCGTGTGCATCTGGAGCCCGCGGGCATCCTCGATGCCGAGGAAACCTATGTACACAAAGAGACGCCGACCCGCCTGCTGGTCTACCCGATCAGTCGAGAGCTACGCAAAATCGCTGAAATCATCGGCGATGGCTTGAGCGTGCCGGCCTCGGCCAGGGCGCAACTGATCGAGGCCGTGAGCGCGATTGCGCCGCTGCTTCCGATACACTCGGACATCCCCGAACTTACCGGGCATCTGGACCGCGAACCTGCCGACACTCGTCTCTACGCCCATTTGCTGCCTCTGGCCGAGGGCGTGCGTCTGCAATTACTGGTGCGTCCATTGGCAGATGGCAGCTGGTTCCGCCCAGGCCAGGGCGCCGAAAATTTGCTGGGCGAGCGCGATGGCAAGGCGCTGCAGGTCATCCGGGATCTGGCGGCCGAACGACACGCCCTGCAGCAGGTATTGCAAAGCTGTCCAGGACTTGCCTACGCCGACAGCGACGGCCAGGAGTGGCAACTGGACCAGCCCCAGCATGCCCTGCAATTACTCAGTGAACTGCACGCACTGGACGGCGAGCAACTGCACTGCATCTGGCCGGAAGGCGAACGCATGCGGATCAAGGCGCGCCCCGGCCTGACCCATCTCAATCTGGGGCTTCGTCAACAGGGTGACTGGTTCGTGCTGCAAGGCAATATCACCCTCGACGATGGCAAAGTGTTACAGCTCAAAGAGCTGATGGAACTGCTCAAGGCCAGCCCCGGACGCTTTTTGAGGCTCAATGAACGCGATTGGCTGGCCCTCGACGACAGCCTGCGCAAGCGCCTCGATGAGCTGGCTCACCTCTCGGACCGGATCAGTGACCAGGGCCTGCGCCTCAGCCCCCTCACCTCGCCGTTGCTCGCCAGCCTGGCTCAGGAAGTCGGGCAATTCGACGCCGATGCTAGCTGGCAAACGCATCTCGAAAAACTGCAGTCCTTGCGGGACTACCAGCCTCAGGTGCCCGGCACGCTGCAAGCCGAATTACGCGATTACCAGCATGACGGGTTCGTCTGGCTGGCGCGCCTGGCCCAGTGGGGCGTCGGCGCCTGTCTGGCCGATGACATGGGTCTGGGCAAGACTGTGCAGACACTGGCCCTGCTGCTGCAACGCGCCAGCCTGGGACCGCAACTGGTCGTGGCACCGACTTCGGTCACGCTCAATTGGCAAGCCGAAAGCGTACGCTTCGCGCCGGGCCTCAAATTGCGGCTCTATCAACAGCAGCGCAGCCTGAGCGAGCTCGGCCCTGGCGATCTGGTCATCGTCAGCTATGGCTTGCTGCAACTCGATACCGCGGCATTCACCGAGCAGCACTGGACCAGCATCGTGCTGGACGAAGCGCAAGCCATCAAGAATGCCCAGACCAAGCGTTCGCAGACCGTCATGGCGCTGCAGGCCGACTTCCGTATGGTCGCTACCGGCACCCCGCTGGAAAACCATCTCGGCGAGTTGTGGAACCTGTTCCGTTTCATCAACCCGGGCCTGCTCGGCAGTCAGGAAAGCTTCGCCGGCCGCTTCGCGACGCCCATCGAGCAAGGTGATGTGGGCGCGCGCCGCGCGCTCAAAGCGTTGATCCAGCCTTTTATCCTGCGCCGCCTGAAAAGCCAGGTGCTCGCCGAACTACCGGCACGCACCGAGATTACCTACAAGGTGCCTTTGTCGGATGAGGAAGCCCACCAGTACGAAGCCCTGCGCCAGCAGGCGGTCGCTACCCTCTCGCGACTCGACCCGCAGCAGGGCAAATCCATGCAGGTGCTGGCGGAAATCACCCGTCTGCGCCGCTTCTGTTGCCACCCTTCGCTGGTCTTGCCAGGCTCGACGCTCAAGAGCAGCAAGTTGCAGGCCTTCACCGAAATCGTCAGCGAGCTGCTCGATAACCGGCACAAGGCGCTGGTCTTCAGCCAATTCGTCGATCACTTGAGCATCGTCCGCGCCTGGCTCGATCAGCAGGGGATTGCCTATCAATACCTTGATGGCGCCACTCCGGCCAAGGAACGGCAGAGCCGGGTCAATGCTTTTCAGGCCGGGGTGGGCGACATCTTTCTGATCAGCCTCAAGGCCGGTGGCAGTGGGCTGAACCTGACAGCCGCGGACTATGTGATCCATCTCGATCCCTGGTGGAACCCGGCCGTTGAAGATCAAGCCAGTGATCGTGCTCACCGCATGGGGCAACAACGACCTGTGACGATCTACCGGCTAGTCACCGAAAACAGCATCGAGGAACAGATCGTGGGTTTGCATGGACGCAAGCGCGACCTTGCCGACAGCCTGCTGGACGGAGGGGAAATCAGCGCCAAACTGGATGCCGATGCGCTGTTGGAGTTGCTCAAGGGCTAGAAGCGAGGATCAGGACAAAGGCTTACTTCGGTTCCCCACTGAACTGAGCCTGTGCATTGCGCGAATGTGATTTGTGCTCCGCAGCGTTAACCCACAATAACGCCGCCATCAGCCGAGGGATCAGCTCTCGGCCGACTGACGCCGGTGTCCTCGATCATTTCAATCGTCAGGTCCGGCCATAACGCTCTCAGCTTTCAGGCGCTGTAAAGCCGCGGTAGTCATCGTTCAGGCGTCCAGGTTCAGACTGAACTTACGATCTACCGCAGCCTTGGCAGCCACTCATCCAAATGCTCTGCGACGGCTGCTACGCCCCCTATACCGCACAGGTTTTCGGTAATCCAGCCCGAGCAATAGCTCCGGTAAACGGCTCGTTCGGCAGCCATTCAGTCAGCGTTTTGCGTATGTCGAGCAAGGCGTCGATGTCTATGCCTGTCTTCAGTCCCTGGGACTCCATCAAAAACACCGTGTCTTCGGTATTGATGTTGCCAGTCGCGTTGGGCGCGAAGGGACAGCCGCCCAATCCTCCGAGTGAAGAATCGAAACGACGTATGCCGACATCCAGTGCTGCCGTTACGTTCGCCAGCCCCAGCCCACGGGTGTCATGGAAGTGGCAGATAACCGGCTTGTCGCCTGTCAGGCTCAGCACATTACGCATCAGTCGTCGAACCTGAGCCGGATTGGCGTAACCGACGGTGTCGGCAATAGCGATTTCATCTGCTCCGCACTCGAGCAACTGGCTGACCAGATCGAGCACCGCCGATTCGTCGACACGTCCGGCGACCGTGCAGCCAAAGGCGGTAGCCACACCGGCGCTCAACGCCGTGGAACGCTGACCGCTTTCGTCGCGAAACTTCACGATCCGACGAAAATCCTCGACGGATTCCGCCGTACTGCGTCGCACGTTCTTCAGATTGTGTTCATTGCTCGCGGACAGGACGTAATGCACCTGCTGCAGGCCCGTTTCGAAGGCGCGCTGGGCGCCTTTCAGATTTGGCACCAGCGCCGACGCCTTCAAGCCCTCGATAGCCAACGCGCCACGGGCAACGTCGGCGGCATCAGCGAATTGGGCAACGATGTGCGCCGGCACGAACGACGTCACTTCAATCTCGGTGCAGCCTGCCGCCCTCATACGCCGGCACCACTCCAGCTTCTGCTCGGTGGACAGAAACGTGCTCACCATTTGCAGACCGTCACGCAGGCCTACTTCCCGAATATGTATCTGATCGGTAGTCATCTTCTTACCTCACATTCTTGATGATGTCGTCGGGCAACCCGGCCATCTCCACTTCCGCCTGTGCGCCATGCTTACGTCGGGCGACGACGCCAGGTCCGAACAGAACCACCGAAACGGCTCCTGCAATGAGCAATAAAGCAATGGCGCCCAAACCTCCGACCATGCTTCCGGTCAGTGTCTTGAACGTACCGATGATCATCGGGCTGACGAAACCACCCATCAAACCAATGCAGTTGATAAGCGCGATACCACCCGCGGCGCCTCGGCCACGGATATGGTCAGTGGCGATGGCCCAGATCAGCGGGTTAGGCGCGAAAATGCCTGCGGTCGCCACGGACAGCGCCACCAGCGTCAAGGCCAGATTGTTGGAGACAAACCCGGCAATCACCAGACCCGCGGCTCCGACGATCATCGCTCCGGCGCAATGCCAGCGACGCTCCAGCGTCCGGTCCGAATGCCGGTTCAGGACGATCAGCGCCACCCAACTGACGAAGTAAGGAATCGCGGTGTAGCCGCCGATGGCGAGATGTCCGTCGACCCCTGAATTCTTGATCAACGTCGGCAGCCAGAAACCGATGGCGAACACGCCGGCGATCTGGGTGAACCATACAAATCCCATCAAATAGACACGCGGATCGCGCAACGCAATGGCGAAGGTGTGCTCGGCATGCGTATCGCTGACGCCCGAACTGCGGCGCATGTCATCGATGACCTGGGTCTTTTCGGCAGGCGTCAGCCATTTCGCATCTTGTGGTGTGTTGTCGAGGTAAAAGTAGGCAATCACGCCCAGGAGACAGGCTGGCAGACCCTGGACGATGAACATCCATTGCCAGCCGAACAGGCCGTGCAAGCCATCGAAACGAGTCATCAACCAGCCGGAGAGCGGCCCGCCGCACAGTCCGGCGATACCCGTCGCACAGGTGAACAGCGCGATGACCCGCGCACGACGTTCGACCGGATACCAGCGCGTGAGGTAAAAGATCACGCCGGGGTATAGGCCGGCCTCGGCTACTCCGAGCAAGAACCGGACACTATAAAAATGGGATGGCTGAGTGACGAAGGCTGTACCCGCGGCGAGCAGCCCCCAAAGCACCATGATCCGCAGAAAGGTCGTTCTGACACCGATACGAGCAAGTAACAGGTTGCTCGGCACCTCCATCATCACGTAGCCGATGAAGAAAATGCCCGCGCCGATACTGTAGGTCAGGTCGCTGAAGCCCACATCCTGTTTCATGTCGAGTTGGGCAATACCGACATTGATGCGGTCAAGGAAGGCAAACACGTAGCAGAGGAACAGGAACGGGATCAGTCTTAGCGTGATTTTCTTGTAAGTCCGTTCGACATCGACGGCAGCTGCACCAATAGCGGAAGTCATTATTATTATCTCCTGCGGTTCAGACCGGTTGGTCAGCCGGCCGTAAGCCGGCCGGCATAGGTGGCGAGGCTCAACGCCCGCGGAATACGGGCTCTCTCTTTTCGTTGTAGGCACTGATACCTTCCAGCCGGTCGGCAGTCGGGATCAGACAGTTGTACGCTTCTATCTCTACGAACAGGCCGGTTCTCAGGTCGGTCTGCATGCCCAGATCAATTGCTTTTTTGGCCTGCGTGACAGAAAGAGGGGCGCTGCTGCAGATATCCCGCGCAGCTTCGATCGCTTGTTTGAGGACGTCCTCTGGCTCGCAGAGCCGGTTGACGACGCCCCAGTCGAGCGCCTCCTGGGCGGTAAATCGCGCGCCTCGGAAAATCAGCTCCTTGGCGCGCCGGATGCCGATAGTCCGTGGCAATTGTTGCGTACCGCCACCGCCCGGCATGATGCCGCGCTTGACCTCGGTAAAACCGAACACGGCATTTCTGGAGGCGTAGGCGAAGTCACAAGCCAGCAGCAACTCCAGCCCTCCTGCGACTGCCGACCCGTTGGCGGCGCAAATCAATGGCACTGGGCAGTCGGTGATCGCGCGATTCATCCGTTCAAACAAATAATGCTGTTGGCCGAACTGTTCATCGCTCATGCGTTCCCGCTGTTTGAGGTCGGCGCCGCCGCAGAAGGTTCGCTCACCAGCAGCGGTGAGAATCGCGCAGCGGTATAACGTCGGGTCCGCTTCCAGCGCGCCAAACACGCGAATCAGCTCGCGGCCCATTGTCGTGCTGATGGCGTTGGACACCTCGGGGCGGTTCATGCGCACCACGAGGATATGCTCGTCGACCTCTTCCAGTTGCAGCGTTGCCAGCGCACCCGGGCCGATGTGATCAGTTATTTTCACTGTGCCTCCTGCGTAATGGTGTATCGATGAATGGGGTATCGGTGAGCAGATGATTGTGTTCACCAAGGCGCGGCGTACGACCGATATCGCTCGGCCGTGCACCGCCAAAAGAAATGGGCAAACCCACGACAGTGGCGGCGTCGTCCGAAGTGCGCTGCAGAATGTCCAGCGCCCTGGTTTGCTCATGCTCGACAACTTGATCGATGGTCTGAATGGGGCCGCAGGGTATGCCGAGCGCGTCAAGCGCTTGCAGCCAGTGCGCGGTCGATTGCCGCGAAAACTCGGCCTGGAGCAAGTCGATCAAGGCTTGGCGGTGACTGACGCGGGCACCGTTGTTGGCAAAACGTGGGTCCTGCGCCAGCGCCGGAATACCCAGCACTTCGCACAGACGCCGGAACAGGCCGTCGTTGCCGGCGGCGACCATGATGTCGCCGTCGGCACAAGCGAAGGCCTGATGCGGCACGATCGCTGCCGTTCCCGAACCCCAGCGCCCCGGCAGTTCGCCGCAGGCTAGATAATCAGCGATCTGTACGCCGCCCCAGCTGACCGCTGTTTCGTATAGCGACACCGAAACGATTTCACCGACACCGGTAGCCTGACGGCGAAACAGCGCCGCCAGCACACCGATAGCCGCCCATAATCCGGTGCCCATGTCGTTGACCGACACCGGGATGCGACTCAGCGGTTCGCCAGGGCCGCCGACAAGACTCATGAGTCCGCCCAGCGCCTGAACCAGCGGGTCATAACCAGGCTTGTCGCGCAAAGGACCCTGACTGCCGAAAGCGCCGAGGTTGCAGTACACCAACGACGGCTTGCTCTGTCTCAATGTCTCGCCGCCGAGGCCATACTTCTCGACGCCGCCGGCCTTCAGGTTTTGCAACACTACATCGGCACGGCGCTGGATCAGTTCGCGCAACAGACCTGCCTCGTCCGGATTGGCCAGCGACATCGCGATGCTTGACTTGCCATGGTTGATGGCATGGAACAGGGCGGCGGAGCCATCCACGAAAGGTGGCCCCCAATCCCGTGCGTAGTCACCTCGTTCAGCGCTCTCGATCTTGATGACCTCGGCTCCCAGCGAGCCGAGAATCATCCCGGCGTAAGGCGCGGCGAGGCTGTGACCGATCTCGATCACGCAGATGCCGGCCAGTGGAAGGGAATTATTCACGGTCACCCCCTCACGCACTGGCGAATGCCGAAGATGCGTCGCTCGTCTCGACATCCGGCACGTCGACCTGATAGTCGCGTCGCGCAGCCTGTGCGGTGATATAGCCGTCGGCGACATCCGCCAGCACGCGCTCACGGTCCCGAAGCCGCGGGTCGCCATAACCGCCGCTGCCCGCAGGCTGGACAATCACACGCTCGCCGCGCCGCACGACGGTCTGTCCGCCTTTGGCCGCCACTTCGGTGATGCTGCCGTCGGGCTTCTGCACCCGGCAGAGGAACGGTGTGCCGGACACGCCACCAAAGTGACCTTCCGGCGCCGAACGGCCACGCTCTCCGGAAACCGTGAACGTCGCCTCGTCATAATCGACGCGGTAGATTCGTCGCGATGTAAGGCCGCCGCGGAAGCGTCCCGCTCCGCCAGTGTCCGGTACCAGGCTCCACTGCTCGATGGTCAGCGGCGAGCTTCGCTCGATCATTTCCACGGACTGACTGCCAGCATTGCCGACGTAGACGCGAATGCCGCTCACGCCGTCCTTATCCGGACGCGCGCCCATGCCGCCGGCGTGCACGTCATGCATGGTGACGAATGCCTGGCCAGTCTGTTCGACACGTTTGAGGTTGGTGTCACGGCCGCTGAAAATACCGGCGCACGAGGCGCAGTTGCTCTGCCCTACGATGCGCTCGGGAATCGCCGGAGCCAGCGCCTTGAGCAGCAGGTCGATGACCCGCGGTGAAGTTTCCGTATTACCCGATACCACCGATGCCGGATATTGGCAGTTCAATACACTGCCGGGCGGCGCGATGATGGTCACGGGGCGGTAGCAGCCCTGATTGATCGGAATGCTGATATCGGTAATGGCTTTCACGGTGAACCAGGTGCTGTTGCAGGTCACCGACAGTGGGCAGTTCACCCCGCCACGTACCTGATTGCCCGTGCCTGTGAAGTCGAAGGTCATGTGGTCATCGTCGACGCTGACTTTGACTTTCAGCAGCGGACGCTCCTGTACCCAACCATGAGCTTCGATCGGATCGAGGTATTCCTCTGCCTCGTAGGTGCCGTTAGGGATATTGCCTATCGCGGCGCGAATCAGCTTCTCGGAATGATCGAGGCTCTGCTCCATCGCGGTCCGCAGATTTTCCGCGCCGTGCTTTTCCAGCAAATCCGTGAGGCGTCGATCACCTACAAAAGTACCGGCGTACTGCGCCTGAATATCGAGCAGGAGTTCGTGGGAGTTGCGGCTGTTGCGACTGAGAATTTCCAGCACGTCGCGTACAGGCTCGTCGTTCCTGTAGAGCAGCACGGGCGGTATGCGAATCCCTTCGGCGAATACGTCCCAGGTAGTGACGGTGTAGCTGCCCGGCGACTGGCCGCCGATGTCCGTCCAATGGCCCCGGGTCATCACGAACGCGACGATCTCGCCGTTGAAGAATACGGGACGCGTGAACTGCACATCCGGTTGATGGTTGCCGCCGCCGACATAAGCGTCGTTACTGACGATCACGTCGCCGGGGCGCAGATTTTCACGGCCGATCGCTTCCACTGAAACCCGGGTGGAGATGACGGCGGAACCGAGCATCGTCGGAATGTCGTTGCCCTGGGCGACCAACTGCATATGAGCGTCGAAAATCGCTGCCGAAGAGTCTCCACTGGCGTGCATGAGTGGGCTGCCAGCAGTACGCATCATCGCGATTTTCATTTCGCGGGCGATAGCGAAGAGGCTGCTGCGAATGATTTCATAAGTGACGATGTCCATTTTAGGCTCCCAGCTCGATCACGAGGTTCATGTCTTCATCGACGATGGCCGATTGCGATGCCTTCAGCACCGCGCAACTGCTGTGTTCCTCGATCACCGCAGGCCCTTCGATACGCCCACCGACCGGGATAGCGTCACGCTTGTAAACCGGCAAGGTATGAATGTCGCCGTCGTAATACACCGTCCGGGACGCCTCGGAAGCAGCTACCGCGCCGTTGCTGTTTTTTGCCACGCCGCCTCGCCAACCGGTGGCGGTGACCAGCTGCAATCGCAGGTTCGCGACCACGATCGGCTTGTCCGCGCTGACGAAGTTCCAAAGCCGCAAATGCGCCGCCTCGAAGTCGTGGGCCAGCGTGGTACATAGATCGTCATTGATCTGCACCGGTACGGTGATCACATCCGGCTGACCGGCGTATCGGCAATCGGCGAAACGAATGACCTGGGCACTTTCCGGATCGACATCCAGCCGGCGCAGCTCACTCATTCCCTGGTCCAGCAACGCTGAGAATTGCTCGAAAAGCACCCTGTCATTGAGCTTGTCCAAGTCCTTCTCGACCGGCCGTTGATAGTCATATTGCTGATCCGCGACGGTCATGCCGAAGGCACTGAACAGCCCCGGCAGCGGAGGAATGACCACACGCCGAATGCCCATCTGGTCTGCCAGGTCGAGCGCATGCACAGGTCCTGCGCCGCCGTAGCAGATGTAGGAGAACTCACGAGGATCGTAACCACGCTCCACCGTCATGATGCGGATCGCCTGTGCCATCAGGGCGTTGGCAACCGAGCGCACGGTCTGGGCGGCTTCGAGCACACTCAATCCCAGGGGCTTGGCCACCACCTCCTCAACCACGCGGTAGGCAGCTGCCGCGTCGAGACGAAACTCGCCGCCCAGGAAACTGTTCGGATCAATGTATCCAAGCACCACGTTGCAGTCGGTCACGGTGGCGCGCTCGCCGCCACGTCCGTAACAGGCCGGTCCCGGATCGGCGCCAGCGCTTTCCGGACCGATGCGCACACCGCCCCCTGCGTCGATCCAGACAATGGAACCTCCACCCGCCCCCACCGAATCGATATCGATGCTTGGGCAACGCACGGAGTAGGTGTGCAGCAGGTTTTTGTTACGCAGTTCCGGACGAAACTCGCGAATCAGCGAAACATCGAACGTCGTCCCGCCCATATCTCCCAGGATGGCGTTGCGCAGGTCACTCTTCTCGCAACTGCGAATCGCGGCACTGACACCACCGGCTGGCCCGGATTCGAGTAGCACGATGGGCCGCGACGCGACCACGGCAGGGCTGGCCAGCCCACCATTCGATTGCATAAACAGGAATTTGCCCGCGAAACCCAACTCAGCCAAGGCATCGGCAAAACGATCGATGTATCGGCCGCATACTGGCCCGAGCATGGTGTTGATGACCGTCGAACTGGTGCGTTCGTACTCCATGACTTCGGGGTTGACTTCATGCGAAGCAGACACGAAATGCTCGGGAAGCAAGCGCCGCAGCGTCTCGACGGCGCTCTTCTCATGGGCAGGGTTTACGTGTGCATGAAGAAAGGAAACCGCGACCGCCTCGACATCGGAGGCTCGAATTATTGCTGCGAGCTCGTGTAGTTCCTGTTCGGCAAGGGGGATTTCCACCGAGCCCTCGAAGCTCATCCGCTCGGTGACTTCCAGACACCACCGGCGCTCAACCAGCGGCCGTGGATTATTGAATTGCAGGTCGTAAAGGTCGGCGCGGTCGTGACGCGAAACGCGCCGTAGTTCCAGAATGTCGCGAAAGCCGCGAGTGGTGATCAAAGCGGTTTTGGCGCCCGTGCCTTCTACGACCATATTGGTCGCCATTGTCGTGCCATGGCCTAGAAACGACACATCCTGGCTGGTCGAGCCGGAAATCTGCAGGATGCGTCGATAACCTTCGATAGCCCCAACTACCCGATCCTTGGGTGTTGTCGGCACCTTTGTCGACCAAATCTGGCCGGACGTATCATCTACCATCACCACGTCAGTGAATGTGCCACCTACGTCGATACCTATTCTTTTTCTTTTCATGTCGCCGTACTCCGATTCATTTGCCCCTTCAAGAAAGGGACCCAAGAGGCGGAATGAGTATATTTAGGCGACTCTGATCGCAAATAATGAAAACTTCCGATTACGTGAGAACCTGGGGTTATAGCCGTGATAATTAGCATCGAAGCGATTCTGAGACGCTTGAGAGGAGGACATATCGCACTGCTGATAGCGCTCGATGATCATGGTTCTCTGCGTCGGGGAGCCCAGCAGATATCGGTTTCGCAACCTGCGGCGACCAAATCGCTGCACGAAATCGAAGCCATTTTCGGTGCGGAATTGTTCGAACGCTCGCCACGCGGCATCGTCCCCAACGAGCTGGGACGCTGCGCCATACGCCACGCCCGGGCGATGCGCGCGACCTTGGCTTCGTTGCGCGACGAGTTGGCAGCGATCATGCGTGGAAGCGGCGGCACCCTGGCCATTGGTGCAGTGATGGGAGCGGTGCCGGTGTGGCTGACGCCGACCTTGAGAGCCTTGCGCGAAGTCCAGCCGCATGTATCGGTGGAAGTCTGGGAAGACAACAGCACCCGGCTGCTGGCGATGCTCGATGAGCGGGTTCTCGATCTAGTGCTGGGGCGCCCGAATGTCAGCATGCACCCGGAGACTTATGATTTCATCCCGCTGGCGATTGAGCAGATCTGCTTTGTCGTGGACGGCAACGATCCCCTCGCCCATCGTCCCGATGTCGGCCTTTCCGACATCGCTGGCAACCCCTGGATCGTGCCGCAGGCACACCTTCCGATGCGCTCATTACTGGAGCAGATATTCGAAGAAGCCGACCTGCCATTCCCGCTCTATGGGACGGAAACCTCATCGACCTTCGCGACTTTATCGTTATTGCGCGCTGCCGACGGCACCGTAGGCGTCATGCCATTTCTGGTGGCGGAGTACTTCGCTAAATTCGGTTTGATTGCAATCCTGCCGATCAAGATCAACAAGACTGGCGCGCCTTACGGCATAGCGACCAAAATCGGCGCCACCCTGACCCAACCGGTGCAGATGTTCATTAAATTGTGCCGCGAGCACATGGCACTGTCGGACAGTTGAAGCTGAAGTCCGCGGTTGCGAGTTTATCGAGGGTGGACGACAAATGACTGTCGCAGACTTGAGAAACCGTGGGCTTGAGCATGAATCAGGCGCGTATCTGCGCAGGTGGACGGCCGCGTTCTGATTACTCGCCACAGCTATTGGGGTACCCGGCAAGACCGCCATGGATAGCCCGTCGACATCGTTGAGGTATACGCCTTACCGGGAGATTTTCGCCGCAACGAAAAAAGGACCCGAAGGTCCTTATTTCAACGATTTACAGACGTATGTGACGATCTGCAGATCATAAATTGGAGCGGGAAACGAGACTCGAACTCGCGACCCCGACCTTGGCAAGGTCGTGCTCTACCAACTGAGCTATTCCCGCAATATGGCGTCCCCTAGGGGACTCGAACCCCTGTTACCGCCGTGAAAGGGCGGTGTCCTAGGCCACTAGACGAAGGGGACGCAAAACCTTCGATTTCAGCCTTGCCCGGACCAGGCAAGACCTACTGGTAATTTGGTGGAGCTAGACGGGATCGAACCGTCGACCTCTTGCATGCCATGCAAGCGCTCTCCCAGCTGAGCTATAGCCCCACAAAAGTGGTACGCTTTAACCGGCGTTACGGTATTCCCCAACCC
>NZ_JBOICF010000088.1:0-22267 GCF_050739935.1 Pseudomonas sp. | reverse complement strand
CGCCTGCTCCGCCGCTTCCGCTGGTGAAACATCGAACCTGAGGAGAAAGCCCTAGCAACACGGCTTGCCGGTGGTAGCGATTTGAAGAGCACCGCCGCCGGCATGCTGTGCTGCTACAGAGGTCCATTACAAGCCAACTGTGGGAGCGAATTCATTCGCGATGGCGTCAGGTCGAGCACCCGAAAATGCATCTGACCGGGTTAGATCACACTGACGCCTGCTCCGCCGCTTCCGCTGGTGAAACATCGAACCTGAGGAGAAAGCCCTAGCAACACGGCTTGCCGGTGGTAGCGATTTGAAGAGCACCGCCGCTGGCATGCTGTGCTGCTACAGAGGTCCCTTGCAAGCCAACTGTGGGAGCGAATTCATTCGCGATGGCGTGAGGTCAGGCACCCGAAATGTACCTGACCGGATTAGATCACACTGACGCCTGCTCCGCCGCTTCCGCTGGCGAGACAATGCTGGTCTTCTTCCCGCGCGATTGCCCCGAGCTCAGGTACGCGGCAATCGACTCCTGCGTCACCTCGCCGAGGAACACGTTCTCGGCGTCCAGCACCGGCAGCCAGGCGCGGTTGAACTCGTACATGCGCGACAGCAGGATGCGCAGGTGTTCGTCGTAGGCCGCGGTGGCGTTGAATGGGCTCAGATATTGCTCGCAGGTGCCGCTCTGGCGGTGCAGGTCGCGGCGGCGGACGTAACCCATGGCCTTGTTGTCGCCGTCTGTGACGACGACGTAGCGGCGGTCGTTTTCGTCCATGATTTCCAGCGCGTCGGCCACCGGGGTTTCCGGACTGACGGAGGGCGCGTTGTCGGCGGCGTCTTCGGCTTTGACCAGCAGCAGGCGCTTGAGGGTGCTGTCCTGGCCGACGAAATTGCTGACGAAGTCGTCTGCCGGGTGCGCCAGCAGTGTGTCCGGATGGTCGATCTGCAGTAGCTTGCCGGCGCGGAAGATGGCGATCTTGTCACCCAGCTTGATGGCTTCGTCGATGTCGTGGCTGACCATGATCACAGTCTTGTTCAGCGCGCGCTGCATCTCGAAGAATTCGTTCTGGATCATCTCGCGGTTGATCGGGTCGACCGCGCCAAACGGTTCGTCCATCAGCAGCAACGGCGCGTCGGCGGCCAGCGCGCGGATCACGCCGATACGCTGTTGCTGCCCACCGGACAATTCACGCGGGTAGCGATGCAGGTATTGCTTGGGCTCAAGCTTGATCATGCTCATCAGCTCACGAGCACGGTCGTGGCATTTCTGTTTGTCCCAACCCAGCAGCTTTGGCACCACCACGATGTTTTCTTCGATGGTCATGTTGGGAAACAGCCCGATTTGCTGGATCACGTAACCGATGTTGCGACGCAACGTCACTTCGTCCAGTTGGGTAGTGTCTTCCCCGTTGATCAGCACCTTACCGGAGGTCGGCATGATCAGGCGGTTGATCATTTTCAGCGTCGTGCTCTTGCCGCAACCCGACGGGCCGAGGAACACGCAGATCTCGCCTTCATTGACGGTCAGGCTCACTGAATCCACGGCCTTCACTTCCTTGCCGTTGCTCTGGAAGGTTTTGGTGAGGTTTTGTAGTTCAATCATTTCAGGAGTCCTTTTGGAGTCAGCGAACGTTGCAGCCATTGCAGAAGCAGGTCGGCGAGGATGGCCAGAATGCTGACCAGTACAGCGCCGACAATCAGCATCGACATGTCGCTGCGGCTGATGGAAGCAAGAATAAGTACACCCAGGCCACCGGCGCCAATGGTGGCGGCGATGGTCATGACACCAATGTTCATGACCACGGCAGTGCGTACACCGGCCAGAATCACCGGCACGGCAATCGGCAGTTCAACCATGCGCAGGCGCTGACCGAAGGTCATGCCGATGCCTCTGGCGGCTTCGCGAATGCCCGGCTCGACGCCAGTCAGCGCAAGGTAGGTGTTGCGCATGATCGGCAACAGGGAATACAGGAACACTGCGGTAATCGCCGGCATCGGGCCGAGGCCCTGGCCGAATTTGGAATAGAACGGCAGCAGCAGGCCGAACAGGGCAATCGACGGGATGGTCAGCAGCACCGTGGCACTGGCCTGCAGCGGACCGGCGAGGGCTGGAAAGCGCGTCATGAACACGCCCAGTGGAACGCCCACCAGAATCGCCAGCGAAACTGCGATCCCGACGAGGGTGATGTGTTGCAGGGTCAGGTGAAACACCTGATTCCAGTCCAGATGGGAAAAAGCGCTCCAGAAGCTCATAGTTTCTTCTCCTGCTGCTCTACTGGGTGTAGCACCGGCGTCTGCTTGATCGGCACGCTTTCGGCGGAAGGATTGATCGGATGAGTGCGCAGGAAATCGGCAGCGACGACGGTAGGACTTTCGTGATCGACGTCGACGCGCGCGTTCAGGTCGATCATCGTCTGGTTATCCAGCAGTGCGGCCAGTGGCTTGAGCTGCTCGGCCAGTTGCGGGTGTTGATCCAGGTACTCTTTGCGGATCACGGGAGCTGCGGTGTAGTCCGGGAAATAGTGCTTGTCGTCGGCCAGCACTTTCAGTTTGAAGGCGTTGAGACGTCCGTCGGTGGTATAGACCAACCCGGCGAAGACTTGCCCGTTGCGCAGCGCGGTGTAGACAAGACCTGCGTCCATCTGACGAGTGTTCTCACGGCTCAGGTTCATGTCGTAGTGCTTGACCATGCCCACCAGACCGTCGGAACGGTTGGCGAACTCGGTGTCGAGCGCGACGATATGACCCTCCTTGGCCTCATCCTTGAGCAAGGTTGTCAGTTCGGAGACGTTGTTGATCTGCGGATACTGCTGCGCAATCTTGTCCGGCAGCGCCAGCGCATAAGTATTGTTGAACTTGGACGGCGAGAGCCAGACCAGGCCCTTCTTAGCGTCGAGTTCCTTGACCCGTTGGTAGGTCTGCTCGCTGTCGAGTTTTTCATCGACATGGTTGTACGCCACCAGCGAGACGCCGGTGTATTCCCAGAGCATGTCGAGCTGGCCGCTTTCCTGCGCACTGCGCGCCAGGTTACTGCCCAGGCCGCCGGTGATCTGGACCTGATAGCCCTTGTCGCGCAGGTATTGCGCGGTCAGTTCGGCGAGGATGGTCTGTTCGGTGAAGACCCGCGCGCCGATGCGCAAGACCGGCATCTCGGCCGCCTGAACCCACGCGGACAGCAGCAGGCCTGCGCCCACTATTAATGTGCATAACTTCTTCATTCGTATTCCTTTCTCTTGGCTTGACGAAGCCTGGTCAACAAGGCCTTGGTTAACGAGGCTTTGTTAACGCGCTAAGCCGCGTTCGAGCCAGACACGACTCGCCAGAGTCACGGCGCCATCGAGCAACAGGGCCAGCAACGCGGTACACGCAGCACCCAGCACAAGCTGCGGCTGATTGTTCAAGGCGATGCCGGGGAAAATCAGACTGCCAAGGCTGTTGGCGCCGATCAGGAAAGCCAGCGGCGCGGTGCCGACGTTGATAGCCAGCGCCACCCGCACACCACCGACGATGATCGGCACGGCATTGGGCAGCTCGACGCGCCACAGCACCTGACGCGGGGTCATGCCGATGCCGGTGGCAGCTTCTTTGAGAGAACCCTGAACGTTTTTCAGGCCTTCGTAGGTGTTGCGCACGATGGGCAGCAACGAGGCGAGAAACAGCGCGAAGATTGCAGGTCCGCTGCCGATACCCAGGACACCCAGGGCAATGGCCAGAACTGCAAGAGGAGGAACGGTGTTACCGATGTTGAAGATCTGCATGAAGCGTTCGGCGCGGCCAACCATGTTCGGTCGGCTCAGGACAATGCCGGTCGGGATTCCGACCACCAGTGCCGCCAGCATCGATGCCAGCACAAGCAGCACATGCGCTTGCAGATAAAACAGCAGATCGTCCTGATACTGCTTGAGGGTACTGATGCCGATCCATTGGACCAGCAGGGCCAGAAGCGCGATGACAATCACACCTCCCAATAGCCCCTTGCCATAGCGATTAGCCACGGGCGGACTCCTTATTTCAGTCGGCGAACGCCTCGCTGTGACTGGCCTTTTCAGGCAGCCTGCGAACGTGCGCGAAGAGCAGCGGGTGGGTCGCCGGAAAGGGTGAAACCTCGGCGAAAACACGAGCCATGAGCGCAGCTTCGTCAAGCTAACTTGCTGATTTTGCGACCCTTGGCTTGTTGTGTAGCCAGGGAATGGACGTCTCCAGAACCGCAAAGGTTCCCACGTGGGATGCTATTTGGCCACCCCTGATTGACTGAACGGTTCGGATATTGCTTTTGTTTGGGCTATAATCGCCGCCCTTTTTTTGAATCACCTCTCGGGCGATTTCCCATGACCAGACAGGCCGCCGAAGTCGCGAAACGCCGCACTTTCGCCATTATTTCTCACCCCGACGCCGGTAAGACCACCATCACTGAAAAGCTTCTGCTGATGGGCAAGGCGATTGCCGTCGCCGGTACGGTGAAATCCCGTAAGTCCGATCGTCACGCCACCTCCGACTGGATGGAGATGGAAAAGCAGCGTGGTATTTCCATCACCACGTCGGTCATGCAGTTCCCGTATCGCGAACACATGATCAACCTGCTCGACACCCCGGGCCACGAAGACTTCTCGGAAGACACCTACCGCACCCTGACCGCGGTGGACTCGGCGCTGATGGTGCTCGATGGCGGTAAGGGCGTCGAGCCACGGACCATCGCGCTGATGGACGTCTGCCGTCTGCGCGACACGCCGATCGTCAGCTTCATCAACAAGCTGGACCGCGACATTCGCGACCCGATCGAACTGCTTGACGAGATCGAGGCGGTGTTGAAGATCAAGGCCGCGCCGATCACCTGGCCGATCGGTTGCTACCGCGACTTCAAGGGTGTGTACCACCTGGCCGACGACTACATCATCGTCTACACGGCCGGTCACGGTCATGAGCGCACTGAAACCAAGATCATCGAGAAACTGGACTCCGACGAAGCCCGCGCGCATCTGGGCGACGAGTACGAGCGTTTCATCGAGCAGCTGGAACTGGTGCAGGGCGCCTGCCATACCTTCGATCAGCAGGAATTTCTCGACGGTCAGCTGACCCCGGTATTCTTCGGTACCGCGCTGGGCAACTTCGGTGTCGATCACGTGCTCGACGCGGTTGTGGACTGGGCGCCAAAGCCATTGGCGCGTGTAGCTAACGAGCGCACCGTCGAGCCGGTCGAAGAGAAGTTCAGCGGCTTCGTGTTCAAGATTCAAGCGAACATGGACCCCAAACACCGCGACCGCATCGCCTTCATGCGCATCTGCTCGGGCAAGTACGACAAGGGCATGAAAATGCGCCATGTGCGCACCGGCAAGGACGTGCGCATCGGCGACGCGCTGACGTTCTTCTCCAGCGAGCGTGAACAGCTGGAAGAAGCCTACGCCGGCGACATCATTGGCCTGCACAACCACGGCACGATCCAGATCGGCGACACCTTCAGCGAAGGCGAGGCCCTGGGGTTTACCGGTATCCCACACTTCGCCCCGGAACTGTTCCGTCGTGTGCGTCTGCGCGATCCGCTGAAATCCAAACAGCTGCGTCAGGGCCTGCAACAGCTGGCCGAAGAAGGCGCCACCCAGGTGTTCTTCCCGACACGCAGCAACGACATCATCCTCGGTGCCGTCGGCGTGCTGCAGTTCGATGTGGTCGCCAGCCGTTTGAAGGAAGAATACAAAGTGGAATGTTCCTACGAGCCGATCACCGTGTGGTCTGCGCGCTGGATCGATTCGGCCGACAAGAAGAAACTCGAAGAATTCGAGAACAAGGCGGTGGAAAACCTGGCACTGGACGGCGGCGGTCACCTGACCTACCTGGCGCCCACCCGGGTCAACCTGGCGCTGATGGAAGAACGCTGGCCGGATATCAAATTCCGCGCGACGCGTGAGCACCATTAAGGGCCTGAAATCTCTGAAATGAAGCCTTGATGGGGGCCACCTGTGGGAGCGAATTCATTCGCGAAAAATGGTACATCCGCTAGAGATGTATCGGCTGTAATGGCCAATCGCGAATGAATTCGCTCCCACAGTGTTTTGCGTTGCTGCCGGACTCAGCACAAGGGGCCCGAGTCACCGCTTACTTCACCACCATCCCCACCCCCCTTCCCCGCGGGTCCGATGCGGTTTCTACTTTTGTGCCGTCGATCCTGATCGCCTGCACATTGCCCATCGACCAACCCTGATCCTTGAGCGTGTAGCCCATGGCTTTCAGTTCATTGGCTACGGACGCCGGCATGGGCGCGAATTTCTCGGTGTAGATCGTATCCTTCGGCAGCAGTTGGTGATGAACGCGCTGCGCCGCAATGGCGTCCTTGAGCGGCATGTGGAAATCGTAGATGTTGTTCAGCACTTGAAACACAGTGGTGAAAATCCGCGAGCCACCCGGCGTACCCAACACCAGCGTCACCACACCATCGCGTGTCACCAGGCTCGGACTCATCGACGACAACATACGTTTGCCTGGCTCGATGGCGTTGGCATCGCCGCCCACTACACCAAAGGTGTTAGGTACACCCGGCTTGGCACTGAAATCGTCCATTTCGTCGTTCATCAAAAAGCCTGCGCCCTTGACCACCACGCCACTGCCGTAATCCCAGTTCAAGGTATAGGTGTTGCTGACTGCATTGCCTTTGGAGTCGACGATGGAAAAGTGCGTGGTCTGATGAGACTCAAGCCCGGCCTTCACGTTTTCAGTCGGCGAAATCGCAGTCGAATTGATCTCATGAGCGCGCCCGGCCAGATAGACATGATCAGTCAGCTGACTCACCGGCGCCTGTGAGAAATCGGGGTCGCCCAGGTAGTTGGCGCGGTCGGCGAACACGCGCTTTTCGATCTCTGCCAACAGGTGAATGTAACGTGCTGAATTGAGTGGCACGCCTTTGAAGTCATCTCCCAGTTGCTGTTTGATGCCAATCAGTTGCGCCAGCGCGACACCGCCAGAGCTCGGCAATGGCGCCGTGTACAGGGTGTTGCCATTGAAATTGACGTGCAACGGCTTGCGCCATACCGCCTTGTAATCGGCCAGGTCCTGTTTGGTGATCAGGCCATTATCGTGCTGCATCTGCGCCACCAGCAGATCGGCGGTCTGGCCTTGATAGAACTCGTTGGCGCCCTTGTCGGCGATACGCTCCAGGGTCTTGGCCAATTCGGGCTGGCGAAAGGTTTCGCCGCTCTTCATGTCGCCAAAATAGTCGCCGAAGTTGGTCTTGCCGTTGAGCTGCTTGATCGCTTCGGCACCGTACATGTATTGCTTGTCGGCAACCTTGAAACCGTTTCGCGCGTAGCCGATGGCCGGGGTCAATAGCTCCGCCCAAGGCAACTTGCCGAATTTCCGATGCGCTTCCCACAATCCCATGACAGTTCCAGGTACGCCGGAAGCGCGGGCGCCCACCAGGCTCATGCCGGGAATCACCTCGCCCTTTTCGTCCAGATACATGTCGCGGCTGGCGGCTTTCGGCGCGGTTTCGCGATAGTCGAGGAAGTACGGTTTGCCGTGCATGAACAGCGTCATGAAACCACCACCACCGATGTTGCCCGCCTCGGGATAGGTCACGGCCAGGGTGAATGCGGTGGCGACGGCTGCGTCGACGGCATTGCCGCCCTTTTTGAGGATCTGCGCAGCGACCTCCGCACCGTACTGGTCGGGGGATGCAACAGCGCCGCCTTCAAGCGCGACGGCATACACCGGGGAACTGACGGCGAAGATCACCGACAAGGCGAGGGTCTTGAGTATCACGACTCGCATAGGGCTTCCTTTTTGGACTGATGCGACAGCTTCATACGCGCGTGCTGTATGGAAGCTGTCTGCATGCTGACAAGACTGAAGGTTCACCCCACATTAATGATTAAACGCCCCTCGAACGCAAACGGCCACCCGAAGGTGGCCGTTCCATGAAGCCTTCAGGCATCAGCCTTTGAGCATGTCGTTCTTGATCCAGTCGATCACCGACGTATGCTTCGGCACCCAGCCCAACAGTTCGCGCGCATTCTTGCCGCGTACCCGGCTGTTGGACCCCAGACCATAGTTGGCCATTTCATAGCCCCACTCAGCTTCGGCATCTTTCAACGGCCAGTCCTGGGATTTGCCCAGTCCCAGCGCTTGGGCCATGGCATCAGTCATATCGACGAACGAAGCCTCGCCGCTTTCGACGAAGTAAAAGGTGCCAGCCGGGTTCTTCTCCAGCGCCAACGCATACAACTCGACCACATCTTCGATGAATACATTGGACCAGACATTTTCGCCAGGACCGACGTGACGCACGATGCCACTTTTGCGAGCCTGTTTGAGCAGGCGTGGCAATTGAACGCTGTCGCGGTTCACGCCCAGGCTCAAGCCGTAGATCAACGTGTTACAGATGACCGCCGAGCGTATGCCGTCTTTAGCCGATGCAATGACCAGATCATCGATGGCCACACGCGCGGCTTTATCAGGCGTCGCGACCGGCAATTTGTCTTCGTAAAACACCTCTCCGTCACCCTTGCCACCGGAAGCATCGCCGACGATGCTCGAACCGCTGTTGTGCAAAAGAGGTTTATTCGAGCCCTTCAACCCTTCGATCAATGCTTCGACCGCCCCGCGATGGTCGCTGCTGGCGGCATTGATTACGCCGTCGGACTTGCGTGCCTGTTCGATCAGCAAGGCTTTGTCGTCCAGCGTGCCGATGACCGGGACGATGCCCAGCGCCTTTAGTTCTTCCGCCTGCTCGGCACTGCGGACAAGGCCGGTGACGTGATGGCCTTTCTTGACCAGAGCCGTTGCGATGGAGCCACCGATATAACCTGCGGCGCCGGTAATGAAGATGTTCATGAGATGACTCCTGAGTGGTTGTAAATGTCCAGCCAGTATCGGCTCGCGATTCGGTACGAAAAAGGGGGTTCCAATCAAATGACTATTGCTTTACGGACACGAATAGTCGCGATAACAACACAGTCGTTCATCGCCAATCGATAAGATGAACAGCAATCGTCATTGCTAATGTAGTTACAGCGCAAGGCCGCGCCCAGACTGCAAGGAGCAACTCGATGAAAGTGATTTCTGCATTAATGGCTATCGCGCTGCTGGTCGCGGGGCTGCTCTATCTGACGGTGTTTCACAACCAGCCATTCATAACAAAGACACCTGACGTTGCTGATTCCGACGCTGCCTTTACAGCCACACTCGATGAAATCCGTGCATTTGCGGCAACGCTTGAAGTGCAGGAAGTCAGCATTGATCCGAATGCAGTAACGTTGGAACAAAAGACCCTCAAGTTCACACTGATCGACCATGCAATCAGCGCCACGAAAGTTCGCAGCGAGGAGGTGACGAACCCGGACGGAACGCGAAGCATCATCTGGTATGGCAATCTCGAACCCCATGCCACGGTCATTCCGGAAATCCCGCAATGGCAGGATCCTCTGCATTCGATCACGCTGGTGAAACACGACCAAACCATCACCGGGACGATCCGTCAGGACCAGCAGCTGTACCAATTGCGTCCCGTGGGGAAGGACCGGCATGTGGTGGTTGTGCTGGACGGTACAAAGATGCCCCCCGAAAAAGACAACTTTGGCCGTCCCAGGCGCATGCCTGTGAATGCCCCCACCCCGCGCGCGCCTTCCGAAAAACGCCTCGCCCATACAACTATAGATGTCATGACCGTCGTGCCACAAAAGACCGTCGCCGACTATCAGGGCGACATGCTTGCGTTGATGCAATTGGCAACCGCGCTTGCCAACCAAAGTTATATAAACAGCATGATCGGCATCACGTTACGGTTGGTGGCATACCAGGTCACCGACTATGAACCTAACGCTGTCTTCCCCGGTCTCGATCTGATCCGCTTAAAAACCCCGAATGATGGCTTCATGGACGATTCGCTGAGCGTTCGCGATGAAACCCGCGCTGACGTCGTCATCTACATCTATCGCTCCGCGCCTGCCGAAGACGGCTCGCAGAGTTGCGGACAAGCACTACAGTATGGTTCGACTGCCGAAACTGCGTTCGCCATGGTCAACCATGAATGCATCGCAAACTTCACCTTCGCGCATGAAATCGGTCACTTGCAATCTGCTCGCCATGAGATCGACAGCGATCCTGCAGTGGCGCCCTATCCTTTTGCTCACGCCTACCGGTTTACCGCCGGGGGCAACATTTGGCACACGCTTGTCGGTACTCAACCCCATCCGCCGACGTCCCAGCGCCTCAACATATGGTCCAATCCCGACATTCGATACGAAGGGGCGCCCACCGGTGACGCTGAAACCGCTGACAACCATCGCGTGCTGGAGCTGACCAAAGATGTCATTTCCGGCTACAGATGAAGGATTCAGGATGGTGCTTATCAGGCGTCCTTGAGGACATTCAGGCTCGCCGGCTCGCGCCGCAGATTCAGCGCCAGCACGCTGCTCAGCACCACGACTGCGCCGACGATCACCATGAGAGATGGCATTTCACCGAGCAGGACCGACGCGATGGCAATGGCCATCGGTGGGGTCAGGTACAGGCTCATGGATGCGCGGCTGACGTCCATGTGTTTGAGCACATAGGCCCACGCCAGGTAAGCCAATGCACTTGGAAAAAAGCCCAAAACGCCCACGGCCACATTGACTCGCAGTGGCGCATTGAGGATTTCGCCCATCAGACCCGGCAGATAAACCAGCAGAAAAACCGTGCCTGCCCAGATGGTGTAGCAGACCATCGTCAACCCATCGTAACGATGGCTGTGGCGCTTTTGCAGGGAGAAATACACGCTCCAGGAAAACGCCGCGAGCAAGATCAACAGCCCGCGCGCGTCGACATGGCCGAATCCTCGATCACCCGCGATGACGATCGCCACTCCCAGCAGGCCCCATGCGACACAGGTCCAGCGCCAGGCACTTACGCGTTCCTTGAACACGAAATGTGCGAGCAGCGCGGTGAACAACGGCATCGACTGAATCAACACACTCGAAGCCCCGGCCGTCACACCCGGCTGACCAAAGTTGAGGGCGATGTGGTGCAGGCTGACCGCGAAAAAGCCCAGCACCGCCAGCAGCGGTACGTCTTTGAGGCGAGGCAGGGAAATCTTCATCGACGAGGCGATCAACGCCATGAATACCGACGCGATGATGAAGCGCAGCAGGGCCAGATGACCAGGTGCGTAGCCTTCCAGACCGATTCGAATTCCGGCAGGCGAATACCCCCAACAGGCGATCACGAAAAAGGTCGCCAGTACGACCTTCACAGCCTGCCAGCGCATTTTCAGGTATTGCGCTTCACCGGCCATGTGGGCCGATTCGTTCACGACGCTCATTTCGGTACTCCCGCTGGCAGGCGATAGCCTTGCCCTTGGCCAGCAGTATCGAAACAACTTATGCTCACTACAACCGAACAATAATGACTCAACCATTCACTCTTGGTGATGTATGGAATTCGCCCAGATTCGCATGTTCAAGACCGTTGTCGACACCGGCAGCATTGCTCGGGCGGCTGAGGTGCTGCATTGCGTGCCCTCGAACATCACTGCCCGGATCAAGGCGTTGGAAGCCGAGTTGAGCGTCGATCTGTTTTTCCGTCACGGACGTGGATTGAAGATCAGCCCGGCAGGAGAAATCTTTCTGACTTACGCAGGACGCATGCTTAGCCTGGCCGAGGAATCAAGGCGCGCGGTACGTCCTGACGCCACGCCCTCCGGCCCGCTGCGCATCGGGGCCATCGAGTCATCCGCCACATCGCGCCTGCCTCGGCTGCTTGCCCGCTTTCACGCGCGGTACCCCGACGTATCACTGGAGCTGACCACCGGTACAGGCCCGCAATTACTCGACGCGACGCTGAATCACAAGCTCGACGGCGCCATCGTGGCCATTGATGTGAAACGTCCGAAACTCAAGCGAACCTCCATGTATCGCGAAGACCTGGTGCTGATCGCTGCCGAATCGCTCGGGCCAATTCGCAGCGCGGCGGACCTGCAGGGCAAATCGATTTTCATGTGGCCCGAGGGTTGCCCCTATCGCGCGGCGCTGGAGCGTTGGCTGCTGAACCACGGCCAGACCCAACCGATCATCAGCATTGCCAGTTACGGCACGATCGTCGGTTGCGTCAGTGCCGGCGCCGGGGTGGCGCTGGTGCCCAAGGGGGTGTTCGAGCAATACCACAAGGGTTCGGGTTGGGTGGGGTATGAGTTCCCGGAATTGACGTCCATCGACAACCTGTTTTACTGGCACGAAAATGCCGAATACCACCCGGCGCGGGAGGCGTTCGTGGAGATGTTGCAGGCCGAGTTCAATAGGGTTCGCACATCCTGAACACGATCTCCGCTTGTGGGAGCGAATTCATTCGCGATTGCGCGGTTACAGGCGATCAATAGCTGTCGTCTGGATCTGCCTCTCGCGGATAAATCCACTCCCACAGGGTATGTGTTTCGTCAGCGGAATCCTGGCAGAACCTACACCGGCACCGGCAGCAAAACCTGGTTGCACGCTTTATCTGACTGATCAAGCTCTCAGGGTTTTACCCTGTGGAGTGAGATCGCTTACGAAGAGGCCAGTCCATACACACACGATGTCGGATCTGGACGTCAGCCATCGTGAGCATGCGACCGCCCACATGTATCGTGCCCGCCACTTCGATGTTCCACTGGGCCTCACGCCGCATAATTCGCCAGTTTCTGCTGAATGAAATCCAGAAAACACTGAATCCTCAACGCCAGCTGCGAGTTGCGGTAGTACACCGCATGAATCGGCTGTCGATAGCCGCTATTGGCTTCGGGAAGGATGACATTCAGGCGACCGAGGCGAATGTCTTCGTGGGTCATGAAGTGCGACAGGCAGACGATACCCTCGCCCGCCAACGCCAGTTGGCGCAGGGTCTCGCCACTGGAGGCGGAGACCGTGGGGTGGATGAACAGCCGGTCACCCTCGGCATGTCGCAACGGCCAATGGTTCAGCGTTTCGGTCTGGGTAAAGCCCAGCAATGAATGGCCGCGCAACGCCTCCACCGTTTTCGGCGTACCGTATTTCTTCAGATACTCGGGGCTGGCGAGGATGTTCAGCGGGCTGGAGCCCAGCGACCGCGCGTGCAAGGTCGAATCCGCCAGCACACCGATACGGATCGCCACGTCAGTGCTCTGCTCCAGCAGATCGATAATCAGATCGTTGCTGTTCAACTCCAGCTGGATATCGGGATACAGCGCCCTGAACTCGGCTACATAAGGCACGATGGAGTGCAGCATGAACGGCGAGGCGGCGTTGATGCGCAGGCGTCCGAACGGCGTTTGCTGGCGCAGCGACATACGCTCTTCCAGCTCCTCCATCTGCCCGAGAATCTGCTTGGCTCGCTCGAGGAAAAACTTGCCCTCCTCGGTCAGATCCATGCGCCGCGTGGTGCGATTGATCAAGGTAGTGCCGAGCTTGGCCTCAAGCCGCGACAGGGTGCGGCTGATGGCCGAAGGCGTCTGGCCTACCTGCTCGGCGGCGGCCGATATCGAGCCGCTTTCAATGACTGAAACGAACACTTGCAACTCATCGGATCGGGCTTTCACTGTTGTCCTCCGCTCAAAAAAGACTGGATATTAGCCCGGTTTAGCGCAAAGGACAGAACAGACTTCAGGCACTGAACACCGACGCCAGATGCGCCTGGTAGCGTTTCACATCGGCTTCGACGTTCGGCACTTTCATTACGTCCACTGCCAGGAAGGTTGGCAGGCTCGTCATGCCCAGGAACTGGTTGGCCTTGTGAAACGGGAAATACACCGCATCCACACCCTTGGCCTCGAAGAAATCCGACGCGTCGTCGAACGCTTGTTGCGGCGCGTTCCAGGTGGCCGAAATCATGTACTGCTTACCTTTCAACAAGCCGCCGCTGCCGTACTTCTGCGAAGCATCGGAACGCGTACGACCATCGTTGGCGTAAAGGCTGCCGTGGCCTTCGGTGAAGACTTCATCGATGTACTTTTTCACGGTCCACGGTGCACCCATCCACCAGCCCGGCATCTGCCAGACGACGACGTCAGCCCAGAGGAATTTCTGCACTTCTTCGGCGACATCGTATCCGCCGTCGATGAAGGTCTGCTTCACGTCAAAACCGCTGCGGTCCATGAAGGCCAGCGCGGCATCGTGCAAGGTTGCGTTGTAGCGGCCATCGGAGTGAGCGAATTGTTTGCCGCCATTGATGAACAGGACTTTTTTCATTGAAAACCTCGTCGTGACTCGACTGTCAGCCATCTGAAAGGAAAGCCGGTATCGAGCATCGGTAGTTGGGTTTGAAACTGGAATGGACGGCAGATTATCGATTTGCCAGCGCCTGAATAAGCCGTAACGAAGCAAAAAGCTTTTGCCCCATAAGCACGAATAGATACTCAATTGTTGACTTAGAATTTCATTACTTTCACTTCAGGAGGCATCCATGAGCGATCTGCACGGTTTCATTCTTCACGCCCAGACCAAGCCCGAAAAAGCGGCGGAATTCGAAGCGCTGTTCAGCAGTTACGTCTCGGCCAGCCGCAGCGAAGACGGTTGTATCGAGTACCACATGCTGCGCGATCAACAGGATGCGACACTGTTCATCTTCTACGAGGTCTGGCAATCGAAGGCGCATCTGGACGTTCACTCTGCCCTGCCACACATGGCGAGCTTCTTTGAAAAGCGCATGGATTATCTGGTCCGCGATTTCGATATCCGCCGCGTCGACATGATCAGCCCGTCCTCGGCTGTACGCTGATCCGCCGGCTCACCCCGTGATCAGCAGGTGCAGGCCCAGTAGCGCCATGCCGATGAAGAACACCCGCTTAAACAGCAAGGCGCTGATGCGCTGACGCAACCACTGGCCGAGCATCATGCCCAGCAGTGCCGGAATGACCGCCAGCAATGAGGCGTTCATCTCGGCGCTGCCTAAAGCGCCATTCCAGAACAAGCCTGCACCCAAGGCCAGGCTGGAAACGGTGAACGACAGCCCCAGCGCTTGCACCAGTTGGTTGCGATCCAGGCCAAGTCCCTGGATATAGGGCACTGCGGGAATCACGAACACGCCGGTGGCCGAGGTAATCAGCCCGGTGATCAAGCCGCATAACGGACCCAGCCAGAATTCCGCGCGAGGCGGCACCTCGAGCAGCGGCAGGAACAGCCCACACAGCGCATAGACAAACAGCGCCCCGCCCAATGCCCTGCCCATGCTGTGCGCACCGCCCATGCCGAGCACGTAAGAACCAACCCCGGTGCCGACGACGATCATCGCCAGCAGCGGCCAAAGCCGCCTGCACGAACTGCGCAAGTGCCCGCCCGCCGCCAGTTGCCACAGGTTGGTAAAGGTCGAAGGAATCAAAAGCAACGCCGCAGCCTGCGTCGGCAACATAGCCACGCCCAGCAAGCCCATGGCGACAGTGGGCAACCCCATACCGATTACGCCCTTAACCGTTCCGGCCAGCAGAAAGGCCAGAAGAACCAGCGCTGACAGGTTCCAGCCGAGGTTTTGATAGAGCGAGAGGAAGGTATTCATCGCGCTATCCTGAGCCTGTGCAATGCTTTTTTAAATCTGCGATATATTGAGCCAGCCTTCGGTTTTTCCATAGCCTGAGATCACAGGGTGTTTTACTGGCTGGCGATTTCTTACTCTGAGGAGCGAATTCAGTCGCGAGTCTGGTACATCCAACCCAGATTCAGCGCCTGACAAACCGCTTTGCGAATGAATTCGCTCCCACAGTTGCGTTCATCGTCCGACCGCGAAACCTCAGCGCCGCCCCATAGAGCAGAAAAGATGCACTTCGACCTGATCGACCTGAAGCTATTCCTCAACGTGAGCGAAGCCGGCAACATCACCGCCGGTGCCGCGCTCAGTCATCTTTCGCTGGCTTCTGCCAGTGCGCGGATTCGCGGGCTGGAGTCGTCGTTGGGTATCGCGCTGCTCGAACGCGGTCGGCGCGGCGTCACGCCGACCGCCGCTGGCAAGGCGCTGGCCCAACATGCGCGGCTGATTCTGCAACAGGTCGAGCGTCTGCAATCCGACCTCACGGATTACGCTCAAGGCTTCAAAGGTCAGATTCGCCTGCTGTGCAACACCTCGGCGCTGAGCGAATACCTGCCAGAGCGTTTGGCCGAATTTCTGGCCAGTCACCCGAACATCGACATTCATCTGGAAGAACACCCCAGCCTGCGCATCCTCCATGCAGTGCGTCATGGCACGGCGGACGTCGGCATCATCTCCAACGCGGTGGACGCCAGCGATCTGCAAACCCTGCCGTTCTGCGCAGATCCACTCACGTTGATCATGCCGCTTGACCATCCACTGGCCGAGCACACCAGCTTGCGTTTCAGCCAGGCGTTGAACCACGAATTCGTCGGCCTTGGCGTGAACAGCGCGATGGCCATCTATCTTGAGGAACAGGCGCTGCACCTGGGCCGCCGGATCAAGACTCGTATACGTGCCGAAAGCTACGACGGGATGCTGCGCATGGTGTTACGTGGCGCAGGGCTGGGCGTCGTGCCCCAGGCAGCAGTCGAGCGTTTTCAGCAGGCTGGTCGACTGAAAAGCGTGCCCTTGAGTGACAGCTGGGCCGAACGCACGCTGCTTTTGTGTGCCCCGGACTTCGATGCGCTGCCCGAATACGCCAAGGCGCTGGTGCGTCATCTGCGTGGGGAAACTGCGTTTCTGGACACCCCAATGTCGAGCCCAGACAACTGAGCCCGGCCAGACGCCCCTAAGGTGTGCGAGCGCAATTTTCGCCATCTTTTCTGGAGCTGTCATGAGCAACCCGATCACTGTTCTTCGCGATACAACGCCACTGCCCGTCGTCGACGCCTGTAAATGGGAGCGCATCGGCGGCGACCCGCACACCGTCAATCTCAACGCCTACACCAGCGCCGACGGGCAAAAGATCATGGGCACCTGGATCTGCACGCCGGGCAAATGGTTCGTTGAGTACGTGAAATGGGAATACTGCGATTTTCAGGAAGGCTATTGCATCATCACCCCTGAAGGTCAGGAACCGATCCACCTGAAGGCCGGGGACAAATTCATCGTCGAGCCGGGTATGAGAGGCACTTGGGAAGTGGTGGAGACTGTGCGCAAGTATTTCGTGTTTGCGTGATGCGGCGCTGATCGCCGAGCACGCTGTTGGTTGAACATTTTCCACTCTGTGGAAGTGAGCCTGTTCGCGAAGACCTCCGCGAATTCGGCACATCTGTTGTGCTCATGATCCAGGCTTCGTGAGCACGCTCACGCCTACGGGCGTCTGACCAGTGGCCTGACCAGACCGAAAGCTTTCCACTTCTGCCAAGTGCACTTGCCATTTGTAACATTCCCCTGGCCGCGGCTATTTCCTAGCATCCTTCGACGTCTGGCTAGCCAGCAACCTACCTATTCGAGGGAAATGGCTAATGTCTGATGCTACTGAGCGCCTGTGGGGGGGGCGGCTCAAATCCGGTCTGGGTCCTGCAATGGCTGACCTGTCGCGATCGCCCAGCGTGTATTTCCGCATGACGCCTATGACGTCGCAGGTTCCAAGGCCCACGCCCACGAGCTTGAGCGGGCCGGACTGCTGGATGCGGACGAGACACGCCGCATCATCGCCACCCTCGAGTCTATCAATGACGACTTCGCTGCGGGCAAGATTCAGCCCATCGCGGCCGACGAAGACGTACACACCTTCATCGAATGCCTGCTCACCGAACGCCTTGGTGCACTGGGTGGCAAGCTGCGTGCCGTTCAAGGAAGCCCACGAGATCACCGGGCAACTGGTGCAGCTGTGTGAAGGATTCTCAGATTAACCCGCATCCCTGTAGGAGCCGGCTTGTGGCGAACTCGGTGTGTCAGTCGATGCAAAGCTGACTGACCCGGCGCGTTCGCCAGCAAGCCGGCTCCTACACAGTCTGTGGCCGGCCAAATATTTGCGCTCCACGCCGGATCTGTAGGAGACGTCCAAGGTTATGCGGGCAGCGAACGCGGTGTGTCTTCAATACAAAGTTGACTGCCCCTGCGCGTTCGCCAGCAAGCCGGCTCCTACAGTTTGAACAGCTTGGCGCCCGTTACTTTTTCAAATACCCCTCAATCACTGCCGAGAAATCCTTCCCGCCATCCCCGCGCAGACTCATCGCCTGATATAGCTGTTGAGCCACCGCCCCAAGAATCACCGGCTGACGTGCCACTTTCGCCGCTTCAGTAGCCAGTCCCAGATCCTTGAGCATCAGTTCGGCGCCAAATCCGCCTGTGTAACCGCGCGAAGCAGGCGCGGTTTCGACGACACCCGGCCACGGGTTATATATCTCCGAACTCCAGCAACGCCCGGTCGAGCTGTTGATGATGTTGGCCAGAATGGCCGTATCGATGCCCAAGGTATTGCCCAGCGCCATGGCTTCCGCGACGCCGATCATGGAAATGCCCAGCAGCATGTTGTTGCAGATCTTGGCAATCTGGCCGGTGCCGACGTCGCCGCAATGCACGATGTTGCGGCCCATCTGCGCGAGTATCGGCTTGAGCACCGTGAAATGCTCCAGGCTGGCACCGACCATGAAGGTCAGCGTTCCGGCCTGGGCGCCGCCCGTACCGCCGGACACCGGCGCATCACCCACCACCACGCCCTGCTTTGCCGCAACTGCCGCCACATCGCGAATGGTCTGCGGATCGATGGTGCTGCAATCCACCGCCGGCACGCCTGCGGAAATTCCCGCCAGCACACCGTCTTCGTTCAGGTAGACCGCGCGCACATGAGCGGCGGCGGGAAGCATGGTAATGACCAGCTCGGCCCCTTGCGCTGCATGCTTGGGTGACTCGCTGATGCGACTGCCCATCTCGGCGAGTTCAGCCAGCACTTGCTGGTTGAGGTCGAACAAGTGCAGCTGATGCCCGGCCCGGATAAGGTTGCGCGCCATCGGCGCCCCCATATTGCCCAGACCGATAAATGCGATTTTCATTGTTGTTCTCCTTTTCAGATTCCAGCGCAGGATGCTTGGGGGGACGCTCGCGCAGGTTTTGCGTCGTTCACCAGACAGTCAGCCAAGGCGAATCCACTGTGGGCGCAAATTCATTCGCGATGCCGTGGGGCAAGTCGGTAAATCTCTGCCGTCTGGCGTATTTTTCGCGAATGAATTCGCTCCCACAGAACCCTCGACCGCTCTCAGATCCTCGGATCAACGCAAATTGATCGTCGTATTCACCCCATCATTCACGCTGTCGTCATCGAACCAGCGGCTGGTGACGGTCTTGGTCTGAGTGTAGAACTGCACCACCTGTTTGCCGTACGGCCCCAGATCGCCCAGCTTGGAACCACGCGAGCCGGTGAAGCTGAAAAACGGAACCGGCACCGGAATCGGGATATTGATGCCCACCTGGCCGATGTCGATCTCGTTCTGGAATTTGCGCGCCGCCGCGCCGCTCTGGGTAAACACGCCGACGCCATTGCCAAACGGGTTGGCGTTGACCAGTTCGATGGCCTGATCCAGCGTGTCGACCTCCAGCACCACCAGCACCGGGCCGAAGATTTCCTGAGTGTAGATCTGCATCTGTGTCGTCACGCCGGTGAACAGGGTCGGGCCGACGAAGTTGCCTTCCTCGTAACCGGCGACCTTGATGTCGCGCCCGTCGAGTTCCAGAGTCGCGCCTTCCTTCACGCCGCTTTCGATCAGTTCGAGAATCCGCTGTTTCGCACGTTTGGAAATGACCGGCCCGACATCGGTGCCCGGCTCGCTACCCGCGTTGACCTTGAGTTTCTGCGCCAGCGCTTTCAGATCGGGAATCCACTTCTTCGACGCGCCGACCAGCACCACCACCGAAGTCGCCATGCAGCGTTGCCCGGCAGCACCGAAACCTGCGCCGACCAAGGCATTGAGGGTCTGTTCGCGATTGGCATCCGGCAGGACGACCGCGTGGTTTTTGGCGCCCATCATCGATTGCACGCGCTTGCCGTGTTTGCCCGCCAGGTCATACACGTGGGTGCCGACCGCAGTGGACCCGACGAACGACACCGCCTTGATGTCCTTGTGGGTGCAGATCGCGTCGACCACTTCCTTGCCACCGTGCACGACGTTGAGCACGCCCGCTGGCACGCCCGCCTCAACCGCCAGTTCGACCAGCAGCATGGTCGACATCGGGTCCTGCTCGGAGGGTTTGAGGACAAATGTGTTGCCGCAGGCGATGGCCATCGGGAACATCCACAGCGGAATCATCGCCGGGAAGTTGAACGGCGTGATGCCCGCGCAGACGCCGATCGGCTGACGCAGCGTGTAGGTGTCGACGCCTCCTGCGACATTCTCGGCGAACTCGCCCATCTGCAGCGTGCCGATGGAGCAAGCGTGCTCGACCACTTCCAGGCCGCGGAAAATATCGCCTTCGGCGTCGGCGATGGTCTTGCCCTGTTCGGCGCTGAGCACTGCGGCGATGCGCTTGGAATGCTCGCGAATCAATGCCTGAAGCTTGAGCATGATGCGCATGCGAGCGCCGATCGGTGTGTGACGCCAGGTCTTGAACGCTTCCTGCGCAGCGGCAACGGCAGCGTCCACTTCAGCGGTGGTGGCGAACGGCACTTTGGCCAGCACTTGCTGCGTCGCGGGATTGATCACGTCCAGCCATTCGCTGGTCTGCGACTCGACCCACTGGCCGTCGATCAGCAGTTTTACGGGGGCCACCGTGGTGGTGTTCTGCTGTTGTGAAATGTTGCTGAGTGAAACATTCATTTCGATGTTCTCCATTCGAAGCGGCACCGCACAGGCAGTGTCGATGAGGCAAATTCAGCAGCGAAGAAGGCGTTTTGAAACGACACATACGTGTAGCAGTCCGGCTTGCCGGCGGAAGCGATCTCACGGAGGCCACCGCCTGCATCGGAACGCCGCTCTTCCGTGCTGCTACAGCAGCGGGTTTCGTGGCGGATCGCGCTTCATCAGGGCCGTACAAACCAGTGCGATCAGTGCCATGCCGATCAGGTACATGATCACGTAATTCGGATTGCCGTCGCCCATGGCCAGTAGTTGGGTGGCGATCATCGGCGCGAAGCCTCCGCCCAGAACGCCTGCCAACTGAACGGAAACCGAGATGCCGCTATAGCGGATTTCGGCGGGGAATTGCCGGGCGAACAGCAGCGATTCCGGCGCATACAGAATCGGGAATACCACGCCCACCGCCAGCACCATCGCCCACCAGACCAGCACCGGATCGCGAGTGCCGAGCATGGCGAAGAAGGGATAGACGAAGGCGCAGAGCAGCAACAGGCCCGCGAAGTACAAGCGCTTCTGGCCAACCCTGTCCGAGATGTGTCCGCACAGCGGCATGGTGACCAGCGACAGGGCAGCCCCCGCTGTAATGGCACCCAGCACATCGGCGCGAGGGATCTGCAACTGGTTGGCGGCATAAGCCAGGGCGAAGGTCACCGACATGTAGAACCAGGCATTCTCGGCGGTGCGCGCGCCGAGGATAGTCAGGGTTTCTCTGGGGTGATCGCGGAACACTTTGAACAACGGAACCTTGACCGCGATGTTGTCCTTTTTAAGTTTCTCGAAGTCTGGGGATTCCGGGACTTTGAGGCGAATCAGCCAGCCAACCCCGAGCAACACGACGCTGGCCAGAAACGGCAGGCGCCAGCCCCAACTGAGCATGTCGGCTTCCGGCAGTTTCGCGACCATTGCCATCGCCAGCGACGCCAGCACCAGCCCGGCACCGACACCGGTCTGCGGCAGGCTGCCGTAAAAGCCTTTCTTGCCTTCCGGCGCGTGCTCGACGGCCATTAATACCGCGCCGCCCCACTCGCCACCGACCGCCATTCCTTGCAGGAAGCGCATGGCGACCAGCAGCACCGCCGCCCAGTAACCGATCTGCTGATAGGTGGGAATCAGGCCGATGATGATGGTCGGAATCCCCATCAGCATGAGGGTGACCAGCAGCATGGATTTGCGACCGATCTTGTCGCCGAAGTGCCCGAACACGATCCCGCCCAAGGGCCGCCCGAGAAAACCTACGGCATAGGTAGCGAATGCCGCGAGCACACCGATGATCGGGTCCAGTGCAGGAAAGAAGATCTTGTTGAAAATCAGCGCGGCCGCTGTGCCGTAGAGGAAAAAGTCATACCACTCGATAGTGGTGCCAGCCATGCTGGCTGCTCCGGCAAGCCGGTAGGATCGGGTCTTGCGCGTTGTAGCGCCGACGTCTGCAGTATCGGTTTGAGCCGCTGCGGCGTCCGCCGTTATAACGTTCCTCATAAACTCCTCCGCTTATTATTGTTGTGCAGGGTGTTATGCGATGTGGGTGATGCGGTTTTGGTCAGGCAATTTCCCGGTATAGGACGATCTTTCGTAGGAGCCGGCTTGCTGGCGAACGCGGAGTGTCAGCCAACACT
>NZ_JBOICF010000087.1:0-27090 GCF_050739935.1 Pseudomonas sp. | reverse complement strand
GCCTACTGCCGTAGGGTTCTCGCTGTGCACCGCCTATCTGGTTCGACACAATTCCTCTGTGGGAGCGAATTTATTCGCGATTGGCGCATACATCCGTCGAAGAGTGTGGCTTGGAATACCGCTTCGCGAATGAATTCGCTCCCACAGGGTTTGCTGGGCACCGCCTACTCCGTAGGGTTCTCGCTGTGCACGGCCTATCTGGTTCGACACAATTCCTCTGTGGGAGCGAATTTATTCGCGATTGGCGTATACATCCGTCAAAGACGTGTCGCCTGGAATACCGCTTCGCGAATGAATTCGCTCCCACGGGGGAGGCTGTGCGCCGCCTGCTGCCGTAGGGTTCTCGCTGTGCACCGCCTATCTGGTTCGACACAATTCCTCTGTGGGAGCGAATTTATTCGCGATTGGCCGGTACATTCGGTAGATCCCCATCGGCCTTACGATCCCATCGCGAATGAATTCGTTCTCCCACAGTTTGATCCCCAGTGACCAGTGACGGCCTAGCGCTTCAACTCACTCAACTGCCGCAACGCCGCCAGATACTCTCGCGGGCTTTCCCCCAACAAGCGCCTGAACATCGCGCTGAATGCACGGGCGCTGCCATAGCCCAGGTCGTTCGCCACCCGCTGCACACTTTCCCCTTCCAGCAATCTCGGCAGTGCCTCCATCAGTCGCACTTGCTGGCGCCACGCATTGAAACTCACGCCCAGCTCCTGATTGAACAGCCGGGTCAGCGTGCGGGAACTGGCCCCCACCTGCTGCGCCCAGTCCTCCAGGGTGTTGGCGTGATCCGGGGTCTTGAGCAGGGCTGCGCAGATGCCTTGCAAACGCCGGTCGCGGGGCATGGGGATGTGCAGCGGCAGATTTTCCAGGCACGCGACCTCTTCGAGCATCAAGCGCTGGATCAACGGATTGGCCGCGTGCTCAGGCCCTCGAGTGGCCCTCACGATCAGTTCGCGCAGCAGCGGCGTCACGGCCAGCACACAGCATTTGTTCAAGCCCGACGGACAATGCTCGGCGCCGATGAACAGCGAGCGCATCAACACCTCACCCGACATGAAGATTTCGTGCTGGACCATCGGTGGAATCCACACCGCGCGGCTCGGTGGAATCACCCACGCGCCGCTTTCGGTGATCAACCGCATCACGCCGCTGACCGCGTACAGCAACTGCGCTTCGGGATGTAAGTGGCGCGGTTGGTGTGCGCCATCGGGATAATCCACGGGATGTGCGGTGACCGGGCTATGACTGAAGAGGCTGATCAACATGACGGATTCGATGACTTTTCTGTCTGAAATGCAAATTGTCGCCAACTTAGCATGAGCATCCACAACCACTGCAAGTTCAGGATGCAGAGTCATGAGTCAAACCAGACGCGCCAATTCCCCGCAACGGGTCATCCATTTCATCAACGCCGCCCACGTCATCGACCACATGTTCATGCTTATTTTTCCGGCCGCCGTGCTTGGCATGACCCAGGCCTTCGCGCTGGACTACGCGCAATTGATCGGCCTGTCACTGGGCGGCTTCATCGCCTTCGGTGCCTGTTCGCTACCCGCAGGCTGGCTCGGGGATCGCTGGAGTCGGCGACACATGATGCTGCTGTTTTTCTTCGGCATCGGTGCGGCGTCGATCATCACCGGGCTCAGTACCAGCACCACGATGCTCGCCGTGGGCATGACGCTGGTAGGCGTTTTCGCCGCCATTTACCACCCTGTCGGCACCGCGATGCTCGTGGCGTACGCACAGAATCGTGGTCGCGAAATCGGCGTCAATGGCATGTGGGGCAACCTGGGCGTGGCGTTTTCCGCATTACTCACCGGCTTTCTGGTGGCGCAATTTGGCTGGCGCTCGGCGTTCATTCTGCCGGGTAGCGTGTCGATCCTGATCGGGGTGTTGTTCGCGTGGCAAATCAAGGACGAGCCGATTCCGCTGCGTCCGCACACGGCCCCTAAAGGCAAGACTGGTCAGCGGATTTCCATGACCATGGTCTTCACCGTGCTAGCTATCGCCACGGCAACGGGCGGCGTGGTGTTCAACGCCACCACCATGACTTACCCGAAGCTGTTTCAGGATCGCCTGCATGAGCTGTTCGCCTCACCGCAAACCCTCGGTCTGATCGTCAGCCTGGCTTATGCCTTCGGCGCCATTGCACAACTGACCATCGGCCGCTTTCTCGATCGCTTCAGTCTGAAATGGCCGTTCGTGATTCTGACCGTGTGCCAGGCACCGTTGCTGTTCGCCTTGGCCTATGTCGATAGCTGGCCGGTAATCGTGCTGGGCGCCGGGTTCATGTTCGTGGTGTTCGGTCAGGTCACGGTCAACGACGCGATGGTCGCCAACTTCGTCGCGCCGCAATGGCAATCCCGGGTCTTCGCCCTGCGTTACTTCCTGTCCTTCGGCGCCAGCGCCACGGCTATTCCGTTGATCGCCTATGTCGAGCCACGGCATGGCTTTGTCGGCCTTTACCTGATCCTCGCCGGGTTCGCCGCGCTGACCTTTTTTGCCGCAGCTGTGTTTCCGCGCACACCGGCCGAAAACCGCTCTGCGCAGCTCGCCTAGGACGGTTTTGCCCTCTCAAATGGCGCAATGCCTGCATTGGCGCTCGTCATTCGAATCATCCCTTTGGCTGATTTGAGTGGCGAGTGAAGGCTCTAGAGTGCATATTTTCAGCACCGCCAATGCACCTTGAAAAGGGACTCCTATGCTGCAGACACGCGTGATTCCGCCAGCCGATGGCGCGTACCAGTACCCTCTGTTGATCAAACGCTTGCTGATGTCGGGCAGCCGCTATGAAAAAACGCGGGAAATCGTTTACCGGGACCAATCACGCTATTCGTATCTGACGCTGAACGAGCGAATCTGCAGACTGGCGAACGTGTTGACCGAGGCGGGCGTGAAAGCGGGCGACACCGTTGCGGTCATGGATTGGGACAGCCATCGTTACCTGGAGTGCATGTTTGCAATCCCCATGATTGGCGCGGTGATTCATACCATCAACGTGCGTTTGTCGGCGGATCAGATCCTGTACACCATGAACCACGCTGAGGACAAGTTCGTACTGGTCAACAGCGAGTTCGTGCCCCTCTACAATTGCTTCGCCAGCAAGCTGACCACGGTCGAGAAGACCCTGCTGCTCACCGACACGCCCGACAAGACAGCTGACTTGCCGAATCTGGTGGGTGAGTACGAAACACTTCTGGCCGCAGCCAGCGCGCAGTACCGGTTCGAGGATTTCGACGAGAACTCGGTGGCAACCACTTTCTATACCACCGGGACGACCGGCAACCCAAAAGGGGTGTACTTCACACACCGTCAGCTGGTGCTGCACACCCTGGCGGTCGCTACGATCATGGGCAGCGTCGAGGGTTTGCTTGGCACCGACAAGGTCTACATGCCGATCACGCCGATGTTTCATGTGCATGCCTGGGGCGTGCCGTATGCGGCTACCATGCTGGGCGTGAAACAGGTCTACCCTGGTCGTTACGACCCGGAATTGCTGGTCGAACTATGGCGCAAGGAGAAGGTGAACTTCTCCCATTGCGTGCCAACCATCATGCAAATGGTGCTCAACGCCAAGGCGGCCCAGGATGTCGATTTCACGGGCTGGAACATCATCATCGGCGGCAGCTCGCTCAATCGTTCACTGTATGAGGCCGCCAAGGCCAAGGGCATTCAGCTGACCGCTGCCTATGGCATGTCCGAGACCGGGCCGCTGGTGTCGGTGGCGCATCTGAGCGATGAATTGATGGCGGGCAGCGAAGACGAGCGCACTACGTACCGGATCAAGGCCGGTACCCCGGGTGTGCTGGTCGAGGCCGCCATTGTCGACAGCGAGGGCAACTTCCTGCCCTCCGATGGCGAAACCCAGGGCGAGTTGGTGCTGCGTGCGCCGTGGCTGACCGAGAGCTACTACCGCGAGCCGCAGAAGGGCGCCGAGCTGTGGGCCGGCGGCTGGCTGCACACCGGTGACGTGGCGACGCTGGACAGCATGGGCGGCATTGATATTCGCGATCGCATCAAGGACGTGATCAAGACGGGCGGCGAGTGGGTTTCTTCATTGGAACTGGAAGACTTGTGCAGTCGTCATCCCGGCGTGCGCGAAGTGGCCGTGGTCGGGATCGCCGATCCACAATGGGGCGAGCGCCCGTTCGCGCTGCTGGTCGCTCACGAGGGACATGTGATCGACGCCAAGGTGCTGAAGGAACACCTCAAGCCTTTCGTGGAACAGGGACACATTAATAAATGGGCGATTCCGAGCCAGATCGCCCTTGTTACCGAAATTCCCAAGACCAGCGTCGGCAAGCTCGACAAGAAGCGAATCCGCCTGGACATCATCGAATGGCAAAGCACTAACAGCGCCTTTCTCTCGACCCTCTGAAATCGTTTCTTTCGCGCACATTGCCCTGATTTCGGTCATGGCAATGTGCCGCGAAGGCTCTGCGCAGACGTCTGCCTTGCCAAATCCCTCAGTTCAGCCATCCTCCCTCTGCCGCGCGAGCGAGCTCGTCGAAATCGGCGGGTTAGAGGCTTTGACGCTGTAAATCACACTTTAGAGGGATCAAGCAGTAGTACCGGCTGGCTATAGTCGGCAGTAGGTTGGCACCGGAGAAAAACGCCGTTTCGCTTCGCAGCTTCACATGGGCTGCTCGAACGGCGTTGACAACCAGGCACTGCGGATCAGTCCGCCTGAGTCGTTTCTGGAAACACCCACTGCCATAAAAATAAAGCACATGGAGTAGCGTCGATGACATCAGCAAACCTGTTCTGGCGCCGGGCAAAACTGCCTCTGGCCGTCAGTCTCGCTTCCACGCTCGCCGGTCCTGCATTCGGCGTCAGTTTCAACATCGGTGAAATCGAAGGGAATTTCGACTCGTCGCTCTCCATAGGCGCCAGTTGGTCTACCGAGAACGCCAACAAGAACCTGATCGGTTCGAACAATGGCGGACACGGTCTTTCGCAAACCTCCGACGACGGCCACCTGAACTTCAAAAGTGGGGAAACCTTTTCGAAGATCTTCAAGGGCATTCACGACCTTGAACTCAAATACGGCGACACCGGCGTTTTCCTGCGGGGTAAATACTGGTACGACTTCGAACTCAAGGATGAGGGCCGCGAGTTCAAGGACATCAGCGACTCGGGCCGCAAGGAAGGCGCCAAGTCTTCAGGTTTTCAGTTGCTCGACGCGTTCGTCTATCACAACTACTCCATTGCCGATGAACCGGGGTCGGTGCGTCTGGGCAAGCAGGTGGTCAGCTGGGGTGAAAGTACCTTCATCCAGAATGGCATTAACAGCATCAACCCGGTCGACGTATCGGCGTTCCGCCGTCCTGGCTCGGAAATCAAGGAAGGCCTGATCCCGGTCAACATGTTTTACCTGTCCCAGAGCCTGACCGAAAATCTCTCGGCAGAAGGCTTCTATCAGCTGGAATGGGACCAGACCGTCGTCGACAACTGCGGCACATTCTTCTCCCAACCTGACGTGATCGCCGATGGTTGCAATAACAACCTGGCGGTATTGCGCACCCGCAATAGCCTGAACGCAGCCTTGCCTGCGGCATTGCGTGGGCCGGTGCAAGCGACCCTGGCTCAGCGTGGCGTGAGTTTCGGTAACCCCGACGAGGGCGCCGTCGTTGCACGTGGCCCTGACCGCGATGCGCGCGACAGCGGCCAGTATGGCCTGGCGGTGCACTACAACTTCGAACCGCTGGATACCGAATTCGGCGCTTATTACATGAACTATCACAGCCGCCTGCCGATTTTCAGCGGCAAGGGCGGCCCGGCCAGTGCCTATAGCCCTGCGGGTCTGGTGGGTGGATTGGCGGGTAATGGTGTCCCGCTGGCTGTAGCCGCGGGCCTCGCTCCGACGCTGCTGCCAGTGGTGGTCGCCGGCAACTCCAGTTACTACGTCGAATACCCTGAAGACATTCATCTGTTCGGTCTGAGCTTCTCCACCACGCTCCCTACCGGTACCGCATGGAGCGGCGAGATCAGCTACCGTCCTAATGCCCCGGTGCAACTCAACACGACCGACATTCTGTATTCCGGCCTGTCGCCGCTCAACCCGAGCGTTTCACTGCTGCAGGGCACCCCGGGTGCCGACCAGAAAGGCTATCGTCGCAAGGAAATCAGCCAGGCGCAGACCACCTTCACCCACTTTTTCGATCAGGTGATGGGGGCCGAGCGTTTGACTCTGGTCGGCGAAGTGGGCTGGACCCACGTCGGCGGTCTGGAAAGCACTTCGAAACTGCGTTACGGGCGTGATCCGAGCTACGGTCCGGGACCGCTGCCCGATGGCCAGTGCCAGACGCTCAACGCCGGCACCCTGGCAGGCGCTGCGCAGAACAACCTTAGCCGCTACTGCGAAAACGACGGTTTCACCACGACCGATTCGTGGGGTTATCGCGCGCGTGCCATCTGGGATTACAACAACGTGTTCGCCGGCGTGAACCTCAAGCCGAGTGTGGCCTGGTCTCACGACGTCGACGGCTACTCGCCAGGGCCCGGCGGTAACTTCGAAGAAGGTCGCAAGGCGATCAGTCTGGGTCTGGATGCGGAATATCAGAACACCTACACCGCCAACCTTTCCTACACCAACTTCTTCGATGGCAAGTACACCACGGTGGATGACCGCGATTTCGTGGCACTCAGCTTCGGTATGAACTTCTAAGGAACGACCATGAACATGAAAATCACCAAGGGGCTGTTGCACGTCGGCGTGCTGGGTCTGTCATTGCTGGCGACCGGTGTGATGGCTGCGGTGTCCGATTCTGAAGCTGCCAAGCTGGGCACGACCTTGACCCCGATGGGTGCCGAAAAGGCAGGCAATGCTGCCAATACCATTCCTGCCTGGAGCCCGATGCCGACCAACGCGGGCGCTGTGGACGACAAAGGCTTCCTGGCCAACCCGTACGCCAATGAGAAGCCGCTGTTCACCATCACCGCGCAAAACGTGGAGCAGTACAAAAACAACCTGGCACCGGGTCAATACGCGATGTTCAAGCGTTATCCGGACACCTTCAAGATGCCGGTCTACCCGTCGCATCGCGGCGCAACCGTGCCCGCCGATGTGTTCGCCGCCATCAAAAAGAACGCCACCAACACCAAGCTGGTTGGCGGCGGAAACGGTCTGGAAAACTTTGAAACCGCCGTGCCGTTTCCGATCCCCAAGGACGGACTCGAAGTTATCTGGAACCACATCACCCGCTATCGCGGCGGCAGCGTCTCGCGCCTGGTCACCCAGGCCACGCCGCAAACCAACGGCTCGTTCAACCCGGTTTACTTCCACGACGAATTTGTCTTCCGCGACAAGATGAAAGACTTCGATCCGAAGAACCCCGGCAACATTCTGTTCTACTTCAAGCAGGAAGTGACCGCCCCGGCACGTCTGGCAGGCTCCGTACTGCTGGTGCACGAAACCCTCGACCAGGTGAAAGAGCCTCGCGCGGCATGGGTCTACAACGCCGGGCAGCGCCGCGTGCGTCGTGCCCCACAGGTGTCTTATGACGGTCCAGGTACGGCCGCTGACGGTCTGCGTACCTCCGACAACCTCGACATGTACAACGGCGCGCCGGATCGCTACGACTGGAAACTGATCGGCAAGCAAGAGATGTACATCGCCTCCGACAGCTACAAGCTTGACGACCCGAAGCTCAAATACGCCGACATCATCAAGGCTGGCCACATCAATCAGGACCTGGCGCGTTACGAGCTGCGTCGTGTATGGCACGTGACCGCGACCCTGAAAGAAGGCCAGCGCCACATCTACGCCAAGCGTGACTTCTTCATCGACGAAGACACCTGGCAGGCAGCGGTGATCGATCATTACGACGGTCGTGGCCAACTGTGGCGCGTCGCCGAAGCTCATGCCGAGAACTACTACGACAAACAAGTGCCGTGGTACGCCCTGGAAACCCTGTATGACCTGCAGTCCGGCCGTTACCTGGCACTGGGCATGAAGAACGAAGAACGGAAGGCATACGACTTCGGCTTCACTGCCACCATGAGCGAGTTCCAGCCCAACGCCCTGCGTCAGGAAGGCGTGCGCTGATCGTCCGAGCGAATTGGCGGAGAGCCGTGCACCGTTGATCACAGCTACAGCGCACCGTTGTCCTCCGCCGCTTTACTTCTATGGTTGAACCCCATAGCCGCAAGAAGAAGCGCCCCGATTCGTCGGGGTGTTTTTATGACCGACCTGGTCAGCGTTGGTGAGCAAGCTCACTCCCACAGCCGTAATGTGTACGCAGCTGAATCTCCCCAAAACATATGAAGCAACATTCGCCCTGTTGATTGGATATGTTTTCTTACAGTCTTTCGTCGAACATTCTTCAAAAGCGCCGACATAGCCGCTAGTCTCCCGACATCTGAACGCCGAATAACAAGCACTTCTAACAAGAGCCGGCCATGACTGATCTGTCGCGTTTGCAAGGAATCGCAAATCACGCAGTCACTGCGTTGGAAGGACGTTTCTTCCGCCCACCCCTGCCAGAAGGCTACGTGCCAAGGCCCAGGCTGTGCGAACGGCTGAGTGCGGGGCTGTCCGGGCGTCTGCTGTTGATCAGTGCGCCGGCCGGATTCGGCAAAAGTTCGCTGGCGGTGGAATTCTGCGAGAGCCTTCCCGCCCAATGGCAAAACCTCTGGCTTGGCCTCAGTCAACGCGATAGCGATCCCGGTCGGTTCCTCGAAAGGCTTCTTTGCGGCCTTCAACAATTCTTCCCGCAACTCGGCAACCAGGCGCTAGGTTTGCTGAAAATGCGTCAGCGGCATCAGCCATTTGCCTTCGAAGAATGGCTGGACAGCCTGCTCGACGAGTTGGCGATGCATCTGATGTTGAGCAAGCCCCTGTTATTGGTGCTTGACGACTACCATCTCGTGCAAGGGCCGGTGCTCGATCGCTGCCTGCAGTTTCTCCTCAATCACTTGCCCGCGGGCATGATCGTCATGGTCACCAGCCGTCAGCGCCCCGACTGGCATCTGGCGCGGCTGCGCCTTTCACGCCAACTGCTCGAACTGTCCGAACAAGACCTGCGTCTGACCGATGATGAGTCGATGGCTGTGCTGGATCAGCACAGCAGTTCGCTGACCGAAGAGGCGCTGCACACTTTGCTGCAACGCAGTGAAGGCTGGGTCGCCGGCTTGCGTTTCTGGCTGCTTGCCGCCGCCGAGGCCGGGAGCAATACCCTGACCCAGGAACTCAACGGTGGCGAGGGTTTGATCCGCGACTACCTCCTTGAAGAAGTCATCGATTGCCTGCCCACCGATGTTCAAGCGTTCTTATATGAAACTGCTTGCCTCGAGCGGTTCTGCAGCTCGTTGTGCAACGCCGCACGCGACAGCCACGACAGCGCCGAAATGCTCGCCTTCCTGCAATCGCATCAAGTGTTTCTCGTGCCGCTCGATGAAAGCGGGCGCTGGTTTCGCTATCACCATTTGTTTTCCGATCTGCTGCGGGCGCGGGCCGGTAGCACGGTCGCACCGCAGCAAAGACGGCTGCACCTCAATGCCTGCCGCTGGTTCAGTGAACAAGGTTTGTTGGATGAAGCCATCGAACAAGCACTGCGCGCAGGGCACCACGATGTCGCTGCCAATCTGGTGCAAAACCTTTCAGAAGAGCAACTGCTGGCCGAACAGAACGTCGGCATGCTGCTGCGCTGGAAGATGGACCTGCCCGACAGCCTGCTGATCAGCACGCCACGCCTGATCGTGCTGTATGCCTGGGCGTTGGGGCTGGCCTGTCAGCTTGATGCGGCCGAAGAGTTGGGCAATCACCTGAGCCGCTTCCTGCCGGCGCCGTCAGCTACGGCGCAGAAGTCCATGCTGGCGCAGTGGCTGGCGCTCAGCGGCATCATCGCCCGCGGTCGCGGGGACAGCGAAACCGCCCACCGCTATTGCAGCGAAGCGCTGACCAGCCTGCCGCAGAAACGCTATGGGCAGCGGCTGCTGTGCCTGTCGACGCTGGCCAATCTGGCGCTGGCCAAGGGGGATCTGTGGCGTGCCCGGGCGCTGAATCGCGATGCACTGGAACTGGCACAGAGGGTCGCCAACCCGCTGTTCGAGGCATTGGCGCATTACGACCGGGCGCGCACATTACAGGCCCGCGGCGAGGCATTGCGCTCGCTGGAAGAAGTGCGCCAAGGTTTGCGCCGTCTGAACGGGCTGTCGTCGCAGCGGCTCTATGCGGTGCGCGCGCGGTTGACGTTGTATGAAGGCTATCTGCTCGTCCAGTGCCTGCAGTTTGAGGCAGGGCGCGCGCGGCTTACTACAGGTCTGGCTGAAGCGCGAGCGTGTCGCGATATCAGCGTGTTAATCGGTCATTGCATCATTGCCGGGCTGGAAGGCCGAGAAGGGCGGTTCGCCGAAGCCTTTGCCGAGCTGGCCGAGGCTGAGCGGCTCATGCATATCTGGGACGTGCCTCCGGTTTATTACCTGGCGATGATTACCCTGGCCAAATGCGAGTTGTGGCTGGCGCAGGGACGGATCGATCTGGCCGATGCCTGGCTGCTGCGGCTGGGCCAGACCTACGGCGGGGATCACCCTGCGGCTGCGCCGGAATGCATGCCGCAAATGCCGCAGCACATCGAACTGCTGCGCGCCATGCTGGACAAGATTCAGGGCCGCATCGAGGCGTCCTCTCACCGTCTGACGCAGCTCAAGCAGTACGCCGAGCAAGTGGGCGCGGGCTTGCTGGGGCTGAATGCGATGAGCCAGCACCTCCTGTTGGCCCTCGATACGCGGGACAGGACCAAGGCGCAGCACCTGCTCGATCGCGGCCTCCAAAGCGCTATGGGCGGAGCCGTGCTGCCATTGCTCGACGTCATCCGCCAACACCCGGACTGGCTGCGCGAGCAGCTGCTCAAACGCCCGCGTTGCCGACTCGTCGACTACCTGCTCGATCAGCTTCCGCCCGACAGCGGGAAAGAGCTACCTTGCGCGCGGGACATCAGCGACCCCCTCCCATGCCCCGGCGGCGAAGCCCTCAGCGCACGCGAACTTGGCGTCCTGCAACTCATTGCCCAAGGCTGCTCAAATCAGGAAATTAGCGAGCGACTGTTCATCTCCCTGCACACCGTTAAAACCCACGCCAGCCACATCAACAGCAAACTGGGCGTAGAGCGCAGAACACAGGCCGTGGCGCGTGCGCAGGAGTTGGGGTTGTTGGGGTAGCGATCGCTCGCGCTCTGCCGAGTGCGCCGTCCCGCGATTCGATTCGATACTGTCTGTGAGACCTCAGCAGCGCTTCGCCGCGCAAACCGTCTGTCCAGAACGAAGACTCACTCGGAGGGGCGTAGGGGTTAAAGCAACAGCCGTTGAACAGTACCCATGGCTGCTGATAGGGCACTGCGCCGCTCGTTCACGCCGACTTAAACAATGGAATACCGACTCGGCGCGCAACCCACCAAACGACGGAACATCGTCGAAAAGGCTGCGGGGCTTTCATAGCCAAGATCCAGCGCAATACGGGTAACCGATTCTCCCGTGGACAGTCGTGACAGGGCCAGTACCACACAGGCGCGCTGACGCCATTGGCCGAAACTCATCTGTGTCTGCTCGCGAAAACGGCGGCTGAACGAGCGCTCGCTGATAAACAGATCCCGAGCCCAGTCTTGCGGTGATTGGTGAACATTCGGGTATTGCAGGAAGCTCTGGCAGCGAGCCAGCAGACCCGGTTCGTCGGGTAATGGGATGTGCAGCGGCAGCTCGCGCGCCCGTTCTATTTCCAGCAGCAACAGCGACATCAGCACCCCGTCGCGACCTTCAGGGTCATACGCGAGCGGCATCTCCACGGCCTCGATCAGCAATTGGCGCAGCAGGGGCGAGACGCCGATCACTTCGCAGACGTCCCGCGAAACAGGTATCGCAGAGGGTTCGATGTACAGGCTGCGGGTGGTGACGCCGAGCATCAATACCTCATGTTCCAGCTGTGGAGGAATCCACACCGCTTGCTGGGGCGGCACCACCCAGTCGCCTTGCTCGGTGGAGACCTTCATCACTCCCGTCGAACCGTACAGCAACTGCGCACGCCGGTGGTGATGCCGACGCAGCAGGTGACCGTCGGCATAGTCGTTGCCGATCGCAACGACCGGGCGCGGTGTGCCGTCGAGGGTGTCGATGGAGATATTGCGCATAACGATTCCTTCAGTGTCTGGCCGAAACACAAACATGAATGGCCTGAATCCTCAAGCTTGACCCAATCAATTTGCCTATTGTTCGCGCAACTTTTTAAAGGGCTTGGCGCGATGACCTACCTACTTCTGGTTCTGTTCGGCGGTTTTTCGGGCGTGACGACGGTGTTATTCGGTTTTGGTGGCGGCTTCGTGGTGGTGCCGGTGCTGTATGGCGTGCTGATCAGTGGCACGGGCGGGGCATTGGCCGAACAGGCAGCCATGCACGTTGCCGTGGCGACCTCCACATGCGTGATGATCGTCAATGCGTCATTGAGCACTCGCCGATCAGCTCGCGCCGGCACCCTGCTCAAAGCCTGGCTCTGGCCGTTGGCGGGCTTCATTGCCGTGGGTTCACTGATCGGCGCGGTCGCGGCAGGCTTCGTCAGCGGGCAAACGCTGCGCATCGCGTTCGTCATTTATCTGGCAATCACCATCGTCGATTGCCTGTGCAGACGCGGATTTGTCTCACCTACCTTCGAGGGCGAGCCGCGTCAGCTGAGCCGCTGGAGCGTTGGGCCAGGTGGTATCGCCATCGGCGCCATTGCAACGTTCCTGGGGGTGGGCGGTAGTGTGATGACCGTTCCTTTGCTGCGCCGCTGTGGTTTGAGCATGACCCAGTCGACGTCCATGGCCAACCCGCTGAGCCTGCCAGTGGCACTGGTCGGCACAGCCACTTACATGCTGACCGGCTTAAGCAATACAGGGCTGGGTCCGGGTTATATCGGCTACGTCAATCTCGGTGCCTTCGCCGTACTCACCCTGGGCGCGTGGTTCGGAATGCGCCTGGCGGCTCGGTGGGTGGGGCGCATCCCTGATCGACTGCACGCATGGGCGTATGTGGGATTGCTGATGGCGGTGATGATGAGCATGGTTTTGGTGTGATCAGGTTTGCTCGGTACCACACCAAGTGCCATCGCCTGTCGCGTTGCGCGCGTATTAAAGCAACTACGAGTTGAACGGCCGCAGGTTTCAGGTGAACCTTGGGCATCGACTGCCCGGGCAACGCCCGCACTCCACTCATTGCGTTCAGGCCATCATGCAACCCACCAAACCCACCCTCATCCGCGAAACCTTCCCCGTCGGCCCTTTGCAGTGCAACTGCACGATCATCGGCGACCCGGTCACCAAGCAGGCGATTGTGGTCGATCCCGGTGGCAATCATGAGCTGATCCTTGCGAGGCTCGAAGCCCACGGCTTGAAGGTCGTCAGCATCATTCACACCCACGCGCATCTGGATCATTTTCTGGCATCGGGGCAGTTGAAGGAGAAGACCGGGGCGACGTTGCACCTGCATAAAGAGGATCAGTTTCTGTGGGACAACCTCGAAACCCAGTGTCAGGTGTTTCGTGTGCCTTATGTGCCAGTTCCTTCGCCGGATCGCTGGCTTGCGCACGATGAGGAATTGGCGTGCGGGTGCGGTGTGGCGTTGCACACGCCGGGGCACACACCGGGGTCGATGAGCTTCTGGTTCGAGGATGCGAAGCTGTTGATTGCCGGCGATACGTTGTTCAGGCGTGGGGTTGGGCGCACGGATTTATGGGGCGGCGACCAAGCGACCCTCGTGCGCTCGATCAAGAAGCGGCTGTACACGCTGGATGAGGGGGCGACCGTGGTGACAGGGCATGGGCCGGACACGCGGCTGGGTGATGAAATGCGTGAAAACCCTTTTGTAAGAGCATGAATCATTCAGGTAGCGTTAAGGAATTTTTGACTACTGTCATGCTCTAACCGCGCACATGGCCAGGGTTTTTTATCGTTGCGCCAAAGCAAGCAATACAGGAGCTTTCCTTGATGTTTACCATTCGCCGTTCGATCATCGCCGCCACTGCGCTCGCTGTCTTGTCCGGCTGCGCGACGCAGAATCCTTACGACAATCAGGGGCAGGCACAGAATTCCGGCGGCGTGAGCAAGACCGCCAAATACGGTGGTCTGGGTGCGCTGGCCGGTGCCGTCGCTGGTGCGGCCATCGACCACAACAACCGCGGCAAGGGAGCGCTGATCGGCGCCGCTGTGGTCGGCGCTGGCGCGGCCGGATACGGTTATTACGCCGACAAGCAGGAAGCCGCGCTACGCGCGAGCATGGCCAACACGGGTGTTGAAGTGCAGCGTGAGGGCGACAATATCAAGCTGGTCATGCCAGGCAACATCACGTTCGCTACCGACTCCTCGGCGATTGCCAGCAGCTTCTATTCGCCTCTGAATAACCTGGCCGGGTCGCTGAAGCAATACAACCAGAACGTGATCGAAATCGTCGGTTACACCGACAGCACCGGCAGCCGCCAGCACAACATGGATCTGTCGCAACAGCGCGCACAGAGCGTGGCGACTTATCTGACGTCGCAAGGGGTGGACGCTTCCCACCTGTCGGTCCGCGGTGCCGGTCCGGACTCGCCAATTGCGAGCAACGCCGACGTCAACGGCCGCGCTCAGAACCGCCGGGTAGAGGTCAACCTCAAGCCGATTCCCGGTCAGCAGTATCAGCAGCAGTAATAAGTTGCTGGTAATACCCCGAAACCCCGACCTTTGTGTCGGGGTTTTTATTTCTGGTCGATGCGGGTTTCTGTGGGAGCGAAATTTCGCGAGATGCCGTTACAGACGACAGATTGCGCAGGATGTACCGCCGTCTCGCGAATGAATTTGCTCCCGCAGGGGCGCTTCATTCGACGTTATTCAACCAGGATAACGCTCATGCATCTGGCCCAGCAGCACATCCTTCTCTTCCCATAGCCGATTGATCCACCGCTGAAATTCGGTTCGATAGGCCTCGTCCTGATCGTAGCTCTTGCCAATGAACTGCTGAGGAATCTGCACTTGCTCGAAATGCGCGACCACCTCGCGAACCCTGCCGCACAGCAAATCCCAGTAACCCGGCTGGCCAGCGGGATAGTGAATGGTCACGTTGATGATGGATTCCAGCTGCTCGCCCATGGCGTCCAGCACGAAGGCAATGCCGCCCGCTTTGGGCTTGAGCAGGTAGCGAAACGGTGAGTTCTGCTGGGCGTGTTTGCCTTTGGTGAAGCGCGTGCCTTCCGCGAAGTTAAAGATCCCTACCGGATTGTTGCGAAACTTCGCGCAGATACGGCGGGTGGTTTCCAGGTCCTTGCCTTTCTTTTCCGGATGCTTGGTCAGATACGCCTTGCTGTAACGCTTCATGAACGGGAAGCCCAGCGCCCACCATGCGAGACCGATCACCGGGACCCAGATCAGCTCCTGCTTGAGGAAGAACTTCAGCGGACGAACGCGTCGGTTCAACACGTACTGCAAGACCATGATGTCGACCCAGCTCTGGTGGTTGCTGGTCACCAGATACGAGTGCTGATAGTCCAGACTTTCCAGGCCGCTCAGATGCCAGCGGGTGTGGCCGAGCAGGTTCATCCAAGCGTTGTTGTTGCTGATCCAGGCCTCATGAATATGGCTCATCAGCCAGTCCATAACCTTCTGCGCAGCGGGGAAGGGCAGGCACAGTTTGAAGATCGCGACGATGAACAGCGGTGTGCAGCAGACAATCGTATTGAGCGCCAACAGCAGCGAGGCGATGACGCCGCGCAAGGGGGCGGGCAAAAAATCCATGGGGGATCGAACTCCGAAGGTAAGACAGCCGCCGGTGAGTTCCCGGCGGCGTTATTGTGGTTAAAGGCTATTGCAGGCCAACTTCACTGAGGCAAGGTTGCCGCCTGAATCGCGGTGAGGGCGATGGTGTAGACGATGTCGTCGACCTGAGCCCCGCGCGGCAGGTCGTTGACCGGCTTGCGCAGCCCTTGCAGCATCGGGCCCAGGCTTACGCAGTCCGCACTGCGTTGCACTGCCTTGTACGTGGTGTTGCCAGTATTGAGGTCAGGAAAGACGAACACGTTGGCGCGGCCGGCGACCGGGCTGTCCGGCGCCAGTTGCCGCGCCACATTTTCGTTGGCCGCTGCGTCGTATTGCAGCGGACCATCAATCAACAGACCGCGCTGGGTTTCCTGCGCCAGTTGCGTGGCTTCACGAACCTTTTCCACTTCCTCGCCACTGGCCGAATTGCCACTGGAATAGCTGATCATCGCCACCCGTGGCGACAGGCCGAAGGCAACGGCCGAATCAGCGCTCTGCACGGCGATTTCTGCCAGTTCCTGAGCGGTCGGATGCGGGTTCATGATGCAGTCACCGTAGACCAGCACCTGCTCGGGGAACAGCATGAAAAACACCGAGGACACCAAGGTGCAGCCCGGCGCGGTCTTGATCAGTTGCAGGGCCGGGCGGATGGTGTTGGCGGTGGAATGAACCACCCCGGACACCAGACCATCGACCTCATCGAGCGCCAGCATCATGGTGCCAATCACCACCGGGTCTTCCAGTTGTTGCTCGGCCATCGGCGCGTTGAGACTCTTGTTTCGACGCAGATCGACCATCGGCCCCACATAGCGCTCGCGGATATCATCCGGGTCAAGGATTTCCAGCCCCGGTGGCAGTTCAATGCCTTGGGCGCGAGCGACTGCCTGCACCTCTTCGGGTTTGGCCAGCAGCACACAGCGTGCAATGCCTCGGGCCTGACAGATCGCCGCTGCCTGGACGGTCAGCGGCTCTGCGCCCTCGGGCAAGACAATGCGCTTATTCGCCGCTTGCGCCCTTTGGATCAACTGATAACGGAACACGGCCGGAGACAGGCGCATCTCACGCGGCGTGCCGCACCGTTGATGCAGCCAGTTGGCGTCCAGGTGACTGGCAACGAAATCAGTGATGATTTCCGCGCGCTCGCGGTCGTCGATCGGGATCTCCTTGTTCAATTGATTGAGCTGGTTGGCGGTGTCGTACGACCCAGTGCTGACCGACAATACCGGCAGACCGGCCTGCAACGCGCCACGGCACAGGTCCATGATGCGCGGGTCGGGGAGGGTGTCGCTGGTCAGCAACAGACCGGCCAGCGGCACCCCGTTCAGGGTTGCCAGGCTTACGGCGAGAATGATGTCGTCGCGATCCCCCGGCGTTACTACCAGTACGCCCGGTTTGAGCAATTGCAGGGTGTTGAGTACCGTGCGCGCGCAGATGATGATTTTCGACATGCGCCGCTGTTCGTAATCGCCAGCGTTGATCACCTGCGCGCCCAGCAGGTCCGCGACGTCACGGGTGCGCGGAGCATTGAGGTCCGCCTGAAACGGGATGCAGCCCAGCAGGCGGAAATCACCGCTGCGCAGCAACGGGGAATGTTCTTTCAGACGCGCTGAGAAGACCTCCATGCTTTCATCGGTGCGCACCTTGTTGAGGATCACGCCCAGCACTTTCGGGTCTTTCGGGCCTCCGAACATCTGCGCCTGCAACTCCACTCGGCCGGAAAGCTCGGTGAGCACTTCGTTTTCCGGCGCCGAAACCAGAATCACTTCCGCATCCAGCGCCTTGGCCATGTGCAGGTTGACCCGCGCGGCATAACTGGCGCTGCGGGTAGGCACCATGCCTTCGACAATCAATACATCGCGACCAACCGAGGCTTGCTGGTAAAGATTGATGATTTCTTCCAGCAACTCATCCAGTTGACCTTCGCCAAGCATACGTTCGACATGGGCCAAAGCCAGTGGTTTGGGCGGCTTGAGCCCATGAGTGCGAGCGATCAGTTCGGTTGAGCGTTCAGGTCCAAGGTCGCCGGGATGAGGCTGGGCGATGGGTTTGAAAAAGCCGACTTTGAGTCCGGCGCGCTCCAGGGTGCGCACCAGCCCTAGGCTGATGGACGTCAAACCCACACCGAAGTCTGTGGGCGCGATAAAGAAAGTTTGCATGCGGGCTTCTCAAGGTGAGCGTGCAAAGGCCATGACATGGTTTTGTACGAAAAGTGGCTGCAGGCCGGGCGCCGTTGGTGCTACCCGCCATGCTGCGTTAAAAACAGGCTCGCCTGACCTTCGCTCGCCGACTTTTCTTACAAACCCGAGTCGCCAATGGACCGGATAAAACAGGACGCTGTTCAGCAGCAGCGTCTCAACGGGGCACAAGGTTATCGTTATCTGCCCCCTGTGCGCACCAGCCACAGCGAAAGGATTGCCCTATTTTTTCCTGTCGCTTGTGCGCATCGAGCACCCAGGCCCGCGACTGCCACGGCGGTAGATGGCGTAGATGCTGGGTGTGGCCGCAGGAGAGTTCGACGACCCAGTGTCGGTCCTCGTCCTGATGAAAGTTGATAATCATGATGTCGCTCTGAGGCAATAGAGGGTCGCGCAATCGGGGCCGTCCGTCTGAGTTGCGTTCGCTTTCGCGCGAGGGCTTGGTTAGACTTGGTCGCTCATATCTATTTGCAAAAGGTCTTGCCCCATGCCGATCGCCGCCAACAAGGCTGTCTCCATTGACTATACCCTGACCAATGACGCTGGTGAGGTCATCGACAGTTCTGCCGGCGGCGCGCCGCTGGTTTATCTGCAAGGCGCAGGTAACATCATTCCGGGTCTGGAAAAGGCACTGGAAGGCAAGGACGTCGGCGACGAGTTGAAAGTCGCCATCGAGCCTGAAGACGCCTACGGCGAATACTCGGCCGAACTGGTCAGCACCCTGAATCGCAGCATGTTCGAAGGTGTCGACGAGCTGGAAGTCGGTATGCAGTTCCACGCGTCCGCTCCGGATGGCCAGATGCAGATCGTCACCATCCGTGATCTGGACGGCGATGACGTAACTGTCGACGGCAACCACCCACTCGCCGGCCAGCGCCTGAATTTCCAGGTCAAGATCGTCGCCATCCGGGACGCCAGCGATGAAGAACTCGCTCACGGTCATGTGCATGGCGAAGGTGGCCATCAGCACTGATTTGTCCTGCTAAACTCAATTAGCCGGCCAGGCGTCCTCGCAGGCTGTGTGAAAACGGTTTTGTTTTCACGGCCTGACAGGGCGCCTTTTTGCGGCCAATGGTTTTTAGGGGGAGTTTCGTCATGAGTATATTTCACGACCTGAAATTAAAAGCTCTGGATGGCCAGGAACTGCCCCTCGCGCCACTCAAGGGCAAGGTGGTGTTGGTGGTCAATGTGGCCTCCAAATGTGGCCTCACGCCACAATATGCAGCGCTTGAAACCCTCTATCAGAAGTACAAGGACCGGGGCTTCAGTGTTCTGGGACTGCCGTGCAACCAGTTCGCAGGCCAGGAGCCGGGCACTCAGGAAGAGATTCAGCAATTCTGTTCGCTGAATTATGGCGTCACGTTCCCGCTAGGTGACAAGCTCGAAGTGAACGGCCCTCATCGTCACCGGCTTTATCAGATGTTGGCAGGCGAAGGTGCCGAGTTCCCGGGGGATATCACCTGGAACTTCGAAAAATTTCTCGTTGGGCAGGACGGTCGCGTCCTGGCTCGCTTCTCGCCACGTACCACGCCGGATGACCCTGCGGTGATTCAGGCGATCGAAAAAGCGCTGCATTGATAGTTGTCTTGACTGATCAGATCCTTCTCGATACTTGAATTCAGCCGCTGATCCCGGTGACAGCGAATTCATTCGCGAATGGGTCGTTCAGGCGCTGCATCTCTATCATCCTTCATGCCGTCTCGCGAATGAATTCGCTCCCACAGCAGGGGCGCATCTCCACCCCGCAACCTATTGATTCTTCACTTCGGCTTCTAAACCTTAATCACCTAAATCAATAGTGCTAGGCGTGGGGCTTCTGTCGGCTCATTCTGTATGACCTTCATAATATTTTCCTGTAGCCGAGGACATTTGCATGCCAGTCAAAGCCTTGTTCAAACCCTTTCACATGGGCAGCCTGGAATTACCGACGCGTGTAGTGATGGCGCCCATGACCCGTTCGTTCTCACCGGGTGGCGTGCCGAATTCAAAAGTCATCGAGTACTATCGCCGTCGCGCTGCCGCGGGTGTGGGTCTGATCATCACCGAAGGCACGACTGTCGGCCACAAGGCATCCAACGGCTATCCGAATGTGCCGCAGTTTTTCGGCGAAGCCGCGCTGGCGGGCTGGAAGAAAGTGGTCGAAGCCGTTCATGCCGAAGGCGGCAAGATCGTCCCTCAGCTCTGGCACGTGGGTGCTGTACGCCGGCTGGGCACCGAACCTGATGGGACCGTTCCGGCTTACGGCCCGACTGAAAAGCTCAAGGACGGCAACGTTGTCGTTCATGGCATGAGCAAGCAGGACATCGCCGACGTCATCACTGCTTTCGCCCAAGCCGCTAAAGATGCAAAAGCGATCGGCATGGATGGCGTGGAGATCCACGGCGCCCACGGCTATATCGTTGACCAGTTCTTCTGGGAAGGCACCAATCAGCGCACCGATGAATACGGCGGGGATCTGGCCCACCGTTCACGCTTTGCCATCGAGTTGATTGAGGCCGTACGTGCGGCTGTCGGCCCTGATTACCCAATCATCTTCCGCTATTCCCAGTGGAAGCAGCAGGACTACGCCGCGCGTCTGGTGCAGACGCCGGAGGAGTTGAGCGCTTTCCTCAAGCCGCTGTCTGACGCGGGTGTGGACATTTTCCATTGCTCGACGCGCCGTTTTTGGGAGCCTGAGTTCGAAGGTTCTGACCTGAACCTCGCCGGCTGGACCCGCAAACTCACCGGCAAACCGACTATCACCGTCGGCAGTGTCGGTCTGGACGGCGAATTCCTGCAGTTCATGGTCAATACCGACAAGGTCGCGCAACCGGCCAGCCTCGAAAACCTCCTCAAGCGCCTGAACGACGACGAATTCGATCTGGTGGCGGTAGGCCGCGCGCTGCTGGTCGATCCGGATTGGGCGATGAAGGTGCGTGATGGCCGCGAAGAAGACATCCTGCCGTTCAGCCGCGATGCGCTGGGTAAGCTTGAATAATTTGGCTGGGCCCTTCGATGCGTCCGGTTCTTTTTGAATGAACACACTGTAGGAGTGGGCTTGCTCACGAAGGCGTTGTGTCAGCCGACATCAAGGCATCTGACCTGACGCATTCGTGAGCAAGCTCACTCCCACAGATGGGGTGTTGGCAGAGAATGGCGCTAGACCCCCAACACCGTCCCGTCCCGCGTCTCGCTCGCCGCCCGCAAATAGCACTCGAGCGTTTCGATAACCCCGGCCCAACCTTGGCGACTCGCGTGCTGTCGTGCATTCAAACGCACTCGGCGCAGGGTTTCGTCGTCCTCCAGCATCCAGCGTGCGGCATCGATAAATCCTTCCTGATCCCCTGGCATCGCCACGGCGCCATTATGGCCATGACTGATATGCTGGGCCGCCGCCGCTTGGTCATATGCGACCACCCCCAACCCGCAAGCCAGTGCTTCGAGGACCACATTGTCGAAAGTCCCGGTCATGCTCGGAAACAGAAACAGATCCCCCGACGCATAATGCGTCGCCAGGGTATCGCCGCGTTGGGGCCCGCAGAAGATCGCATCAGGCAGTTGCTGCTGCAGCATCGCTCGCACCGGACCATCACCGACGATCACCAACCTGAACTTCTTTGCCGGATAGGCCGCCACCAGATTGTCGAAGGTGGTCTTGAGCAGGCCCAGGTTCTTTTCCGGCGCCAATCGCCCTACATGCAGAATCGCTATATCACCGGGCTCCAATCCCCAATTCTCGCGCAGAAAATTCGAGCGTCTGCACGGATTGAACAGCTGACAATCCACGCCCCGTGACAACAGTTCCAGCCGCTCGAAACCGCGTCGCGCAAGGTTGGTCTTCTGACTGATGCTCGGCACGAGCGTCGCATTCGAACGGTTGTGAAACCAGCGCAGATACGAAGTCAGCAAAAGGCTGACTACCCCCAGCCCATACTGATGCGAGTACTGCTGGAAGTTGGTGTGAAAGCCGCTGACGATCGCAATTCGCAGTCGCCGCGCTGCCCTCAGGGCAGACAGACCCAAAGGGCCTTCGGTAGCGATGTACAGCACGTCCGGCCGGTCGCGTTGCCAGCGGTGCAACAACTTGTGCACCGACGACTGACCCCACTGCAGCCCCGGATACCCCGGAATCGGCCAGCCACGACACAACATCAAATCCTCCCCGCAAGCGCGCGACTCGTCTTCACGCTGTCGCGGCCGAATCACCTCAACCCGATGCCCACGCAGGCGCAGCCCTTCGCACAGGTTGCTTAGCGTATTGGCGACGCCATTGATCTCGGGGGCGTACGTTTCAGTGATAAGAGTGATGTGCAAGGGTTTACTCATGACAGCCAGTTTCAGAGGCTGGCGTTGCGCTCGTGTGGCGGTTGGGTGATGGATTTGTGACGACTGCCAGCTCGTTTGGAATGACAAAATGGTGGATCAGTGGATGCGGCTCACTGTCAACGGGTGACGAGAATAGGAGTTCGTCCCCGCAACGTTTCAGCGGGGACAATCTCTCTCATATGCCAAGCATTTCTCTAAATCGAGTTGGCATGGTGTCGTGAAGGTTAAATATTTTTTCGAGAACTTCCACGGCAGGCGTTCCTCTGGATGTTTCTTCGCGATAAGGCTTTCGCATTGCTTCTGCATCGCACGACTGATTTGTTGAAAATACTTGTTGGTTTTAGAAGTTACCAGCTCACCAGTTAAAGAGTAACAGATGTTGGGTCGGTCAGAAAAATCCAGCAGCGGCGACCCCAGGGAGTTGTAAGTATAGTTGTGCGAGTTTTATTGCGGTCTTAGGGCTAGCTCTTGCTGCGTTCAATATATCGCTTCTAGCGCGTGCCAGTTCAACGTTCGAGTGGCCAAATCAGGTTTTGAAAAAAGTGTCTGATCTAGAATGTCCGAAAACGCTTTGGTCTGCGTCGCGTGGGCATTTTTATTTTTCAATGAGTTATCAATGCTATCGCTAATTCGTTGATTGGCTTCAATATGCATGTATACATCCTCGATGTAAAAGCGCGTACGCAGCGGTGATCAATGAACTCAACTGGCTGTGAACGGTACAATTCTCGACTTGCTAACCCGCTCCAGTGCTGCCGCCTCGGGGGTGTAGTGGGTTTGCACGGGATTGAAGCTGACCAGATTCAGATGGCAACGAGGTTTGACCTGTCTCGCAAGGTTTGCGGGCTCGGCTCTCAGTGTCTTCGAGGTGGCGGTTTCCACGGCCTCGGCCAGCGCCTGCATGAATTGAGGTGCGTTGGGCTCGGATTTGGGTTTTTGCGGCCGCAGAGACGATTGTGCGTGATTCGACGCGTTGACACGATTCGATTCCATGACATGAACTCCCAGTGATGAAAACGCCCGAAGCGGGCATGCCCATGGTTAAACGGGAGCGATGTGGGATGTAGGGAAGACTTCTGTAGGATTGGTCCTGATTTTTTCGGTATTGATAAAAAGCCCGGATTCGCCTTTAGGATGCGCGTCTCCAACCATCCGAGGCATTGATGTGTCTGACGTTTTTTATACCCCGCCCGTGGCGCAATTGAGCGAGAGAAATGACAACGACGCGGTATTTTTTACCGTGTCGCTCCGTAAGCTGGCAATCATGCTGATCCTGACCTCCGGGCTTTATGGCCTTTATTGGTGTTTCAGGAACTGGACCGCGTACAAGTCGTATTCGGGGCGACCCGTTTGGCCAGTCGCCCGCTGTGTGCTGGGCCTTGTGTACCTGCCTTCGCTTTTCGCCAAAATCAATCGTGCGTTGAAAGACCAGGGAAAAGCGGGCATGCCCTATTGGGCTTTTTACGCAGGCGGCATAATTTTTATCGCCCTCGCCCCGTCGCTCATCGGCTTTGTGGCTGGCTTGGTACAGGGCGTTGCCGGGCTTCCATACTCTGGGCCAGCCGCTCCAGTGCTGCTGATAGCTTCGACCGTTCCATTACTGCTTCAATCGGCGATCCTGGTCAGGGTGCAGTCTTTCATCAACAGGCTGAATAACGACCCTGCGGCAAACGAGAACTCCCATTTGACCCTTTGGAACGCGGTCTGGATGGTCATCGGCATCGTCTACTGGGGAGTTGGCGTGTTTATCGCCTTGAACATGGCGTCCGTTGCTGGATGATTCAAACAGCCTCATATCGAGGCCGTTTCATATCCGGTCAGCGTATCCGCTCCGCCAGCGTCTCCGCCCCACGCTCCCTCACCCAGAACAACGTCGCCCCAGCTACGGCCGCAGGCATCATCAGGATGTTGACCACCGGGATCAGCAGCACCAGATAGACAACCCCGCCAAAGCTCATGCTCTGCCAGCGTTTGGCGCGTAGCCAGGCGAGCATGTCTTGCCAGCTCATTTTGTGGTTGTCAGCGGGGTAGTCGATGTACTGGATGGCCATCATCCACACGCCGAACAGCAGCCAGAGAGGCGCGGCGATGATGTTGACCATGGGGATCCACGACAGGATGAACAGGCCGATGGCCCGCGGCAGGAAGTAGCCGAGTTTGCGCATCTCGCGGCTCAGGGTGCGGGGGATCATTTCGATCAGTTCGCCCCAACTGAAGGCGGGAAAATCATCGGTGCCGCGCAGTACCACTTCGACTTTTTCAGAGAGGAAACCGTTGAAAGGCGCGGCGATGACATTGGCGATCATGGTGAAGGTGAAAAACACCATCAGCACCAGCAGAACCACGAACAGCGGCCAGAGGATGTAATTGAGGAAGCTCAGCCAACTGGGCAAGGTCGGCATCAACGAGTCGAGCCAGAGGCTGAATTCGTGACCGGCGAAATAGATCAGCGCACTAAATAGCACAAGATTGATGGTCAGCGGCATCAGGACGAACAAGCGCAGGCCAGGGCTGCAGACCAGTTTCAGACCCTCGCGCAAGTATTGCGGGCCGGACAGAGCGGGTGCGGGCATGTGGGCCTCCAAACGATGAAAACGCGCCGACCTTACCGGCTTTGTGACAAAGGCGGAAGCTGGATCAATGCCGTGACATTCGCCGAAACAATCAGGTGGCGGTAAAGTCTACCGACAACAGGCGGGCCGCAGCTTCCCGGAATAGGGGCAGCCTATGAGCTGGATAATGAAACGATATTTCCTTAATCTTCGCTGCCCCGATAAGCTTGCGGGCACTTTTAAACCTATTCCCATTCACTTTGAACCTTCAAGGAGTCGTCATGAGCGTTCTGGTAAACAAACAAGCCCCTGATTTCACAGCAGCGGCAGTCTTGGGTGACGGTTCGATCGTCGACAGCTTCCAACTGTCTTCTCTGCGCGGCAAATATGTCGTGCTGTTTTTCTGGCCGCTGGATTTCACATTCGTGTGCCCATCGGAAATCATCGCGCACAACAACCGCATCGCCAAATTCCGTGAGTTGGGCGTTGAAGTGGTTGGCGTTTCCATCGATTCGCACTTCACTCACGCCGCATGGCGCAACACTCCGGTCGAGAAAGGCGGCATCGGTGAAGTCGAATTCACCATGGTTGCGGACATCAAGCACGAGATCACTCGCGCCTACGGCATCGAACACGACGACGGCGTGGCGCTGCGCGGTTCGTTCCTGATCGACAAGGCTGGTGTGGTTCAGCACCAGGTCGTGAACAACCTGCCACTGGGCCGCGATGTAGACGACATGGTGCGTCTGGTCGAAGCGCTGCAATTCACCGAAGAGCACGGCGAAGTCTGCCCTGCCGGCTGGCGTCCAGGCCAGAAAGGCATGAAGGCTGACGCTTCGGGCGTGGCGGACTACCTGGCTGAGAACGCCAAGAGCTTGTAATACCGTCGCTGCGATTTCGGTCGCAGCTTCAAGTTTTCAGGATGGGTGAGCGATTCTTCTCCAAGCGCGCTTGCCGATCCGTTTTATTTCAGCCGGTACGCCGGTTTAGACCACAGTAACTCCGACCACACATCACGATGGCCGGTCGATAGGAGTGTGTCATGTCTGATGTCCGTCATTCCCGAGTGATTATTCTCGGCTCCGGCCCTGCCGGTTACAGCGCTGCGGTCTATGCGGCCCGTGCCAACCTCAAGCCGCTGTTGATCACCGGCATGCAGGCTGGTGGTCAATTGACCACCACTACCGAAGTCGACAACTGGCCGGGCGACCCCCATGGCCTGACCGGTCCGGTGCTGATGGAGCGCATGCGCGAACATGCCGAGCGTTTCGAGACCGAGATCGTATTCGATCACATCAACGCCGTTGATCTGGCTGGCAAACCGTTCAGCCTCAAGGGCGACAGCGGCACCTACACCTGTGATGCACTGATCATCGCCACCGGCGCCAGCGCTCGCTACCTGGGCCTGCCGTCTGAAGAAGCGTTCATGGGCAAGGGCGTATCGGCCTGCGCGACGTGCGACGGTTTCTTCTATCGCAACAAGCCTGTGGCTGTCATTGGCGGTGGCAATACCGCTGTGGAAGAGGCGCTCTACCTGGCCAACATCGCCAGCAAAGTGACCTTGGTTCATCGTCGCGACACGTTCCGCGCCGAGAAGATCCTGATCGACAAGCTGCACGCACGTGTGGCTGAAGGCAAGATCGAGCTCAAGCTCAACGCAACGCTGGATGAAGTGTTGGGCGATAACATGGGTGTGACCGGCGCACGTCTGAAGAACAACGATGGCAGTGCTTCGGAGCTGAAAGTCGACGGCGTGTTCATCGCCATCGGCCACACTCCGAATACGTCGTTGTTCGAAGGCCAGTTGGCGTTGAAAGACGGCTACATGGTAGTTCAGGGCGGTCGTGAAGGTAATGCGACGGCCACCAGCGTTGAAGGCGTGTTCGCGGCGGGCGACGTGGCTGACCACGTGTACCGCCAGGCTATCACCTCGGCTGGCGCAGGCTGCATGGCGGCACTGGACGTAGAGCGTTACCTGGACGGCCTGGTAAACGCTTCGTTCTGATCAGGTGCACCAAAACGAAAAACCGGCTCAAGAGCCGGTTTTTTTGTGTCTGCGCAAAGCGAGATTTGCGATTCAAACCTGTGGGAGAAATCCGGGAACTGCTTCGCCTGCTCGGGGTGTTTGCTCTTGGTGACTACACCTGCCGAGTAGAGTGTCATCGGCGGTTCAAGCTACCGATTACCGTAGGCGTGTTGCACGTCGATGGGCGCGATGTGCGCGGGGAGTTGGTTGAGCTGGATCTTGGTGGCTGATGAACAACACCTGTAGGAGCGAATTCA
>NZ_JBOICF010000086.1:0-26091 GCF_050739935.1 Pseudomonas sp. | reverse complement strand
CGTTGGTTAAACCATGATTTCTCGTGGAGTAACTTGCGATGCTGATAATCTTGCGACTTCAGTCTTACAGCACAAGCACCCACACGAATTGCTTGATTCAGTTGTTAAAGAGCGGTTGGTTAAGAGCTTTTCGTCTCAACCGAGGCGCGCATTCTACAGCGTCCTCTGTATCTGTCAAGCGGTTATTTTCAGAAGTTTTCAAAGTTTCCTTCGCAACTTCAACCACTTGCGCTTCGTTCGACTTGGCGTCTCACGTCAGCGGGAGGCGAATTCTACAGCGTTACAATCTGCTGTCAACCACCTTTTTCACCGCTGTCGATTCAGGCATCTGAATCGAAGCTCCTCCTCGCTGCTTACTTCGTCCAACCCCTTGATTCTCAAGGAGTTTTCCGTTTCGTCTGCGCCGGAAGTGGGGCGAATTATAGAGAGATTCAGAGAGGCGTCAACACTTAATTCGAAGTTTCTATCAAAAAACTAAAATGCGAGGAAAATCAGCTAGTTCTTTCTGTTTATATAGGGAGCGACAAACGCCGCGCTATATATGACCGAACCTAAAGGACACCCGCCTCACGCATCGCCATAACTTCCTCATCCGACAAGCCTAGCACCCCCGTCAGTACCTCCAGCGTATGCTCTCCCAGCAACGGCGGTGCACGGCGATATTCGACAGGCGTCCCCGACAACCGAATCGGGCTCGCCACCTGCGGCACGGTTCCACCCAGCGCATGGGGCAGATCAAGCCTCAGACCCCGCGCCTGAACTTGGGGATCGGCAAACACCTGCGCCACATCGTTGATAGGGCCGCACGGAACGCCTGCACGCTCCAAGGCCGTCACCCACTCGGCGGTGGTTTTGAATACAGTGGCCTGCCGGATTAGCGGGATAAGCTCTGCCCTATGGGCCACTCGCTGTTTATTGGTCGCAAAGCGTGCGTCGTCCGCCCATTGCGGCTGCCCCGCGACTTCTGCGAACTTGCGAAACTGGCTGTCGTTGCCCACGGTGAGGATGAAATCACCATCGGCTGTAGGAAAGTCCTGATACGGCACGATGTTCGGGTGAGCGTTACCCAGGCGCCGAGGCGGCGTACCCGTTGTCAGGTAGTTCATCGCCTGATTCGCCAGACAGGCTACCTGCACATCCAGCAAGGCCATATCAATGTGCTGCCCAACGCCACCCTGATCACGGTGAGCGAGTGCCGCCAGAATCGCAGAAGTCGAATACAACCCGGTAAGAATGTCGGTAAGCGCCACACCGACCTTCACCGGCCCGGCGCCTTCTTCGCCTTCAGGCCGCCCGGTCAGACTCATCAGCCCGCCAAGCCCTTGAATCATGAAGTCATAACCGGCGCGCTTTGCATAAGGGCCGGTTTGACCGAAGCCGGTAATCGAGCAGTAGATAAGCCGCGGATTCTCGACCTGCAGGGATTCGTAATCCAAACCGTAAGCCTTCAGCCCGCCGACCTTGAAGTTCTCGATCACAATGTCGGACTTCGCCGCCAGCTCACGCACTAGTTTCTGACCTTCTGGACGGGTGAAGTCGATGGTGACCGACTGCTTGTTCCGATTGGCAGACAGGTAATAGGCAGCCTCGGAAGTATTCTCCCCCCGAGGATCCTTCAGGAAAGGAGGCCCCCAGGCACGAGTGTCATCGCCGTTGCCCGGGCGCTCGATCTTAATTACGTCCGCACCGAGGTCCGCGAGAATCTGCCCAGCCCACGGCCCAGCCAGCACGCGGGAAAGGTCCAGCACACGCAAATGCGATAGCGCGCCCATGGCAGGCTCCTTAATAGAAGGCCTGAATGCCAGTCTGTGCGCGTCCCAGAATCAGCGCATGTACGTCATGAGTCCCTTCATAGGTATTCACTACTTCAAGGTTGACCAGATGACGGGCAATTCCGAACTCATCAGAAATGCCGTTGCCGCCCAACATGTCACGGGCCATCCGCGCGATATCCAGAGACTTGCCGCAGGAATTGCGCTTCATGATCGACGTGATCTCCACCGCCGCAGTGCCTTCATCCTTCATGCGGCCCAAACGCAGGCAGCCTTGCAGCGCCAGGGTGATTTCCGTCTGCATGTCGGCAAGCTTCTTCTGGATCAACTGATTTGCGGCCAGCGGACGCCCGAATTGCTGACGATCCAAAGTGTACTGGCGAGCGGTGTGCCAGCAGAATTCCGCTGCACCAAGTGCACCCCAGGAGATGCCGTAGCGAGCAGAGTTCAGGCAGGTGAACGGGCCTTTAAGACCTCGAACATCCGGGAAGATGTTCTCTGCTGGCACGAATACGTTGTCCATCACGATCTCACCGGTGATCGAAGCCCGCAGACCGACCTTACCGTGGATCGCCGGCGCACTCAGACCTTGCCAGCCTTTTTCCAGAACGAAGCCACGAATATCGCCCGCATCGTCTTTACCCCAGACAACGAATACATCAGCAATCGGACTGTTGGTGATCCACATCTTGCTGCCGGTTAGACGATAGCCGCCATCAACTTTTCTGGCGCGCGTGATCATCGCGCCCGGATCGGAACCGTGGTTCGGCTCGGTCAAGCCGAAGCACCCAATCCATTCGCCAGAAGCCAGTTTCGGCAGGTATTTCTGCTTTTGCGCTTCGGTACCGAACTTGTTGATCGGCACCATCACCAGCGACGACTGCACGCTCATCATTGAGCGGTAGCCGGAATCGATACGTTCAACTTCACGGGCGATCAATCCGTAGCAGACGTAATTTAAGCCGCTGCCGCCATACTGTTCTGGAATAGTCGCCCCGAGCAGGCCGACTTCACCCATCTCACGGAAGATCGCCGGATCGGTGCGTTCATGACGGAAGGCTTCGAGGACGCGAGGGGCAAGTTTGTCCTGGGCGAACTGCTCGGCGCTGTCGCGAACCATGCGCTCTTCTTCGGTGAGCTGCTGATCCAGCAGGAGCGGATCGATCCAGTTGAAGCTTGCCTTGGCACCCATACTCTTCTCCTCGCTAAATGGTGTCCCGGACACAACCGGGAAATGTCGTGAACTGATCCTAGGCGCGGATCGACGCGTCGGCAAACGAGGATTTTGCATAGCGTTGTGCTAATTTCTCACTCCGAAACTGCCCAGCACGCCATATCTCCGCCTGACGAGTGAGGTTCACGTACATGCGCCGCAAGATCCCCAGCACTGCCGCACTGGTCAGCTTCGAGGCTGCCGCTCGTCACGAAAGCTTCACCAAGGCAGCTGAAGAGCTTTCGCTCACTCAAAGCGCAATCTGCCGACAGATTGGCAGCCTGGAAGAATTCCTCAATGTGGAGCTTTTCCGACGCTCGCGCAGAGGCGTGAAGCTGACAGAAGCAGGACTTTCCTACAGTCGGCGCGTGGCGACGCAACTCGATGCAGTGGAACGAGACACGCTGTCAGTAATGGGTCATCAGGGTGCAAATGTGATTGAGCTTGCCGTCGTCCCAACCTTCGGCACTCAGTGGCTCCTGCCCCGCCTGAAAGACTTTCAGCAGCAAAACCCAGACGTAACCATCAATCTGACCAACCGCACGCGGCCTTTTCTCTTTGCCGACACCGAATTCGACGCTGCCATTTACTTTGGAGATGCAGACTGGTCGGGTACGGAATCTCATAGGCTGATGAGCGAAAACCCCATGCCGGTTTGTAGTCCGGTTTTATTGGGCAACAAGAGCCGCCTCAGTGCTCGCGAATTGTCCGACATGCCGCTGCTACAACAGACCACAAGGCCGTACGCATGGCGGCAATGGTTCAGTTCGATGGACATGAGTATCGCCCGCGACATGACAGGGCCGCGCTACGAGCTATTCTCCATGCTCGCCCAGGCGGCCATGCATGAGATGGGCGTGGCGTTGATTCCGCCGTTTCTGATCCAGCGCGAACTCGCCGAAGAGCGTCTGGTGGTGGCCAATTCCCACGCGCTATCGAGCGTCAAAGCGTATTACCTGATGATTCCCGAGCGAAAAGTGGAATCTGCCTCGTTGAAGGCGTTCCGTGACTGGCTGGTTCAGCAAGCTGCAACCTATGCCCTGCCTTGATTTCAAACCTCCTTAGCGAAAATACTGACCTTGTAGTCAAGGATTTTTATGGACTACATATATCTCGATATGTCGCATTTAAGAAACACCTCCGTTCTATATCTAAAACAGGCTACAACCTTTATATGACGCGGCTTACAGCTCGATTTTGCATCCTGCCGTTGGTAGCCAATGAAAAAACTTCAAACCTTACTTAATTCGCTACAGCCCTTTTATTACAAGGCCTGTAGCGATTTGTTGCGTCAAAGGGTCACAGGGTGACTTGTAGTTAAAGACAGGTCGCATTACAGAATTCCTTGAAGCCCCCCGATTACGCCTGCAAAATGCCGCGCCCCCCGTCTTATCTGGCGGGGCCGTGGTGATCGCTGCCCCAGACGCGCCATCCGCAGTGCGCTGGCCTATTTTTAAAAGATAAGAAGATCACGCAGGAGATTTGACGTGCACATTGGTGTCCCTCTAGAAACCCAGTCCGGTGAAACTCGGGTTGCTGCAACTCCGGAAACCATCAAGAAGCTCATTGGCCAGGGTCATAAAGTCACCGTCCAGTCAGGCGCAGGCATTACCGCCAGCGTCACGGACAGTGCCTATGAAGCGGCAGGTGCTTCGATTGGCAGCGCTGCCGATGCCTTCGGCGCCGAGCTGATCCTCAAGGTCGTCGCGCCCAGTGATAGCGAGCTGGCTCTGATCAAGAGCGGGACCGTCGTCATCGGGATGCTCAACCCCTTCAACAACGAGATCATCGCCAAGATGGCCGAGTGCGGGATTACCGCCTTCGCCCTCGAAGCCGCGCCGCGGACCTCCCGCGCGCAAAGTCTCGATGTGCTTTCTTCGCAAGCCAACATTGCCGGTTACAAATCGGTATTGCTGGCCGCGCATCACTATCCGCGCTTCATGCCGATGCTGATGACCGCCGCTGGTACGGTGAAGGCCGCTCGTGTGCTGATCCTCGGAGCAGGCGTTGCCGGTCTGCAGGCCATCGCCACGGCCAAACGCCTGGGTGCGGTGATTGAGGCCTCCGACGTGCGCCCTGCGGTGAAGGAGCAGATCGAATCGCTGGGCGCCAAGTTCGTCGACGTGCCTTACGAGACCGACGAAGAGCGCGAAGCGGCTGTGGGCGTCGGCGGTTATGCGCGCCCGATGCCCGCCAGCTGGATGCAGCGTCAAGCTGTAGCGGTCCATGAACGCGCCAAGCAAGCGGACATCGTGATCACCACAGCGCTGATCCCGGGCCGCAAGGCGCCAGTGCTGTTGAGCGCCGAAACGGTCTCGCAGATGAAGCCAGGTTCCGTGGTCATCGACCTCGCGGCGGCTCAGGGCGGCAACTGCCCGCTGACCGTGGCGGACCAAGTGGTGATCGAACATGGCGTGACCATCGTCGGTCACACCAACCTGCCGGCAATGGTCGCCGCCGACGCATCGGCGCTTTATGCACGCAACCTGCTGGACTTCCTGAAGCTGGTCTTCACCAAGGAAGGTCAGTTCGAGATCAACCTCGAAGACGACATCGTCGCCGCGTGCCTGATGTGCCGCGACGGCCAGATCGTCCGCAAGAACGGCTGAGGATAAAAACAATGGAAGACATGCTGATCTCTCACGGCGTCTACAACCTGATCATTTTCGTGCTGGCGATTTACGTCGGCTACCACGTGGTCTGGAACGTCACCCCTGCGCTGCACACGCCGCTAATGGCGGTGACCAACGCCATCTCGGCCATCGTGATCGTCGGCGCCATGTTGGCTGCCGCATTGACAGTGACCCCACTGGGCAAAACCATGGGCACACTGGCCGTGGCACTGGCGGCAGTCAATGTGTTCGGTGGCTTCCTGGTTACCCGCCGCATGCTGGAAATGTTCAAGAAAAAGGCTCCGAAGGCCAAAGCTGAGGATGCCAAGCAATGAGCATGAACCTCGTCACTCTGTTGTACCTCGTCTCGGCGATCTGCTTCATTCAGGCCCTTAAAGGCTTGTCGCACCCAACCACCTCCCGTCGCGGCAACCTGTTCGGCATGCTCGGCATGGGTCTGGCGGTGCTGACCACCATCGGTCTGGTGTTCAAGCTAGCGGCATTGTCTACTGACGGCGCTAGTGCTGGCATTGGCTACATCATTGTCGGCCTGCTGGTCGGCGGCACGGCCGGTTCGATCATGGCCAAGCGCGTCGAAATGACCAAAATGCCGGAACTGGTCGCCTTCATGCACAGCATGATCGGTCTGGCCGCTGTGTTCATTGCCATCGCGGCGGTCGTCGAACCTCAGTCGCTGGGCATCGTTCAGCACCTGGGCGATTCGATCCCGACCGGCAACCGGCTGGAGCTGTTCCTCGGCGCCGCGATCGGTGCGATCACCTTCTCGGGTTCGGTCATCGCCTTCGGCAAGCTGTCGGGCAAGTACAAGTTCCGCCTGTTCCAAGGTGCACCGGTACAGTTCGCGGGCCAGCACAAGCTCAACCTGATCCTGGGCCTGGCGACGCTGTTCTTCGGTCTCACCTTCATGCTCACCGGCAGTCTGTTCGCGTTCAGTGTCATGCTGATCCTGGCGTTCGTCATCGGCGTGCTGCTGATTATCCCGATCGGCGGCGCGGACATGCCTGTAGTCGTGTCGATGCTCAACAGTTACTCGGGCTGGGCGGCGGCCGGTATCGGTTTTTCGCTGAACAACTCGATGCTGATCATCGCTGGCTCCCTGGTGGGTTCGTCGGGTGCGATCCTCTCCTACATCATGTGCAAGGCCATGAACCGCTCGTTCTTCAACGTGATCGGCGGCGGCTTCGGAGGCGCGGCGGATGCAGGCGCAACGGGAGGCGCGAAAGAAGCTCGCCCGGTGAAATCCGGCTCGGCTGACGACGCAACCTTCCTGCTGACTAACGCCGATACCGTGATTATCGTGCCGGGTTACGGTCTGGCGGTGGCACGGGCGCAGCACGCCCTCAAAGAGCTGACCGAGAAGCTGACCCACGCTGGTGTGACCGTGAAGTACGCGATCCACCCGGTGGCCGGTCGGATGCCGGGCCACATGAACGTTCTGCTGGCGGAGGCGGAAGTGCCTTACGACCAGGTGTTCGAGATGGAAGACATCAACTCCGAGTTCGGTCAGGCCGATGTGGTGCTGGTCCTCGGCGCCAACGACGTGGTCAACCCGGCAGCGAAGAACGATCCGAAGTCGCCAATCGCAGGCATGCCAATCCTCGAAGCCTTCAAGGCCAAGACCATCATCGTCAACAAGCGCTCCATGGCCAGCGGCTACGCCGGTCTGGACAACGAGTTGTTCTACCTCGACAAGACCATGATGGTGTTCGGCGACGCCAAAAAAGTCATCGAAGACATGGTCAAAGCTGTGGAATAAAGGCTTTGACCCGCAAAGAACAACCCTCGGCGCATGTATCGGCCGAGGGTTTTTTACACCCGCGGTAAAAGTGTTTTGCGCTGAAATCCGCTAATTAGAGCCCTCGAATGCGACCTTGGTCGTGGGACGAACAACATTCAAATCTCTAGACTTGCCCGCTCGCTTCCTCGTATCGAGATAAAAAAACCATGCACCGTGAACGTATTCGCCTGCCTTCTTTAATGAGCAAGGTAATGAGCGCGGCCGATGCCGCTTCGCTGATCAAGGACGGCATGACCGTCGGCATGAGCGGGTTCACCCGCGCCGGTGAAGCGAAGGCCGTGCCCAGGGCGCTGGCCGAACGCGCGAAGTCTTCCCCGCTGAAAATCAGCCTCATGACCGGTGCCAGCCTGGGCAACGATCTGGACAAGCAACTGACCGAAGCCGGCGTGCTGTCCCGCCGGATGCCGTTTCAGGTTGATAGCACGCTGCGCAAGGCCATCAACGACGGTTCGGTGATGTTCATCGATCAGCATCTGTCCGATACGGTCGAGCAGTTGCGCAACCGTCAGATCAAGCCGGTGGATATCGCGGTCATCGAATGCGTAGCGATTACGGAAGAAGGACATCTGGTGCTGAGTACCTCCGTAGGCAACTCGGCCAGCTTCGCAATTCTTGCCGAGAAGGTGATTGTCGAGATCAACATCGCGCAACCGCTGGAGCTCGAGGGTCTGCACGACATCTATATACCGACCTATCGCCCAACGCGCCTGCCGATTCCGGTGCTCAAGGCCGACAGCCGCATTGGCAGCCACGCCGTGAAGATCGACCCGGCGAAGATCGTTGGCATCGTGTTCAGCGATCAGACCGACTCACCTTCAACTGTACTGCCCGCGGACCATGAAACGCAGGCCATCGCCGGGCATCTGGTGGAGTTCTTCAAGAACGAAGTACGTCAGAATCGTCTAACCGACCAGCTGATGCCGCTGCAGGCGGGTGTCGGCACCATCGCCAATGCCGTGATGACCGGCTTGATCGACTCGCCTTTCTACGGCATGGCCATGTATTCCGAAGTGCTGCAGGATTCCACTTTCGATCTGTTCGAAGCCGGCAAGCTGGATTTTGCCTCGGGTTGCTCCATGACGTTGTCCGAACGCAAGCACAATGCGGTATTCAACAACCTTGAGCAGTACAAACCGAAACTGTTACTGCGCCCGCAGGAAATTTCCAATCACCCCGAAGTCGTTCGACGCCTGGGCATCATTGGTATCAACACCGCCTTGGAGTTCGACCTGTATGGCAACGTCAACTCCACCCATGTAGGCGGCACGCGGATGATGAACGGGATTGGCGGCTCGGGCGACTTCGCCCGGAACGCGCATCTGGCAATCTTCGTCACCAAGTCCATCGCCAAGGGGGGCGCAATTTCCAGTGTGGTGCCGATGGTTAGTCACGTCGATCACACCGAACACGATGTAGATATCCTGGTGACCGAGCAGGGACTGGCAGATTTACGCGGCCTCGCACCCCGCGAACGGGCCCGCGTGATCATCGACAATTGTGTTCATCCGGCCTACCGGGAAGCCCTCAATGACTATTTCCGCAGCGCCTGTGCCATTGGCGGTCATACTCCTCACGTTCTGCGCGATGCACTCAGTTGGCATCTGAATCTGGAAGAAACCGGCCGCATGCTGGCTGTGTGAGAAAACAGTTCTGAATTGAGAAAGACCTTTCGTCGTCGCTTTCGCTAGCCGTAAGCCCTATTTCGTCAAAAACTGTACTGCTGTACCGGTATTTTTTCACTCTGAAAACACAGATTTCACCGTTTCGGCGCGCAAAACGCACCAATTCGGTGCCAACCGGTACAGTTGCCCCATATATGAACAAAACAGTGCCTTCTCACAGTTAACTGGAGCAGCACAATACAAGTGAACTGTGTCTGGAGACACAGGAGCAACGAGAGGAAGATTGGCACCAATCAAGTCACTATCTAATCCCGCCACAAGCGGAAGGAAGAAGCACCATGGAACGCACCGTAAGTTCCGAACTGTTCTACGAAGAAACCGCAAAATCCGCTCAGGGTTCGCTCCCGCTGCGTATGTTCGCCAACCTGATGCTCTGGCAGCGTCGTCTGTCCAGCCGCCATCAACTGGCCCGCCTGGATGCTCGCCTACTGGCTGACGCCGGTATCAGCGAATCCCAGCGTTACGAAGAGCTGAGCAAGCCGTTCTGGCGCTAAGTTAGCGTCTGCTGGTCCAAGGCTACACGCCTCTCACCAGCAACCCGAATTGTTAAAACAAGACCCGTCGCAGATAACTGCTGACGGGTCTTGTCGTTTCTGGCCGGTGCAAATTGAGGTCTCAACTCAGGTAGACGGCAGACCAGTACAATTTTAGAAGTATTCCATCTCACCAGTACAGTAGCTGTTCCATACGGTCTGCAGCCCAGTGCCAACGCGGCATAAGGACCGCTGGCCATTCGCCCTGCTAGTCCGTAAAAGATGGTTACGTTAGTCTTGCCGCAACCTTCAGCGCCATCGCTTGCGAGACAGCTCTGCTCATCGCCAGATTTACGCGACTGGTTTCATTTTGTCCCTATGGAGTTCAAACATGTCTCGTCTTCGCCTGTTGAGTGCAGCTGCGCTTTTGATTGCAGCCACCGGAGCTCAGGCTTCCAGCTTCGTAGTCACTACTGACACCATCGTTCGCGCGCTGGATGCCTCATCCAACGCCACTTCGAAAATTTCCTCCTCCTTCCATGACGACAAAATCGTTCTCGCCGCCCGCGACGACGCCGCCAGCTTCGTCGCAAGCCAAGGTGACATTCGTGGATCTCGTCTCGAAGGCGCCTTCCAGCACATCCGCGAAGTCAGCCCAGGCCTGAACGCCAGCGATGCCCAATTGGCCCAGGCAATTCTGGCGATCTGATTCAGCATCGCGACAGCTTTCGCAACGTTTGCCCCGACACCTTCACTGGCTCTGGCCGGGGCATTGCGCTAGCCTTGCGACTCGTTTTGCCGATACCGAAGACTCATGCGTTCATTGTCTCGCCTGTTGATTGCAGTGTTTGCCGCCCTGGTGTGTGTCACTCAGGCTCAAGCATTCGACACGACCACACAAGGTCTGGTCAAAAGCGGGTACGCCACCAGCCAGGTGACGACCGGACCTTTCGAAAACAAACTGATACTTGCCGCCCAGGATGATGCAGCAGCGTTCATTGCCACTGATGGCCAAATGCGAGGAGCACAGCTGGAGTCGGCATTGATATATCTACGTCAAACCTCTCCAAAACTTCATGCAAGCGACCTTGAACTGGCGCAGGCAATCCTCGTCCAATAATCACTTTTTGCATCCCCCTGTATTTTGGAGACGTTCCATGCGTACCCCGCTGATCGCCGTTGCCATCGGCCTGCTGTTGCTGACGGATATGGCACAGGCCCAGACCTTGAAGGCCACCAGTAACATCGTTGTTCGCGCGCTTGGGCGCAGCGTCGATTTCACCTCCGACACTACGTCCTCGGTCCGCAACTGGAAAATGGTTGTGGAAGCTCAGGATGACGCCGCCAGTTATGTCGCCAGCAACGGCAATATCCACGGTGCCCGTCTGGACGCCGCGTTCGTCACCTTGCGTGAGCGTCTTCCCGAAGCCCGCGACGCCACCGACCAGGATCTCGCCGAAGCCATTCTCGCACTGTGAGGCGCGTAGCCGTCTGGCTGCTGGCGTCGGCGCTTTCGCTGATTTGCACGAGCGCCTTCGCCGATTTGAGCCTGTCGCTTTACACCGGCGGACTCAATGCTGCACAGCAGAATGCCAGTCAGACACTGCTTGACGAAGCCATGGCGCATTTGCCGCCGATGTTCGTCAACAAGCTGGATCGGAAAGTCGAAGTCCGCTGGACCGATGACATGCCGTCCAACGCCTACGGGCGTGCGGACGGGCCTTATCGCCTGGACCTGAATCAACGCCTGCTGGCGGGCCTGACCGACGGCAGTGCAGCCACCACCCGAACCAATCGCCCCCACGGCACTGTGCGCGAAGAGATGCTCGCCACTGTGCTGCACGAACTCACCCACATCTATGACCATGCCCGGCTGTGGTCGCCGGAGGACCGCAAGCTGATCACCGCTTGTGCGCGTCAAAGCAACAGTGTGGGCAAGATCGGCTTGCGCGACAGCTGCCGAGGGCAGACTGATCGGCGTTTCACGTTGAGTGATGATCCCCGCCTGCTGGATCTTGCAGGCTGGCCGCAATATGTTGGGCGGCGAGGGGAGCGCGAAGAACGTAATGGTCAAGTTGCCCGCAGCCCGGACATCTACGAAATCAGCAGCCCGCTGGAATTCGTTGCAGTGAACATGGAATATTTCCTGCTCGACCCGGCCTATGCCTGTCGCCGTCCCGCGCTTTATGACTACTACAAGAAACTGTTCAACTGGGCGCCCGCCGCCAAGAATGAATGCCCGACCTCTTATCCCTATCTGAACGCCGGCAATGATTTCGCACGCGAGCCGCTGGGCAAGCTCGACCCTGAGCGCGTATATGAAGTCGACTATTTGCTGGCCGAGGCCAACCAGAATCTGGTGAGCCGCTGGGGCCACAGCATGTTGCGGCTGGTGATCTGCAAACCCGGACGGCCACGTGGGCCTGACTGTCGTCTGGATCTGGATCAGCATCTGGTCCTGTCCTATCGCGCGTTCGTCAACGACTTGCAATTGTCCAGCTGGAGCGGCCTCACCGGGGCTTATCCATCGCGCCTGTTCGTGTTGCCGCTGGGTCAGGTAATCGACGAATACACCAAGACCGAACTGCGCAGCCTGGCTTCCGTGCCATTGAAACTGTCCCGCGAGGAAATCAACGGGCTAGTACAGCATTCCGCCGAAATGCACTGGGCGTATGACGGTAACTACTGGTTCCTGTCCAACAACTGCGCGGTGGAAAACCTGAAGCTGTTACGCAGCGGCACCAACGACCCACGTCTTGTAGGGCTGGACAGCATCATACCCAACGGCTTGCTGGAGGTGCTCAAGAGCAGGGGGCTTGCGGACACCAGCGTGCTGGATGATCCGAAGAAAGCCCTGCGCCTGGGTTATCGCTTTGACTCGTACCGCGATCGCTATCAGGCGATGTTCGATGTGCTGCGCAAGACCACCGATGTGAAGCAGACCACCGTTGAGGATTGGCTGTCGTTGCCTGCGAAGGATCGCCAACCTTATTTCGCCAGAGCAGATCTGCGTACCAGTGCGGCGATGTTGCTGCTGGAACAGGCAGGGCTCCGTCGTCAGTTGTTGCTGGCGCAGGATGAGGTCAAACAGCGCTACTTGAGCGCCGTAGAGAAGAAAGACAACCATGTCTCTCAGGCCACCGGCACGCTGCAGGACATTTTGGCGAACAGTGGTTTTCTGAGTCGCCCGGCTGAGCTGCTTGGCAGTGGTGGGTATGGTCTGCCGCAGGAAGGTGAATGGGAGCGACTCGAAGCGGAGAGCAGCCAGCGGCAGAAACAACTGCAGCGGCTCAGTGGCGATCTGGATAAAGAGGTGAGGGCGCTGCTGGAACCTGACCGCGCCGCAGAAATCGCCGCCACCGAAGACAACCTCAAGCAGGTCGGCGAACATTTGCGGGCGTTGCATAAAGCCGCCGGTGGGTTGGAGTTGCCGTGAAAACAAAAGCCGATCCGCTTTTGATTCTGGCCAGAGGCCGCGGAGTTCCGGGGCCGGCTTTTGATTTTGGCCGAAGGCCGTAGGAGCGCAGCTTGCTCCTACGCCCTCCGGGCAAAAGCGAGTCAGCGTGACACTCGAACGGTTTCCCCTGGCTCCCCCGGCAAATGCTCATCCAAATGCAGCCACGGCAATCGGCTGTCAGTCCAGATGTGCCGCTCGGCGGGCGCCAGTTCGGGATGGTCGAGGGTTGCAATGGTGACGTCCATCGTCTCCGGGCTGTTACGGCTGAACAAGGCGACCTGCGCTCCGCAGTTGTTGCAAAAATAGCGCACGCACGTAGGGCCCGAGTCGTATGCCGCCGGGCTGCCTGCGGTCCATTTGAAGACATCCAGCGGCACCGTGATCCAGGTCACTGCGATACCGCCTGACGTGCGCCTGCAGATCGAGCAATGGCAATGAGCGATGTCGCGCAAGGGTGCGTCGAGCTGGTAGCGCAAGTTGCCACAATGGCATCCGCCGGTGTGCGTCTCACTCATGGTCATTCTCCGGTTCGTGTTTAACGTCTGACTGTGTCTGCGCAGTTTTACTTCATCTTTCCTACGTTGATCAGCGCAATACCAACGAAAGCTGGCTGAAAGCTAAGCCCTTTAGCATCCCCCCACCGCCGGCGACAGACCGGCCAAGCCGGGGCGACCACTGTTCGAGGTCGTCCGGCCCATCTACAACAACAACTCGGTGATTCTGATGCTCGCTTTTGCTCCGCTACATTCCTCACTCGCCCCCCAACTCCACGCGCAGTTCGTCTTGAACTGATTGCAACGTCTCGTCCGTTCCCACGTCGCGTAACGCCTGGAGTATTTCTATGTTGACCTTCCTCGGCTTCGCCATGGTCGTCGCCTTCATGTACCTGATCATGAGCAAGCGCCTGTCAGCGCTGATCGCCCTGATCATCGTGCCCATCGTCTTTGCCCTGTTCGGCGGTTTTGCCGCAGGCATCGGCCCTATGATGCTCGCGGGCATCACCAAGCTTGCGCCCACCGGCGTGATGCTGATGTTCGCCATCCTCTATTTTGCATTGATGATCGACTCCGGCCTGTTCGACCCGGCCGTGCGCAAGATCCTCAAGCTGGTCAAAGGCGATCCGGTCAAGGTGTCGGTGGGTACCGCAGTGCTGGCCCTGGTGGTTTCGCTGGACGGCGACGGCGCCACCACCTACATGATCTGCGTGGCCGCCATGCTGCCGCTGTATAGCCGGCTGGGCATGAGTCCGCGCATCATGGCGGGCTTGATCATCCTGGCGGGAGGTGTGATGAACATGACCCCGTGGGGTGGCCCGACTGCTCGTGCCGCCAGTGCATTGCATGTCGACCCATCTGACATCTTCGTGCCGATGATTCCGGCTATGCTGGCGGGGGTGATCGCGATTCTGGTGATCGCCTGGTGCTACGGCAAACGTGAGCGTGCGCGACTGGGCGAGCTGCATCTGCCAGGTGACGAGGTCGATCACAGCGAAATCAGCGTCTCGCAATTCCCCGAAGCGCGCCGTCCCAAGCTGATCTGGTTCAACGGTGCGCTGACGCTGGCGCTGATGGTCGCGCTGATCATGGGCCTGCTGCCATTGCCTGTGCTGTTCATGATTGCCTTCAGTATCGCCATGATCGTCAACTACCCGTGCCTGCAGGCGCAGAAGGATCGTGTCGCGGCGCATGCCGGTAGCGTACTGGCCGTGGTCGGACTGATCTTCGCGGCCGGTATCTTCACCGGTATCCTGTCCGGCACCGGAATGGTCGATGCGATGTCGAAAAGCCTGCTGGTAGTGATTCCTGACGCGATGGGGCCTTATCTGGCGGTCATCACGGCGATGGTCAGCATGCCGTTCACCTTTTTCATGTCCAACGACGCGTTCTACTATGGCGTCTTGCCGGTGCTGGCAGAAGCCGCTTCGCACTACGGCATCAGCCCGGTGGAAATGGCCCGTGCCTCGATCGTCGGCCAGCCCGTCCACCTGTTGAGCCCGCTGGTTCCTTCTACCTATCTGTTGGTGGCACTGGCGGGAATCGAGTTCGGCGACCACCAGCGCTTCACCCTCAAATGGGCGGTACTGGTCTGCGTATGCATCATGGCCGCCGCGCTGCTGATGGGGATATTCCCCGCCTACAGCAGTCTATAAGGCACATAACTTCCTCTGCGCCGCGCAAGCGGCAGCGAGAATCAGACAAAGCTCAAAGGAAAACCTAATGGAATGGCTGACCAACCCCGAGATCTGGGTTGCTTTCTTCACGCTGACCGCCCTTGAAATCGTTCTTGGCATCGACAACATCATCATGATCTCAATCCTGGTCAGCCGCATGCCCAAGGCGATGCAGCCGCGCACGCGGATTTTCGGTCTGGCGCTGGCAATGATCACGCGAATCCTGCTGTTGCTGTCGATCACCTGGGTCATGCGCCTGACCGACGATCTGTTCGTGGTGCTCGGGCAGGGCATTTCCGGACGCGACCTTATCCTGTTCTTCGGTGGCCTGTTCCTGCTGTGGAAAAGCTCGCAGGAGATTTACCACGGGATGGAAGGCGAAGAGGAAGAGATCGAGGAGCCGAAAGGCAAGGGCGGCCTGTTCCTGTACACCATCATCCAGATCGCCATCATCGACATCGTGTTCTCGCTGGACTCGGTGATCACGGCGGTCGGCATGGTCTCCCACGTCCCGGTGATGGTCGCCGCGATCATCGTGGCGGTGCTGATCATGATGCTGTGCTCGGGTGTGATCAGCGACTTCATTGACAAGCATCCTTCGCTGAAGATGCTGGCGCTGTCGTTCCTGATCGTCGTCGGCACAGTGCTGATCGCCGAATCCTTCGACGTGCATGTGCCTAAAGGCTATGTGTACTTCGCCATGGCGTTCTCGCTGGCCGTCGAAGCGATCAACATCAAGATGCGCACCGCAATGGCCAAGAAGAAGGCTATGAAGGACCCTGTGAAACTTCGCAAGGACGTTCCGGGTCAATAAAAACCCTGTGGGAGCGAATTCATTCGCGAGAGGACGGTACATTCGACACACCTTTGTCGTCTGAACGCTTCGCCTCGAGAATGAATTTTCTCCCACAGTTCATATGCGTGAGTGATTCAGCTCAAACACCTGATTTGTGACAGATTTGTTTCAAGAAATAATCGTCTGTGCCATGCTGGCAATAAGGCCTTGGGCCGACTAAAGCTCTAGTTGAGTGTGCTTGTCTACCATGCACAGGCGCCTTCGCTCGCTACACGCTGCATCTTCAATTTTTGCCCGTTGGGCAAGCTACAGGGGGCTTTCCGTATGCTGACCCTGCTCGATTTGCTTTCTGCCGTGGCGCTGTTGATCTGGGGCACGCACATCGTTCGGACCGGCATTCTGCGTGTCTATGGCTCGCAGCTTCGCCGCGTGCTCAGTCAGAACATGTCCAAACGCCCGCTGGCCTTTGTCGCAGGTATTCTCGTCACCGCCGTGGTGCAGAGCAGTAACGCCACCGCGATGCTGGTGACTTCCTTCGTCGGCCAGAGCCTGATGGGTCTGACCCCTGCCTTGGCGATCATGCTCGGTGCCGATGTCGGTACTGCGGTGATGTCACGAATCCTGACGTTCGACTTGTCGTGGCTTTCGCCGCTGCTGATCTTCCTCGGCGTGATCTTCTTTCTCTCGCGCAAACAGACCCGCATTGGTCAGCTTGGTCGCGTTGGCATTGGCCTGGGGCTGATCATTCTGGCGCTGCAACTGATCGTCACGGCTGCGGCGCCCATCACTCAGGCAGCGGGGGTGAAAGTGCTGTTCGCCTCGTTGACCGGCGATATCCTGCTCGACGCCTTGGTCGGCGCGATGTTTGCGCTCATTTCCTACTCCAGTCTGGCTGCCGTCCTGCTGACCGCGACACTCGCGGGCGCGGAAATCATCAGCCTGCCGGTCGCGATCGGCCTGGTGATCGGCGCCAACATCGGTAGCGGTCTGCTCGCTTTCCTGAGCACCAGCATGCAAAACGTCGCCGGTCGCCAGGTAGCGCTAGGCAGCCTGCTGTATAAGCTGATCGGCCTGCTGCTGATCATTCCGGTGCTGACGCCGCTGGTGCACTGGATGGAGACGCTGGAGGTCAGCCCGTCGAGTCTGGTGATCACCTTCCACGTGATCTACAACTCTCTTCGCTGCCTGATCATGCTGCCGACGGTCGGACCGATGGGTCGACTGTGCGCCTCGATTCTGCCGCAAGCCGCCGAGGTCAACGGACAGACCAAACCTCGCCATTTGGACCTGACCGCGCTGGCAACGCCCAGCCTCGCGCTGGCCAACGCCGTACGCGAAACCCTGCGCATGGGCGATCTGATCGACAGCATGCTCAATGCCATGCAGGAAGTCTTGCGCGGTAATCAGACCGCCGTTACTCAGGAAGTCCGGCGTCTGAACGACGACGTTGAGGTGCTGTATAACGCCATCAAACTGTATCTGGCGCAGATGCCTCGTGAAGACCTCAGCGATCAGGACAACCGCCGCTGGGCTGAAATCATCGAGCTGGCGATCAACCTGGAACTGGCCAGCGGCCTGATCGAGCGTATGTTGCGCAAGGTTCAGCAGCAGAAGACTTCGCAGCGCCGGTCGTTTTCCGACGTCGGCCTGGAAGAACTCTCAGGGCTGCATGAGCAGCTGATGGCGAACCTGCGCCTGGGCCTGTCGGTATTTCTCAGTGGCGATCCAGAGAGCGCGCGGCAGCTGCTGCGAGAGAAGCGCCGTTTCCGGGCACAGGAGCGGCGTCTGGCACACGCCCACGTCAGCAGACTGCAACGTAAGATCGTGCAGAGTATCGAGACCAGCTCGCTACACCTTGAGCTGATCGCCGACATGAAACGACTGAACTCATTGTTCTGCGGCAGCGCCTATGCCGTTCTCGAAACAACTGACATCGGAGCCTTGTCCAGCGAAAGCCAGCCAGAATAATCGGCGGGAACGCCAGGGCCGGGGAGAAGTCTGTTACACATACCGGCCCGCAAGGAAGCCCGTTTTATGCGTTGCCTGCTGTTCGCTTTTCTGTTTCTGACGTCCCTTCCATCTTTGGCTATCGACCGCTTTCAGGTGGAGGGCTATGTGCTGCCCAACGGTCTGCAGTTGCTGCTCAAACCGGCGGAAAAAGGCCACGTGTCGATTCGACTGGTGGTCGGCATCGGTTTCGATGACTTCCCCTGTGACGACAAAGAGCTGCCGCATCTGCTGGAACATTTGCTGTTCAGCGGCGTCGACGATTCTGGCGAAGGCGGGCTGGAGCAACAAATGCAAGCGCTCGGTGGCGAGTGGAACGCGTTTACCAGCAACACTGACACTACCTTCGTGATCGAGGCGCCCGCCCAGAATCAGCGTAAGGTGCTGGATCTGTTGCTCAATGTCCTGACTCATACGCAGATCAATCAGGCCAATCTGGATACCGTGAAACGTATCGTCGAGCGCGAAGACGGTGGTCATTATTCTCACTTGCAGCGCTGGCTGGACAAGCGGGATCTGGGGCACACCGCCAGCAATCAACTGGCGGTGGAATTGGGCCTCAAATGCCCTGAACGCCCGGATGTCGATCATCTGACACTGGAGCAGATCGAACACATCCACGACAACTGGTACGCCTCCAACAACATGACGCTGATCATCGTCGGCGATCTGGACAAGCTGCTGCCAGCCTATCTGGAGCGGACCTTTGGCCAGCTCAACGCGGTAGACCCGACCGAACACCCGCCTCTGGCAACCGTCACGGAAAAGGCTGACCCCGAGCGCACGCTGATTCGCGGCACGTTGGGTGATTGCGCGAGACTGCATCTGTTGTTTCCCGAACCCGACCTGGGCGAGCAGCACGATGAGACGTGGGATCTGGTGAAGGCTTATCTGGACTGGGCGCTGTACAGCGAACTGCGTCTGGACAAAGGCTATTCCTATGGGCCCTGGACTGATCGCGAAGCCTTTGGCGACACCGGGTTTCTTAGCCTCAACGCCGACCTGGATCGCGATCAGGTGGATGCAGCGGTGACGTCGGTACGTTCGATGCTGGAGCGACTGCGCAAGGAAGGCATGGACCCGGCAACCTTCGCCCGCCTGCAGCAAGCCTCGATCGCCAAACAGGCGTGGGCGGCGCAAGGGAACAGCGCGCTGGCCGATTACTACTGGGGCGCGCTGAACGATTACGAAGACGGTCGCTTCGAGGACCCAGCCAAGCGCATTCGCGGCGTCAGTCTGGATCTGGCGAATAGGGCCATGCGCCAGTTGCTGGCCCAACCGGGGTATTTGCGTATCGAAGAGCCGCTGCTCAGTTATGACGAGTTGTATGGGATCGGTTTGGCGCTGGCGGCGTTGGTGGTGTTGCTGATCGCTTGGCGCTGGCGGGTATACAAGAAACGGCCGTTGTAATGGCATGCGCCGCACCTGTGGGAGTGAGCAAGCTCACCCCTAAAGATTCGTCGCAGAACGCCGCTTGACCTGACGCGTTTGTCTGGTCGCAGCCCGCAGCAAGCCGGCTCCTAGAGGCAACCGTATCGTCAGCTAAATCGCAGCTGGATATTGATATCCTTCCAGGGATTTTTCTCCACATTCAAAGTGAATACCGAAATGCCGGACCTCAATGCCCTCATGCAGAACTCCCTCGTACAGCGGGTATTGGAGTTCATCAAGCGCTACCCGGGGCTGATTGCATTCTTCGGTTTCTGTTCTGGCATCGGCAGCTTCATCCTGGTGGACCGGCAAGCCAAGCTGGCCACTTGGATCGCGGTGATCATGCTGGTGAGCTGGCTCTGGCTGATGGTGGAAAACAGCGCCGTCGCGCTGATCGCCAAAATTTTCAAACGCGAGATTCCCCGACCGCTCCTGCGTTACGCGACGCAGATGATCCACCAGGAAAGTCTGTTCTTCGTGCTGCCGTTTTTCTTCGTCACCACCACCTGGAACAGCGGGCAACTGGCGTTCACAGGCTTGCTGGCAGCGGCGGGGCTGGTGTCCATCACTGACCCGCTGTACTACAAATGGCTGGCGCCGCGCCGCTGGTTGTTCCTGGCACTACACACGCTGACGCTGTTCGCCGCGCTGCTCACGGCGTTGCCGATCATCCTGCATCTGACGACCGCCGAAAGTTACAAACTGGCGTTGATCACAGCGATGGTGCTGTCGATTCCGAGCATGGCGTCGAGCTTTCCGGTCACAAACTGGAAGCGCGGGGTCGGGCTGGTGTGCCTGACCCTGGCCATCGGCGGTGCCGGTTGGTTACTGCGCTCCTGGGTACCGCCAGCAACGCTATGGTTGACCGAAGTCGCGGTCAGCACGCGCTTCGACAACCAGAACCGTACTCCCGGCGAAAGCATTCAGGAGATCGGCGTCAATCAGCTGCGCAGCAGCGGCCTGTACGCCTACACCTCGATCAACGCGCCGCGTGGCCTGGATGAGCGGATCTATCACGTGTGGCGACATAACGGTGAGGAAGTCGACCGCATCGCGCTGGACATCCATGGCGGCCGTAAGGAAGGTTATCGCGCTTGGACCCACAAGCAGAATTTTCCGCCGGATGTGCTCGGCAAATGGCAGGTGAGGGTGCTGACAGAGGATGGTCAGATGATCGGCGTATTGCGCTTCCAAGTGACCGATACCGACCAGCCCGCGGTGACCCGCAAGAAGATCACCCCGACAGGCCTGAAGCCCGGTGCAGATACCTTGGGTCCGGATGATTCCGATTCGGACAAGGCCGATGACAATGCGCCAGCAGCGAGTCCATCCGAACCAGCCAAAACCAACTAAGCTCGTCGCTATGACCCCATCGACCCACCTCGCTACCAGCGCTGCCCAGGCATCAGGCAGTGTCTCACTGGATACTTCGACCAATCCCACGCAGCTGTGGATAGCCGGGGACTGGACGCTCGCCCATTACCAAGACCTCAAGCGCCAGACCGATGAGCTGAGCGATGGTTTCGGCGCCGCGACGCAAGTGGACATGAGCCAGTTGGGCGCGCTGGATACAGCCGGAGCGTCGCTGCTGGTCGAGTTGCTGGGGGTGCAACGTCTGCGCCTGCTGGCGGTTCAGGCACCCAATCTCCCGGAGTCCAGCCGCGCGCTGATGCAAACGATCCAGAGCGCGTTGAGTGATTACTGCCAGCCGCTGAAAGACCCGGAAGTCGCCGTCGGCACCCAGTTGCTGGCCCGAATCGGCTCTGCCGTGGAAGTGATCTGGGATGACACCCTGCAACTGCTGGGCTTCATCGGATTGATTTTGCAGACCTTCGTCACCACGCTGCTGCGCCCCAAGCGCTGGCGCACCACCTCGGTGATCGCTCACATCGAACAGATCGGCCTGGACGCCGCGCCCATCGTCGCCCTGCTGACCTTCATGGTGGGCGCGGTCGTGGCGTTTCTCGGGGCCACGGTGCTCAAGGCGTTTGGCGCGACGATCTTCACCGTCGACCTGATCGGCTTTTCGTTTTTGCGGGAATTCGCCGTGCTGCTGACGGCGATACTTCTGGCGGGTCGCACCGCCAGCGCTTTCACTGCGCAAATTGGTTCGATGAAGGCCAACGAAGAACTCGACGCCCTGCGCACCTTGGGGCTGAGTCCTACAGAAATGCTGGTCTTGCCCCGCGTGATGGCCTTGCTCATCTCACTGCCGATGTTGACGTTTCTGGCGATGATCTGCGGCATTGTTGGCGGCGGCGTAGTCTGCGCCCTGTCGTTGGGCATTTCGCCCGCCATGTTCCTGTCCCTGATGCAGGCCGACATCGGCGTGCAGCATTTTCTGGTGGGGATCGTCAAAGCCCCGATCTTCGCCTTTTTCATCGCGGCGATTGGTTGCCTGGAAGGCTTCAAGGTGGAGGGCAGCGCTGAATCGGTGGGCGCCCACACGACGTCGAGCGTGGTGCAGTCGATTTTCGTAGTCATCGTGCTGGATGCACTGGCGGCGATGTTCTTCATGGAGATTGGCTGGTGACCCGACGTTGCGTTCAACCCAGCGAGACCGTGATCCAGGTGCGCGGCCTGTACAACCATTTTGGTCCGCAGGTGGTGCACGAACACCTCGATCTGGATTTGTATCGCGGGGAAATCCTGGGCGTGGTCGGTGGTTCTGGTAGCGGCAAATCGGTGTTACTGCGCAGTATCGTCGGTTTGCAGCAGCCGGCTGAGGGCAATGTCCAAGTGTTGGGTCAGGATTTGCCGAATCTGTCGGATAAGGCCCGCTCACAGGTTGAAAGACGTTTCGGTGTGCTATTTCAGAAAGGTGCCTTGTTTTCGTCGTTGACCATCAGCGAAAACGTGGCCTTGCCGCTGATCGAGCACGCCGGTCTGAGCCGTGAAGAGGCCGAGCATCTGGCGGGGATAAAAATGGCGCTGGCGGGTTTGCCGCTGTCGGCAGCGCACAAATACCCGGCGTCGCTGTCCGGCGGGATGATCAAGCGTGCCGCGCTGGCTCGCGCTCTGGCGCTGGATCCCGACATTCTGTTTCTCGACGAACCCACTGCCGGCCTCGACCCGATCGGCGCTGGCGCATTCGACCAGTTGATTCTGACCCTGCGCGATGCGCTGGGGCTGAGCGTTTTCATGGTCACCCACGACCTGGATACGCTGTACACCATTACCGACCGCGTCGCAGTAATGGCGCAGAAACGCGTACTGGTGGCCGACAGCATCGAAAAGGTCGCCGCCTACAAAGACGCATGGATTCACGAATACTTTCATGGCCCGCGCGGCCGCTCGGCCTATGCAGCGGCCACCCACCCACTTGAGGTCTCATGATGGAAACCCGCGCCCATCACGTCTTGATCGGCCTGTTCACGGTGATCGTGGTCGCCGCCGCGCTGCTGTTCGGCCTGTGGCTGGCCAAATCCAGCGTCGATACCGCCTTCAAGGATTATCAGGTGGTGTTCAACGAAGCCGTGACCGGTCTGTCCCGCGGCAGTCCCGTGCAATACAGCGGGATCAAGGTTGGCGACGTGGTCAACTTGCGCCTCGACCCGCAGGACCCACGTCGGGTGCTGGCGCAGATCCGGGTCGCCGGAGAAACCCCGATCAAGCGCGACACCTTCGCCAAACTCGCACTTGCTGGCATAACCGGCACCTCGATCATTCAGCTCAGCGGCGGCACCCCGCAAAGCGAGGCGCTGACAACCAATGACGGCAGCCTGCCGGTAATCATCGCGTCGCCATCGCCGATCTCGCGCCTGCTCAACGATAGCAACGATCTGCTCACCGGGATCAACACCCTGCTGCACAACACCAATGAGATGTTTTCCTCGACCAACGTAAAGACCCTGACCAGAACCCTCGAACATCTGGAGCAGACGACCGGGGCAATCTCCGATCAGCGCGACGATATTCGTCTGGCGTTGAAGCAGATGACTGCGCTGAGCAAGCAGGCTGGTACCACGCTTGAGCAGACGTCGACCCTGATGCGCAACGCCAACCAGTTACTGACCAACGATGGCAAGCAAACCATCGCCAGCGCGCAGCAGGCGATGAAGTCGTTGGAGCAAAGCAGCATGACCATCAACACGTTGCTCAAGGACAATCGGGATTCGGTGAACGGCGGCCTGCAAGGTCTTGGCGAGCTTGGCCCGGCGATTCGCGAGCTACGGGAAACCCTGGCTTCGCTCAAGACCATCTCGCGCAGCCTGAACGCCAACCCCAGCGGCTACCTGCTTGGTAGCGACAAGAACAAGGAGTTCGAGCCATGAAGTTTGCCAGTTACCCCTTCACCCGAGTGTTGCTGGCAAGCGCGTTATTGTCGTCGGGCGCCTGTTCGATTCTGCCAAAGCAGGCGCCATCGGACGTTTATCGCCTGCCGACGGCGGCGACCAGCAGCAACGCAGCGACCCCGGCGCCGTGGTCGCTGCGCGTGACGCGGCCAAAATCCAGCGAAACCCTCGACAGTCCGCGCATCGCGGTCATCCCTCAGGGCGATGTGATCAGCAGTTATAAAGGCGCGCGTTGGAGCGATCCGGCTCCGGTGTTGCTGCGCAATCGGTTGACCGACGCGTTCTATCGCGACGGTCGGGTGCAGTCGATCAGCACCGATGACAGCAATTTGCAGGCGGATTTCGAACTCGGCGGAGAGCTGCAAGCGTTTCAGAGTGAATATCGCGGCCAGGGCATCGAAGTGGTGATTCGTCTGGACGCGCGGCTGGCCGATGATCGTCAGCGCATCATCGCCAGTCGTCGCTTCGAAGTGCATCAACCGGTTGCCGACAAGCAGGTCTCAGGCGTAGTGGCGAGCTTCGGGCAGGCCAGTGATACGTTGACTGCTCAAGTGCTGCAATGGACGGTGGAGCAGGGTCAGCGGCATTACACCGCCGAGCCGAAGAACCAGTAGCAGACCGCAATCGCCGCGATCACGCCGGACAATTCCGCCAGCAGTGCGCAACCCACCGCATGGCGCGCACGCTGAATGCCGACCGCACCGAAGTATACCGCCAGCACATAGAACGTGGTTTCGGTGCTGCCCTGAATGGTCGCCGAGACCAGCGCCGGGAAGCTGTCGACACCCTGGGTCTTCATGGTCTCGATGAGCATCGCGCGCGCCGCACTGCCCGAGAACGGTTTGACCAGCGCAGTGGGCAGCGCGTCGACGAAACGGGTGTCCAGCCCCATCCATTGAATGACGTGGCGAATGCCTTCCAGAATCAGATCCAGCGCACCCGACGCGCGCAAAACGCCCACCGCGCAGAGCATTGCCACCAGATACGGCAGCAGATTCTTTGCCACATCAAAGCCTTCCTTGGCGCCTTCGACAAAGGTTTCATACACCTTGACCTTGCGCAGCGCGCCGATCACTAGAAACAAAATGATGATGCCGAACAGCGTCACGTTGCCGAGGATCGACGACAAGTTGGACAAGGCTGCGGCGGACAGGCCGGCCAGGATCGCCATGAATCCCCCGAGCACCAGTGCGCCGGGAATCAGATAGGCCAGTACCACCGGATCCCACAACCGCAGCCGCTGCATGAACGCCACCGACAGCAAGCCGACCAGGGTTGAAGCACTGGTCGCCAGCAGGATAGGCAGGAACACCATGGTCGGATCCACCGCGCCTTGCTGCGCGCGGTACATGAAGATGGTCACCGGCAGCAGAGTCAGCGACGAAGCGTTGAGCACCAGGAAAAGGATCTGCGCGTTACTGGCGACGGTCTGGCTGGGGTTGAGTTCCTGCAGCGAACGCATGGCCTTGAGACCGATGGGGGTTGCGGCATTGTCCAGGCCCAGCGCGTTGGCGGCGAAGTTGAGGGTGATCAAGCCGAGCGCCGGATGGCCACGCGGCACCTCTGGCATCAAGCGGTGGAACAGGGGGGCTAGGATTTTGCCGAGCCAGTCGACGATGCCCGCTTTCTCGGCGATGTTGAGAAAGCCCAGCCACAAGGTCAGGGTCCCGAACAGCAGAACCATGACTTCGACAGACAGCTTGGCCATCGCGAAGATACTCTCGACCATCGCGGCGAAGATGCCAGCGTTACCGCCAATCAGCCACTGGGCCAGCGCGGAAATCGCCGCGACCACGAAAAAACCAAGCCATAGGCCGTTGAGCATCAGTAAATCCCCTCGCAAGATGCGGGGATGATAGCGGCGGGGACTTAAACAACAAACCCTTACAGGTTTGTGTTGAACCTTGTGGAGTGAATTCCTGCGCGATGCGGAGGTACATCCTGTGGAGATGCATCGGATGTACCGGCCAATCGCGAATAAATTCGCTCCCACAGAGTTTAGGGGTGCCGCAAGAGCGGGGCCGGGCGCTCCCACAAAGTTTAGGGGCCAAAGATGAAGCCTGGCGCGGGCTCAAGTGTGGGAGCGAATTTATTCGCGGTGCAGTGGTACATCCTGTGCAGATGCGTCGGATGTACCGGCCAATCGCGAATGAATTCGCTCCCACAGAGTTCAGGGGATGCCGCAAAGAGTGCGGCTTGGCGCTCCCGCAGAGGATCAGGGGCCAAAGATGGAGCCTGGCTCGGGCTCAAGCGTGGGAGCGAATTTATTCGCGATGCGGTAGTACATCCTGTGCAAATGCGTCGGATGTACTGGCTAATCGCGAATGAATTCGCTCCCACAGAGTTAAGGGGGTGCCGCAAGAT
>NZ_JBOICF010000085.1:0-1674 GCF_050739935.1 Pseudomonas sp. | reverse complement strand
ACTTACTTCACATTCTGCCCAACCGCCAGCCCCGCCCGAATCGCTGCCAGCGCCGCCTGATAATAGGCCTTGCCTTCGTTGGATTCGGCAAAGGTCGAGAATTCTTCCAGCTCTGCGTCGGACAGGTCGCGATAGACGTACAGAAGCGTGTTGCTCATGTCGTTGGCGATCTGCGCCATCAGACGCTGGCGCTGGCCTTCAAGCATGCCTTGGGTCGAGCCGCCGCCCATCAACCCCGGGATCATCGAGCTCAAGCTGTCCGCCGCCACTCCGGCAATCGCGAGGCTGACTTCGGCTCCGGCTTCCTTGGCGGGGAGGGCGTTGGACAGGTGCCCGATGATCAGCATGCGGTTGTCGCTGACCTGCATTTTCGGCAAGCCTTGCGCGTTCTTCGCCAGTTGATCGGGGCGAGTTGCGGTCAGTTCGGCATTGACGATCTTGCGGCCCAGAGGTGATTGGAAAAATTGCAGTGCAGGGTTCGGATCCTGCAGCGTCTGACGCAAATTCTGCTCGGCGCGTTGATCCATTGCCTGTGGCGCGAATCGCTGATTACTGTTGCTGACCAGCGCGTCGAATACCGCGGGCGGCAGGCTGTTTCGGTAGCGCTGCTGTGCGGCTTTGAGAGCGTCGTTGAAATGCGCGCGTTGTTCTGGCCAGCCGGCGACCTTGTACAGCTGGTCGTGGCCGTCTGCCCAGGCGGGCATGGTGCAGAACATCAACAGCAGGAAAAACAGACGGCGCATTAGAGACTCCTGTCGGCAGGCCGCTATTCTCGGTGGGGCGGCGGGGATTTGTCGAGTTAACAAGTTGCCAGACCCCAAGAAAATCCGTGGGTTCGGCGATCCTGTGTGTAAAACGATTGCAGGGTTTTAGCCCCGGAAAAATATTCTTTCGCTGGCAGACCGCGGGCTCTGTTGGATTGACCGGTGTCTGGATACTATGCGCGCCATGCACATATCCCCTGATGAAGCCCTGCTGACAAGAATCGTCGATGACCTGGCCGAGCGTGGCTGGTCGCAGCAGGACATCTTTTTGCCCGAGACGCTGACCCGTGAACTGGCCCTTGAATGTCGCAAGCGCGCCGCTGAAGGCGAGCTGGCCCCGGCGGCGGTCGGGCGCGGCCCTGCGCAGGAAATTCGTGAGGGGATTCGTGGTGATCACATCCAGTGGCTGGAGCCGGGTCAGGCCGAGCCCTGCGATCGGTATCTGCAGCTGATGGACAGCTTGCGTCAGACCCTCAATCGCGGCCTGTTTCTGGGGTTGGAAGATTTCGAGGCCCACTTCGCGCTGTATCCGCCGGGGGCTTTCTATCGCAGGCATGTCGATCGCTTTCGTGATGATGACAAGCGCATGGTCTCAGCGGTGATCTATCTCAACGATGCCTCTTGGCAGCCCGAGGATGGCGGGCAGTTGCGCATGTTCTTCAAGGACGGGGTGGAGCACGACGTGCAACCGATCGGCGGGTGTCTGGTGGTGTTTTTATCTGGCGACATGCCCCACGAAGTGCTGCCTGCCACGCGGGACCGTCTTTCGCTGACCGGTTGGTTCAGGCGGCGGGGGAATGAGCCGTTTGAGTTGTAAGCGTTCGCCAAGTCCCCTCTGTGGGAGCGAATTCATTCGCGATAGGCCAGGACAGTCGATACATCGCTATCGCCAGCACGATTTTTCGCGAAT
>NZ_JBOICF010000084.1:0-179408 GCF_050739935.1 Pseudomonas sp. | reverse complement strand
GTGTCAGGTGCCTCTGAAGTGCCTGATCTGACGCGTTCGCCAGCAAGCCGGCTCCTACAGCGGTGCGGCGCTATTTGAAGCGTCGCTCAACGCCTTTTTCCACCAGCACCTTCGCCGAGATTTCCTCGACCGAGAAATGCGTGGAGTTGATGTTGGGAATGTTCTCGCGGCGGAACAGGCTTTCCACTTCGCGCACTTCGAATTCGCACTGGGCGAAGCTCGAATAGCGGCTGTTGGGCTTACGCTCGTGGCGAATCGCGGTCAGGCGATCCGGGTCGATCGTCAGGCCGAACAGCTTGTTGCGGTGCTGCTTGAGCGCGGCTGGCAGTTGCAGGCGCTCCATGTCGTCTTCGGTCAGCGGATAGTTGGCGGCGCGAATGCCGAATTGCATGGCCATGTATAGACAGGTAGGCGTCTTCCCACAGCGGGAAACGCCTACCAGAATGATGTCGGCTTTGTCGTAATAGTGGGTCCGGGCGCCGTCGTCGTTGTCCAGCGCGAAGTTCACTGCCTCGATCCGCTCCATGTAATTGGAGTTGTGGCCGATGGAATGTGATTTGCCTACCGAGTAGGACGAGTGTGAACTAAGCTCCTGCTCAAGCGGGGCCAGGAAGGTCGAAAAGATGTCGATCATGAACCCGTCGGACGTCGCCAGAATCTCGCGGATGTCCTGATTGACGATGGTGTCGAAGATGATCGGGCGTACCTCGTCTTTCTCGGCAGCCTTGTTGATTTGCTGAACCATGGCCCGTGCTTTCTCGACACTGTCGATGTAGGGCCTCGTGAACTTGTTGAATGTTATGTTTTCAAACTGCGCTAACAGGCTCTGGCCAAGGGTTTCGGCAGTGATGCCGGTGCCGTCGGAGATAAAGAAAGCGGATCGTTTCATTTGCGCCTTGGGCCTTAAGCTGGTGACGATTCTTGGATATCATAGGCTCGCATGCGGGCCTGGACTGGCCGCATTCTAACGAGTTTTACGAGTCAGACTTCAAGATCCAGACCACAAGCGCGCAGGATCCGTTTTTTCCTGTGGTTCCAGCGCCAATGTTTTTCCCAACAATAAACCGGTTAGTGGAGAGATCACCTTGGTAGAGTACGTAGTTTCCCTCGATAAGCTCGGCAAACATGATGTTGAGCACGTGGGGGGCAAGAACGCATCCCTCGGCGAGATGATCAGCAACCTGGCGGGCGCAGGCGTTTCCGTCCCAGGCGGCTTCGCCACTACAGCTCAGGCCTATCGTGATTTTCTTGAGCAGAGTGGTCTGAACGATCAGATTCACCAGGCTCTCGATGCTCTGGACGTCGACGACGTCAGCGCGCTGGCGAAAACCGGTGCGCAGATTCGTCAGTGGATCATGGAGGCCGAATTCCCCGAGAAGCTCAACGCCGAAATCCGCACTGCCTTCGCCGAACTCTCGGCGGGCAATCCGGACATCGCCGTTGCCGTGCGTTCTTCGGCCACCGCCGAAGACCTGCCTGACGCATCCTTTGCCGGTCAGCAGGAAACCTTCCTCAATATTCGCGGCGTCGACAACGTGATCCGCGCGGCGAAGGAAGTGTTCGCCTCGCTGTTCAACGACCGCGCCATTTCCTACCGCGTGCACCAGGGCTTCGATCACAAGCTGGTGGCATTGTCCGCTGGCGTGCAGCGCATGGTGCGTTCCGAAACCGGCACGGCGGGGGTGATGTTCACCCTGGACACCGAATCCGGTTTCCGTGACGTGGTGTTCATCACCGGCGCTTACGGCCTGGGTGAAACCGTCGTACAAGGCGCGGTCAACCCGGACGAGTTCTACGTTCACAAGAACACCCATGAAGCTGGTCGCCCGGCGATCCTGCGCCGCAACCTGGGCAGCAAGGCAATCAAGATGATCTACGGCGAGGAGGCCAAGGCTGGTAAATCGGTCAAGGTCATAGACGTCGACGCCGCCGATCGCGCGCGTTTCTGCCTGAGCGACGAAGAAGTCAGCAACCTGGCACGCCAGGCGATGATCATCGAAAAGCACTACCAGTGCCCGATGGACATCGAATGGGCCAAGGACGGTGACGACGGCCAGCTCTACATTGTTCAGGCTCGTCCTGAAACCGTGAAGAGCCGTACTTCGGCCAATGTCATGGAACGCTACCTGCTCAAAGAGAAAGGCACCGTACTGGCCGAAGGTCGCGCCATCGGTCAGCGCATCGGTGCTGGCAAGGTGCGGATCATCAAGGATGTGTCCGAGATGGACAAGGTCCAGGCCGGTGACGTGCTGGTCTCTGACATGACCGATCCGGATTGGGAACCGGTCATGAAGCGCGCCAGTGCCATCGTCACCAATCGCGGCGGCCGTACCTGCCATGCGGCGATCATCGCCCGTGAGCTGGGTATTCCTGCTGTTGTCGGTTGCGGCAACGCCACCGAGCTGCTCAAGGACGGCCAAGGCGTTACCGTTTCCTGTGCCGAGGGCGACACCGGCTACATCTTCGAAGGCGAGCTGGGCTTCGACATCAAGCAAAACTCCGTCGATGCCATGCCGGAACTGCCGTTCAAGATCATGATGAACGTCGGCAACCCTGATCGCGCATTCGATTTCGCCCAGCTGCCCAACGCTGGTATCGGCCTGGCGCGCCTGGAATTCATCATCAACCGTATGATCGGCGTGCACCCCAAGGCACTGCTGAACTACCCGAATCTGCCGCTGGACATCAAGGAAAGCGTCGACAAGCGCATCGCCGGTTACGACGATCCGGTCGGTTTCTATGTCGAGAAGCTGGTGGAAGGCATCAGTACGCTGGCCGCGGCGTTCTCGCCGAAGAAGGTCATCGTGCGGTTGTCGGACTTCAAGTCGAACGAGTACGCCAACCTGATCGGCGGCAAGCTGTACGAACCGGAAGAAGAAAACCCGATGCTGGGCTTCCGCGGCGCTTCGCGTTACATCAGCGAAAACTTCCGCGACTGCTTCGAGCTCGAATGCCGTGCGCTCAAACGTGTGCGCAACGAGATGGGTCTGACCAATGTCGAGATCATGGTGCCGTTCGTACGCACGCTGGGCGAAGCCAGTCAGGTGGTCGAACTGCTGGCTGAAAACGGTCTGGCTCGCGGCGAAAACGGCTTGCGCGTGATCATGATGTGCGAGCTGCCGTCCAACGCCTTGCTGGCCGATGAATTCCTCGAGTTCTTCGACGGCTTCTCCATCGGCTCCAACGACCTGACTCAGCTGACACTGGGTCTGGATCGCGACTCCGGAATCATTGCGCATCTGTTCGACGAGCGTAACCCTGCGGTCAAGAAGCTGCTGTCCAATGCCATTCAAGCCTGTAACAAGGCTGGCAAGTACATCGGCATCTGCGGTCAGGGCCCTTCCGATCACCCGGATCTGGCGCGCTGGCTGATGGAGCAGGGCATTGAAAGTGTTTCGCTGAACCCTGATTCGGTACTGGAGACCTGGTTCTTCCTGTCTGAAGAAGACGCTCCAAAATGATGTAAGATGCGGACCCGTTTCGGCGGGTCGGTCTCCTGAAAAGGGCGGTCTTTTAGATTCCGCCCTTTTTTTGCGACTTTTTCGTCTGCAAGATTCAGCGCCGTGACAGCCACGCCGTGCTATCTCTGGCAATGCGCCATTTTTCGAGTCAAGCAAGAGCAATATGCAAAGCAGCAGTCATCTATTTCCCGTGGCCCTGATCAGCGCCGAGCGGCGTGGCGATCTGATCGAGGATGTGTACCGTCTCAAACCGGGCAACAGCCTGGACTTCACCGTCGAGCTGGCCGTGACCCGACTGGGTCTGGTGGCAACTCCCGATGCGCGCGGCGTCCCGGTGATCCTGCTGCACGGCAGCTTTTCCAATCGGCGTTTCTGGTATTCCCCGAAAGGCATCGGTCTGGGCGCTTATCTGGCGCGCGCCGGGTTCGACGTATGGATTGCGGAAATGCGTGGGCATGGTCTTTCGGCACGCAACGAAAGCTATCGGCACAACCGCGTGGCCGATTACGCACGTTACGATTTGCCGGCCATTGCCGCTTTCGTTGCCGAGCAGAGTGGGCAGACGCCGCACTGGATCGGCCATTCCCTGGGCGGCACGACCTTGGCTGCAGCTTTGGGTGGGCATCACCTCGACGCCACTCGGGCCGCTTCGGTGGCGCTGTTCGGCAGTCAGGTCACCCGCAGCCATTGGCCGCTCAAGGTCCCGCCATTGACGTGGAGCATACGTCTGCTCCTCAAGCGTTTCGAGCATCTGTCCGGCCCCCGCTTCAAGCGCGGTCCTGAAGATGAGCCGATGGGCATCATTCTGGAAAGCATGCGCTGGCACGGGCTGTTCGGCCGCTTCGGTGACGACAAGGAGGACTGGTGGTCGGGGCTGAGAACCGTGGATGTGCCGACCCTCTGCGTGGCAGCGGTTGGCGACCATCAGGATCCCGAGTGGGCATGCCGTGAGTTGTTCGAGCAGTTCGGCTCTCGGGACAAGGAGTTTCTCAGTCTGGGCCGCGAGCATGATTTCAGCGAAGACTTCGGCCATGTGCAGATGCTGGTCAGCAAGGCAGCCCAGACGCAGGTCTGGCCTCGCGTGGCAGATTGGCTGAATCGCCGAATTGCTGCTGTACCGCCTGAATCAACGCTGAACATGTTGGCAACTTCCTGATCCCTAAACCCGGCAAGCATTCCTATGTCCGCCATCGGGCGCTAAGCTACATCCGACTGTGAGAACGGTTGGCGGTCCGGTACGGAGCTGTTAGGGGTACAGCACTCGTCGGTCAGGTTTTTGTTCTATATAAAGGAAGCATTGTGCTGCTCGGCGCGGTCAGAAATGCGTGCCATCGGGATCAGCAGCAAGCCGATTCATTCCTTTAAACGTTGCTTTCACCGACAGATGCCTTCACAGACAGGAGCACCCCCATGCACTACATCACTCCGGATTTGTGCGATGCCTACCCTGAGCTGATTCAGGTGGTCGAGCCCATGTTCAGCAATTTTGGTGGCCGCGATTCCTTCGGGGGGCAGATCGTCACCCTCAAGTGCTTCGAAGACAATTCGCTGGTGCGGGAACAAGTTGAACAGAATGGTAAGGGTAAAGTTCTGGTTGTCGACGGTGGTGGCTCGCTGCGCCGCGCGCTGTTGGGGGATTTGCTGGCCGGGAAGGCCGCGAAGAATGGCTGGGAAGGCATGGTCATCTACGGATGCGTGCGTGATGTCGATGTCCTGGCGCAGACCGATCTCGGTGTGCAAGCATTGGCCAGCCACCCGCTCAAAACCGACAAACGCGGTCTGGGCGATCTCAACGTGGTGGTGAGTTTCGGCGGCGTGACATTCCGCCCCGATGAATACGTGTATGCCGACAACAACGGCATCATTGTCTCGCCAAGCCCTTTGAAAATGCCTGACTGATCGGCTGCTCCCTTAGTCTTGTCAAGACAGCAAGGACATCAAGGACTCGAATGTTCGACGAAAAAAACGCGCAGTCCGGGCTGGTACACGCCCTGGTGTTGGACGGTAAAGGTGGGGCGCGTTCAATAGCTCGAACCGACCTGGATAGCCTGCAGTTGGAGTCGCACGAAAGCGTGTGGCTTCACTGGGATCGCAGTCATCCACAGACTCAGATGTGGTTGCGCCACTCCAGCGGCCTCAATGAGTTCGTCTGCGACTTGATGCTTGAAGAAAATACCCGGCCACGGCTGTTGCCGCTGCCGGATCACCAACTGCTGCTGTTTTTGCGCGGCGTGAACCTGAATCCGGGCGCCGAGCCGGAAGACATGGTCTCGGTGCGAATCTTCGCTGCGGCCCAGCGAGTAATTTCCCTGCGCCTGCGCTCCCTGCGCGCCACCGAAGAACTGATCGATCTGTTCAAGGCGAACAAGGGGCCGAAGACCGCATCCGAACTACTGGTTTATCTGGCGCAGTTGCTGACCGACAAGGTACAGGCGGTGGTCAGCGAGTTGACCGAACTGGTCGATGACATGGAAGAACGAATAGATGCCGACGAGCGGTATATGCCCGAACACGGCAACATGGTGCATATCCGCAGAAGGGCGGCAGGCATGCGTCGGTTCCTCGCGCCGCAACGAGAAATCTACGGGCAGTTGACCCGCAGCAAGATGCCCTGGTTCGTCGAGGACGATGCTGACTACTGGAACGAGTTGAACAACAGTCTGACGCGTTATCTAGAGGAACTGGAATTGACCCGCGAGCGCGTGGGGCTGGTGCTGGAGGCCGAAGATAGACGCCTCAGCGAAAGGATGAACCGGACCATGTACCGCTTCGGCATCGTCACCGGTATCTTCCTGCCAATGAGCTTTCTGACCGGCCTACTTGGCATCAATGTCGGGGGCATACCGGGGGCCGACAATCCGCACGGTTTTTTGCTGGCGTGCGGTTTGATGGTCGTCGTTGCGTTGGGGCAGATGTGGTTGTTCAAGCGTCTGCGATGGGTCTGACAAGGTAAAAAAACGCCTCGATCAGCGTTCGGTTTGTGACTCATGCAAAATTGCCTGCGTCTTCCAGTGACATTACGTGAGGTGCCCATGCACGACCCGTTTGAAGAATCACTGCGAGATATGCTCAATTCTTCGTCCTCCAGCCGGGACGACGACGCAGTTCTGGGCCGCGTCTTGAAGACCGCGAACCGCCAGGTCGGTGCGGGCGACTTGTTCGGTCTTCTCGGCCGCTGCACCCAGGCATTGATGATCGCCGTGAACAACGGCTCGGCTCACGTTTCACCTGTTTCCCGTCGCAAGGCGACGAATGCCGGTACCACTTTTTCCGGTGCTCAAGACAAGGCTGACTGAATATGGAATTGGATCTCTGGACACAGAGCCTGGTCACCGCAATGACTGCGTTGTGGACCAAAGTCGCGAACTTCATCCCGAATCTGTTCGGCGCTCTGGTGGTTGTTCTTCTGGGTTTCGTGGTTGCCAAACTGCTCGATACCTTGTTGTCCAAGCTGCTGGCAAAACTGGGTCTGGATCGCCTCATGGGTGGCACCGGCCTGACCAAACTGATCAGTCGCGCCGGCGTTCAGGTGCCGATTTCGACCCTGATCGGAAAGATCGTGTATTGGTTTGTACTTTTGATTTTCCTGGTGTCGGCCGCAGAATCCCTCGGCCTGGAGCGGGTCTCGGCGACACTGGACATGTTGGCGCTGTATTTGCCGAAGGTGTTCGGCGCGGCGCTGGTGCTGCTGGTGGGTGTCTTGCTGGCGCAACTGGTCAACGGCATCGTCCGTGGCGCGGCTGAAGGCGTTGGCCTGGATTACTCGGCAGGGCTTGGGCGCATCGCTCAGTGGCTGGTCATTATCATCAGTATTTCGGTGGCCATCAGCCAGTTGGAGGTGAAAACTGACCTGCTGAACCATGTCATTGTGATCGGATTGATTACCGTTGGTCTGGCCGTTGCGCTGGCCATGGGACTGGGAAGTCGCGAAATCGCGAGCCAGATCCTGGCAGGAATTTATGTTCGGGAGTTGTACCAGGTAGGGCAACAAGTGCGTGTTGGAGAGGTCGAAGGGCAGATCGAAGAGATTGGCACGGTGAAAACCACCCTGCTGACCGATGAAGGTGACTTGGTGTCGTTGTCGAACCGGATCCTTCTCGAGCAGCGAGTGAGCAGCCGCTGAACCGGCAAATCTGCTAATGTATGCCGCCGCAAAATCCCGGATATCTGGGCTGTGGCGGACATTTACCTGACTGTCGGCACGACCTGTTTTGAATAAACCCCAACCGTTCTCACTGCGTTACGACCCCCGCGAGCTCTCCGATGAGGAGTTGGTTGCGCGCTCGCATGCCGAGTTGTTTCATGTGACTCGTGCCTACGAAGAGCTGATGCGTCGCTACCAGCGGACACTTTTTAATGTCTGCGCACGCTATTTAGGGAACGATCGCGATGCTGACGATGTCTGTCAGGAGGTGATGCTTAAGGTGTTGTATGGATTGAAAAATTTCGAGGGAAAATCGAAATTCAAAACCTGGCTCTACAGCATCACCTATAACGAATGTATTACGCAGTACAGAAAGGAGCGTCGCAAGCGTCGGTTGATGGATGCTTTGAGTCTCGACCCACTCGAGGAAGCGTCTGAAGACAAGACGCCAAAACCAGAAGAAAAGGGCGGACTCGATCGTTGGCTGGTGCATGTGAACCCGATCGACAGGGAAATTCTGGTGCTTCGATTTGTCGCAGAGCTGGAATTTCAGGAGATCGCAGACATAATGCATATGGGCCTGAGTGCGACGAAAATGCGGTACAAGCGGGCACTTGATAAATTACGTGAGAAATTTGCAGGCATCACCGAAACTTAACTCGGAGCAAATATCTCTAACGGGCAGGCAAGTTCTGATAGACTTGCCGATGAGTTGTCCCTCGATAAGGGGACTGCTTTACAATCACCAGATGGGGATTTAACGGATGAAACTGAAAAACACCTTGGGCTTGGCCATTGGTACTATTGTTGCCGCAACTTCGTTCGGCGCTCTGGCACAAGGCCAAGGCGCAGTCGAAATCGAAGGCTTCGCCAAGAAAGAACAGTTCGACAGCGCTCGTAATTTCAAAAATGACGGCAACCTGTTCGGCGGTTCTGTTGGCTACTTCCTGACCGACGACGTTGAATTGCGTCTGGGCTACGACGAAGTGCACAACGTTCGCAGCGACGACGGCAAGAACATCAAGGGCGCTAACACCGCTCTGGACGCTCTGTACCACTTCAACAACCCGGGCGACATGCTGCGTCCGTACGTCTCGGCTGGTTTCTCCGATCAGAGCATCGGTCAGAATGGCAGCGGCGGTCGTAACCGTTCCACCTTCGCCAACATCGGCGGTGGTGCCAAGCTGTACTTCACCGATAACTTCTACGCCCGTGCCGGCGTTGAAGCTCAGTACAACATCGACCAAGGCGACACCGAGTGGGCTCCTAGCGTCGGTATCGGCGTAAACTTCGGTGGCGGTTCGAAGAAAGTTGAAGCAGCACCAGCTCCAGTAGCTGAAGTGTGCTCCGACAGCGACAACGACGGCGTTTGCGACAACGTCGACAAGTGCCCAGATACCCCGGCCAACGTTACCGTTGATGCCAACGGTTGCCCGGCTGTTGCTGAAGTCGTACGTGTTGAGCTGGACGTGAAATTCGACTTCGACAAGTCGGTCGTCAAGCCAAACAGCTACGGTGACATCAAAAACCTGGCTGACTTCATGAAGCAATACCCACAAACCACCACCACTGTTGAAGGTCACACTGACTCCGTCGGTCCTGACGCTTACAACCAGAAACTGTCCGAGCGTCGTGCAAACGCCGTTAAACAAGTTCTGGTTAACCAGTACGGTGTTGGTGCTGACCGCGTGAACTCGGTTGGCTACGGCGAAACTCGTCCAGTTGCTGACAACGCAACTGACGCTGGCCGCGCTGTAAACCGTCGCGTAGAAGCACAAGTCGAAGCTCAAGCTAAGTAATTAGCCCGCGCTTTGCAGAAAAACCCGGCCTCGGCCGGGTTTTTCTTTTTCTGCCTTTTGATAAATCTTGCGTAAGGTAGCGATCGTGTATCCGTTCTGATACCGAGTAATTGGGTTGGAACTGGCAATTTAATATCTTAAATTATTCGCACACTTTTATAGGTCTTTATCCGAAGCGATAGGACCAACTGCAATACCACACCCCCCACGCATCCGATCATTCTGCAAGTTGACGAACTATTCGTCGTCCAGCGATGCCCCACCGCCCTTCATCGACGCCGCAATCGACAGATTCGAATCTGGCAGGCTAACGCTGTCCGTTGAGTGCTATTGAACGGCATGTCAGCGCTGGCTGAGGGATATCAGTGCCTGAGCAGCCAGATCCACAGCAGTAGGTTCAGCAGCAACGACATGAGCGCGATTGCTCGCCATACCTTCATGGGCTCACGCTCCAGCAACGGTCTGGGTCGGGCGTTTGCGGTGCCCAGTTCGCCCTGTCGCAGTTGCAGCAGCCACTGCTCGGCAGTTTCGAAGCGTCTGGCAGGATCGGCCTGCAGGGCCTTTTCCAAATGCCGATCAAGCCACTCGGGCGTATCAGGGCGATAGCGACTGGCGGGGACGGGATTAGCGAAACGGCGGTGTTGAAAGGCTTCTATCTCGCCGTAGGGGTAATGCCCCGTTAGCAGGAAGTACAGGGTAACGCTGGCAGCGTACAAATCCAGCGCCGGGGCTGGCTCCGCGCCTGCGAAGGCTTCCGGCGCGATGAAACTCGGTGTCCCCGGCACCTCGCCTGGTGCGTCGGCTGACAGTCCTGGGCAGAATGCCAGGCCGAAATCCAGCACATGCAAATCGCCCTTGTCATCAATGAGCAGGTTTTCCGGCTTGATGTCTCGATGCACGATATTGCGGCGGTGCAGCAAACCGATGGCTGCCAGTAAGTCACGCGCCAGGTCGAACCAGCGCGACAACTCCATCGGCCCTTGCTGCGCAAAAATCTGCGCAAGGGTCTGTCCCGGATATTCACGCATGACGTAATACAGGTGCTGACGATCCGGCAGCGGGTGAATCTCGGGAAAGAAACGCCCGGCCACGCGGCGCAGAAACCACTCTTCCAGCAACAGCGCCTGCCCGGCACCGGTTTCTTCCTGTCGTGCGTGGGGTAAGGTTTTCAGCAGCCAGCGGCGTTGCTGCGAGTCTTGTACGCGGTACAGCGTTGACTGCCGGGAGTCGCTCTGAAGGTCTTCGATATGCCAGCCCTCAAACCACTGCCCAGCCTTAAGCATAGGAGGCAAGGGCCACTGCTGCAGTTGAAAGAGCGTGTCGCCCAACGTGTCGGCGCCCAGCTGGTCCACCTGGATCAGCAGGGCGGTGGCGTTGTCCTGACTGCCTGCCAGATGCGCGGCATTCACCAGTGTACGCACTGCGTCGTCGAGGTCTTCTTGCTCATCCAGAATCGAACGAATACGGCTATCACCGAGCGTCGCCCATACCCCGTCGCTGACCAGCAACAGGCGCTCACCTTGACGCAGCTCGCCGTCGAGATAGTCCATGACCAGGTACTGATCCAGACCCAGCGCGCGCTTGAGCACATGTTGCATGTCCGGCTGCTCCCAGACGTGGTCGTCACTGACGCGTTGCAGCGTTCCGTCTAGCCACCGATAGGCCCGACAGTCGCCGACATGGGCGAGGGTGAAACGACGCCCACGCAGGACGATGGCACTGAGGGTGGTCAGCAGTCCATTGGCTTGCAGCCAGCGATTATGTGCCACCAGCAGGCGATCAAGCGCTTGCGCCACGCCCCAGGTCTCGGGCGTTGAATAGTAATCCAGCGCCAGGGCCTGAAGCGTCGAACGGGAGGCCAGACCGCCATCGACGCATTGACTGACGCCGTCGGCCAGGGCGAACAAATAGCCTTTGCTCGCCGCCAGTGGCGGAGCGGGAGTGACCAGGCGCGTGGCGTCCTGATTTTCGGTCCGGGGCCCGCTGGCGCTGAACTCGGCGAAACGCAATTGCAGCCCCGCGTTTGCCGGTTTGACTGTCAGGGGCTGATTCATCGCCACGCTCCCGGGTAATCAGACACGCGCGGCAGTAACCGCGGCCGAGCCCCAAGTGGTTCTCCAGCGGCGCTTGACGTTCATCAGGCCGAACCAGGCAAGCACACCAAGCAGCGCAAACAGCCACAGACCCAGCTGATAGTCGCCAGTGTTCTGTTTGATCGCCCCGAGACCTGCCGCCAGAAGAAAACCGCCTATGCCACCGGCCATGCCGATCAGCCCGGTCATTACTCCGATTTCCTTGCGAAAACGTTGCGGCACCAGTTGAAACACTGCGCCGTTGCCGGCACCAAGGCCGAGCATGGCGGCGACGAACAACGCCAGCGCAGCCCACGAGTTTGGTAGGTTGAAGCCCACGGCGGCGATGCAGATGGCGGCCACTGCGTACATGCCCGACAGTGTCCTGATACCGCCGAAGCGGTCAGCCAGCGCTCCACCCAGAGGGCGCATCATGCTGCCGCCGAATACGCAGGCCGCGGTGTAATAACCCGCGGTCACCGGGCTCAGACCGTACTGGTCATTGAAGTAGCCCGGCAGTGCGCTAGCCAGGCCGATGAAGCCGCCGAACGTGACGCTGTAGAAGAACATGAACCACCAGCTGTCGCGATCGCCCAGCGCCTTGAAGTAATCACCCATGGACTTGGGTTGTGGACGCTCGGGTGCGTTGCGGGCCATCAGCCAGAAGGCGATCAGAGTCAGTACCAGTGGCAGCGCGGCGAAGCCGAACACATTGCTCCAGCCGAAGCTCGCGGCAAGCACCGGAGCGATCAGTGCGGCGAATACGGTGCCCGAGTTGCCAGCGCCGGCAATGCCCATGGCTTTGCCCTGATGCTGCGGTGGGTACCATTGCGAGGCCAGCGGCAGGGCGACGGCGAAGGACGCACCCGCCATGCCGAGGAACACGCCCAGCAGCAGAGCCTGCTCATAGCTGTGAATACCCAGCTGCCAGGCGCACAACAGGGCGCCGATGACGATCACTTGGCCGATGATGCCTGCGGTTTTGGGTGACAGTTGATCGGCCAGCATACCCATCAGAAAGCGCAGGAACGCACCGGCCAGAATCGGCGTGGCAACCACCAGCCCACGTTGCTGGGTGGTCAGGTGCAGGTCGGCGGCAATCTGTACGGCCAGCGGCCCCAGCAGGTACCAGACCATGAAGCTCAGGTCGAAATAGAGGAACGCTGCGAACAACGTGGGTTTATGGCCCGCCTTCCAGAAACTTGTATTCATCTGACACCTCATCTGCAGAAAATCATCACCGGTGCGAATGCGGCCTGCACCGTTGCGGTTAGGTCTTGGGAGGTGAGGCACCACGGCGGTGCTCCACCCGGCCCGTTTTTCGCGGGTCCAAAACGAAAAAACGTCGCAACCCTATTCGCGCCTGGGCGAAGGGTGTGCGACGTCTTTGTCGTAAGTGGGGCAACCGCCGTTGGCTACCTGTTTGACTGATCAAGCAAGGAGTGGGCCAGATCCATTGATGTCGAGTCCTGCAAAACATGCAGGGGGGGTGGGATTCGGTACTGCAGCGTCGGCTCTGGCGTTGTTCACCAGCAAAGCCGCCCCATACAAGGGGCGCGGTAAACATCAATATCGCTTACGGCGCTGACCGAACGCAGGTGCTTACCCCAACAACTCGCTCATCGCAATGATCTGCTCGGCGACCTGAATCAGCTTCTGCTGCCGACTCATTGCCTGCCTGCGCATAAGGGTGTAGGCCTCTTCCTCATTGCACTGCTTCATCTTCATCAGCAGGCCCTTGGCGGTCTCGATGCGTTTGCGCTCGGCCAGTTGCTGATCGCGAGCATGAAGCTGGGCGCGCAGATCCTGATCGCTTTCGAAACGGGCCATGGCCACGTCGAGGATCGGCTGCAAACGCTGGGCGTGAATGCCTTCGACGATATAGGCGCTGACCCCGGATTTGATCGCACGACGCATGACGTCCGGGTCGTGTTCATCGGTGAACATCACGATCGGACGTGGCAGATCGCGAGTCACCAGCACCACCTGTTCCATCACATCGCGGCCTGGCGATTCGGTGTCGATCAGGATCACGTCCGGGCGTACAGCCTGTACGCGCTCAGGCAGGTCGATGATCAAACCTGATTCGTCGATGACCTCGAAACCCGCTTCACTGAGTGCGGCCTTCAATCGCCCGACTTTCTTTGGTGTGTCATTGATCAGCAGGATTCGCAGCATGTTCGCGTCTCCTTTATCAGTGGTCAGTGACGGGCGCGGTATCGGCCAGTGCGTGGAGTTTGAAGCTGCGGGCGTAGCCTGCCGGGTCACTGCCATCCCAGATTTTGCCGTCGATCAACTGGCTGCTGCGCATCGGGGAGGGCGGGACGCTGATAGCCAATGCCTCGGCGGCCTCGCGATAGAGATCCAGCTGCTGAACCTGGCGGGCGACGCCCAGATAATCCGGGTCTTCACGCAGCAGGCCCCAGCGGCGGAACTGGGTCATGAACCACATGCCGTCGGACAGATAAGGCATGTTTACCTCGCCTTTGCGATGAAAACTCACGGCGTGATGATCCTGCCAGTGGTTGCCCAAGCCATCGGAATATTCCCCGAGCAGACGCGCCTCGATGTCTTCGACGGGGGCGTTGACGTATTCGCTGCCACTGAGCATCTGCGCGGCGCTGCGGCGATTGTCCAGGCTTTCTTCAATGAAACGACTGGCCTCCAGCACCGCCATGACCAACGCCCGCGCGGTGTTGGGGTATTGCTGGACGAATTCCAGGCTGCAGCCGAGCACTTTTTCCGGATGATCCGGCCAGATGGCCTGGGTTGTTGCCAGGGTGAATCCAAGATTCTGGCTGACGGCGCGGGCGCCCCAGGGTTCACCCACGCAAAAACCATCGATGCGCCCGGCCTTGAGATGCTCGACCATCTGCGGTGGCGGCACGACCACGCTTTCGACATCCAGAAGAGGGTGAATGCCTTGACTGGCAAGCCAGTAATACAACCACAGCGCATGGTTGCCGGTGGGCAGTGTCTGGGCGAAGGTCAGTTTTGTCCCGCTTTGGTGCGTGCGCCGATCCAGCGCTCCAGGAGTGATCACCCCGGCGCTCTGTAGCGCCGCTGAGAGATTGATGCTCTGGCCGTTCTGATTGAGCCCCATGAGCACGGCCATATCTTTGGCCTGACCGCCAATTCCCAGATGTGCGGCATAGACCAGGCCATAAAGGCTGTGCGCGGCGTGCAGTTCGCCATTGACCAGCTTGTCACGCAGGCTGGCCCAGGAATGCTGGCGATGCAGATTAATGTTCAGGCCGTAAGGCTGAGCGAAACCCTGGGTAGCGGCGACGATCAGCGAGGCACTGTCGGTGAGGGCCATGAAGCCAGCGTCGATGCTGTTCAGTTCTGGCGCGTCGCTGCCGTTGACCCAGGCGAGCGGCGAGTTGAGCATGTCATTCATGGGTTTCGTTTCCGCTTGAAGGTGGCGGGTGGGTGATGGCCTGCCGGCCTTCCATAAAAAAACGTCGCACCGCCCGGGCCAGGGCCGGGACGGTAGCGACGTCATTGTCCGATTCCCGATCCGCCGTTGGATCGCGATCTTTGCAGACTCTCAAGCAAGCCATATGCCAGCGGTCTGTCGGGCGCCGGGCGAAGTTTGCGACATGCCTCGCGCTCGACCCGCGTGCCCGTCTATAATCCGCCGCTGACTTCAGCCGCAAACGAGCCGCGCCCGCCCATGTATAACCTGGCCCGCCAGTTACTGTTCAAACTCTCCCCGGAAACCTCCCACGATCTGTCTATTGACCTGATCGGCGCAGGCGGACGACTGGGACTCAATGGCCTGTTCAACAAGGCGCCCGCGCGGCTGCCTGTGACGGTCATGGGCTTGCAGTTTCCCAACCCGGTGGGCCTTGCTGCCGGCCTGGACAAGAACGGCGCGGCCATCGACGGGTTTGCCCAGCTTGGCTTCGGCTTCGTTGAAATCGGCACCGTGACCCCTCGTCCACAGCCAGGCAATCCAAAACCACGGATTTTTCGCCTGCCTCACGCCGAAGCCGTCATCAACCGCATGGGCTTCAACAACTTGGGCGTCGACCACCTGGTCAGTCGCGTACAGGCGGCCAAGTACAACGGCGTGCTCGGTATCAATATCGGCAAGAATGTCGACACGCCGGTCGAGCGCGCCGTCGACGACTACCTGATCTGCCTGGACAAGGTGTACGCCCACGCCAGCTACATCACCGTCAACGTCAGTTCGCCGAACACGCCCGGGCTGCGCAGTTTGCAATTTGGTGATTCGCTCAAGCAGTTGCTCGAAGCCCTGCGTGTGCGTCAGGAGGCGCTGACCCTGACCCATGGCAAGCGTGTCCCGCTGGCAATCAAGATCGCACCGGACATGAGCGATGAAGAAACCGTACTGGTGGCCAGTGCGCTGCTGGAATCGGGAATGGACGCAGTGATCGCGACCAACACGACCCTCAGCCGTCAAGGCGTCGAAGGTCTGCCCCATGCCGATGAGGCGGGTGGTCTGTCGGGTGCGCCGGTGCGCGAGAAGAGTACCCACATCGTCAAGGTACTGGCCGGTGAGCTGGGCGGGAAACTGCCGATCATCGCTGCGGGGGGCATCACCGAGGGCAAGCACGCGGCCGAGAAGATCGCTGCGGGTGCGAGTCTGGTGCAGGTCTATTCGGGCTTCATTTATAAGGGGCCGGCGCTGATCCGTGAAGCGGTGGACGCCATTGCTGCCATGCCTCGCTGAAACGAGGCGGTAAAATGCCTCGGGCAAAAAGAGGGGTTCCGTAATGGAACCCCTCTTGGGCTTTTGGCCCGCCGCCCGGGTGGGGCGTGCATGTTTAGGTGTTTACGACGCAGATTGTCGATTCTTTCGAAGAAATCTTATTGAGTCGGAATGTACCTTTGATAATTTGAGTGTCAGCCGACTGCGTGAAGTTCGTTGAGCCTGTGTATACCCGCAGTGCCGGTCATACCGTCCCAGTTGTCGCCGCGTCCTTCCCGCCAGCCATTGATCCAGGCTTGGCGCACCGACGGTAGAGTAAATGGGCAAAGCTCACGGGATTTACCAGTTACGCCGTATTGATATCCGCGCGAAAATGCTCTTTCCAACGGATCACGCTTAAGTCTTCTCATAGGGTGTTGCCCTCGTTTGTTGACTGTTTGTCCCTGGAGACCTCATGTCGAGGCCGGGCAGAAATCTTCTGCCTTTGAATGCCCGCTGCCGGCGTCGCGAGCGCTGATGCCATCGTCGTTGCGACGACGGCCTGAGGTGATTTCTAACCAATGCACCGGGCGCTGTGAATGACCGTTTTGTCATAAGAACGTAATTGTTGAGGCATTAAGACCATAAGGGTCGCCGCATTTCGCGTACGTTTTTTTTACGAGGCGCCCTGATACGTGGGTCTTCATGAATTTTGCGAGTCGTTCTCAAGTAACGCTGATGGCTGTTTGACGTCAGATTTAAAACGACGAAGGGTCAGTCATGTGACTTTTTATTACTGCCGTCGTCGGGCTGAATACCGGTTTTTTAATATCAAAACGTTGGCCGGATTTTTCCGGCGGGCATAACTGCCGCATTCGAAATACATCGTTGCGGCGGACCGGCACAACTTATGTGCCACGCAGGCGTTCTCCAAGAAAGACGTCTGTTGCAATCGGGTCGGACAATGCGTTGTCCCGCCGCTCAAGCCTGAGGCTCTGGAATACCCATGTCGGACCGTTACGAACTTTTCCTCACCTGTCCCAAAGGCCTCGAAGGCCTGCTCGCTGAGGAAGCCACTGCCCTTGGCCTTCAGGACACTCGCGAGCATACCTCGACCATCCGTGGCAGCGCCGACATGGAAACCGCCTACCGGCTGTGCCTGTGGTCCCGTCTGGCGAACCGCGTGCTGCTGGTGCTCAAACGCTTCCCGATGAAGGATGCCGAAGACCTCTACCACGGCGTGCACGACATCGAGTGGGCCGACCACCTTGAACCGGATGGCACCCTGGCAGTGGAATTCAGCGGTCATGGCTCGGGCATCGACAACACTCACTTCGGCGCGTTGAAGGTCAAGGACGCCATCGTCGACCGGCTGCGCACGGCCGATGGTTCGCGCCCGTCGATCGACAAGCTCAACCCAGACTTGCGCGTCCACCTGCGTCTGGACCGTGGCGAAGCAATTCTGTCGCTGGACCTGTCCGGGCACAGCCTGCACCAGCGCGGCTATCGCCTGCAGCAAGGTGCGGCTCCGCTGAAGGAGAACCTCGCGGCGGCGATTCTCATCCGTTCCGGCTGGCCGCGTATTGCTGCCGAGGGCGGGGCGCTGGCTGACCCGATGTGCGGTGTGGGCACCTTCCTGGTGGAAGCGGCCATGATTGCCGCCGACATCGCGCCGAACCTCAAGCGTGAACGCTGGGGTTTCTCGGCCTGGCTGGGTCATGTTCCGGCGCTGTGGCGCAAGCTGCATGACGAAGCCTTGGCGCGCGCCGAAACCGGTCTGGCTAAACCGCCGTTGTGGATTCGCGGTTATGAAGCCGACCCACGGTTGATTCAGCCGGGCCGCAATAACGTCGAACGCGCCGGCCTGTCCGACTGGATCAAGATCTATCAGGGCGAAGTCGCGACGTTCGAGCCACGTCCGGACCAGAACCAGAAAGGCCTGGTGATCTGCAACCCGCCCTATGGCGAGCGTTTGGGCGACGAAGCGAGCCTGTTGTACCTCTATCAGAACCTCGGCGAGCGACTGCGTCAGGCCTGTCTGAACTGGGAGGCCGCGGTGTTCACCGGCGCGCCGGACCTGGGCAAGCGCATGGGCATTCGCAGCCACAAGCAATACGCGTTCTGGAACGGCGCCTTGCCGTGCAAGCTGCTGCTGATCAAGGTGCAGCCGGATCAATTCGTCACCGGCGAGCGCCGCACCCCCGAGCAGCGTCAGGCCGAGCGCGAGCAGGCGGCCTACGATCAGACTCCGGATGAGCCGCAGGAGCGCAAATTCAACAAGAACGGCAACCCGATCAAGCCGACGCCAGCTCCGGCACCGGCGATTGAGCAGCCACGTCTGAGCGAGGGCGGGCAGATGTTCGCCAACCGCCTGCAAAAGAACCTCAAGGCCCTGGGCAAGTGGGTCAAGCGAGAAGGTATTGATTGCTACCGCGTGTATGACGCCGACATGCCGGAATATGCGATGGCCATCGACCTGTACCACGACTGGGTCCACGTTCAGGAATACGCAGCGCCGAAGTCCATTGACCCGGAAAAAGCCTCGATTCGCATGTTTGATGCGCTGGCGGCCATTCCCCAGGCGCTGAACATCGACAAGAGCCGGGTGGTGGTCAAACGCCGCGAGCGCCAGAGCGGCACCAAGCAGTACGAGCGCCAGAGCGCTCAAGGCAAGTTCAATGAAGTCAACGAGGGCGGCGTCAAGCTGCTGGTCAACCTGACCGACTACTTGGACACTGGCCTGTTTCTCGATCATCGCCCGATGCGTATGCGCATCCAGCGTGAAGCGGCGGGCAAGCGTTTTCTCAACCTGTTCTGTTACACCGCCACTGCTAGCGTACATGCCGCCAAAGGCGGGGCGCGCAGCACGACCAGTGTCGATCTGTCGAAAACCTATCTGGACTGGGCGCGACGTAATCTGTCGCTCAACGGCTTCTCCGACAAGAACCGCCTGGAGCAAGGTGATGTGATGGCTTGGATGGAATCCAGCCGTGATGAATACGATCTGATCTTCATCGACCCGCCAACCTTCTCCAACTCCAAGCGCATGGAGGGGGTGTTTGACGTGCAGCGCGACCACGTGCAGCTGATCGACCTGGCGATGGCGCGCCTGGCCAGCGGCGGGGTGCTGTATTTCTCCAACAACTTCCGCAAGTTCCAGCTCGAAGAGAACCTGGCCGAGCGCTACGCGGTGGAAGAAATCACCCAGCAGACCATTGACCCGGACTTCACCCGCAATGGCAAAATCCACCGCGCCTGGAAAATTACCGCACGCTGAACCGATTCCGTTGCAGGCGGCGTCGTTTCGACCTGAGACGGCGCCACTGCCCGGCTATAAACCGAGCGACATGCAGCACTAGGCAAACTAGTGGCGAATAGCTATAAGTGATCCTCGACCACGTGTCGCGCCAACACGGTGGCGTCATGAGTTCTGCGTATGTCGTCTAATCGGTCCAGCGTCAAGATCCTTGGTTTCATCAGCGAAGATGCCTCGTCATGGCTGGTTGCCGTGACGGTGTTTTCCGCGGGTGCCGTATTGACCGGGCTACTGGCCTTGACCAATGCCGGCTTGCATCAACGGCAGTTGCGTCAGCGCTTCGAGCTGCTCGCTGCCGAACGTGTGAGCCACATCAAGGATCGTCTCGAAGGCCAGATTCGCGGGCTGGACAGCCTGCGGCGCTTTTTCATCTATTCCGATGAAGTCTCCGAAGACGAATTCAATGGTTTCTCCCGTCCTCTGTTGACCTTCACTCAAGCATATTCATGGGCGCCGAAAGTGCGCGATGGCGAGCGTCGGTCATTCGAGCAACAGGCTCGTGAATCGGGAATCGACGGTTTTTCCGTGCGCGAGCTCGACGATGACCGCGGCCTCAAGGTCGCCAGTCAGCGTCCGGTGTATTACCCGGTGCGATTCACCCAGAGTCGCAGCACCCTTGAATTGCCGCTGGGCTTCGATGTGAATTCGGAGCGTATGCGCCAGGAAACTCTTGAGAGAGCGATAGGGTCGGGTGAGATGGCCGCTTCTCCGCGCATGGAACTGGTTGGACTGGAAGCCGAAAACCGTATGGGTGTGCTATTGGTTGCGCCGGTTCAGTCACGTCCTCAGTCAGGAACTGTCCCCGCCCTGCAAGGATTTGTGTTGGGCGTTATCAGCGTGCGAAAAATGCTGACCGAGGGGCTGCCTTTGAGCGCTGAGGACAACCTGACGCTCAAGCTTGAGGACATTACATCGGTGCAGGCGCCACAGGTGCTCTATCAGTCGCCAGTCGAGGCGGTAACCAGTGACTTGCTGTCCACGAAAACGCTGAATTTCGCCGGGCGCAGCTACCTGCTTCAGGTGCGCCCAACGGCGGTGTTCATCGGCGCCAACCCGTCTTCGAGCGACAGTGTAGTGGTGCTCGGTGCCTTGCTCAGCTTGATGCTCAGCGCATTGCTGTATGCCCTGATCAGCCAGCGTCAGCGGGCACTGAAGCTGGTGGAGCAACGCACGGCACTATTGCGTCAGCGCGAGCAGCAGTTGCGCAGTGCCCATAGCCAATTGCGCAACGTACTGGACGCTGCGACGCATGTGGCGATCATTGCCACCGATCGGGAAGGGTTGATCACCACCTTCAACATCGGCGCCGAGAAGATGCTGGGCTACCGCAGTGCACAGGTGTGCGGGGCATGGCCCTTGCGACAGCTGCATTTGTCCTCGGAACTCGCCGAACGCGTCATTGAATTGAGCCAGCGCTATGGTCGTCCGATCGATGCCTCTGAGGTGATGCTAGTCGAAGCGGTTCAGGAGCATGGTCATCAGGCCAATGACTGGACGTTCGTGCGTCACGATGGCAATCACTTGCGCGTCAATATGCGGGTCAGCCCTGTGCTCGACGAACATAATCAGTGGATCGGTTATCTGGCGGTGTGCCTGGACATCACCGAGCGCAAACGCGTGGAGGAAGAGTTGCGGACCATGTCGGTGACCGATGCGCTGACCGGCATCTACAACCGTCGGTATTTTCAGGAGCGTCTGCAGACCGAGTTGGCACGGGCGCAGCGCCACGGAGCGATCTTTGCCGTTGTGATGCTGGATATCGATCATTTCAAATGCATTAACGACCAGATGGGTCATGCGGTGGGCGATCATGTGCTGCAGGCGATCTGCGAGCGGCTTTGCCTTCGGCTGCGGCGCAGCGATGTGTTCTGTCGGCTGGGCGGTGAGGAATTCATGGTCCTGTGCCCGGACACCGACGGGGTCCAGGCCTATGAACTGGCCGCGCAGTTGTGGACGGCGTTGCGGGATGAAGCGATAGACGGCGTGGGCCGTGTGACCGCCAGTTTCGGCGTTGCCAGTTGGCGCAAGGGCGAGACCGGGGATGAATTGCTGCTGCGGGCTGATTCCGGGGTGTATGCCGCGAAAATGGGCGGGCGGGACCGGATTGAGCCGGAGTTGGTGTGAGCAGAATCCGGAGTCCCAATCTCCATATTCTGCTCATCTCCTGGCAACACGGCTTGCCGGCGACAGCGTTTTAGGGAACGCCACTGTCGGCAAGCCGTGCTACAGAGGTGAAGCGCGTTTGTTCAAGCACTCATCGTCGGCGGCAAGTCCATCAGCTTGTCGAGGGTGATTGGCAGATCACGAATCCGTTTACCCGTGGCATGCGACACCGCATTGGCCACCGCCGCCGCCAGTCCGGTGATGCCGATCTCGCCGACCCCGCGCGCGCCGAACTCGTTGAGTTCATAGTCGGGGTAGTCCAGCAGGATCACGTCGATTTCCGGCTGATCCGCATGCACCGGCACCACATATTCGGCGTAATTGTTATTGACTGGCATGCCGTTGCGTTCGTCGAAGTCGGAGGCTTCGAACAGCGCCATGCCCACCCCCATGACGATCGCCCCCTCGACCTGATTGAGCGAGGTCTTGTGATTGATCACCTTGCCTACATCAATGGCACTGACCACTCGCGCAACCCGCAGCCGCGAAATACCCGGATCCCAGCGCACTTCGACGAAATGCACCCCGAACGAGCGGAACGAATGCTTGCTGGTGTCGTTCATCCCGGTCTTGGCTTCACCGAAGGCGCTGCCTTGTTTCTGCGCCTTGAGCACATCGGTGATGGCGAAGGTTTTCTCGCCGCTCTTGAGTTGCCCCTGTTCGAAGCTGACCTGCTCGGCCTTGGTCCCGGCAAACACGCCTTTTGGTGCGGTAGAGAAGGCTTTCAATTGCTCGATCGCCTGACGCGTGGCCTCGGCGATCGCTGGCAAGACGCTGGCAGTGGCCCAAGAGCCGCCGGAAACCGGGGCAGGCGGGAAGGACGAGTTGCCCAGTTCGACTTCGATCTTGTCCAGCGGGATTCCGGTGATGCTGCTCACCACTTGCGCAACGATGGTGTAGGTGCCGGTGCCGATGTCCTGAACGCCACAGATCGCATAGGCTGTGCCATCGGCGCGCAGCGAAACCTGCGCCTCGGCAGGCGTGCGATAGGCGTCCCAGTTACACGCTGCCATGCCGTAACCAATGATTTCGTTGCCATCCTTCATCGACTCCGGCTTGGGATCGCGTTTGCTCCAGCCAAAGCGCTCGGCCGCCTGATCGATGCACTCCTGCAGATGATTGCTCGACCACGGCAGATTCTGGCTCTCGTCACGTTCGGACACATTGAGTTTGCGAAACGCCAGCGGGTCCATGCCGATCCTGTCGGCCATTTCATCCATCGCCGATTCCAGCGCGAACAGCCCAGGAGCAGCGCCGGGGGCACGCATGGAGGTTGGGGTGCCGCGATTGACCTCGATCGTTTTATGGGTCACTGACACATTCGCGCAGCTGTAGAGGCTCTTGGTCGAAGTGCCGCAATTTTCCTTGTAAGGATCGGTGAAAGACGTGCTGTTGATCGATTCATGGCGCACCGACACCAGCTTGCCCTTGTCGTCGGTGGCCAGACGCATGCGCTGCCGGGTTTCCGGACGATGCCCGGTGGTAGTGAACATCTGCTGCCGTGGCACGACCAGTTGCACCGGCCGGTTGAGCACCTTGGCAGCACCGCAGGCGGCCACCGAATGCGGCCAGATCCACAACTTGCTGCCGAACCCCGAGCCAATGAACGGCGCGCGCACTTCGACCTTCTCTGGAATCAGACCGAAAATCTTCGCCAGCGAATTGCGGTGCGCGACCACGCCCTGACTGGCCTCGTAGACGATCAGTCGGCCGTCTTCCCAACTGGCGACGGTGGCGTGCATTTCCATCGGGTTATGGGTTTCCACCGGCGTGGTGTAGGTCGCGTCGATGCTGTGGGTGGCGCTGTCGAATGCCGCGGCTGCGTCACCACGGTTGTGATTGGGGCTGCCGTCCTGCGGCTTGCCGGCCTTCATGCCCTGATCGAGATTGGCCACGGCAGTGTTCTTGCTATAACTGACCTTGATCTTGTAAGCGGCGGCTCGCGCGTGTTCAAAAGTGTCAGCCACCACCAACGCGACGAACTGCCCGGCGTAGTATACCGTCTCGTCTTCGAATGGCAGACGGCTCTCGTCAGACTTGGCCGCCTTGAGAATCTGCGCGAAGGACATCGGCAGCGCGGAGTTGTGGTACAGCTGCGGAAAGTTGCCGTGATGGAAGATCTCCAGTACGCCGGGCGACTTGCGTGCAGCGTCCAGGTCCAGCGCGGTGATCTTGCCGCTGGCGACGGTGCTGAAAACGCCGTAGCCGTAAGCCATGTTTTGCGGATGGTGATCGGAAGCGTACATCGCGCCTCCGGTGACTTTACGCCGGCCATCGATTCGGCGCGGCGCTGAGCCGATCATGCTTGAATCCGTCATTTCTCGATCCTCTCGGTCAGGCCGTCAGAGTGCTCAGATTGCGCACGATTGCCTGCTGCCCAAGGGCAATCTTGTAGGCGTTGTGACGATAGGGTTTGGCGCCCTGCATGGCGATGGCAGCGGCCTTTTCCATGTTCTGCGGGGTCAGTGTCGCGCCCTTGAGCGCGCGCTCGGCCTCCAGTGCTCGCCAGGGTCGGGTGCCGACACCACCCATGGCGATGCGGGCGTCGCGGACAGTGTCGCCATCCATCACCAGAATCACTGCGCTGGACGCCAGAGCGAACTGATACGAGGCGCGGTCACGCAGTTTCAAATAGCCCGACTTGCTGTTAGCGAGGGGCGCGTCCAGCACCACGTGGGTGATTAGCTCGTCGTCCTGCAAGGCATGTTCTTTCCACGGCGTCGAGCCGGGCAGCAGGTGGAAGTCGAGGAAGTCGATGCTGCGTTTTCCTTTCGCTCCCTGAACTTCGACCCTGGCGCCAATCGCCGCCATGGCCACGCACATGTCCGACGGATGGGTGGCGATGCATTGATCGCTGGTGCCGAGCACCGCGTGCACACTGCGGTTGTGGCCGTCGATGGCCGCACAGCCGGAGCCGGGTTCGCGCTTGTTGCACGGCGAGTAGCCATCACGGAAATAGTTGCAGCGCACCCGCTGCATCACGTTACCGGCAGTGGTCGCCTTGTTGCGCAACTGCGTGGTTGCGCCCGACAGCAGCGCCTGAGACAGCACCGGATAATGCTCGACGATGTAGTCGTGGTGGGCGAGGGCGGTGTTGCTTACCAGCGCGCCGATACGCACGCTGCCATCTTTCTGCACCTCGACCTGATTCAGGGCCAGGTGGTTGACGTCGATGACCTGATCGGCAGGCATCACGTCGAGTTTCACCAGATCCAGCAGCGTGGTGCCGCCGGCGAGGAAAAACGCTGTCTGGCTTTTCGAATGGGTGGCGACGGCCTGCTCGACGCTGCCGGCGCGGACATAATCCAGGGCTCTCATCAGGTCACCTCCTGCAACTTGATTCTCGCGCTCTGTATCGCCGTGAGAATGTTCTTGTAGGCGCCACAGCGGCAGATGTTACCGCTCATGGCTTCGCGCACGCTCTGGTCGTCGCTGCCGATGTTCTTGTCCTGCAGCATGGCCACGGCGCTCATGATCTGGCCGCTGGTGCAATAGCCGCACTGATAGGCATCGTGTTCCCAGAAGGCCTCTTGCACGGGATGCAATTTGCCATTCTTCGCCAGACCTTCGACGGTGGTGATTTCGTCGCCTTCGTGCATGGCTGCAAGGGAAAGACAGGAATTGATGGCCGCGCCGTTGACATGCACGGTGCAAGCGCCGCACTGGCCATGGTCACAGCCTTTCTTGGTGCCGGTCAGTTGCAGGCGATCGCGCAGCACATCCAGCAGCGCGGCGTTGGCAGGAAGGTTCAGCGTGTGTGCCTGGCCGTTGACCTTGAGCGTCATGCGCCGCTCGTCTTTGGCCGGTGCGTCGGTGTCGTCGGGCACGGCGGCCTGGGCTTCCAGCGCCTGCGCCCACATTGGCGCCGTGGCGGCGGCGAGACCAGACACGCCCATGGATTTGAGGAAGTTTCGTCGCGACGGCACGGTAAAGGCCGAAAGATCTGAGGTGGGTTCTTTTTTATCAGGCTGATCGGTCATGGACAGGTTCCTCGTCAGCATTGAGTCATGCCCGGCCCCGACGGTGGGCGGCGCGCAGGCGTGTGCGGCAGTAAAAGCATCAAGCGGTCTACGATAACCAATGCGCTGCCTGCGCATTGCTTTGAATAACTGCATACACTTTTGAGCATTTCTCTCTAATCCATGACGCGCTTATGGCGAGCAGTCGTGGCGTCTTGCTGGAGGTGAGGAAATCCGGGGACTGCACGTGATGGCAGGGCAGCCATAGCAAGGGTTGTGACCAACCGCGATGCGCTTGGTTGCGGATTTTTTTCTACGCTGAAACACAGAATGTTACGAAGAGTCCGGGCCAAACGGCGTGCTTCCGTTGGGCCCGGTGCATTGCAGTCAGGCCGCCGAGGCTTGTTCCTTGAGTGTTGCCATATCGATGACGAAGCGGTACTTCACGTCGCCCTTGACCATGCGTTCGTACGCTTCGTTGATGTCCTTCATGTGGATCATTTCGATGTCGGAAACGATGCCGTGTTTAGCGCAGAAATCCAGCATCTCCTGGGTTTCCCTGATGCCACCAATCAGCGAGCCCGCGATGCTGCGGCGTTTGAAGATCAGGTTGAACACCGACGGAGAAGGATGCGGGCTGTCCGGCGCGCCGACCAGGGTCATGGTGCCGTCACGTTTGAGCAGGTTGAGAAAGGCGTCCAGATCGTGCGGTGCAGCCACGGTGTTGAGGATGAAATCCAGCTTGTTGGCCTGGGTCGCCATTTCCTCCGGGTTTTTCGACACGATGACTTCATCGGCACCCAGACGCAGGCCGTCTTCGCGCTTGTTCGGCGAGGTAGTAAACAGCACCACATGGGCGCCCATGGCGTGGGCAATCTTCACCGCCATGTGGCCAAGGCCGCCAAGGCCGACCACGCCGACTTTCTTGCCAGGGCCGACTTTCCAGTGGTGCAGCGGCGAGTAGGTGGTGATACCGGCGCAGAGCAGCGGAGCGACCGCTGCCAGGTTGTCGCTGTGGGAGATCTTCAGCACGAATTTCTCTTTCACCACGATCTTGTCGGAGTAACCGCCAAACGTATTTTCGCCACCGAAGACCGGGCCGTTGTAGGTGCCGGTAAAGCCGTTTTCGCAATATTGCTCGTCGCCTTCGGCGCAGGAGGCGCAATGCTGGCAACTGTCGACCATGCAGCCGACGCCGGCCAGGTCGCCGACCTTGAAGTTCTTGACGTTGGCGCCTACCGCCGTGACCTTGCCGACGATTTCATGGCCAGGCACCGACGGGTACAGGGTGTTGTTCCATTCGTTGCGCGCGGTGTGCAGGTCGGAGTGACAGACACCGCAGAACAGAATGTCGATCTGCACGTCGTCAGCACCTGGATCGCGGCGTTCGATCTGAAACGGCGCCAGTTTGTCCGTGGATTTTTGCGCGGCATAGCTGTAAGTCTTGATCATTTTGCGATCATCTCCAGTGGGCAAAGGTTATCGGTAACAGCATTCAGAGACACGCGAGAACCGTCAAAGGTCAATGATGGCGACGATTCATCGAGGTCGTTCGGTCTGATCAGCAAGCGCCGAAAATCTTTCATTTCAAGCGCGGTATGCCGATATAGATGCGAGTCTCATGTGACAAGTACGTGAGATGCACGTGAAATGTCGTGAAATCCCGTTTTTCCGTCGTTTATAGGCAGCTAAAACGAATATGGCGCTTGCAACCATCTGTCAGACCCCATGAAGATAGTTCAGTCCCACACTGGCAATGGAGCGCCTATGACTTCTCATGTCTTAAACCCCTCTCAGCGCCCGCCGGCTGCTGAGGAGAAGACGTTGCATCAGATACGTGACGGATCGGAAAACGCGTCATCGATGGCCGACGAGAACTCCGTGGAAGCATTGCTCAGGGCGGCGGCGCTTGCCGCTCCCGGCCTGTGTTGGGCTGCCTACCGCGCCAACCAGCATATGCACTTGCTGGGGCAGGGCGATGCCTCGACCGAATGGCCCCGGCATATTTCCCGGGAAACTTTCGAAGGCTTCTGCCGCGACCATGGCTTGCAGCGTTGGGTCACCGGTCACGGCGAGGCGCCGCTGGGCTGGTTGCTGGCCCCGGAGCGTGAGTCGGACAACCCGTTTCTGTTGGCGTTGGCGAGCAAACTGGGGTTGCGTCTGCAGAGCGACGCACTGGTACGCGCCCAAGCTACGCAACGGGTGTTGTACGAAATTACCTATCTTGCCAGTTCGACCCGTGATCGCTCGGCGTTCCTGCAGGGCGTGCATCAGCAGCTGTCGACGCTGATCGATGCGGAAAACTTCTATATGGCGCTGTACGAGAGCCAAAGCGGCAGGGTCACCTATCCGTATTACATCGACATTACCGATGTGGACGCCCTCGAGGCCGAGACCCATGAGTTTATCGACCCGCAGCGGCTATCGATGACCGGTTACGTGCTGACCACCGAGCAACCGCTGTTCGTCGACGCCGCCGCCATCGAGCGCGCGCAGGCGGCGGAGCGCTTTCATTGCTTGGGCCACCGTCCCGAATTCTGGATGGGCGCACCGCTGAAGAACGCCTCGGACGACGTATTCGGCATGCTTGCCATGCAGGTCTACGACGTTTCGCGGGTATACAGCGTCGAGGATCAGGAGTTGTTTCTGGTGGTCGCGCGCCACGTGGCCATGGCGCTGGATCGCATCCTGCACCGCGCGCAGCTGGAGGAAACCGTGGCGCGCCGGACGCTGGAACTGTCCCGGCTCAACGATGCCCTGAGGAACGAGATTGCCGACCGCGAGCGCGCCGAGCATTTGCAGAGCGCGCTGTTCCAGATCGCCGAGCTTTCCAGTCAGCCGGGGGACATGACTGATTTGTTCAAGAGCTTGCATGGCATCGTCGGCGAGCTACTGTTTGCGCTGAACTTCTATATCGCATTGTTCGATGACGCGACCGGCGAGGTAACGTTCCCGTATTACGTCGACGAACGCCTGACTCGACGCCCCGACCCGCGCCGTGGCGAGCGCGGATTCACCGAATATGTCATCCGCCAGCGGCGCCCGTGTCTGATCGACAGTGTCGAGGCCCGACGCCTGGAAAGCTCCGGCGAAATCACCATCCAGAACGACATCAACCGCTCCTGTTCCTGGCTGGGCATACCACTGTTCGACGGCGATGTGGTGCGCGGCGTGCTGGCGGTGCAGAGTTATTCGCCTCACGTCAGCTACTCCCTGCGCGACCAGGACCTGTTGACCTTCGTGTCGCGGCACATCGATACCGCGCTGTCCCGGCGCAGCGCTGCCGACGCCATTCATACCGCAAATCTGCGGCTGGAGGCCAGGGTGCAGGACCGTACTCGCGAACTGGATTACGCCAACGCCAAGTTGCAGCACGAAAACGCCCATGACGCGCTGACCGGACTGCCCAATCGCAGCCATCTGCAACAGCGTCTGCAAGTGGCCTGGGAGGATTTCTGCAACCACGGTCAGGAACTGGTGGTGATGTTCATCGACCTGGACCGCTTCAAGATGGTCAACGACAGCCTGGGTCATCACTCCGGCGACTTGCTGTTGGTCCAGGCCGCGGATCGCCTGCGCAGCTGTATGCGCGACACCGATCTGCTGGCACGGTTGGGAGGGGACGAGTTTGCGGTCCTGGCCTATGCGGCACCGCCGGACATTACGGTAGCCATCGCCGAACGCATTCTGCTGGCATTCGACGTGCCGTTCTATATCGACGGGCATGCCGTGTTCTCCTCGTGCAGCATCGGTGTGGTAGGCGCTGATTTGCAGTTTCACAAGGAGCCCGCGGACCTGCTGCGCGATGCCGACACGGCGATGTACCGGGTCAAGAATGCCGGGCGTGACAGTTATGCGGTGTTCAACCAGGAAGTCCGACGCGAGGTCTCCGACCAAATGGAGCAGGAGGGAGCGCTACGTAACGCCCTCAAGCGCACCGACGAATTGCTGCCGTATTTCCAGCCGATCATCGACGTGGCCACGGGCAAGATCCTGGCTCTCGAAGCGCTGATTCGCTGGCGACAGGCCGACGGGCGGGTGATCGCTCCCGGTCACTTTCTGCCAGCCCTGGAAGGGCTGCGCCTGATCGGCAGGCTGGACTTCTACATGCTGCAGCAAGTGGTGACGATGCTGGCCCAGCCAAGCCACGCCCATTGGCCGACCGTGCACGTCAACTGTTCGAGTTACAGCATCAGCCGGCCGGAGTTCGCCAGTGAGGTGCTGAGCCTGCTGGCCCAACATGGCGTGGCGCCTTCGCGCATCTGCCTGGAGCTGACCGAGGGCGCGCTGGTAGCAGAACCTGAACTGGCGCGTCAGGCGATGAAGCATTTGGCCGATCACGGCGTGTCGACGGTGCTGGACGATTTTGGCGCAGGTTTCTCGTCCCTCAGTTACGTGCATCAGTATCACTTCAGCGGGTTGAAGATCGACAAATCCTTCACCCTCGAATTGAGCACCAGTTCGCGCAGCCGCGCCATCGTCCGGGCGATCGTGCGCATGGCCGAGTCGCTGGGTTTGACGGTGGTCGCCGAGGGCGTGGAAGACGCTGAAACCTTGCAATTGCTCAGGGAGATGGGTGCGGGCCAGGCGCAGGGTTACTACTTCTCCATGCCGTTGCCGCAGGACAAGCTGGATTTGAGCGGGTTGGGTTGATAGGGACGTAGAGGCCCGTGGACGGGCACCCTACCCAGCGTGGGATCCCCTTGCTAGACTCGCGCTCATGTCAGACATCAATCCCAAAACCCCGGCCCCCGTTCCGACCTACGCCTTCTGCCCGGTGATCACCGCGCTTGAGCTGATCGGCGAGCGCTGGGTGATCCTTATCCTGCGCGATCTGCTGCATAATCCGACCCGGCGGTTCCAAGACCTGCAAGACTCGCTCAAGGGCTGTGCGCCAAGCACGCTGTCGACCCGGCTCAAAGCGCTCGAAGCCAATGGTCTGATCGAACGTCGCCTGTACGAGCAACATCCACCGCGCCTGGATTACCTGCTGACCGCCAAGGGCCGTGAAGTCGGGCCGGTGGTCGCATCACTGCGCGATTGGGGCTTGCGCCTGCAGGAGCAGGGTCCGCCGGACTGATCGGCAATGCGGTGACTGCCTGCCGCTCTTGACGAATGCAGGCCGACACTGCCGCAGGCGGCGCCTCCCCGATTTCCTCACAACCCTTGCGGGCTGCGCCTTACAGCTGGGGATTGCGCCCGGAGCACATGTGTAGGAGCCGGCTTGCTGGCGAACGAGTCAGATCTGTCACAACGAATTTGTCAGACGGATCCGGTTCGCCAGCAAGCCGGCTCCTAGAGGATCGAAGCGACTTTAAATCACCTGATCCCGATACGGCAGATCCGGCCCCACTCGCGTGCAGGTCACCGCAGCCGCTGCCACGGCGAAATTGAGCATTTCGGTCAGTGTTTCGCGGCTGAGGGTTGGCAAGCTGGCGGGGGTGTCGAGTTCGCGTTCGGTGAGGAAGGTGATCAACGCGGCTTGGAAGGTGTCGCCTGCCCCTACGGTATCGGCGGTTTTGACCTCGCGGGAAGGCACCGACCATTGGCCGAGTTCGCGGGTGAAGACAGTAGCGCCTTGACGGCCGCGGGTCATGACCACCAATTGGCAGTTGTGCTTGAGCCAGCCTTTGGCCACGGTATCAGCGTCGATGTCGGGGTACAGCAGGTCCAGGTCTTCATCGCTGACTTTAATGATGTGTGCATGCTCGGCGAATTTCGCCACCTGGCTGCGCCACAGGTCGATGCTCGGCGCAGGGTTCAGGCGCACGTTGGGATCGAAGGTGATCAGGCGTTTGCCGCTTTCCCGTTGCACCAGGCTCAGCAGAGCGTCGGCGACCGGCTGAACCACCAGCGAAAACGACCCCACATGCAGGCCGCGAACGCTGTCGTCCAGGGTAGGCAGTTGCTCCACGGTCAGCAAACGATCGGCGCAACCTTCTCCGCGAAAGCTGTAGTGCGGCGAACCGTCGGCACCGACGGCAACCATCGCCAGGGTCGTCGGCGCGTCGACGTGAATCAGGAAATCATCGCGCACGCCTTCCTCTTCCAGCACGGTCGCCAGGCGTTTGCCCAGATAATCGGTGGAAATGCCGGCGAAGAAACCTGCGTCGACGCCAAGCCGACGCAAACCCACTGCAACGTTGAACGGCGAGCCGCCGGCAATGGCCTGAAAGCCCAGTTTGTTGCTGTGTTTTTGATTAGCCCCGCTGCTGTCCGGCTGACTGAAAAAGTCGAACAGTGCTTCGCCACAGACCAGATACATAGGTGCTCCGTTAAGGGCCGACGGTCGTTGCGTCAAATGCCCTGCAATTGATTGCGATAACGCTGATAAACCGACTGATACGCCGCCACATGCTCGGCCACCGGCTGTGTTTCGCTGCTGGCGTCGAGGCTTACGCAACGCTCGCACAGCGCCTGTAGCGACTCGCCGTCACCCTCGGCATGGGCATGACACCAGGCAGCCTGGATCGCTGCGCCCAGGGCCGCGGCTTCACTGCCGGTGGTACAGACGACCGGAGTATCCATGATGTCGGCGACGATCTGCCGCCAGACCGCGCTTTTCGCGCCCCCGCCGATCAGCCGAATGTTAGCGCTCTTGATGCCGCTGTCGCGCAGCAGGTCCAGCCCGTAGCGCAGGCCGAAGGTGGTGCCCTCGACCACTGCGCGGCACAAGTTGGCCTGATTCAGGTTGGTGCTGTCCAGCCCCAGAATGCTGCCGGTGGCGTGGGGCAGGGCGGGCACCCGTTCACCGTTGAGGAATGGCAGCATCAGCACCCCTTGCGCACCAATGGGTGACGAGGCAATGGCAGCATTGAACGCGCCGATGTCCAGCGCGAACAGTTCGCGAATGGTACTGGTGGCGTTGGTCAGATTCATGGTGCAGATCAGCGGCAACCAGCCACCGGACGACGAACAGAACGTCGCTACGGATGGTTGCGCACTGACATTGCCCGCATCGGCGAAAGCGTACACCGTGCCGGATGAACCCAGGCTCATGGTGATCGAACCCGGCGCGATGTTGCCGGTACCGATGGCGCCCATCATGTTGTCGCCACCGCCGCTGGAAACGATCGCGTTGGGGTTGATGCCCAGACGCTGTGCAATCGCCGGAAGGATGGTGCCAACGGCTTGATGGGCTTCAAGCAACTCCGGTAACGCCTTTACCAATCGGCCGCTCGGGTCGATGTGTTGCAGAATGTCGAGGTCCCACTCGCGGCTGCGGACGTTGAAATAACCGGTCCCGGACGCATCGCCGAACTCGCTGCAGCAGCGCCCGGTCAGCCAGTAATTGAGGAAGTCGTGGGGTAGCAGAATCTTGTCGATCCTGGCGAACAGCTCCGGGAACTGCTCTTTGGTCCAGAGCAGTTTCGACACCGTGTAACCCGGTGCGATGGCGATGCCCAGACGATCGAGCGAACCCGCTTCGCCGCCCAGATAATCGAGCAGGCGGTCATTCTCGGGGGCTGATTCGGTGTCGCACCAGAGCTTGGCCGGACGCAACACATGCCCCAGCTCGTCGATCATCACCAGGCCATGTTGCTGGCCCGACACGCCGATGGCCTGAATCTCGGCACCGCTGATGCCTGCCTGTTTCAAGGCGGCCGCTGTGGCCTGCTCGAATGCCTTGAGCCACTCCTGCACATCCTGCTCGCGACGTCCGTGGGCGCCGCTGATCATGTGATGCGCGCCGGACCCTTCGCCCAGAACCTTGCCGCTGACGGCATCAAGCACAATCGCCTTGGTGCCTTGGGTGCCGCAGTCGATACCAAGAAACATGCTCACCTCAGACTGTTTTCGCCAACAGGTTTTCCAGTGTTTTGCTGACGCCCAGTTGCTTCAGGCTGTTCAGGTTTTTTTCGAACGAGGCGACGAACTCGGCGGATTTCGGGATCGCCGCGCCGAAGATTTCCTCGACTTCGAGCAGGCGTTGGGTAACCAGCACGTCATCGGCCACCAGCGCCTTGCAGAAGTCGGCACGCGGGTCCACCACCTTGTAATCGACGCCATTCTCGCCCTTGAAATCGCCGGTCGTATTGCCTTGCAGGTACAGCGCCCACGCGGCGACCACCAGCGACGCACGATCCATGTTGCCGCTGTCGACGATCAGCCGGTTGATGGTCGGCACGGTGAATTTCGGGAATTTCGACGAGCCATCAGAGCACACGCGCTCCAGTTGGTCGGCAATCGCCTGGTTGGAGAATCGGTCGATCAGCGTCTGTTTGTACTCGGTCAGGTCGATGCCCGGCACCGGCGCCAGTTGCGGCGTCACGTCCAGATCCATGTAGGTACGGATGTAGTCGACAAACAGCGGGTCGTTCATCGTTTCATGAACGAAGCGATAGCCCTTCAGCGCGCCGAGATAGGTCAGTGCCAGGTGGCTGCCATTGAGCAGCTTGATCTTCATCTCCTCGTAGGGTGTGACGTCGTCGGTGAACTGCACGCCGACCTTTTCCCATGCGGGACGGCCGTTGACGAACTTGTCCTCCAACACCCACTGCACGAACGGCTCGCAGACCACCGGCCAAGCGTCGTCGATGCCTTTTTCGTCATGCAATTGCAGACGGTGGGCAGTGCTGGTCATGGGCGTGATGCGGTCGACCATGGCGTTGGGGAAACTGACGTTGGCAGCGATCCAGTCGTGCAGTTCGGCATCGCGCAGTTTGGCGAACGTCAGCAGCGCCTTGCGGGTAACCGCGCCGTTGTGCGGCAGGTTATCGCAGGACATCAGCGTGAAGGCAGGGGTGCCCTCGGCGCGGCGTTTGGCCAGCGCGGCGCACAGGTAGCCGAACACGGTTTTCGGTGTGGCCGGATGCTCAAGGTCGTGCTGGATCTGCGGCAGGTGGCTCATGAACTCACCGGTGCTGTCGTCGATGCAGTAGCCGCCTTCGGTAATGGTCAGCGAGACGATGCGGATCTCGGGGCTGGCGAGCTTGTCGATCAGGGCCAGATCGTTGTCGGTGGACATCAGCATCTGACTCATGGCGCCGATGACGCGGGTTTCAGTGTCCGGTGTGTCGCCCAGCTCGAACAGGGTATAAAGGAAGTCCTGACCTTTAAGGGCCTCGAAGTTGTTGCGGTCTTCTTCGCGCAGACTGACGCCGCAAATGGCCCAGTCCAGACCCTCACCTTTGTTCATTAAGGCGTCGGTATAGAACGCCTGGTGCGCGCGGTGAAAACCGCCAACGCCGATGTGCACGATGCCTTGGCGACGATCGTCAAGGGTGTAGGCGGGCAGGGCAATGCCGGCGCCCAGGTTCGACAGATTCTGTTTGTTCAGTTTCATGACTACATTCCCGATTCTGTGATGGCCGCCAATTCAGGCGGCGGCCTGCAAGGCTTTGCGAATGACCTGGCCCTGGGCGTCGAATAAGTGGCAGTGAGCGCTGTCCAGGTACAGGTTCAAGGTTTCGCCGTACTGGCTGGCCAGGTCCCCGCGGATACGCATGGTCAGCGCCTCGCCGGAGGCGGTGCGTACGTGGCAAAAGGTGTCGCTGCCCAGACGTTCGCTGACATCGGCAACCACCTGCAACTGGCAGTCGCCGTCTTTGGCCAGTTCCAGGTGCTCCGGCCGAATGCCCAGGGTCACGGCATCGCCGACACTCTGTTGCGCGTTGGTGAAGGGCAAGTTGATTTTGGTCCCGGCATCCAGGGTGACTTCGCAGCCAGTGGCATCCACGCGGCTGACCTTGCCCTTGAGGAAGCCCATCTTTGGCGTGCCAAGGAAGCCTGCGACAAACAGATTGGCCGGGTGGTGATAAAGCTCAAGCGGCGAGCCGACCTGTTCCACGCGGCCACCGTTGAGTACCACCACCTTGTCGGCCAGAGTCATGGCTTCGACCTGATCGTGAGTGACGTAGATCATCGTCGCTTCCAGCTCTTTATGCAGGCGCGACAACTCCAGACGGGTCTGCACGCGCAAGGCGGCGTCGAGGTTGGACAGCGGTTCGTCGAACAGGAAGATTTTCGGATTGCGCACGATGGCCCGGCCGATCGCCACACGCTGGCGCTGACCGCCCGACAGCTGCTTGGGCTTGCGTTCCAGCAGCGGGCCAAGCTCCAGGATGCGCGCCGCTTCGGCGACTTTCTTCTCGACTTCAGCTTTCGGTGTGCCGGCCAGGTCCAGGGCGAAGGACAGGTTCTTGCCCACGGTCATGTGCGGGTACAGGGCGTAGGTCTGGAACACCATCGCCAGGTCGCGCTTGGCCGGGGTGACCTGGGTGATCTCGCGGCCGTCGAGTTCGATGCTGCCACTGGTGACGTCTTCAAGGCCTGCGATCAGGCGCAGCAGCGTGGATTTTCCGCAGCCGGACGGCCCGACGAAGACCACGAATTCACGGTCTTTGACGTCCAGGTCGATGCCTTTGATGATCTGGTGGCCGTCGAAGCCTTTTTGCAGATTTCTGATTGTCAGGTTAGCCATAGTGGGCTCCAGTCTTATTCTTCAAAAACATCAGTTGTAGGAGCCGGCTTGGCGGCGCAAGCATCAGGTCAATCACATCGACAGTGCCTGATAAACCACATTCGCCAGCAACGCGGCTCCTACAGATCGGGTTCCAATTACCGTTATTTAACGGCACCAAACGACAGGCCACGGACCAGTTGTTTCTGGCTGATCCAGCCGAAGATCAGAATCGGCGCACAAGCCAGGGTCGATACCGCTGACAACTTGGCCCAGAACAGACCCTCAGGGCTTGAGTACGAAGCGATCAGCGCCGTCAGCGGCGCGGCGTTGGATGAGGTCAGGTTCAATGACCAGAAGGCCTCGTTCCAGCACAGAATCAGCGACAGCAAGGCAGTGGAGGCCAGGCCGCCTTTGCAGATCGGAATCAGCACCTTGAAGATTTCCTGGCGTGTGGTGGCGCCGTCCAGCCGCGAGGCCTCGAGGATTTCGCCGGGGATATCCTTGAAGTAGGTGTAAATCATCCAGACCACGATCGGCAGGTTGATCAGGGTGTAGATCACGATCAGCGCAATGCGCGAGTCCAAAAGGCCGAAGGTCTTGGCCAGCAGGTAGATCGGCATCAGCACACCCACCGGTGGCAGCATCTTGGTCGAGAGCATCCACAGCAGCGTGCTCTTGGTGCGTTTTGTCTCGAAGAACGCCATCGAGTATGCCGCGGGCACCGCAATCAGCAGGCACAGAATCGTGGCGCTGAACGAGATCAGGATCGAGTTCCAGGCGAAGTGGAAGTAATCACTGCGCTCCTGGATGTGCAGATAGTTTTCCAGGGTCGGCGTGAAGATGAACTGTGGCGGTGTGGCGAACGCGTCGATCTCGGTCTTGAAGCTGGTCAGGACCATCCAGAAGATCGGGAAGAAAATCAGCGCCGCGATCACCCACGACAAAGTGCCGAGCAGCACGCTTTGCAGGCGACGGGATTGTTTGAGCGTCATCATGACCTTGCCCTCAAGACTTGTCGGTGAGGTTTTTGCCGATCATCCGGATCAGGATGATGGCGGCAATGTTGGCGATGACCACGGCAATCAAGCCGCCCGCCGATGCCATGCCCACGTCGAATTGCAACAGCGCCTGGTTGTAGATCAGATACGCAAGGTTGGTCGAAGCGAAGCCCGGGCCGCCGTTGGTAGTGGTGAAGATTTCGGCGAACACCGACAGCAGGAAGATGGTCTCGATCATCACCACCACCGCGATAGGACGCGCCAAGTGCGGCAGGGTCAGGTGCCAGAAGATGGCGATGGGGCCCGCGCCGTCCAGACGCGCGGCTTCTTTCTGCTCCTGATCCAGAGATTGCATGGCCGTCATCAGAATCAAGATCGCGAACGGCAGCCACTGCCAGGAGACGATGATGATGATCGACAGCATCGGGTAGTTGGCCAGCCAGTCGATCGGTTGCGCCCCAAATAGCTTCCAGACCGAGGCCAGTATTCCCGACACAGGATGGAAAATCAGGTTCTTCCAGATCAGCGCACTCACGGTGGGCATGATGAAGAAAGGTGAAATCAGCAGTACCCGGACGATTCCGCGACCCAGGAATTCACTGGCTTCCAGCAGCGCCGAGATCAACACACCAAGGATTACGCTGATGGCCAGTACGCTGCCGACCAGCAACAGGGTGTTCATGGCGCCTGGGAAGAAGCCCGAATCGGTGACGAAGAACTCGAAGTTTTCCAGGCCGACGAATTCGTTCTCGCCCGGATTGAGCAGGTTGTAGCGAATCAGCGAGAAATAGATGGTCATGCCCAGCGGGACGATCATCCAGACCAACAGCAACAGCACCGAAGGGCTGACCAGAAACCAGCCGGGTTTGGTGACACTGCCTTTCTTCTGATGGTCGTTATCGTCGGTCGAAACCGTACGAGGAGGAATGGTTGAGGTGTTCATGATGACTCCGAACCGGGGCAAGAGCGTAAGCGGGGCAGCAGCGGCGGGGAGCCGTCTGCTGCCTGAAAACGAACGGGATCAACCCTTTTTCGGGTAACCCGCACGCTTCATGTCGCGCACGGTTGCGCTTTGCGCCTGAGTCAGTGCTGCATCGACCGTGGTAGAGCCGACCAGGGCCGCAGAGAACTGCTGACCCACGTTGGTGCCGATCTGCTGGAACTCAGGGATGGTCACCAACTGGATGCCCACGTAAGGCACTGGCTTGAGGGTCGGCGCCTTGGGCGTAACGGCCTTGAGCGATTCCAGGGTGATGTTGGCAAACGGCGCTGCCTTCTTGTACTCGTCGGTGTAGGTCGAGGCGCGAGTGCCAGGCGGTACGTTGGACACGCCATCAGTCTTGGCGACCAGCGCGGCGTACTCCTTGGAGGTCGCCCACTCGGTGAAGGCGCGAGCGTCCTTGTCGTTCTTGGCGCTGGTCGGAATCGCCAAAGCCCACGAATACAGCCACGCCGAACCTTTATCAGTGACTTCGTGCGGGGCGTAAGTGAAGCCTACGCTGTCGGCCACTTTGCTCTGAGACTTGTCGGTAACGAAGGAGCCAGCGACGCTGGCGTCGACCCAGATGGCGCACTTGCCGCTGTTGAACAGCGCCAGGTTTTCGTTGAAGCCGTTGCTCGATGCGCCAGGAGGGCCGTCTTTCTTCATCACGTTGACGTAGAAGTTCAGAGCATCCTTCCACTCTGGCTGGTCGAACTGCGGTTTCCACTGCTCGTCGAACCAGCGGGCGCCGAAGGAGTTGGCCACGGTGCTGATCAGCGCCATGTTCTCACCCCAGCCGGCTTTGCCGCGAAGACAGATGCCGTACTGTTCTTTCGATTTGTCGGTGAGTTTGTCGGCAAATTCGGAAATCTGCGTCCAGGTCGGACGCTCTGGCATGGTCAGCCCGGCTGCCTGGAACAGATCCTTGCGGTAGTAGGTGATCGAGCTTTCTGCGTAGAACGGCAGGGCGAACAGTTTGCCGTCGACCGACAGGCCATCACGCACCGATGGGAACACGTCGTCCAGCGCGTAGGACGCTGGCAGGTTGTCCATTTCTTTCAGCCAGCCCTTGGCGCCCCAGAGTGAGGCTTCGTACATGCCGATGGTCAACACATCGAACTGACCGCCCTTGGTGGCGATGTCAGTGGTCAGGCGTTGGCGCAGGACGTTTTCTTCCAGGACAACCCATTTGAGTTTGATATCGGGATGCTGTTCTTCGAAGGTCTTGGACAGCCGCTGCATGCGGATCATGTCGCTGTTGTTGACGGTGGCGATGGTGACGTCGCCCGCGCTGGCACTGTTGCAGAGGGTCAGGGTGAGGGTCAGACAGGTTCCAGCAAGGAGAACTTTTGCAGAGGTCTTCATTTATCACTCCTCTTCTTCGCCGGGAGGCGATAGAAGCTTGGTTATTGTTTTTGTTCCTTCCGGAGACCAGGAAGAATGTCAGTTGATTACAACGGTCTGCAGGGGCGATGACAAATCCTGCGACGCACTTGAACTGATACTTTCTTGCACTGAGAGTTCAAGCGGCAGCGCACCGAAACAGCGTTGCGAGAGGCTGCGGGGCAATTCCAGCGTAGTAGATGCAGCGGGAAGGGGGTGAATCAGTACAGGTTCTGTTCGGTCAGGCGCTGTACGGCAAGGCGCCGGTAGTGTGAGGGCGTCATGCCCTTGAGCTTCTGGAAGCGCCGGTTGAAGTTGGAGATGTTGTTGAAGCCGGACTCGAAACAGACATCTGTCACTGGTTTGTCGCCATCGGCGAGCAGCTCGCAAGACTTGCTGATGCGCAGGCGGTTGACGAATTCGACGAAGCAGCGTCCGGTGGCCTGCTTGAACACGCGGGAGAAATACGTAGGTTTCATGCCCAGATAATCAGCCACTTCTTCCAGCGGCAGTTCCCGTGCGTAGTGGGTGAAGATGTACTCCACCGCCTTGTTGGTGCGCTCGACCGCATGATCGTCCGACAGCTGAGACGCCGTTGTCCCGGACAACAGTTGGTAATCGTCGCTGGCGGCCAGCAACTCAAACAGAATGAAAAAATGCCCGAGGCGGGTCATGCCGCTGGAATCGGCGATCTTCTGCATCAGCTTCATGGCCTGACGGACAGTACGCTTGCAGCGAAACTCGATGCCGTATTGCGCGCGCTCCAACAGTGGTGCCAGGGTCTTCAGCTCGGCGAACACCTGATTGCCGCTTTCCAGCAATTCCTCGGTAAAGTTCACCAGCATGTCGCGCTTGGGCACGACCTCATCTTCCTCGACCTGACTGATCCAGTTATGCGGCAGATTGGGGCCGGTGAGGAACAGCGTACCCGGATAGAAATTGCCGATGTAATCGCCGACGAACACCTTACCGGAACTGGCGACGATCAGGTGCAGCTCGTATTCCTTGTGGAAATGCCAACGCACCAGGGGGCAGGGAAAACCGTGTTCGCGGTAGATGATCGACAGGCCATTATGGTCGTCCATCAGCTCGTAGGAAGGGTCGGAGATTTTTGTTGTTTTGCTCATGCTGTTGCCGGGTCTGGAGAGTGGCGTGGGGTTAATGTGCACTATTTACCCTGGCGAATACAGCGGCACCCCTTAAACGAACACCACTTCCACCCGGCCTTCCTTGCGTGAGCGTGGGGCTGCCTTGACTACGATCTGTACGTCACGGCCAAGGCGGGCCAGGCAATCGATCATTTTGGTCTCGCTGATGCCGCGGAACTTCCCTCGCAGCATTTCCGATACTTTGGGTTGTGGCATGCCAAGGATTTCGGACGCCTGTGCCTGGGTCAGATGCCGTGCTTTGAGAATGCTGCCGATCTTTGCGGCCAATTGCGCCTTAACCAGCATTTCTCCAGCGTCTGGGAGTGCCAGATCGGCGTAGACGTTGCCGCTGCCGTGTTCGATTTCAGTCATGTAGCAATCCTTTCCAATGAGATTCGGCGGCCATGAGTCGGGTCTTGATCATGGCGATGTCGTGAAGGGGCGTCTGGATACTTCTTATGGACTTTTTCTGGAAGCAGTGAAGCACGTAAACGGCGTTACCAAAGCGCAAGGCATAGATCGCTCTGTAGGTATTGCCGCGATGATCCTCCACAATCTCGAGTACTCCGGTATGGCCAAAGCCCTTCAGCGGTTTGGCGTCCGAATGCTTGCCACCGGTTTGGGCCAGATACAGGGCATAGCCGAAGGTGTCCTGTACCTCTGCTGGCATGCTGATGAGGTCCTTCCTACTGCTGGCCACCCAGAAAAGCGGCTTTTCAATTCCGTATGACATGGCGGAAATTATACCTGTATGGGTATCAAGTCAACCTGTCGTCTTTGCAACGACAGCCCGGGCCGGTCACTATCCTGAGCGATCACTGCTTTTGCTATCACGGAACTGTTACCTCATGAAAAAAATCCTCGTCATCGGCATCGGAGCCGGCAACCCCGAACAGATCACGGTTCAGGCCATCAAGGCGTTGAACCGCGCGAAGGTGTTTTTCATCCTCGACAAGGGCTACGCCGATGATGATCTGCTGCGTCTGCGTCGGGAGATTTGCGAGCGTTATATCGAGGGCGAGGATTACCGGCTGGTTCAGGTCCGCGACCCCCGGCGGGAAGACGATCCGCGGTCGTATCAGAGCGGTATCGAACACTGGCACGAGCAGCGTGCGGCGCTGTTCGAGCAGTTGATTGCCGACGAGGTGCAGGACGGTGAGACTGGCGGATTTCTGGTGTGGGGGGATCCGGCGCTGTATGACAGCACTCTGCGCATTCTCGATCGGGTGTTGGCACGGGGCCGCGAGTTCTTCGAGTATGAGGTCATTCCGGGTATCACCAGCGTGCAAGCGTTGGTGGCGCGGCATCGTGTCCCATTGAATCGTATTGGCGAGCCGATTCGGATCACTACGGGTCGACGTCTGGCTCAAGAGCAGGGTGGCGATATCGACAATGTGGTGGTGATGTTGGACGCCCATTGCACCTTCGAGCGGTTCGTCGAGCAGGATCTGCACATTTACTGGGGCGCTTATCTGGGAACCGCTGATGAGATTCTGATTTCAGGGTCTTTGAAGGAGGTTAGCGAGCGGATCAAGGAGGTTCGCGCGGCGGCGCGGGCGGAGAAGGGCTGGATCATGGATACCTACCTGTTGCGTCGCGCTGTGGATTGAAATGCAGAACATCGATCGTCGATACACTCTCATCCACAGTTTCAGCGGCGTCACCGCCGGCAAGCCGGGCTACTACAGGAGCGGGGCTGCGTATCCAGGATTGACGTCCTGAATCACACGATGCGCTGGCGCCAATCACGGACGTATTCCCAGTCCCGGCCCACATCCTCCAAGCCGCTCAGTTGCTGCGGTTCTTCGCCTCAATCCACTGCGACATGTACTGCGTGCTCTTGTGCTGATGATGTCGCAGCATCGCCCCAGTGAAATTCGCCGCCCGATGCCTCGGCAAATCTTCAAGCAATTCCTGAATCCGCGCGATCAATGTCGCGCAATGCTGCTCATGCCGGAATCGCGCCTGCAGCACCTTCCAGCCCGCACATTGAGCGGCCTCCCAAAGCGCCTGATCCTTATAAAGCCGAACCGCTGCGTCCGCCAGCCCTTGCGCATCACTGGCAATAGCCCCGGCAAACGGCAGATCGCCGTGCATGGCTTCGGCGCCAACAGGCGTGGTGACCGTCGGCGTGCCACAGGCCATCGCATCCATCACCTTGCCCTTGATCCCTGCGCCGAAACGCAACGGCGCCAGCGCAACCCGGGCATTCGACATCACTTCAAGCGCATCCTCGGCCCAATCCATGATGTGAAAACCCTGGGCAGCATTATGCAGCGCCGTCGCCTTGGGCGGGGTGTAGGCACCGTAGACGTGCAACTGCGCGCCAGGCAACTGCTGGCGGATCATCGGCCACAGCGTGGTTTTCAGCCACAGCACCGCATCCCAGTTGGGCGCATGCCGAAAATTGCCAATGGTCACGAAATGCGCGCGATCGTTGAAGCCTGCGCCGCTGTCGGGGATATTGCGCAGCATCAGCGGGCACCAGTGCAGTAAGGTATCTGGCACCCGGAAATAGTGGGTCAACAGCTCGATTTCGACGTCGGACACCACCAGGCTGAGGTCGCAGCGGTAGAACGACGCCACTTCACGCTGTGCCAGGTCCGTCACGGCCATGCGGCTGAACAGCGTCGCGTCGGGCCCCGAGAACAGTTCCTCGTAATGCTCACTGCCATCCTTGAGCAAATCCTTTAGCAGTTGGTGTCGGGTATGCCGCAGGCTCTGAAGGTCGCAGGATTCCAGCAGTCGCAACGCCTGTGGAGCGTGTTTTTCCACGCGCCAGCCGAACTGTTCTTCCATCAGGAATTGATCGAACAGCACTACATCAGGCTGCAGTTCGCTGACGAAGGTGTCGAAACTGCTGCTGTTCAACTCGATGGCTGCCTCGCGGACACCCAGCGCCTTCAGGTCGGCCCTGCGTTCGCCCTCGCTGGCGGCACTGGCGAAGGTGATCTGCCAGCCTTGCTCAAGAAAGCAGTCAATCAGTTGCATGATGTGGCCGCTGGCCGCCGATGACCGAGGTTCGGGCCAGACATAGCCGATGATCAGAACGTGAACATCGCGCCTCGCTTCACTGGGCAAGTATGTCTTTGACCTTGTCACGCAGTTGATCGATGGAGAACGGCTTGCCGATCGAATGCATGCCTGCAGGCACGTCGATGTTCTCGGCATAGCCACTGGCGAAAAGAATCGGCAGCGAAGGGCGTAATTCGGCCGCTTTCTTCGCCAGTTCGGTGCCGTCCATATCCGGCAAGCCCTTGTCGGTCATCAGCAGATCGATCGTTGCGCTTTCGTTCTGCAGAAAGACCAGGGCCTCGCTACCATCCGCGGCTTCGAGCACCTGGTACTCGAGTTCTTCGAGCACGTCGACGATCAGCATCCGGACGATGCTGTCATCTTCAACCACCAGAATCGTGCTGGTTGGGTCGGACATTGAAAATTTCCTTCAAATGGGCGAAATCTGCAGCGGGCATGTTCCGCCCGGTCTGCTAAAAAATGAGCCAGTGATTGTGACAAGTTCCGGGCGGCAAAAACACAATTCATTTGAGTGTGATGCTGCCGCCTAATCACTCGAACGTATAGTACGCATGGTGTCGTTCGCTGACTAAAGTCTGAAAATTCAGCTGTATATGTCAGAACGTGGAGTTTTTTCCTGAGCTTTGCGGCAAACTCCGTGGCTTAGCCAAATCCACCCTGGGCCCTTGCGATGATCCAAACCTCTGCAGTCGATGAGCAACGTTTCCGCAAACTTCTGAGCCGCAACGTCGGTTTACCCTTGGCAGTTGGCGTCCTCAGCGCTGCATTTTTCGTCATTCTGATCACTTATCTGCTTTCGGTGGTGCAGTGGGTTGAGCACACCGACCGGGTGATCAACAACATCAACCGCTCGCTGAAGCTGTCAGTCGACATGGAAACTGGTATGCGCGGGTTCCTGTTGACCGGTGATGAGCATTTCCTCGATCCCTATGAAGTTGCCAGGCCGGGCATTATCGCCGAGTTGAATAGCCTGGAGGAGCTGGTCGCGGACAACCCCGATCAGGTCGACCGTTTCAAACGGTTGGCGACGATGCAGGAATCGTGGAATCAGTTCGCACAGGAAATGATTACCCTGCGTCGCACCAATGGCGATTATGTGACGCCCATTCAAAACGCCCGTGGCAAGCGTCTGACAGACGAAATTCGCGATCAGTACGACCAAGCGGTGAACATCGAGCATCAGTTGCGTCTGACGCGCAACACCGAGGTCACTCGCACCACCGTTTTGTCGGTGTCCTTGTACATCGTCTTTATCGTGATCGTAAGCGGCATCCTCGCCTGGGTTGGACGTCGTGACATGACCGCGCTGTCATCCACATATGCCGCCAACCTCAAGGCTCAGCAGGAGGACGCCGAGCGCCTGGCCCATGTCGCCTGGCTGCGCAATGGCCAGAGCGCGCTGGCCGAGCAAGTGATCGGGCAGCTGACCCTGAACCTGCTGGGCCGCAATGTGCTCCAGTTCTTCGCTCATTACCTGGGGACAGTGGTCGCCGCCGTTTATGTGCGCCAGGAGCACGGTGGGCTGGTGCGCGTGGCATCTTATGGTTTTTCGCGTCAGCAGGAGTTGCAGGAGCAATCGATCTTCAGTGGTGAAGGCGTGGTCGGCAAGGCGGCCGAGCAAGACCAGATCATCACCCTGAATGATGTGTCCCTGGACTATTTCAAGGTCACCTCGGGGCTGGGCGAAGGCTCACCGCGCAGCGTGGTCGTGGTGCCGACCAGCAACGATGATCAGGTCAACGGCGTCATCGAGCTGGGCTTCCTGCGCGAGCTGACCGAACGCGACATCGAGTTCCTCGAACTGGTGGCCGAGAACGTCGGGACTTCCATCGAAGCCGCACGCTATCGCCAGCGCCTTCAGGAAGTCCTGGCTGAAACCCAGCAGCTCAACGAAGAGTTGCAGGTTCAGCAGGAAGAACTGCGCACCGCCAACGAAGAACTGGAAGAGCAGTCGCGGATCCTCAAAGAGTCCCAGGCCCATCTGGAAACCCAGCAGGCCGAACTGGAACAGACCAACGAACAACTGGCCGAGCAAAGCAAGGCGCTGGCCGATCAGCGCGATGCCCTGGACCGCAATAACGAAGAACTGCACATTGCCCAGGTCGAACTGGAGGCCCGCGCCGACGACTTGCAGCGCTCGAGCAAGTACAAGTCCGAATTCCTCGCCAACATGTCTCACGAGCTGCGTACGCCGCTGAACAGCTCGTTGATTCTGGCCAAGTTGCTGGCCGAGAATCCGCAGGACAACCTGACCAAAGAACAGGTGACGTTCGCCGAGTCGATCTACTCCGCCGGCAACGATCTGCTCAATCTGATCAACGACATTCTCGATATTTCCAAAGTCGAGGCGGGCAAGTTGGACATGCGCCCGGAAAACAGCAGTGTCAGCCGCCTTGTCGACAGCCTGCGTATGACCTTCCAGCCGCTGGCCGCCGACAAACACCTGGAGTTCTCCGTCGAGGTTCAGCCTGGGGCGCCGGTTTCGCTTTACACCGACCGCCAGCGCCTGGAGCAGATCCTCAAGAATCTGCTGTCCAACGCCATCAAATTCACCGAAAGCGGTTCGGTCAGCCTTACAGTCTCGCGTCAGCCAAGCGAAGGCATCGTCTTTACCGTGCGCGACTCCGGGATCGGCATTTCCGAGGATCAGCAGAAAAGCATCTTCGAAGCGTTCCGCCAGGCGGACGGCACCACCAACCGACGCTACGGCGGTACAGGACTGGGCCTGTCGATCTCCCGGGACCTGGCTCACCTGTTGGGCGGTTCGATTTCGGTCACCAGCGCGCCGGAGCAGGGCAGCATCTTCACCCTGGTGTTGCCGGAAGAGTACGTCGAGCAGGCGCCGTTCGGCGAAGAACCGCCGGTGGCCGTGCAGGCCGTGCCAGCCGCGTTACCAGCCCCGGTTCCCGCTGCGGTAATCGCTGCCAAACCGGCTCAGCTCAGCGCGCCCGTCGCCAGTTTTGCCGATGACCGGGAAAATGCGCCGTTCAGCAATCGCTGCATTCTCGTGATCGAGGACGAGGTGCGTTTCGCCCATATCCTCTTCGATCTGGCCCATGAGCTCGGCTATAACTGCCTGGTCGCTCATGCCGCCGACGAAGGCTTCGATCTGGCCACGAACTTTTTGCCCGACGCCATTCTGCTGGACATGCGCCTTCCAGATCATTCGGGGCTGACGGTACTGCAGCGGCTGAAAGAGATGCCCGCCACCCGGCACATCCCGGTGCACGTCATTTCCGTGGAAGATCGTCAGGAAGCCGCCTTGCAGATGGGTGCGATCGGCTATGCGGTCAAGCCGACTACCCGTGAAGAGCTCAAGGATGTGTTCGCCCGTCTCGAGGCCAAGCTCACGCAGAAAGTGAAGCGCGTGTTGCTGGTCGAAGACGACGCCTTGCAGCGCGACAGCATTGCGCGGCTGATCGGCGACGACGACATCGAAATCACTGCCGTCGGTTTCGCTCAGGACGCCCTGGAGCTACTGCGCGACAATGCCTACGACTGCATGATCATCGACCTGAAGCTGCCGGACATGCTTGGCAATGATCTGCTCAAGCGCATGTCCACCGACGAAATCTGCGCGTTCCCGCCGGTCATCGTCTACACCGGCCGCAACCTGACCCGTGATGAAGAGGCCGAGCTGCTCAAGTACTCGCGCACCATCATCATCAAGGGCGCGCGCTCGCCGGAACGACTGCTGGACGAGGTGACGCTGTTCCTGCACAAGGTCGAGTCGCAGTTGTCGAACGAGCGGCAGAAGATGCTCAAGACCGCGCGCAGCCGGGATCGTGTGTTCGAGGGGCGCAAGATCCTCGTAGTCGATGACGATGTGCGTAACATCTTCGCGCTCACCAGCGCGCTGGAGCACAAGGGCGCGATCGTCGAGGTCGGCCGCAATGGCTTCGAAGCCATCGAAAAGCTCAAGACCGTCGAGGACATCGACCTGGTGCTGATGGACGTGATGATGCCGGAAATGGACGGTTTTGAAGCCACTGCGCAGATCCGCAAGGATCCACGCTGGCGCAAGCTGCCGATCATCGCCGTTACCGCCAAGGCCATGAAAGATGATCAGGAACGCTGTCTGCAGGCCGGCTCCAACGATTATCTGGCCAAGCCCATTGACCTTGATCGGCTGTTCTCGTTGATCCGCGTATGGCTGCCAAAAATGGAACGTATATGACTGGATCGGATCAATTGAGCACCCTTGCAGAAGCACCAGGTTTTATTGATGGCCCATGAGCGAAACACCGAGATCGAATTGCGCTTGTTGATCGAGGCGATTTATCTGAAGTACAGCTATGATTTTCGCGATTATTCGGGCGCGTCGGTAAAACGGCGTGTCGCTCATGCGCTGCGTCAGTTCGAGTTGAAAACCATCTCCGCGCTGCAGGAACGCGTGCTGCACGATCCGTCGGCGTTCATGCAGCTGTTGCAGTTCCTGACGATCCCGGTCAGCGAGATGTTTCGAGACCCGTCGCACTTTCTGGCCATTCGGCAGGAAGTCGTGCCGCTGCTCAAGACCTACCCTTCGCTAAAGATCTGGATAGCCGGATGCAGCACCGGGGAGGAGGTTTACTCGATGGCGATTCTGCTGCGCGAGGAAGGGCTGCTGGACCGCACGATTATCTATGCCACCGATATCAATCCACGCTCGCTGGAGAAAGCCAAGCAGGGGATTTTCTCGATGGAAAACATTCGCGGCTATAACGAAAACTACTTGAAGGCGGGCGGCAAGCGGCTGTTTTCCGACTACTACACGGCCGCCTACGATTACGCGATCTTCGACAAGACCCTGCGGGAGAATGTCACGTTCGCCGACCACAGTCTGGCGACCGACAGCGTGTTTTCCGAAACCCACCTGATCTCCTGTCGCAATGTGCTGATCTACTTCAACAAGAAGCTGCAGGACCGGGCCTTCGGACTGTTCCACGAGTCGTTGTGTCATCGCGGATTTCTGGTGCTGGGCAGTAAGGAAACCCTGGAATTTTCCGGTTTCAAGGATCGATTCGAGCCTCTGGTCAAACAAGAGCGGATCTATCGTAAATCATGAGGACGTCCTTTCCCGGTGCCAAGCTGGACCAGCCTACGTTACCGAGGGTCGATGCAATCGTCGTTGGTGCTTCGGCGGGCGGCGTCGAGGCGTTGCTGAAAATTTTTCGGCCGCTGCGCAAGGGCTTCAAGTTACCGATCATCGCGGTACTGCATGTGCCTGACGAGCGCCGTAGTCTGTTGGCCGAGGTATTTGGCTCGCATCTGGAGATCCCCGTGAAGGAAGCGGACGACAAGGAAGTGATTGCGCCCGGCACGCTGTACTTTGCCGCGCCCGGATATCACCTGTCGGTGGAAGCGGACCTGACGCTGTCGTTCAGCCAGGAGGAGCGGGTGTATCACTCGCGCCCCAGCATCGACATCCTCTTTGAATCCGCCGCTGACGCTTATGATGCAAAGCTTGCCGGAGTGCTGTTGACCGGTGCTAACAACGATGGTGCCAAGGGAATGGCACGAATCAAGGAATACGGTGGTCTTACCGTGGTCCAGGACCCCGCCCAGGCGTTGGCGCGCACCATGCCCGACGCTGCGTTGGCCCTGCACACACCGGACTTTCTCCTGCCTTTGCCCGATATTGGCCTGTTGCTTGTCGAGCTGGAACGAATTGCATGCTGAGTGAAATAAAAGCCAAGTTGCTGATCGTCGACGATCTGCCGGAAAACCTGCTCGCGCTTGAAGCATTGATCAAGCGCGAGGACCGACAGGTGTTCAAGGCGCTGTCGGCCGATGAAGCGTTATCGCTGCTGCTGGAGCATGAGTTCGCCATGGCGATTCTCGACGTGCAGATGCCGGGCATGAACGGCTTCGAGCTGGCCGAGATGATGCGTGGCACCGAGAAAACCAAAAACATCCCCATCGTCTTCGTCAGCGCCGCCGGACGTGAGCTGAACTACGCCTTCAAAGGCTATGAAAGCGGCGCGGTGGACTTTCTGCACAAGCCGCTGGACATTCATGCGGTGAAGAGCAAGGTCAATGTCTTCGTCGACCTGTATCGCCAGCGCAAAGCCATGAAGCAGCAGGTCGAAGAGCTCGAGCGCAGTCGGCAGGAGCAGGAGGCGCTGTTGCGTGAGCTCAAGTCCACGCAGAACGAGCTGGAACACGCGATCCGTATGCGCGACGACTTCATGTCGATCGTGTCTCACGAGGTGCGTACGCCGCTCAACGGTTTGATCCTGGAAACCCAGCTGCGCAAGTTGCACCTGGCCAAGGACAACGCTTCCGCGTTCACGATGGACAAGCTCAAGGCCATGGTCGAGCGTGACGAGCGGCAGATTCAGAGCCTGATTCGCCTGATCGAAGACATGCTCGACGTGTCGAGGATCCGCACCGGCAAACTGTCGATCCGCACCAGCGCGTTCGATTTGGCCGAGCTGGTTGCCAATCTGGTGGAAAGCTACGCCGCGCAGATCGCCGCCGCCGAGAGCGTCGTGACGTTGCACGCCAGCGCGCCTGTGATTGGCGTCTGGGATGAATTCCGCATCGAGCAGGTCATGGCGAACATGCTGACCAACGCTTTGCGCTATGGCGCTCATAAACCCATCGAGGTACGGGTCTATAGCGAAGGTAACGAAGCGCGGGTGGAAGTGAAGGATCAGGGCATCGGCATCAGCGCGGAAAACCAGAAACGCATCTTTCAGCAGTTCGAACGGGTATCGGCCAGTCACGCAGTATCCGGACTTGGGCTGGGGCTGTTCATTTCCGATCAGATCGTGGCGGCCCACGGTGGCTCGATCACGGTCGAAAGCGAAGAGGGCTGCGGTTCGATGTTTCGCGTCAGCCTGCCTCTTTGAATGCCTGCGAGGCCCGTCAGCCGCAGGCCTGGGCGTTGTGTTTAAAGGTCAGGGCAGTCATGTTCAATCTGCATTGACCGCCCAGGTAAATATCTGATTTTTCTGCGCAACCTCTAGAGCGGGCCATGGTCGTAATGGCAGCTATTTATAAGATTGAAGGCGTGCCAATGAGCTCTGATGCTGAAAATGTCGTACTGATCGTCGAAGACGAGCCGCTGATCCTGATGCTGCTGTCCGACTATCTGTCGGGAGAGGGTTATCGCGTATTGCAGGCGGAAAACGGCGAGCAGGCTTTCGAAATTCTCGCGACCAAGCCGCACCTGGACCTGATGATCACCGACTATCGCCTGCCGGGTGGGGTATCCGGGGTGATGATCGCCGAACCTGCCGTCAAGCTGCGACCGGAGTTGAAAGTCATTTTCATCAGTGGATACCCGGCGGAAATAGTTGAATCCGGCAGCCCGATTGCCCGCAAGGCGCCGATACTGGCCAAGCCGTTCACGATGGAAACCCTGCATTCAAAGATTCAGAGTTTGTTGAACTGATCGCATCTTCTGGGGCGCGTTTGCCGGTGATGAGGGTAGGGCAATGAACTGGTTCGCGCACTCATGGCAGCAAGAGAAAGCAGCACGAGAAGCACGGCTAGCCGGGGGAGACTTTTGAAGCCGCCAACGCCAGCAAGCCGTGTGCTACAGGTATTGGTCAGCGCCGTCTGCGGGGCATTATTCACTACAGCACACGCAGATCACCCCTCAATCATCTCCCGCACCTTGGCGGTCAACTGATCGAACGCGAACGGCTTGGTGATCATCTGCATGCCTTCTTCGAGGAACCCCGCGCGAGTCGCGGCGTTTTCCGCGTAGCCGGTGATGAACAGCACTCGTAGCTCCGGGCGCAGTTGCCGACCGATATCCGCCAGCTGCCGACCGTTCATGCCGGGTAATCCGACGTCACTGATCATCAAGTCGATGCGCTGCCCGGATTCGAGAATGGGCACCGCGCCCACCGCGTCACCAGCCTCCAGATAGGCATACCCCAACTCGCTCAGCACCTGGCTGACCAGCGCGCGCACGGCGGGATCATCTTCCACGATCAGAATGGTTTCACCGGCGCGGGCTTCGATCGCCTGGCGATCGATGCTGATGTCTTCCACGTCCTTGTTGCCCTTGAAGCGCGGCAGGAACAGCTGCACGGTGGTGCCGTGACCGACCTGGCTTTCGATGGAAACGTGGCCGTGGGACTGTTTGGTGAAACCGTAGATCATCGACAGTCCGAGTCCCGTACCCTGACCGATCGGTTTGGTGGTGAAGAACGGGTCGAATGCCCGATTGATGACATTCTCCGGCATGCCGATACCGGTGTCGGTGACGCTAAGCACTACGTAGTCGCCGGGAAGCAGATTTTCATAGGCATTGGTAAAATCGCGGTCGAGCTTGCGATTGAAGGTTTCGATCATCAGCATGCCGCCGTCGGGCATGGCGTCCCGGGCGTTGAGCACCAGATTGAGCAGAGCGCTTTCCAGCTGGTTGGGGTCGGCTTCCGCGGTCCAGAGTTGCGGCTCCAGACGCATGTCCAGGCGCACGCTCTCGTTGACGCTGCGATGCAGCAGCTCACCCATGGAATTGACCAGCTCGTTCATCTCCACCGGCTTGGAGTCCAGCGACTGGCGGCGGGAAAATGCCAGCAGGCGATGAGTCAGTGCTGCGGCGCGGTTGGCTGAGGTCACACCCAGATCGATCAGCCCGTCGAGGTCTTCGGTACGGCCACGTGCCACGCGGCGTCTGAGTAATTCGAGGCTACCGATGATGCCGGTCAGCATGTTGTTGAAGTCGTGGGCGATACCGCCGGTGAGTTGGCCGACGGCTTCCATCTTCTGCGACTGGCGCAGCACTTCTTCGTTGTGACGCAGTTGCGATGTGCGTTCCTCGACTTGTTGTTCCAGGGTTTCGTTAAGCTGGCGCAACTGAGTCTCGGCCTGCTTGCGTTCGGTGATGTCGGACGTCACCCCGGCCAGCAGACTGACTCGACCATTGCGCGCGCGAATGGCACGGGCGCGCACGTCGACCCAGTGCAGCGAGCCGTCAGGCCAGACATTACGAAACTCGATGATGAAGTCATCGCCGGTATCGAGGCTGTTTTGCAACGCTGACTGCATGCGTGGCTGGTCGGTGGGATACACCGAATCCAGCCATTGGTGATAGGTGAAGGGCGCATGTTCATCGCGTCCATAATGCGATTTGCTGATGTCCGAACTGTCCAGTTCTAGGAATTCGGCCTCCAGTTGCCACGACCCAAGTCGTCCGGCCTTGAGTGCATGCTGCAGGCGCTGCTCACTTTCGAGCAGGTCTTCCATGCGGCTTCGCGCTTCATATTGCCTTCGGCGTCCGCGTACCGCCGTGGTCACCAAGCTGACCAGCGTCGCCGGGTGAAACGGGCGCTCGAGGAAGGTCACGTTGCCGAGCATCTTGCCCAGCCGCGCCGACGGATTCTGCTCTGGCCCGCCATGGTGGGTCAGCAGCACAATCGGCAGGTCCGACCAGGCGGGTTGATGGCTCAACAGGTTGAGCAACGGATTGAGGTCGGCTCCGCGCAATGCCTCGTCGGCGACGATGGCGAGACCGGCGCCAGACACCAGCTCCTTGCACAGGCCCGTCAGGTCGTGGGTAATGAGCGCCGGGAAGCCTGCTTCTTGCAGGATTCGCAAGGCAATCTGGCTGTCTCGGCCTTGCGGGGCCAGGATGATTGCGCGCTCTGACAGTTGCCCCGGCGTACTCACGCGTCTTCATCCCGCAGCAACGGGTTGCTTTCGCCAAAATAGTGAGGCACGCCGCGCAGCACGCCTTGAAACGCTTCCAGCGGATCGCCGATTTTCATTCCAGAGCCACTGATGCGGTATTCGCGGATGGTCGATTCATGGGATCCAGTGCGTTTCTTGATAATGGAGATGGCGCGACGGACTTTGCCTAGCGCTTCGAAATAACGCAACAGAATCACCGTGTCGGCCAGATAGGTGATATCCACCGGGGCGCGCATGTCGCCGACCAGGCCGTGCTGTGCGACTGTCATGAACGTCGAGGCGCCTTGACGGTTGAGGTAGAGCAGCAGCTCATGCATGTGCAGCACCAGAGCGTTCTCTTCCGGCATCGCCGCTTGGTAGCCATTGAGACTGTCGATGACTACCGTGCGGATTTGCTTCTCGTCCACGCTGTGGCGTACCCGATGCGAAAATTCGCCTGGGGACAACTCCGCGGCGTCCACCTGCTCGATCAGCAGATTGCCTGTGTCCTGCAATGCTTTGAGGTCGATCCCGACCTTCTTCATGCGTTCGAAGAGGAGCCGCAATTCCTCGTCGAAAATGAACAGCCCGACCTTTTCTCCACGCGCTGCGGCCGCTGCGGCGAACACCAGCGAGATCAGTGATTTGCCGGTCCCGGCGGGGCCAAGAATCAAGGTGCTGGAGCCGCTGTCGATACCCCCGCCAAGCAAGGCGTCGAGTTCAGGAATGTCGCTGCTCAGCCGCGTGCTCTGGTAGCCGTTGCGATGCTCGGCCGCCACCAGCCGCGGGAACACCTGAATGCCGTCGGCCATGATGTTGAAGTCGTGATACCCACCGCGATACTTCTGGCCGCGATACTTGACCACTCGCAGACGCCGGCGCTCGGCACCATAGGACGGAGTCAGTTCCTCCAGGCGAATTACCCCGTGGGCGACGCTATGCACGGTCTTGTCCAGCGCCTCGGTGGTCAGGTCGTCCAGCAGCATCACGGTGGCGTCATAGCGCGCGAAGTAGTGCTTGATCGCCAGAATCTGCCGCCGATAACGCAAAGAGCTCTGTGCCAGCAGGCGGATTTCCGAAAGGCTGTCGATGACTACGCGCTTGGGCCTGACCCGTTCAACGATCTCGAAAATCTGTTTGGTCGCTTCGCCCAGTTCAAGGTCGGACGAATACAACAGGCTCTGCTGATGTTCGGCGTTGAGCAGATCCTCGGGCGGGGTCAGCTCGAACACCTCGATGTGGTCATCCAGCTCCCAGCCGTGGGAGCGTGCGCCGTCGCGCAGCTCGCGCTCGGTTTCGGACAGCGTGATGTAAAGGCAGCGTTCACCCACGGCGGCGCCCGCCAGCAGAAACTGCAGGGCTACGGTGGTCTTGCCGGTTCCGGGTTCCCCTTCGAGAAGAAACACATGACTACGTGAAAGACCTCCTGCAAGGATGTCGTCCAGGCCCACTATGCCGGTTGCCGCTTTTGATGTACTCAAAAATCGCCCTCTTGCGACCTGAAAAAGATAGGGTGCCAGTGTTCGATCGGTCACCCTGGGCAGCGGCGATCGACGCGTAATTGCGGATCTTCGCTGCCATGTCTCTGGACCATCCACCTGGTCGCCGGTTCAGTTTTTCTGGACGGCACGGGGATACCGGTAGGTGCTTTCCAGCTGCTTGCGGTCCGGCAAATGGCGCAACCGTTGCCTGCGGCGTTCCGATCGCCTTGATATAGTCCGGCGTCAGTGATCTTCACTCGCCTACCGGTCATTCAAGCCATTCAAGGAACAAGCCCGTGTCCGACTACAGCGCTTTCAAGGTCGAGCTGACCGACCATATCGCCCACGTGCAAATCAATCGCCCGGAAAAGATCAATGCCATGAACGCGGCATTCTGGAGCGAAATTATCGACATTTTCCAGTGGGTCGAAGACACCGATGACGTTCGCGTGGTAGTGCTCAGTGGCGCAGGCAAGCATTTCTCGTCAGGGATTGATCTGATGTTGCTGGCCTCGGTAGCCAATGAACTGGGCAAGGACGTCGGCCGCAACGCGCGACTGCTACGGCGCAAGATCCTGCAGATGCAACAATCCTTCAGCGTCGTCGACCGTTGCAGCAAGCCGGTACTGGCGGCCGTTCAGGGCTATTGCATCGGCGGCGCCATCGACCTGATCAGCGCCTGTGACATGCGTTACGCGGCGGACGATGCGCTGTTTTCCATCCGTGAAATCGATATGGGCATGGCGGCGGACGTCGGCACGCTGCAACGCCTGCCGAGGCTGATCGGCGACGGCATGATGCGGGAGATGGCTTACACCGGCCGCAACGTCAAGGCGGATGAAGCGCAGCGCATCGGTCTGGTCAACCGGACTTTCGACGGTCATGAACAGTTGCTCGAAGGTGTGTTCGCCATCGCTGGTGAAATCGCTGCGAAATCCCCGATTGCCATTAGCGGCAGCAAGCGCATGATTGCTTACATGCGTGATCATAGTGTCGACGACGGTCTTGAATACGTTGCCACCTGGAACGCTGCCATGTTGCAATCGGCGGACCTGAAGCTGGCAATGGTCGCCCACATGGGCAATCAGAAGCCGGTCTTCGATAATTGACTGCGAAGCTGGCTTCGCACGCGCTTTGCGCCGCCGAGTGTCCGCGCCCCGTTTGAGGCGCCGGGATGTCGAGCGGCGCAGGTCGCTCACCAGAGGAGTTCTTTCATGACGCGCCCCAGGCGTTGGACCACCGCCGTGCTCGATACCCAGGCATCCGGCGGCTGGGCCGTGGTACACAGTGATCGGGGGTTTTTGCTGGACGGCAATGGAGTGATGTTCCCCCGGGAATGGCTCAAGCGGCAGGATTTGCCGCTGATCAGCGAGCACGGCATCGGGCATTTCGATGGCGAGCCGGTCTATGTGCAAGTCCTCAAGCATCCGGTCGACCTGGAGGGCGCGAGCTGGCAGACCTTGCGCCAGTTCATGCTGGACAACGATGCCGATATCTTTCAGAAGCTCGGTTATGCCGCGCAGATTAGCACCTGGGCGCGCGAGCATCGTTTTTGCGGCAGCTGCGGTCAGCCGATGCAGCAGGTGCCGGGTGAGCGGGCAATGTATTGCAAGCACTGCGACCTGCGCGCCTATCCGCGCATCTCGCCGAGCATGATCGTGCTCATCACTCGCGGCGATGAAGTGCTATTGGCCCGTTCCCCGCGATTCGTGACCGGCGTCTATAGCACACTGGCCGGGTTCGCGGAGCCGGGCGAGTCTGCCGAAGATTGCGTACGGCGCGAGGTCATGGAGGAGGTGCAGGTCAAGGTCAAAAACATCCAGTACAAGGGCAGCCAGTGCTGGCCGTTCCCGCACTCGATGATGCTGGGCTTTCACGCGGAATACGAAAGTGGCGAGATCGTGCCTCAGGCCGATGAGATCGAAGATGCGCAATGGTTCAGCATCCACGACATGCCACCGTTACCGGCCAGCCGCTCCATTGCACGTTATCTGATCGACTTGTATCTGGCCCAGCGCTCAGGTGCCCCCGAACCAGTGTTGCCAGGCCAGGCGGACAGTTAAGCCCAGAACAACGGTGATAAAGACAGGGCGGATGAACTTGGCGCCGCCCTGAATCGCCGTTCTCGCTCCCAGAAACGCTCCCACCATCAGCGCCGAGCCCATGGCCAGGCCGATAGCCCAGTCCACCGAGCCATTGATCGCAAAGATCGTCAGGGCCGCCGCATTGCTGACGAAATTCATGCTGCGCGCCACGCCGCTGGCCTTGACCAGATCGACCGGATACATCAGCAGGGTGCTGACCGTCCAGAACGCGCCAGTGCCTGGGCCTGCCACACCGTCGTAAAACCCCAGCGCGAGTCCCTGTGGCAGCTGCCATTTGCGCTTGATCGGCGCGTCGCTGTCCAGCGGCGCTTTGGGCGTGCCGCCGAACAGCAGGTACAGGCCGCAGCCGAACACGATCACCGGGAGCATCTGGTTCAGCAGCTCGGCGGGCAAGTAGTGCGCGACCACCGCCCCGACCAGGGCGCCGACAGCGGTGCCGACCAGTGCGCGGGTCCAGTGTCTTGGGTGAAACAGCTTGCGCCGGTAGAAGGTGAAGCCGGCGGTAGCCGAGCCGAAGGTCGAACTGAGCTTGTTGGTGCCCAGCACTAGATGCGGCGGCAGACCGGCTGTCAGCAAAGCAGGAGTGGTCAGCAGGCCGCCGCCACCGGCAATGGCATCGATGAAACCGGCAACGAAAGCGACAAGGGCGAGCACTACCAACGTGGTGGGATCAACGGTGAGTTCGAACGGCATGGCAGAGGGCTTACTTGGCAGACAGGCAGAATGGCTGCCCGGAAGCGCGGCATTCTACCTGTAAGGCATAGACCGTTGCATGGCCAATCCAAGGCTTTGCCGGTTAGAGCAAAGTACCTGTGTGAGCGAACTCATTCGCGGAGCGTGGTTACAGCCGACGTATCTATGTCGCCTGAACCATTTTTCGCGAATGAATTCGCTCTCACAGTTTTGGATTCCGGATCTGGCGGAAGCTTCGGTGGCGCGCGAATGAGACCGTCTCGATTCTTCGCAACGCCTTCAGATCACCCCGCCCCCTGTGGGAGCGAATTCAATCGCGAGGCGGCGTTACAGACAACGTATCTATGTCGCCTGAACCACTTTTTGCGAATGAATTCGCTCCCACAGAAAATAAAATTCGGCGGATCATTCAGGTGTGGCGCCGATTAACGCCCCGTTCAAATATCCGAGACCTTCACCCAGCGCATCTCTTTGGCCGCCACCCGAATCGCCGTCGCCAGACGCTCCACTTCCAGCGCCTCGGCAAAGTCCGGACCTTCGCTGCTTTTTCCGCACAGCGCCTGAATCAGCGCATGCACTTCCAGGGTCTTGAGTTCGTTGTACCCCAGTTGATGCCCTGGCGCCGGGCAGAACGCTGCATAACCCGGTTGCGTCGGTCCCGCCAGAATCCGCTGAAAGCCATCGCGACCGGGTGCACCGGCACGATACAGGCGCAGCTCGTTGAGGCGCTCCTGATCGAACGACAGCGTGCCTTGGGTGCCGCTGATCTCGAAGCTCAAATGATTCTTGTAGCCATGCTTGAGCCAACTGCTGCCGAAGGTGCCGCGCGTACCATTGGCGAAACGCAGCAGTGCGTAGGTCTGGTCATCGATGGCGATCTGGCGCTGCTCCTGACTGCCGATGCACGCCGGGCGCTGGCCATGCACGGTTTGCGAGTCGGCGCACACCGCTTCGATATCGCCCAACAGATAGCGAGCCATCGACAGCAGGTGACTGCCGAGGTCCGCCAAGGCGCCACCGGCATGAGCCTGCTCGCAACGCCAGCACCACGGCGACTGCGGGTCGGCCATGAAGTCCTCGCTGAACTCCCCCTGAAAACTGACGATCTGTCCCAGTTCACCGCTTTCGATCATTTGTCTGGCCAGGCCAATGATCGGATTGTGCTGATAGTTGTAACCAACCCGGGTCACCACGCCGGCTTTCAGGGCCGCGCTGTGCATTGCCCGCGCTTGCTCAAGGCTGACTGCAAGCGGCTTTTCGCAATACACCGCCTTGCCAGCCTCGAGGGCAGCCATCGCCATGGGGAAATGCAGGTGATTGGGCGTAGTAATCGCGACCAGATTGACTGTTGGATCGCTGATCAGGCGTTCCCAGTCGTCGTGGCTGTGGTCGAAACCCCAGGCGCGCGCGCAGTGCTCGGCGCGGGCGGAGTCTGCGTCGGCCAACGCACTGAGTCTGAGGTTGACCGGGAGATCGAAGGCAGTGCGCGCGTTATGGAAAGCCAGAGCGTGCGCCCGACCCATGAAACCTGTGCCGATCAGGCCGACACCCAGATCAGGAAGCGATGATTCACGCATGACAGCGTCCTTGAAGGATTGTTGTTGTGCGGAAAATGTATTCGCTGAGTGATCTGGTTGGAATTTTTATTCCATCAGATAAGCCTCAGATTCGCCTCAGTCCTCAGGTATATACAAAACCTGTAGGAGCGAATTCATTCGCGAGACGGCGTTCCAGACGACGTATCTATGTCGCCTGAACCATTTTTCGCGGATGAATTCGCTCCCACAGTGATAGGGGCGTGGCTCAGGACAAAAAACCGCCATCCACATTCAACGCCACACCTGTGGTGTAACTCGACGCATCGCTGGCCAGGTACAGCACAGTGCCAGCCATTTCGCCCGGCGCGGCGACGCGGTTGAGCGGAATCTGTGCCAGTGCGGTGTTGAGAATCTTCTCGTTGCTGACCAGCGCCGAGGCGAACTTGGTGTCGGTCAGGCCCGGTAGCAGTGCATTGCAGCGAATGCCGAACTGCGCGCACTCCTTGGCGAACACCTTGGTCATGTTGATCACAGCCGCCTTGGTCACCGAGTAAATGCCCTGAAAAATCCCCGGTGAAACACCATTGATCGATGCCACGTTGATGATGCTGCCGCCGCCGTGTTCGCGCATCAGCTTGCCGGCTTCCACGGACATGAAAAAGTAACCGCGAATATTGACGTCCACAGTCTTCTGGAATGCCCCCAGGTCAGTGTCCAGCACATTGCAGAACTGCGGATTGGTCGCAGCGTTGTTCACCAGAATGTCGAGGCGACCGAATTCTTCTCGGATGCGCGCAAAGACGCCGGTAATCTGCTCCATCTCGCCGATATGGCAAGCAATCGCGGTGGCCTTGCCGCCCTCGGCAATGATCGCGTCGGCAACGTGCTGGCAGCCTTCGAGCTTGCGGCTGGACACGATGACGTGAGCGCCTTGCTGGGCCAGGAGCCTGGCGATCGCCTCGCCGATGCCGCGGCTGGCGCCGGAAACGAAGGCGATCTTGCCGTCGAGGTCGAACAGTTGAGTCTTGGACATGTTGTTTTCCTTATCCTGTCGCAATCGGGGTCAGCAGCGGTCATACAGCTCAGAGACTGGAGCGGTCGATCACCTGTAAAGCCATGTGTTCCAGCAGTTTGTTCATGTGAATGAACTGCGCGAAGCGCTTATCCCGAGTCTGTCCGTGGAAGAACCGGTAGTAGATCTGCTGAACAATGCCGGCCAGGCGGAACAGCCCGTAGGTGTAGTAAAAATCGAAGTTGTCGATGCGAACGCCCGAGCGTTCGGCGTAATAGGTCACGAACTGCTCGCGGGTCAGCATGCCCGTTGCATGGCTCGGCTGCCTGCGCATCAGTTGTACGGGCGCTGGGTCGTCGGCCTGTATCCAGTACGCCAGGCTGTTGCCCAGGTCCATCAGCGGGTCGCCCAGCGTGGTGAGCTCCCAGTCCAGCACACCGATGATCTGCATCGGATTTTCAGGGTCCAGAATCACGTTGTCGAAGCGATAGTCGTTGTGCACCAGGCTTGGGGTCGGGTGGTCGGCCGGTTTTTTCTCGTCCAGCCAGCGCGCGACTTTTTCCCAGCTTGGCGCGTCCGGGGTGCGCGCCTTCTCGTAGCGCTCGGTCCAGCCGCGAATCTGCCGCTCTACATAGCCCTGCGGCTTGCCCAGATCGCCCAGACCACAGGCGTTGTAGTCGACCTGGTGCAAGTCGACCAGTTTGTCGATGAAGCTTTTGCACAGGGCTTCGGTTTGCGCGACATCGAAGTTCAGCTCGGTGGGCAGCTCGGAACGCAGGATGATGCCCTTGACCCGCTCCATGACGTAGAACTCGGCGCCGATCAGCGATTCATCGGTGCAGTGCACGTAGGCTTTGGGGCAATAGGGGAAAGCACCGCTGAGCTGGTTGAGAATGCGAAACTCACGGCCCATGTCGTGGGCGCTTTTGGCTTTGTGGCCGAATGGAGGCCGACGCAGCACCAGTTCCTGCTCGGGATATTTGAGCAAGTACGTGAGGTTGGAGGCGCCGCCGGGAAACTGGCTGATCTGCGCGGTGCCGCTCAGGCCGGGAATCCGGGCTTTGAGGTAAGGATCGATCAACCCTGCATCGAGTTCCTCGCCGGATCGAACCTGGGTGGACTGGTCGGTTAGCGCCATGCTTATCCCTGCTGATTATTTTGGTGGGTCTCGATCATTGACTAATCTAATGCGCGTCCAGGACGTCGAACAAGCGTTGCGCTGCCTTATTGGCGAGCGTGTTACGGAACGATCAGCGTCTTTGATTCAAGCAACGGGCAGACGATCGCGCAAAAAAAACCGAAGCCTGAAGACTTCGGTTTTTCTGTTCGAAACACTGCTTTGCCTGCCGCGGCATGACCTGCCGGCTTTGGCTTACTTTCAATCGCCGCCGCTGGCAAGCCGGACTGCTACAGGTTATCGGTGATCGAACTTCACGCCTCTGCGGTGTGAAATCAGGATGGAAACAGCTCGCTCAATTTCATCGCCAGCATCATGTCGCCTTCAGCGCGCAGCTTGCCGCTCATGAACGCTTGCATGCCATCGGTTTCGCCGCTGACGATGCCTTCCAGGGTTTCGCCGTCCATCACCAGGGTGACTTGTGCATCCGGGTTTTCGCCTTCCTGCAGTTCGCAGGTCTTGTCCTTGACGATCAGGGAGAAATTCTTGGTTTCATCGATACGGAAACCGAACACCAGGTCCAGGCCCGCAGCGGCTTCCGGGTTGAACTTGGCTTTCATCGCTTGTACGGCATCGGCTACGGAGGTCATGGTGTCATCCTTTTATATGAGTGATTGCAGGCACCTTGCGGGTGCGGTTGGCCGGGCTCAGCGGTAGGTGATGAGCTCCGGCGCCTTCATCAGTTGCAGATGCGCGTGACTGTTGAAGGAAGCCAGGGACACCTCACGACCACGAAATTTCAGTTGGTTGAGCGAGGTGTTGACGATTTGCCAGTTGAGTTCGAATGCCTGGGTTGCTGGCATTTGAGTGATGAGGTGGAGCAGGGCGGTGATGGTGCCGCCCGACGTGAACACGGCGATGCGATCGCTCGGGCCGGCACTGTCCAGAATGCGCGCAAGGCCACTTTGTACCTGCTCGACGAACGCGAGCCAGCTCTGCAGCGCCGGGGTGTCATGCTGCCCGCCCAGCCAGCGTCCGATGATCAGTGCGAACAGACGCTGAAATTCTGCGCGGTTGTGCGCGGCGTTACGCATGACTTCCAGCGCTTCAGGCTCGTCGGGCAACATCGCCGGGAGCAGGGCGCGGATCACGGCTTCGGCGTCGAATTCGTTGAACGCGGAATCGGTTTCGAGCATAGGCGTCGCGAGGCCTGCGGCATCCAGTTGCGCCAGGGCAGTTTCGGCGGTGTGGCGCTGGCGAAATAGACTGCCGCAGATGCAGCGATCGAACCTCAACCCCAGTTGCGCCAGGTGTGCGCCGAGGACTTCGGCCTGGCGATAACCGGTCGGCGAGAGGACATCGTAATCGTCCGCACCAAAGGAGGCTTGGCCATGTCGTATGAGGTAGATGCTGCCCACGTCCACGTCATCCCGGTACGTTGAAAGTGATGCGAGGTTATGAGGACGGCGCAGGGTCTGTCAATAAAAAAACATACGCTTGTTTGAATTGCTCGATTGTCATGATCTTTGACAGTCGTCTGGCTGGCTCGGCGCAAGGCGCGCCGGTATGCTGGGTCCATTCGCGATCCTGTCTCGGATCTGACGTGTAGGTAAGGAGCTTCTGTGGAGTTTATTTTCGATTACGCCAGCTTTCTGGCAAAAACCGTTACCGTGGTGATCGCCATTGTCGTGGTGCTGGTGGTCATCGCCTCGATGCGTGGTCGGGGCCGGCGCAGCGGTGGCGGTCAGTTGCACGTGACCAAGCTCAATGATTTCTACAAGGGCCTGCGTGATCGTCTGGAGGGTTCGCTGCTGGACAAGGCGCGCCTAAAGGCCCTTCGCAAGTCCCAGGCCAAGGAGCAGAAGAAGGACAAGAAAGACAAAAACCAGGCGGTGGTCAAACCTCGCGTCTATGTCCTGGATTTCGACGGTGATATCAAGGCCTCGGCCACCGAGAGCATGCGGCACGAGATCACTGCGCTGCTGACGCTGGCCACGGACAAGGACGAGGTGGTACTGCGCCTGGAGAGCGGCGGCGGCATGGTGCACAGCTACGGGCTGGCCTCTTCGCAACTGGCGCGTATCCGTCAGGCGGGCATTCCGCTGACCATCTGTATCGACAAGGTGGCAGCCAGCGGCGGATACATGATGGCCTGCATTGGCACGCGAATCATCAGTGCGCCGTTCGCCGTGCTGGGTTCTATCGGCGTAGTCGCGCAACTGCCCAACGTCAATCGCCTGCTGAAAAAGCACGATATCGATTTCGAAGTGTTGACCGCCGGCGAATACAAACGCACGTTGACCGTGTTTGGTGAAAACACCGAAAAGGGTCGTGAGAAATTCCAGCAGGATCTGGACATCACCCACGAACTGTTCAAGAACTTCGTCGCCAGTTATCGGCCGCAGTTGCAGATCGATGAAGTGGCGACCGGCGAGGTCTGGCTGGGAATGGCGGCCAAGGACAAACAGTTGGTCGACGAGTTGAAGACCAGCGATGAGTACCTGTCCGAGAAAGCCAAGACCGCCGAGGTGTTCCACCTGCACTATGCCGAGCGCAAGAGCCTGCAAGAGCGCGTGGGGTTGGCCGCCAGCAGTTCGGTGGATCGGTTGGTGACAGGGTGGTGGAGCAAGTTGATGCAGCAGCGTTTTTGGTGACCCGCCCGCGCTGCGGCGTGCTGTAGGAACGCTGGCGAATGCGGCGGGCCAGCCGACATCGAGGTATCTGCTCTGCCGCGTTTCTGTAGGAGCCGGCTTGCTGGCGAAAGCGGTGGATCAGCCACCATCGAGGTATCTGCTCTGCCGCGTTTCTGTAGAAGCCGGCTTGCTGGCGAAAGCGGTGGATCAGCCACCATCGAGGTATCTGCTCTGCCGCGTTTCTGTAGAAGCCGGGTTGCTGGCGAAAGCGATGGATCAGCCAGCATCGAGGTATCTGCTCTGCCGCGTTTCTGTAGGAGCCGGCTTGCTGGCGAAAGCGGTGGGTCAGCCAGCATCAAGGTAGCTGGTCTGCCGCGCTCGCCAGCAGGCCGGTTCCTACAGTGTGTATGACGTCAGCGATATATACAGTGCCCAAACAAAAAGCCCCGGCTTCTCACGAAACCGGGGCTTTTCGTTGCGCGTCGATCAGTGTCGAATCAACGACGACGGAACAACGGCAGTGGCTCGTCGGTTGCAGCCTGATACGTCACCGAAAAATCCTTGAGGCTTTCCAGTGCTTCGTACGGGTCTTTGTCGGCACGGATCGCGAAGGCATCGAAACCGCAGCGATGCAGGTAGAACAACTGATCACGCAATACATCGCCAATTGCCCGCAACTCGCCTTTGAAACCATAGCGATCACGCAGCAGGCGCGCATTGGAGTAGCTGCGGCCATCGGTGAACGCCGGGAAGTTCAGGGCAATGACCTGGAATTGATTGGCGTCATCACCGAGTTCCTCGGCTTCTTCGTCGCTGTCCAGCCACACGCCCAGACCGCCGTCGCGGGCCTTGAGTGCGTGGGCGTGTTCACGCCACAGAGCCAACGGCACGATCAGGTCATCGCAGTTGGACAGGCCGTCAAGGGTAGTGTCCTTGGGCAGCAGGTGCCAAGTCTCGTCGATGACTTCGTTGTTCTTAATGATTCGCTGCATAGACGCGCTCCTTGAAGGGGTCGATGCCGATCCGCTGATAGGTGTCGATGAAGCGCTCGTCTTCGTTGCGTGTTTCGACGTAGACGTTGATCAGCTTCTCGATTACATCCGGCATGGCGTCCTGCGCGAACGACGGGCCAAGGATCTTGCCCAGGCTCGCATCCCGGCTGGCGCTGCCGCCCAGGGAAACCTGATAGAACTCTTCGCCTTTCTTGTCCACGCCCAGAATGCCGATATGGCCGACGTGGTGGTGACCGCAGGCATTCATGCAGCCGGAGATGTTCAGGTCCAGCTCACCGATGTCGAACAGGTAATCCAGGTCGTCGAAGCGGCGCTGGATGGATTCGGCAATCGGAATCGACTTGGCGTTGGCCAGCGAGCAGAAATCACCCCCAGGGCAGCAGATGATGTCGGTCAGCAGGCCAATGTTCGGCGTCGCGAAACCTTGTTCACGCAACTCACCCCACAGGGTGAACAACAGGCTTTGCTCGACGTCAGCCAGGATCACGTTCTGCTCGTGGGACGTGCGCAGCTGGCCGAAGCTGTAGCGCTCGGCCAGATCGGCGATGCCGTCCAGTTGCTTGTCAGTGACGTCACCCGGCGCAACACCGGTCGGTTTCAGTGACAGCGTCACAGCGGCATAACCAGGCTTTTTGTGAGCCAGCACATTGCGCGCGCGCCAGCGGGCGAAACCGGGATGTTCCTTGTCCAACTGAGCCAGCTCTGCGCTGTAGTCAGTCAGGACCTTGTATTCAGGATCGACAAAATGCCTGGCGACACGATGTACTTCGGCTTCGGTCAGGGTGGTCTGGCCGCCACGCAAGTGGGCCATTTCCGCCTCGACCTTCTCGGCGAACACTTCCGGGGTGAGCGCCTTGACCAGGATCTTGATCCGCGCCTTGTACTTGTTGTCGCGACGACCGTAACGGTTGTACACCCGCAGGATGGCATCCAGGTAGCTCAACAGATCCTGCCAGGGCAGGAACTCATTGATGAACGCACCCACGACCGGGGTACGACCCAGACCACCGCCCACCAGGACGCGGAAGCCCAGCTCGCCCGCGGCGTTTTTTACCGGCTCAAGGCCGATGTCGTGAACTTCGATGGCAGCGCGGTCGGAAGTCGAACCGTTGATCGCAATCTTGAACTTGCGTGGCAGGTAGGCGAATTCCGGGTGGAACGTCGTCCACTGACGCACGATCTCGCACCACGGGCGCGGGTCAACCAGCTCATCGGCAGCGACGCCTGCAAACTGGTCCGTGGTGACGTTGCGCAGGCAGTTACCGCTGGTCTGGATCGCGTGCATCTGCACGGTCGCCAGTTCAGCGAGGATGTCGGGGATGTCTTCCAGCGCCGGCCAGTTGAACTGCACGTTCTGGCGGGTGCTGATGTGCGCGTAGCCCTTGTCGTAGTCGCGGGCGATCTTCGCCAGCATGCGGGCCTGGCGGGAGGTCAGCTGGCCGTAAGGCACAGCCACGCGCAGCATCGGGGCGAAGCGCTGAATGTAGAGGCCGTTTTGCAGGCGAAGCGGGCGGAACTCTTCTTCGCTAAGCTCGCCGGCCAGGTAGCGGCGGGTCTGGTCGCGGAACTGCTTGACGCGGTCCTCGACGATCCGCTGATCGTACTCGTCATATACGTACATGGTGGTCCTGTTCTCAGGCGGTTCACTGCTGCTTAGACGGCCCAAAACAGGCGATGCGTTGTCGCGATGACTTCAGGCCGCTGAACAAATCTGCGCGCACGGTCGCGCAGCCCCAAACGGAGCTGGGGGAGGTTAACAGTTTGCAGATATGCGCAAAAGTGATGTTTGAATATAAGCAAAGAACCGAACGTGCTAAGCCCTTCGTCAGTTGCTCATAACCCCATTTGTGATAAGGACAAAGCTCGACTTTACTCAGGGTTGAGTCAGGTCAAACGTCTGCGATCCACTCTGCAATCACCAATAAGACTTAAAAGAGGCGATGCAATGAGAAATCACCACCCTAAAGTTGCCAAGTCCGACAGCCATGTGGATGCCTGGGCGATCCTTTTCATCATCATTCTCGTCGTGGGGGCTGCGGTGTTCTGGGTGAGCCATCAGTAGCCCAGGCGTTGAACCCTGAATCAGCGCAGGGCGAAGTACAGCACCAGTTGCACGATGCCCATCAGCGCCAGGGCGAACACAGCGGTAAAGACAATACCGATGATCACGAAATGCGCAGGCTTGCCGTGAGTGAAGTCACGCGCGCGATTCTTGTGACTTTGCACGCCAAACGCCGCGGCCATGACGCTGTGCAGCATCTGCCAGAAGGTGGGTGGCTTGTCGTCGGGTTGTTGCTGCGCGTTTTCGGATGGATTTTCCATTTCTCCTCCAGCGTCTGGAAGTGCTGAAGAAAGAATAGCTGGAAATCTGGCCAGGTCCCTCTGTAACAGCCCGGCGGGCTGCTACAGAGGTGTGCCAGATGGATTACTCGTCATACCCGAGATTCGGCGCCAGCCAGCGCTCGGTCACGCGCATCTCCTGAGCTTTGCGAGCGTTGTAGCTTTGCACCTGGTCCTTGTCGACCTTGCCCACCGCGAAATACTGCGCCTGTGGGTGGGCGAAGTACCAGCCGCTGACCGCCGCCGCCGGGAACATCGCGTAGTGCTCGGTGAGGAACACACCGCTGATGCCTGGCTTGCCTTCGCCCTGAGTCGGGTCGAGCAGGTCGAACAGCACGCCTTTTTCGGTGTGGTCCGGACAGGCCGGGTAACCGGGAGCAGGGCGGATGCCGATATATTTCTCCTTGATCAGATCTTCATTGTCCAGCTGTTCGTCGGTGGCATAACCCCAGTAATTCTTACGCACTTGCTGGTGCAGCCATTCGGCGCAGGCCTCGGCCAATCGGTCGGCCAACGCCTTGACCATGATTGCGTTGTAGTCATCGCCCTTGTCCTGATACGCCTTGGACACTTCTTCGGCGCCGATGCCCGCGGTGGTAATGAAACCACCCACGTAATCGGTCACGCCGCTGTCTTTCGGCGCGACGAAGTCGGCCAGCGAAAAGTTCGGCTTGCCATCGGTCTTGATGATCTGCTGACGCAGATGATGCAGCTTGGCCAGCGGCTGGCCTTTGTCATCGAACAGCTGGATGTCATCGTGATCGACCTGATTGGCCGGCCAGAAGCCAAACACCGCGCGGCTGCGGATCAGTTTCTCGTCGATCAGCTTGTGCAGCAGTTCCTGCGCATCGTTGAACAGCGACGTTGCCGCCTCACCCACCACTTCATCGGTGAGGATGCGCGGGTACTTGCCAGCCAGATCCCAGGAGATGAAGAACGGCGTCCAGTCGATGTAATCCACCAGCACGTTCAAGTCGATGTCTTCCAGCACCTTGACCCCGGTGAAAGTCGGTTTGACAGGCTCGTACGCAGCCCAGTCGAACTGCGGTTTCTTGGCGATGGCGGCGCTGTAGCTCAAACGTTCGGTGCGGGCACTGCGGGCTGAGGTGCGTTCGCGGACCTCAACGTATTCGGCGCGGGTCTTCTCGATGAAGCCGGCTTTCAACTCCTTGGACAGCAGCTGCGTGGCGACACCCACTGCGCGTGAGGCGTCGGTGACGTAAATCACCGCATCGTTGCTGTATTTGGGTTCGATCTTCACTGCCGTATGGGCTTTGGACGTGGTCGCGCCGCCGATCATCAGCGGCAGGCTGAAATTCTGCCGCTGCATTTCGCGAGCGACATGCACCATCTCGTCCAGCGACGGAGTAATCAGGCCGGACAGGCCAATGATGTCGCATTTTTCATCCTTGGCGACTTGCAGAATCTTCTCTGCAGGCACCATCACGCCTAAATCGACGATGTCGTAGCCATTACAGCCCAGCACCACGCCGACGATGTTCTTGCCGATGTCATGCACGTCGCCCTTGACCGTGGCCATGAGGATCTTGCCCTTGGCCTCCGGCTTATCGCCTTTTTCCGCCTCGATGAAGGGAATCAGATGGGCCACCGCCTGTTTCATCACGCGGGCGGATTTCACCACCTGCGGCAGGAACATCTTGCCGGAGCCGAACAGATCGCCGACCACGTTCATGCCAGCCATAAGCGGGCCTTCGATGACTTCGATCGGCCGCGCGAAGGACTGGCGCGACAGCTCGGTGTCTTCAACGATGTGAGTGGTGATGCCCTTGACCAGCGCGTGCTTGAGGCGTTCGTTGACCTCCCAACCACGCCATTCCTCGGTTTCAGCTTCCTTGACCGAGCCGTCGCCTTTGAACTCATCGGCGATCGCCAGCAGCACTTCGGTGCCTTCTTCGCTGCGGTTCAGGACCACGTCTTCCACCGCTTCACGCAGCTTGGCCGGGATCTCGTCGTAGATCTCCAACTGGCCAGCGTTGACGATGCCCATGGTCAGGCCGTTGCGGATCGCGTGCAGCAGGAATACCGAGTGAATTGCCTCGCGTACCGGGTTGTTGCCACGGAACGAGAACGACACGTTGGACACGCCGCCGGAGGTCAGCGCATACGGCAGCTCGTCGCGAATGTAGGCACAGGCGTTGATGAAATCGACCGCGTAGTTGTTGTGCTCCTCGATGCCGGTAGCGATGGCGAAGATGTTCGGGTCGAAGATGATGTCTTCCGGCGGGAAGCCGACTTCGTTGACCAGAATGTCGTAGGAGCGTTTGCAGATTTCCTTCTTGCGCGCTTCGGTGTCGGCCTGACCGGCTTCGTCGAAGGCCATGACCACCACCGCAGCGCCGTAACGCTTGCACAGTTTGGCGTGATGGATGAACTGCTCGACGCCTTCTTTCATGCTGATCGAGTTGACGATGCCCTTGCCCTGAATGCACTTGAGGCCGGCTTCGATCACTTCCCATTTCGAGGAATCGATCATGATCGGAACGCGCGAGATGTCCGGCTCGCCAGCGATCAGGTTGAGGAAGGTCACCATGGCCTTCTTCGAGTCCAGCATGCCTTCGTCCATGTTGATGTCGATCACCTGGGCTCCGGCTTCGACCTGCTGCAGGGCGACTTCCAAGGCTTCGGTGTAGTTGTCTTCACGGATCAGGCGGGCAAATCGGGCGGAACCGGTGATGTTGGTGCGTTCGCCGACGTTGACGAACAACGACTGGCGATCGATGGTGAACGGCTCCAGACCCGACAGACGACAGGCTTTCGGGATGTCCGGGATCGTACGCGGCGGATACTTGCCGACGGCGTTGGCGATGGCCTTGATATGCGCCGGAGTCGTACCGCAGCAGCCCCCGACGATATTGAGGAAGCCGCTCTGGGCGAACTCTTCGACGACCCTGGCCATTTCGGCAGGTGACTCGTCGTATTCACCGAACTCGTTGGGCAGGCCCGCGTTGGGGTGCGCCGAAACCTGGGTATCGGCCTTGTTCGACAGCTCTTCCAGATAAGGGCGCAGCTCGCTGGCGCCCAGGGCGCAGTTCAAGCCCACCGAGATAGGCTTGGCATGACGCACCGAGTTCCAGAACGCTTCGGTAGTCTGGCCCGAGAGCGTGCGGCCGGAAGCGTCGGTGATGGTGCCGGAAATCATGATCGGCAATTCGAAGCCGATTTCATCGAATACGCCCTGCACGGCGAAGATCGCTGCCTTGGCGTTCAAGGTGTCGAAAATGGTTTCGATGAGGATCAGGTCCGCACCGCCTTCGATCAGCCCCTTGGTGGCCTCGGTGTAGTTCTCCACCAATTCGTCGAAGGTCACGTTGCGGTAGCCGGGGTTGTTGACGTCCGGCGATAGCGAGCAGGTGCGGCTGGTCGGGCCGAGCACGCCAGCGACGAAGCGTGGCTTGTCCGGGGTTTCCAGGGTCTTGGCGTCGGCGACGGTGCGGGCCAGTCGCGCGCCTTCGACGTTCAGTTCGTACACCAGCGCTTCCATGCCGTAATCGGCCTGGGAGACCTGGGTCGCGTTAAACGTGTTGGTTTCGAGAATGTCGGCGCCAGCGTCCAGGTATTCCTTTTCAATCGCGCCGATGACATCCGGGCGAGTCAGGATCAGCAGGTCATTGTTGCCTTTCACGTCGCTTGGCCAGTCGGCGAAACGTTTGCCGCGGTAGTCTTCTTCTTCCAGACGATAACTCTGGATCATGGTGCCCATGCCGCCATCGAGAATCAGAATGCGTTCCTTGAGAGCTTGATGAAGTGCTTGAAGACGCGCGTTGCGATCTGACATTGGCTTACCCGGATGAAGAAGACGGAAAAATGGTGACGCTCAAAGGTGCGAAATAATAGCAAACCTGTGCCGTTTTAAACCGGCGCGGGATTTAAATGAATTCTGCTCATGTTGACGGCTGCTCGCGACAGGTAGAATCATCGGGTTTTTTATTTCAGGACGCCCGTTCCATGTTGCATCGCTTGTTCGCCATCACTGTGGCCTTGTTGTTTTGCGGTGCAGCGTTTGCGCAATCGCCCCCGTCGTCACCAGCCATTTCCCCTGCTATCTCCTACAGCCGCGACATTCAGCCGATCTTCACCGAGAAGTGCGTCGCCTGCCACGCCTGCAACGATGCTGCCTGCCAGTTGAACCTGGGCAGCGGCGAAGGCGTGTTGCGCGGTGCTTCGAAAGTGCCGGTGTACCAGGGCGATCGGAGTCGGGCCGTGGCGCCGACGCGGATCTTCTACGACGCCAATGGCCCTGAAGCGTGGCGCAAGAAAGGCTTCTATTCGGTGCTGGACGGGCAAAGCAATCAGGCTGCATTGATGGCCAGGATGCTGGAATTCGGTCACAGCACGCCGCTGGTGCCCAATGCAAAACTGCCGGATAACATCGCGTTGGGGCTCAATCGCGCGAACATGTGCCCGCTGCCGCAAGAGTTCGAGGGCTACGCCAAGGCCCATCCCGGTCAAGGCATGCCGCTGGCGGTGACTGGCTTGACCGACGCGCAATACAACACACTGCAGAGTTGGCTGGCGGCGGGCGCTCCGGTGGAGCAGACGCCGGTGCAGGCGAGTGCAGGCGAGTCTGCGCAGATCACTGAATGGGAGAACCTGCTCAACCGTCCCGGTTCAACCGAGGCACTGGTCGCTCGCTGGCTGTATGAGCATCTGTTCCTGGCGCACATCTATTTCGCCGATGGCGAGCCGGGGCATTTCTTTCAATGGGTGCGTTCACGCACGCCAAGCGGCCAACCGGTGGATCTGATCGCTACCCGCCGTCCCGATGACGATCCCGGCACCAATTTCTATTACCGTCTGATGCCGGTGCAGGGCGTCATCGTGCACAAGACCCATATCACTTATCCAATGAGTCCGCAGAAGCTGGCGCGGGTCAAGCAGCTGTTCTACAGCGGCAACTGGCACGCCACCGAGCTGCCGGGGTATGGCCCGCAGCGGCGCGCCAACCCTTTCGATACCTTCAAGCAGATCCCGGCGGTCGCGCGTTATCAGTTCATGCTGGATAACGCAGAGTATTTTGTGCGCACTTTCATCCGCGGCCCGGTGTGTCGTGGCGAGATTGCCACCGACGTGATCCGCGATCATTTCTGGGCGCTGTTCCAGGATCCCGCTCACGATCGTTACATCACCGATGCCGTTTACCGCGGCAAGGCGACGCCGCTCCTGGCGATGCCCGGACAAAACGATAACGTGGGCAGCGTTTTGAGCCTGTGGCACAACTACCGCGACAAGCGCAACGAATACGAAGACCTGCGCAGCGATGCTTACGCGCATATGCCGCCGCCGGGCTGGGCGACGCTCTGGGCAGGCAACGACAACGCCTTGCTGACCATCTTTCGCCATTTCGACAGCGCCACGGTCAACAAGGGCCTGATCGGCGCTCTGCCCACCACCGTGTGGCTGTTCGATTACCCGCTGCTGGAACGGACCTATTATCAGTTAGTGGTTAATTTCGACGTGTACGGCAACGTCTCGCATCAGGTTCAGACCCGTCTGTATTTCGACCTGATCCGCAACGGCGCCGAAGTCAACTTCCTGCGGCTGATGCCGGCGAACAAACGTGACGACATCCTCGGCAGCTGGTACCAGAACGGCGGCAAAGTGAAGATGTGGCTGGATTACCAGGCCATCGACGACGACACGCCGAGCGGTATCAAACTCGACGAGAAAGACCCCAAGCATGACTTTGAACGCAAGCTGATCGAGCGCGCGGGCACGCTCAATGCCGCGCCCGATCCGATCAACCATTGCCGTGGCGCCTATTGCTCGCGGCAGGGCGTGGGGCCGGTGTTCAGCGACGTAGAGCAGTCCCTGAGCCGTCTGGTGTCGCGTCCGGCGGCGGGGCTGCGTGTCATCGAGTTGTTGCCGGAAGCGACGATGCTGCGTATTCAGGATGGCAGCGGCAAGCGCATCGTCTACAGCATGTTGCGCAACCGCGCGCACAGCAATGTGGCGTTCCTGCTGGGCGAAGCGTACCGCTATCAACCGGGTCTCGACACGCTGACGATTTATCCGGGCGTCCTGAGCAGCTACCCGAACTTCATCTTCAACGTCCCGGCCAATGAAGTGAACGCGTTTGTCGATGCGATGGAGCACGCCCACGAGCACAAAGAGGCTTTCGACAGGATCGTTCAGCGCTGGGGCGTGCGTCGTAGCAACCCACTGTTCTGGACATATTTCCACGACCTGGACCGCTACATTCAAGAGACCGAACCGCAGGAGGCTGGGGTGTTGGATATGAATCGGTATGAGAACTTGTAAGCGGTAGTTCTGACACACCGCAATCTCCTGTGGGAGCCGGCTCGCTGGCGAACCGGGAGCGTCAGTCGATAAATGTGCAGCTGACCCACCCCGATCCCTTGTAGGAGCCGGCTTGCTGGCGAACCAAGAGCGTCAATCGATAAATGTGCAGCTGACCCACCGCATTCGCCAGCAAGCCGGCTCCTACAGGAGATTGCGGTGGTCAGTACCCATTTTCCGGCCGGCCCGCCGCAAATTAGTCACGAAAAATTCAAATCCACGTGGCCCCCATACACGCTGGTCGAAACCCAAAAACCCTTATAAAACATGGCCTGCAGCCATTATGCAGCCCGTCAGTTCTGCCGAACCTTTTCGCACCGGCGTTAGTCGGAACCCGTGAGTCGTCCTGCAAGCGTGGGCTTTTTGAGGTCCTGGTCGTGGGTCAAACCAGAGTAAGCAAGAGGTTGCAGATGTTGATTTCGGTTCAAGCCCTGCGGGCACTCGCCGCGTGGGTTGTTGTGTGTCACCACTTCATGCAGATTTTTTTCGACTTCCATCCCAGCGGCCCGATTGGCCGTTTCTTCACTGAAAAAGGCGCTGTCGGCGTCGACATCTTTTTCGTCATCAGCGGCCTGGTGATCTACCTGTCTACGGTGGATAGGGACATTCCCGCCAGCCGCTTCATGCTCAACCGCATTATCCGGATCGTGCCCGCCTATTGGCTCTACACCCTGGTCATGGGCCTTTTGGTCTTGGTCGCGCATCCGCTGTTGCCGCATCAGGTAGTGGATTGGCAGAGCTTCATGCTGTCGCTTATGTTCATCCCGTCGGAAAACCCCGGCGGCTACGGGCTGTACCCGACGCTGAACGTTGGCTGGACGCTGAATTACGAAATGCTGTTTTACGTACTGTTCTCGATGGTGTTCCTGTTCCAGCAGCGTCTGCGCCCGCTGATAATCGCCGCCGCACTGTTCGCCGTGACCGACGTGCTGGGGCGTTCCGGGTTGATCAGCCGATTTTATGCCAACGATATCGTGTACGAATTCCTGCTCGGTATCGGCATCGGCGTCATTTACCGCCGCGGCTGGATCACCGAGCGTCTGTGGCTGCCACTGTTGGCCATCGGCGGTGCGTTGCTGGCCATCAAGGAATTGCAGCCGGACCTGCGATTCATCCATTGGGGCGTGCCCAGTGCCGTCATAGTAGTGGCATGCATCTCCCTGGAGCCGTACCTGCGCGGCAGCCGTCTGTTGAAAACCATGGGCGACTGCTCCTATTCGGTGTACCTGCTGCACGTTCTGGTGCTGTACGGCGGCTGGCTGGCGACCGAACGTTACGGGCTGAACCCTTACGTGGCGTTTGCCGTGTGCGTGCCGGTCATCGCATTGGGCGCGTGGCTGAGCTATGAATGGATTGAGAAGGGTCTTTATCGCCGGATGAAGGGCTGGTTGGACAGCAGAAGGGCGGTCAGCGAAACAGCAGCGCTGTCTTGAGCGAGTCTTTCGTCGCGTAGTACCTGAGCGAAATACTAGGACTTTGTCAGTTGCCACGGAATGGCGTAAACTGCGCCCACGTCTGCGAGGAATTTTCATGACCGCTATTACTATTACCGATGCCGCCCACGATTACCTGGCCGATCTGCTGCAAAAGCAGAACACCCCCGGCATCGGCATCCGCGTGTTTATTACCCAGCCTGGCACCCAATACGCTGAGACCTGCATCGCCTACTGCAAGCCGGGCGAAGAGAAGCCGGAAGACAAGGCCATCGGCCTGAAAAGCTTCACGGCCTGGATCGATTCGTTCAGCGAGGCATTTCTGGACGACGCAGTGGTCGATTACGCCACCGACCGCATGGGTGGCCAGCTGACGATCAAGGCGCCGAATGCCAAGGTACCGATGGTCAATGCCGACAGCCCGATCAACGAGCGTATCAATTATTATCTGCAGACCGAGATCAACCCCGGTCTTGCCAGCCATGGTGGCCAGGTGACGTTGATCGACGTGGTCGAGGAAGACGAGGCCAACATCGCCGTGCTGCAATTCGGCGGTGGTTGCCAGGGTTGCGGACAGGCCGATGTGACGCTCAAGGAAGGCATCGAGCGCACATTGCTCGAGCGTATTCCCGAGTTGGCCGGTGTGCGTGATGTGACTGACCATACGCAGAAAGAGAACGCTTACTACTAAGCGAATGCCGTAGCGCGAAAAGCCCCGACTGGTTCGGGGTTTTTTTTGGAGTGCCGTAACGCTTTTCGCAATGCTGATGCCGGACACACTCTTCTACACCTCTGATCAACTGTAGAAGCCGGCTTGCTGGCGAACGCGGTGGGTCAGGTATGGATATGTTGCCTGACACTCCGCGTTCGCCAGCAAGCCGGCTCCTACCGTGGGTGGTTGTGTATGACAATCAGCAATGCGAAGAGCGTTAGCTTGAGCCTCCGATTCCCGATGCCAATATCAATTCCCCTATTTACAGCGTCGGATAATCCACATACCCCACCGGCCCCTTAGCGTAGAAGGTCTCAGGATGCGCGTCATTCAACGGCGCGTCTTTCGCCAGCCGCGCAGGCAGGTCTGGGTTGGCAATGAACGGCACGCCGAATGCAACGGCGTCAGCCTTGCCGCTGGCCAACCAGGCATTGGCGCTGTCCTTGGTGAACTTCTCGTTGGCAATGAATACTCCACCAAACGCCTCTTTCAAACGCGGTGCCAGGCTGTCGTCCAGTTCGCGCTCACGGGCGCAGATAAAGGCGATGCCACGCTTGCCCAACTCCTTGGCAACGTATGTGAACGTTTCGGCCAGGTTATCGTCACCCATGTCGTGAGAATCAGCGCGCGGCGCCAGGTGCACACCAACGCGCCCCGCGCCCCAGACTTCAACGACTGCATCAGTCACTTCCAACAGCAGACGCGCGCGGTTTTCCAGGGAGCCGCCATAGGCGTCGGTGCGTTTGTTGGTGCTGCTTTGCAGGAACTGATCGAGCAGATAACCGTTGGCGCCGTGGATCTCCACGCCGTCGAAACCGGCAGCCTTGGCGTTCTCGGCGCCTACCCGGTACGCGTCGACGACGTCTTCGATTTCAGCCAGTTCCAGTGCACGTGGCGTTGGGTAGTCGGACAGCGGACGCACCAGGCTGACATGACCTTTAGGCTGAATGGCACTCGGGGCAACCGGCGCTTCGCCATTGAGGTAGTTCGAATGCGAAATACGGCCCACGTGCCACAGTTGCAGCACGATCTTGCCACCTGCGGCATGCACGGCCTTGGTGATGTTGCCCCAGCCGCGAACCTGATCGGCGGACCAGATGCCCGGAGTATCCGGATAACCGACGCCCATCGGGGTGACCGAAGTCGCTTCACTGATGATCAGACCGGCAGAGGCGCGCTGCACGTAATACTCGGCCATCATCGCGTTGGGCACCCGGCCTTCGTCGGCGCGGCAGCGGGTCAGCGGGGCCATGATGATGCGGTTGGCCAGGTCGAGTTCGCCGATCGTGATCGGGTCAAAAATGGTGGTCATCGGGGAAATCCTCAATGCAATCGGTAATAAGTGAATCCGCAGTGTGTTGACGCAACTTTCTGTAACTCTGATTCTGAAAGATCAGTTCGCAAGAGCAGCCAGCCCGGCATCGCCGCGCTGACGGAAATTGATCAGGGTCACCAGCAGGGCCAATACCGCCAGGCCACCGGCTGCCAATGGCACGCTGGTCAGGCCGAAGCCGTGAGCGATGACGCTGCCACCCACCCACGCGCCGAGGGCATTGCCGACGTTGAAGGCGCCGATGTTCAGGGTCGAAACCAGGTTCGGTGCTTCCTTGCCGAAGGTCACGACGTTGATCTGCAGGGCAGGCACGGCGGCGAAGGCAGCGGTGGCCCAGAGAAACAGCGTCACTTCGGCCGGAATCAACGCAACGCTGGTCCAGCTCAGGGCGGTCGAGATCACGGCCATGGCGATGAACACACCGATCAGCGTGGCGGCCAGACGTCGATCAGCCAGCTTGCCGCCGATGATGTTGCCAACGGTCAGACCCAGGCCGATCAGCAGCAGGGTCCAGGTCACGCCCAGTGGCGAAACGCCGGTGACTTCGCCCAGCAGCGGCGCGACGTAGGTGAACAGGGCGAACATCGACGCGGCGAACAGCGCGGTCATGCTCAGCGACAGCCAGATGCCGATGCCTTTGAGGGCGCGTAGCTCGGCGCGCATGTCGAGTTTTTCTTCATCACGTTTGGCCGGTAGAAAGCGGATCAGACCGATGAAGGCGATGACGCCGATCACTGTGACCGCATAGAAGGTCGAGCGCCAGCCAGCCTGTTGACCCAGCGCGGTGCCCAGTGGCACGCCCAGCACGTTGGCCAGGGTCAGGCCGGTGAACATCAATGCAACGGCCGAGGCGCGGCGGTTGGCTGGAACCAGACCCGCAGCCACCACCGAGCCGATGCCGAAGAATGCGCCGTGACACAGGGCGGTGATCACCCGGGCGAACATCAGGATGTTGTAGTCGGCAGCGACGGCGCAAAGCAGGTTGCCGATGATGAAAATCCCCATCAGCGTGACCAGCGCGCCCTTGCGCGGCAGTCTGGCGGTGGCCATGGCCATGAACGGCGCGCCAATGGCGACACCCAGCGCATAGCCGGTGACCAGCCAGCCGGCACCGGGAATACTGACGCCCAGGTCAGTGGCAACGTCGGGCAGCAGGCCCATGATGACGAACTCGGTTGTCCCGATGGCGAAGGCGCTCAGGGCCAGGATAAGAAGCGATAGAGGCACGGGGGCGTCTCCTTTGAATGGGTGTTCAGAGCTGTTTTGTCAGCTCCTGCAAAAACGCCTGAATGACGTCTTCGTTACGTTTGAAAAAATGCCACTGGCCGTATTTCTTGCTGGTGATCAGGCCAGCGCGTTGCAAGGTGGCCAGATGCGCCGAAACCGTGGATTGCGACAGACCGGCGCGTTGGTCGATCTGACCGGCGCACACGCCGTTCTCCAGCGAGTGATCCTGATCGGGGAAACAGGCGTAGGGCTCCTTGAGCCAGACCAGAATCTGACGGCGAACCGGGTGGGCCAGGGCTTTTATTATTTCGTCGAGGTCGATAGGCATGTCGTTCTCAATCCGTGTGTAGCGGTATATCGCGATGGGGCGAACTTTATATCTGTAAATCGCGATATACAAATATGATTTGGTGCTTAGTAAAGCGTGAATCGGTATATCGGGTTATAACGATATATAGCGCTTACCTTGCGGGAGCGGATTTATCCGCGATGGCAGCTTTACAGGCGCAACAAATGTGGTGAAGGTACTGACGTCTCGCGGATAAATCCGCTCCCACAGGTTCGCGCCATACGCTGATGAATTACCTCGCACACCTCCATCTGGGCGGTCAGACGCCTGCGCAACTGCTCGGCAGCCTGTACGGCGATTTCGTCAAAGGGCTGTTGCCGGGTCGGTTTCCCGTGGACATTGAAGATGCCATTCGGCTCCATCGACGCATTGACGCCTTCACCGACGCTCATCCCCTGATCAAGCAGGCAATGGGGCGTTTTCCGGCTGAGCGTCGGCGTTATGCCGGGATCGTGCTCGACGTGTTTTTCGATCACTGCCTGGCGCGGGACTGGGCGCTCTATTCGGATGTGCCGCTCAATGCCTTCACCAACAAGGTCTATCGAGTGCTGGCCAACGAACCGGAGTTGCCCGAACGTCTGGCGATGATCGCTCCGCGCATGGCGGCGCAGGATTGGCTGGGCTCGTATGTGGATTTCGAGGTGGTCGGCAATGCGCTCGCCGGGATTTCCCGACGCCTGTCGCGCCCCGAAGGGCTAGCCGGCGCCATGCAGGAGCTGCAGGCGCTTTATCGGCCATTGAGCGAAGATTTCAGCGAATTCTACCCGCAGCTTCAGGCCTTCGCTCAGGCTGCCTTGGCCGCTGGCCGGACTTGCGCAGGCTGAACGGCCTCGCCAAACAACGCTGTATGCACCGCCTGCTGGGCTTCGAACGCCAGTGCCGCGCGCTCCTTGTTCTGGGACTCGATGGGCGTCAGCAAATGGATGTGCACATCACTCACGTGGTTGGCGAAGAGTCGACGCAAGTGCGATAGCAGGTCGTCATCACCCACGAACGGCGCGATCTGATCAGGCTTGCCATCGCGCAGGTATTGAATCGCCACGGGCTGCACCGCGACCTCGGTCTCAATCGCGCTGGACAGCAGGCGACCATGAAACGTGCGCAGGCTGCGGCCATCGGTGGTGGTGCCTTCGGGGAAAATCATCAGCGAATGATTGCCCAGCAAGTGCTGGCCCATCTGCTTCTGAATCAGCTTGCTGTCGCCTGACCCGCGCCGGATGAACAACGTGCCGGCCTTCAACGCCAGCCAACCGGCCACCGGCCAGGTACGCACCTCCGCCTTGGACAGAAACGACAGCGGCGCGAGCATGCCCAGCAGCGGGATATCGGTCCACGACACATGATTGCTGACCCACAACATTGGCTGGCCCGGCAGCTTGCCGCTGACGGTCACGCGAAACGGCAGGGCGGCACTCAGTCGCGCCATGAACCAACTGGTCCAGCGCTGGCGACGGGCCATGGAGTTGCCGACGCGCAGGCGTTCCATCATCGCGAAAGTGCCGGCGATGGTCAGCCCCAGGGCTATGACCGCCAGTACGCGGATAACGCGCGCATGACTGCGCAGCGTACTCATCAGACTGCTGCCTTGAAGTGGCGGGCATAGCGCGGGCACAACTCGTCGCGCTTGAGCAGGATGAACACGTCGGCCACCTGGAAATCCTCGTCCCAGCACGGTTCGCCGCAGATCTTCGCACCCAGGCGCATGTAGGCCTTGAGCAATGGCGGCATTTCACAGATCACGTTGTTCGGCAGATCGAGACTTGGCAGCGGCTTCTTCGGTTCAGCACGCAGGTGTTCGGTGCTCAGATAACGCTCGCGCAGGCGTTGCATGATTGCGTGCGCCTGAATGCCGCCGTCCTGCATCGGGATGCTGGCGCAGCCCATCAGGTAGCTGTAACCGCCTTTGTTGAGTACCTCGGCCAGCTCGCTCCATAGCACCGCGATGGTGCCGCCGTTGCGATAGGCCGGGTCGACACAGGTGCGGCCCAGCTCAAGGATCGGGCCTTGCAGATGATCCAGGCCGTGCAGGCTGAATTCTTCTTCACTGTAGAAACGGCCCAGGGTGTTGGCGGCCTTATGATCGAGCAAGCGAGTGGTGGCGACCAAGCGGCCACTGCTGAGGTCACGCACGCCGATGTGCATGCAGTGGAGGTCATAATTGTCGATGTCCAGGCCAAGCTCGGCGCCCTTGAGCTTTGCGTTGAATTCGCCACTGAACACGCTGAAGCGCAAAGCCTGTGCTTCCTGCATGGCTTGGGGGCCGATCAGGTGTTCGGCCTGCAGGCGACGTTCGGAGCGGGTGTCTCGAATACTGGCGATCTGAGTCATGGGCGTCTCCGTGAGCCAGCCTTCGTCCAGGCCGGTCGACTGATTATTCGAAGCATTGGGGTACGACTGCAGGCTAGGGAGGGCCGATGTCACCACCATTAAGCTTTGGTGATGGTTGCGTGACAGGGGAAAGGGCCGCAGAAGCGTTCGACGGCCGGACGCGAACGAACGGACTTGTTTGCCTGCGGTCAGACAGCCGGATAAGGTTGCCCCATTCGCGCCTCTGGAGTTCTCATGCCCACTTTCATCCGGCTGTTGCTGGCCTCGCTCGCCGTCCTGGCGCTGCCTGCTCAGCCCAATTGGTATCTGCATAGCCAGTCCGCGCGCCTGTCGTTCAGCTTCACCAGAATCACCGGCATCTCCAAAGTCCGTCGCTTCCTCGATCTGCAGCGCGGCGTCGGCCCCAAGGGCATTGACTCTTTTGCGGTTGGTTTTCTGCGTCCGTCGGTGCTGTCTTGATCTTCATGGCGCGCTGAACATGAGAGGCGCGATCTTTCCGTGGCGTGAAGAAAACCATTTCAATCTGCTGATCGACGGCCCGGCGTTTTTCCCGCGCATGATCGCCGCCATCGAGGCCGCGCAGCAGCAAGTGGAGTTGGAGCTGTATTTGGTAGAAGCCGGCGTCTGCGCCGAAGCCGTGGTCCAGGCGCTGGTCAATGCAGCGAAGCGTGGGGTGATCGTGCGTTGCCTGTTCGATGATTTCGGCGCGCTGGCATTTACCCTGGGCCTGCGCACGCGCTTGACCGAAGCGGGCGTGATTTTGCGTTTCTACAATCGCGTGCATTGGCGCCGGGGCATTCGCAATTTTTACCGGGATCATCGCAAGCTGCTGTTGGTCGACAAAGCGCTGGCCGTGGTCGGGGGAACGGGCGTAACCGACGAATTCTGGCGGCCGGATCTGGACAGCAGCGAATGGCACGAAGTCATGGTGGAGATCCGCGGTCCGCTGGTGCTCGACTGGCAAGCGCTGTTTGACCGTCAGTTTCACGCCAACTCTCGACGCCGCGCCTGGCGCCCGGCGGAAAATTTCGGCCTTCCCCGACTGCCGAGAGCGCCGGTCAGCGGTCACGGTCTGGGCCGCGTGGCGTACGCTGACTCCCGCCAACATCGCGACATTCTGCAATCGCTGGTTCGTTCGCTGAACACCAGCAAGAAGCGTATCTGGCTGGCGACTCCTTATTTTTTGCCGACCTGGAAAGTCCGCCGCGCATTGCGTCGGGCTGCCTCACGCGGCGTCGATGTGCGCCTGCTGCTGACCGGCCCGCGCACCGATCATCCTTCAGTGCGCTACGCAGGCCACCGGTATTACCCGCGTCTGCTTAAGGCGGGGGTGAAAATCTTCGAATACCAGCCGTGTTTCCTGCACCTGAAAATGGTGCTGGTGGACGACTGGGTCAGCATCGGCTCGTGCAATTTCGATCACTGGAACCTGCGCTTCAATCTGGAGGCCAATCTTGAAGCGATGGACCCATCCTTGACCTTGGCTGTGAGCGATAGCTTCGAGCGGGACTTTCGGGTCAGCAGTGAGGTCAGCCTGGAAGACTGGCAGTCGCGCCCGCTCTGGCGGCGGGTCAAGCAACGGCTGTGGGGCTGGGTGGATCGATTGGTGGTCAATGCGCTGGATCGGCGAGACTGAATCGGCGAATTGCCCGGCCGTAATGGCGATCTTGCGCACGTTACCGCCGGCAACCCGAACCGCTCAAAAACGTACAAGCGCCGCTCCATGGGTGTAGTACTACGCGGTTACCAGCGTCGGCGGGCTATTGCACGCAGTGGGTAAATGATTGGCCATCGACGCAGGCATGAAAAAGCCCGGCACTCAGGCCGGGCTTTTTCGTAGCTGATAGCGAAGGGCTTACTGCACTTCTACCGCCAGGCTTTCACTGATCTTCTTCTGCCAGATGGCAGGACCCGTGATGTGTACCGACTCGCCTTTGCTGTCGACAGCGACAGTGACCGGCATGTCCTTGACTTCGAACTCGTAGATCGCTTCCATGCCCAGTTCCGGGAATGCCAGGACCTGCGATTTCTTGATCGCCTGCGCAACCAGGTAGGCAGCGCCGCCGACGGCCATCAAGTAAACAGCCTGATTGTCCTTGATCGCATCGATGGCGGTCGGACCGCGCTCGGATTTGCCGATCATGCCCAGCAGGCCGGTCTGTTCGAGAATCTGCCGGGTGAACTTGTCCATACGGGTGGCGGTGGTCGGGCCGGCCGGGCCTACCACTTCGTCACCGACCGGATCGACCGGGCCGACGTAATAGATGAAGCGACCTTTCAAATCGACCGGCAGGGTTTCACCCTTGTTCAGCATCTCGACCATGCGCTTGTGCGCTGCGTCGCGGCCAGTGAGCATCTTGCCGTTGAGCAGAACGGTTTCGCCCGGTTTCCAGCTTTGCACGTCTTCCGGGGTCAGGGTGTCGAGATTGACACGGCGAGCCGACGGACCTGCTTCCCAGACGATTTCCGGATAGGCGTCCAGCGGCGGAGCTTCCAGTGAAGCCGGGCCGGAACCGTCGAGCACGAAGTGGGCGTGACGGGTCGCAGCGCAGTTGGGGATCATGCAGACCGGCAGCGAAGCTGCGTGGGTCGGGTAATCCATGATCTTCACGTCGAGTACGGTGGTCAGACCGCCCAGGCCTTGGGCGCCGATGCCCAGCTGGTTGACCTTCTCGAACAGCTCCAGACGCATTTCTTCCAGACGGTTCGACGGGCCTCGAGCCTTGAGCTCGTGGATGTCGATGGAATCCATCAGAACTTCCTTGGCCATGACCGCAGCCTTCTCGGCGGTGCCGCCGATGCCGATGCCGAGCATGCCAGGCGGGCACCAGCCAGCGCCCATGGTCGGAACGGTTTTCAGCACCCAGTCAACGATGGAGTCGGACGGGTTGAGCATCGCCATCTTCGATTTGTTTTCCGAGCCGCCGCCCTTGGCCGCCACGTCCACTTCCACGGTGTTACCCGGCACGATGGAGTAGTGGATGACCGCCGGGGTGTTGTCCTTGGTGTTCTTGCGAGCCCCCGCCGGGTCGGCGAGGATCGAGGCGCGCAGGACGTTTTCCGGCAGGTTGTAGGCGCGACGCACGCCTTCGTTGATCATGTCGTCCAGGCTCATGGTGGCGCCATCCCAGCGCACGTCCATACCGACGCGAACGAAAACGGTGACGATGCCGGTGTCCTGGCAAATCGGACGATGGCCGGTGGCGCACATGCGCGAGTTGATGAGGATCTGAGCCATGGAGTCGCGCGCGGCCGGCGATTCTTCGCGCAGGTAGGCCTCGTGCATAGCCTGGATGAAATCGACGGGGTGGTAATAGGAGATGAACTGCAGGGCGTCGGCGACGCTCTGAATCAGGTCATCCTGCTTGATCACGGTCATGGGTGTTCTCCTCTATCAGGCGGGAACATTTATAAGGCGGTCGGCGCAAGAACGTCGGGCGCTCCACGCAAACGGCCATTGGCTCGGCTGCCGCTCAGGCGCAGCGGCAGGAAAAAGGCGCGGCAGTATACCGCGTGGCCATCGGCGCGACACCCTGACGCAAGGTAAACCTTGGTCGAAGCGCCCGAGCGGTCGTCCGGCGAGCAAGAGTACGGACGAATGCCCTGTGGATTTCCGTCGGACGGCCGTTATGGTGGTTGAGCGGAAGGTTTTTCGAGCCGATTTGTTTACCCCCGCCGTCGACGTAGCATGCGTTGGCGAACGGTCCCGTTTCCTCTACATTGGGAACCTTGCCAGATGATCGAAGTGCGTCTTGCCGCGTTGGCGGGAGGCACCACCGGCCAGCGATGCGACGCAGGTCCATCTAGCCGGACAGGACGACCTTTACCCGATGATTATCCAACCTCATATAGATGGATCTATCCAGCGCCTGCGGTTCAAGCGTTTTGCGCTGGCAGCGGGCACGTATGTGCTGCTGATCGTGCTCGTCTGGGTGGCGTATTGCGCCGGATACTATTACGCGGATTTCTTCGGACTGTGGCTGACCACCGTGCTGGTGCTGCTGTCTCAGGGTGTGCTGAGCCTGGTGTTTTTCGGCGAGTACAACAAACGCTTCAAGGATCCGAGCCTGACCGAGTTTCAGGTGCTCATGGGGCTCGGCTGGCAAACCTTTCTGCTCGCTCATCTGGAGTCCGCCAGGGGCACTTTCATGGTGCTCTATGTGCTAGTGCTGCTGTTCGGCCTGTTTCATCTTCCGCCGAAGGTGTTCACCCGATGCGCCATCCTCGCCTTACTTGGCTTCACCGGTTTGAATCTGTGGGACGTCTTCCAGGACCAGCTCGATGATCCGGGCCTTGCCGCCTTGCAGACTTGCGCGCTGTTTATCGTGCTGGGCTGGCTGTGCTTGTACGCGCGCTTCGTGCAAAGCTCCCGTCAGCGCATGCATCAGCATCGGATCACCTTGCAGGCACACCAGGAAACCTTACGCGGGATGATGTTCCAGCTCGAAGAGCTGGCTTCCACCGATGAGCTGACCAACCTCTACAATCGCCGCCACTTTCTGCGTCTGGCCACCCGCGAGATGGAAACCATGGACGGCTCCTACACCGAGGGTCTGGCGCTGATCGACATGGACCATTTCAAACGGGTCAACGACCTGCTGGGCCACGCCGCGGGCGACCGCGTGTTGCAAGTGTTCGCCACGACCGCGACCCAATGTCTGCGCGCGGACGATGTCCTTGCGCGCTACGGCGGCGAGGAATTCGTCCTGTTGATTCCTCGCTGCACCCGAAGTCAGCTGGTCGAGTGCTGTGAGCGCGTGCGTGTTGCCTTTGAACAGGTAGTGATCCCCGAACTGCCGGGCCTGGAACTAAGCCTGTCGGTCGGCATGACCCTCGTCGAGCGCGGTGACGACATGGATCGCGCATTGCAACGTGCCGATCAGGCGCTGTATCGCGCCAAGCATCTGGGGCGCAACTGTTGTCACGGGGCATGGGATTACGTCGATGCCTGAGATACGCGCCGGGAATCGGCAATGGTCAGTCACTGCCGGTTGCAACCTGCTCGATGCCTTGAACAGTGCAGGCGTGTCGGTTCCCTACAGTTGTCGGGCGGGCAGTTGCCACACTTGTCTGGTGCGCTGCATGCGTGGCGAGCCGCTGGACGCCCTGCCTGAGGCGCTGGATGCCAGTCAGCGAGAACAAGGCTGGCGCCTGGCCTGTCAGTGTCGGGTGATGGATGACCTATGCGTGGAAGTCTTCGATCCGCAGCGCGATGGTTCGCCAGCCCGGGTCAGCGGTTACGACTGGCTAAGCCCTTCGGTATTGCGCCTGCGCCTTGAGCCCGAACGTACGCTGCGCTATCGCGCCGGGCAGCATCTGGTGTTGTGGACAGCGAGCGGCATTGCGCGTCCCTATTCGTTGGCGAGCCTGCCGGGCGATGAAGGGTTTCTTGAGTTTCACATCGATTGTCACAAACCCGGCGTTTTCGCAGACGTTGCTCGCACCTTGAACCTCGGTGACGCGATTCGCCTGGGCGAGTTGCGCGGCGGCGCGCTGCAATACGACCCTGACTGGCAGGATCGACCGCTCTGGCTGCTCGCTGCCGGCACTGGCCTCGGGCCGCTGTGGGGCCTGTTGCGCGAAGCATTGCGTCAGCAGCATCAAGGCCCGATCCGGGTGATGCACGTGGCTCGTGAGCATTACCTTGCGGCGCAGTTGCAGACGCTGGGCGCCGAGCATGCACAGCTACAGGTCGAGTTGATAAAACCTGAGGATTTCCAAGCTGCGCTGTCAGGACTGCGCGTCACTTCTCGCCAGACCATCGCGTTGGTGTGCGGTAGCCCGGCGAGTGTCGAAATGTTTTCCAAACGCTTGTACATCGCCGGACTGCCGCGTGGGCAGTTGTTGGCGGATGTGTTTCTGGAAAAAGTCTGAACGGGCGATTTGATGGTCATATGTTGCCCGACTGTAACAGCACGGCCTGCTGGCGACGGCAAGCGGGACTGCTACAGGACCCGGTTGAGCCCGGACACAAAAAAGCCCCGCACTCTCATGAGCCGGGGCTTTTTTATCGCCGCTGCGTCTTAAACGATCGGGTCGCCGACGTGCAGGATCTTCATGCCGTTGGTGCCACCGATGGTGTGGTAGCTGTCGCCCTTGGTCAGGATGACCCAGTCGCCTTGTTCGACCAGACCACGCTTGACCAGTTCGTCCACAGCCGACTGGCTCACTTGACCCGCTGGCAGCGAAGCCGGGTCGAACGGAATGGTGTACACGCCACGGAACATGGCCGCACGCGCCTGAGTGCCGCGGTGCGGGGAGAACGCGTAGATCGGTACCGAGGAGCGGATACGCGACATGATCAGCGGGGTGTAACCGCTTTCGGTCAGTGCGATGATCGCCTTTACGCCCGGGAAGTGGTTGGCGGTATACATGGCCGCCAGCGCAATGCTCTCGTCGCAACGGGTGAACGAGTGGCCGATACGGTGGCTGGAGGTCTTGCCGGTCGGATGACGTTCGGCACCCACGCAGATGCGCGCCATGGCTTCGACGGCTTCGACAGGGTAGGAACCGGCAGCACTTTCTGCGGACAGCATCACGGCGTCGGTATAGTCGAGCACGGCGTTGGCCACGTCGGACACTTCGGCGCGGGTCGGCATCGGGCTTGAGATCATCGACTCCATCATCTGCGTGGCTACGATCACCGCTTTGTTATGGCGACGTGCGTGCAGGATGATCTTCTTCTGGATGCCCACAAGCTCGGCATCGCCGATTTCCACACCCAAGTCACCACGGGCAACCATGACCGCGTCACTGGCGCGGATCAGCGCGTCCAGGGTTTCGTCATTGGCCACGGCTTCGGCGCGTTCGATCTTCGCCACCAGCCAGGCGGTCCCGCCCGACTCGTCGCGCAGCTTACGTGCGTATTCCATGTCGGCAGCGTCACGCGGGAACGAAACGGCCAGGTAGTCCAGGTCCATCTCGGCGGCGAGCTTGATGTCTTGCTTGTCTTTTTCAGTCAGCGCCGGTGCAGTCAGGCCGCCACCACGACGGTTGATGCCTTTGTGATCCGACAGCGGACCACCGATGATCACGGTGCAATGCAGCGCATCGGCAGTCTCGGTGTCTACGCGCATGACCACACGTCCGTCGTCGAGCAGCAGTTCGTCGCCTACGCCGCAATCCTTGACCAGATCGGGATAGTCGATACCGACGATTTCCTGAGTGCCTTCAGTCAGAGGGTGGCTGGTGGAGAAGGTGAATTTGTCACCGACTTTCAGCTCGATCTTCTTGTTGGCGAATTTGGCGATACGAATTTTCGGGCCTTGCAGGTCACCCAGCAACGCGACGAAACGGCCGTTCTTGGCGGCGATGTCGCGGATCAGCTTCGCGCGAGCCTTGTGCTCGTCGGGCGTGCCATGGGAGAAATTGAGGCGGGCAACGTCCAGGCCGGCGAGAATAAGCTTCTCGATGACTTCTGGCGAATTACTTGCAGGGCCCAGTGTGGCTACGATTTTGGTGCGGCGAACGGACATGCACAAACTCCTTAAATGAAGCGCAGCGAGAGGCTACTACTGTATTGCTCTGTAGTCATTGTTCCTTTGCACTACGTGTTGGCTCCCAAGTGGGCGATCGGCCCAGTTCAGGGAGACGCACGGCACGCGAATCACGCTTGAAGAAATTCCGCAACGCGCCGATACAGTGCAGAGCACAGGAGACTCTCATGCGAATCGTGATGATATTAGTGGCACTGGCGGCGTTGAGTGGTTGCACCCGCTGGGCGATGAACAGCCATCTGAACAATGCCAACCGCGCGTACGCCAACGGCGACTGCGATGCGGTGATGTACAACCTGTCGAAAGTCGATCGCGAAAGCCGCGCGCGCCGCTATGTACAACCTGAAGTGTCGATGTTGCGCGGGCAGTGCCTGGAACGCCAGAAGTTATATATCGATGCAGCGCAGACGTACCAGTTCATCATTTCACAGTACCCCTATAGCGAATACGCCTTCAGGGCGCAGGCGCGTCTGGACACCCTGCGTCAGCTTGGCCATGACAATGCGGCGCCACCTGCCATTCCGAGGCCTGCTTCACTGTAGTTACACTCGGTTGGATACATCGTCTCTTTTTTGAGTGGTTTTTGTAAAAGCTTGAGCTAGTCTGCAATCGGTAGGGACCTAAAGATTTCATCACAGGAGTGGCAAAGGGCAGCTCGATTTTCGAACACGGCAATCATCGAACCCTGATGGTTATCGCGAAATCGAATAATCGGTTCAGTGACTTTGGTTATGGCTGGTGAGTCAGATGATGTCCCTGTTGTAAAGAACAGGTGGATTCGATCGTTTTTCGTCGTCTATGCCGTTCCGCATGCGACCGGATCCCTTTGCATTAGCAAGGCCATGCTCAATGGTCATTCGAGGACCAATGTCCAATGCTTAACGAAAGACGAATCGAGCGTCACCAGCTCCCTTACTATCTTCAGGTATTCAATCGGTACACTGATAAACCGCTGGGTTGCCTGGGCAATGTTTCCGAACAGGGCCTGATGTTGATCAGCGATCTGCCGATTCTGGTCGGAGCTGACTTTCAGTTGCGGCTCAAGGTGCCGGACGAGAAAAACGGGCTCTATAACATCGACATCAATGCCAGTTGCCTGTGGTGTCAGGAAGATGAAACACCCGGTGTCTATGACTCTGGCTTCAGACTGCAAGCGGCACCTGCCGAGTACTTCCATCTGATACAGGCTTTACAGCGTTATTTCAGTTTTTATCCCCTGGAAGCTTCGGCCTGAGACGGCGCCTCTATTCATAAGGTGCCGGCCTTTTTCCAGCTTAGATAACGACTCACCAATTGCGGCCCCAACTCAGCGGGTCGTACATCCAGTACCGGTATGCCGTGGGCGGTCAATCGCTCATGCAGACCCGCGCGCGCGTTGAGAAACTCCACAGTGCCGCAGTAGTCCAGCGCCTGTTGCCAGGTCTGCACCGGAGCCTGTCGCAGCTCGTCCAACACTTCTTCGCGCAGGCTGGCGACCAGTACCCGATGTTGCCGGCTCAACTGTTTCACGGCACCTAGCAGGTCCTCATCGTCTTCATCGCGCAGGTTGGTCACCAGCACCACCAGCGCCCGGCGCTTCTGCCGGATCAGCACCTGACGGATCGCCGCGCTGTAGTCGGCGGGACGTTGTGTGCTGTTGAGATCGTACACGTGGTTGAGCAGGACATTGAGCTGCGCTGCGCCTTTGACCGGCGCGAGATGACGGTCTTGTTCCGCAGCGAAAGTCGACACACCGACGGCATCCCCTTGCCGAAGCGCCACATAGCCCAGCAACAGGCAAGCGTTGAGGGCGTGGTCGAAGTGCGTCAGCTCGCCATCCTGACTGCGCATTCGGCGACCGCAGTCGAGCAGGAAGACGATCTGCTGATCACGTTCGTCTTGATATTCCCTCGCAATCGGCGTGCGTTGGCGAGCGGTGGCTTTCCAGTCAATCTGCCGCAGGCTGTCACCCTCGCGGAACTCACGCAGCTGGTTGAATTCCAGACCGAGCCCGCGTCGTTGGCGCTGACGTACACCGATCTGGCTGAGCCAGTTATCCACCGCCAGCAATTGCCCATTGTGCAACCTTGCGAAGTCCGGATAGACCCTCGCTGAATTGAATACTCCCAGGTAACGCCGGGACAACCAGAGACGCAGCGGGCTGCGCAGCTGGATTTCGATTCGTTCGAAGATGAAATGCCCACGGCTGGTGGGGCGCAGGCGGTAAGTCAGCTGCGCCTTGCGATGGGGGCGCAGGATGATGTCTTGAGGCAGGTATTCCAGTTCGCAACGATTGCCCGGACCTTGGGGGCCGTGATCGAACAGCGTCAGCGGTACGTTGCGCTGGAACTCGTGCTCAAGCTCGACGCGCACTTCGCTCCAGCGTCCCAGTGCCAGACTCCCCGGCAAGTGACGCTGCAAGCGAGGCGAGGGCAGGCGCCATAACCAGAACGCGTCCAGCAGGCCCAGCGCGGCGATCACACCAATCAGCGCCCAGAACAGGCCGCCGAGTCTGGCGGTCGGCCCGCGTCCCAGCGCCTGAAGTGCGCCAAGCAATATGGCAAAGGCTGCAAGTGCTATCAGCCACCAGAGCAGTCTCGTCGACGGCTTGAGCAATTGCTTCATTGGCGCGGCGCCGGAACCTGATCGAGCAGCTGTTTGAGCACCTGGTCCACCGACATGCCTTCGATATCCAGCTCCGGCGACAGCCTGACCCGATGGCGCAAGACCGCCAATGCGCAGCCTTTGATGTCGTCGGGGAGCACGAACTCGCCACCGCGCAGCAGGGCTCGAGCGCGCCCGCCGCGTACCAGTGCGATCGAGGCACGGGGCCCCGCGCCCAAGGTCAGGCCTGGCCAGGTGCGTGTGGCGCGGGCCAGACGTACGGCGTAATCCAGAACCTGTTCGTCCACCGGTAGATCGCTGGCAATGCGTTGCAGCGCCTGGACATCCCTGGCGTGCATCAGCGTGCGCAATGGTTGGACGTCGAGCATGTCCGAACGAGTGGAGCGGGTGACCTGACGCACCATCTCCAGCTCTTGCTCGGCCAGTGGGTAATCCATGCGCAGTTTGAGCATGAAGCGATCAAGTTCAGCCTCAGGCAGGGGATAGGTGCCTTCCTGTTCGATAGGGTTTTGGGTCGCCAGCACCATGAAGGGTTGCGGGACGGGCAGGGCGCGACCTTCGAGCGTGACCTGCCGCTCCTGCATGGCTTCCAGCAACGCTGCCTGGGTCTTGGCCGGAGCGCGATTGATCTCGTCGGCGAGCAGCAGGTTGGTGAACAGCGGCCCCTTGCGCAGTTTGAACTGTTCGCTCTGCATGTCATAGACGGCGTGACCGGTGACATCGCTGGGCATCAGGTCAGGCGTGAACTGGATACGCGCGAAATCGCCTCCGAAGCAGCGTGCCAGAGCGCGCACCAGCAGGGTCTTGCCAAGGCCGGGAACACCTTCGAGCAAGACGTGCCCGCCGCCAATCAAGGCGGTCAGGACATCGTCGATCACCGCGTTCTGACCGATCACCGCCTTTTGCAATTCGTGACGCACGGCCTGAGCCAGGTGAATGGCGCGCTGCCGTTGCTGGGCCGGATTGCTGGCAGGGGTCGAATGGGATTCGCTGACGTTGGGCTCGTCATGTTCCTGGGAACCGGGCTGCCCGGTGCGCTCCAGATCAGGATCTACGCTGTTCGGCTGCGGGGTCGGGTGATCGCTCATAAGGCATTCCTGAGAGTTTGCAGGTAGGCAACCTGACGGGTGAATTCGGTACTGGACAGGCGTTCTTCAAGACGCGGACGCAGCGCCTGCCCTATATGGCTGGTCGGTTGACGGGTGATGCGCGCCAGCATCTGCCATTGTTCGGTCACCGGCAGCGTTTCAAAACCCGGATGACCTTGTCGGGCTCGTCGCAAAATGTCCTGCTGCAGCGAACGCAGCAGGGCGTATTGCCCCCTGCGACGCAGCATGAAGTCCGCACTGGCACGCAGGTGCTCGCTCAGTTGGCGTCTGGCGCGCGACGGCTCTGGCTGCAGCGGGCCATTTCGCATGCCGTTATGCCAGAGCCCGGCACCGATACACAGCGCCAATGCCAGCAGGGCTTGGGGGAAATACTTCCACAGCAGGCCGAACAAGTCGTCGTGGTCCGTACGCAGCAGCATGGTCACAGTGCTGTCCTGACTCAGGTACCACAGCAGCCAGGCATTGTCGTATTTGCCGATAGCGCGGGTTTTCCACAGGTCGGCGTCGGTGAGGACCGTGATCAGCCCCTTGCCGTAGGCCATCTGCAACATATGGGTAGCGTCGGCGCTGTTGGCCCATGACCGCGCATGATCCTGCGGGTCATCCAGATGAAACGCCGGGTCGAAGCTCATGTAGGCCGGATCGTTTTCGTTCTGCACGTAAAGTCGTGTCAGTTCCGGCCAAGGGGTCTGGGGCTCCTCGATATCCGGCGTGCTCAAAGGAATAACGGGTTTGATCTGCTCCCGTTCGCGGCGCCGGTCCTGCTCGCGCAAGTCGCGGGTCATGAACTGATGGATTTGTAATTGATCGAGCAGCAGATCGCCGCTACTGCCTTTTTCCTCGTCCCACAGTTGTTCGGCGACGAACAACAGGCGCCCACCTCCATGGGCCCAGTTCAGCAGGCGCGTTACTTCGCCCGGCGTCATCTTCTCGCGGCTGTCCAGCAGCATCAGGGTCTGCGCTTGCTGACGAGTATCGGGCAGCACGTTGAGCGCTTGAGTGACGTTGACCAAGACGCCGCGTTGGCGCAGAAACGTCTCAGCCGCCAGGTAAGGGTTGGCCCGTACTTCCGGAGACGGGCCTTGGTCGACTATCTCCTGGTAATGCTCCAGGCGTTTGAGCAAGGGCACGCTGGCGACGCCGATGCCGAGCAGCACCAGCGCAATGATCATGACCCACAGCCGACGGCTCATGTCGGCGCTCCACTGACGAACAGTCGACGCCAGCCTTCACACAGATTCTTTTGAACGTCGCTGGCGGGGAGTTGATGACCGTAGGCCAGGTTCTGCCAGTGGTGGGTGAGTTCCTGGCTGAAGTCATGCAACGGCGGCTGATTGAGCGCCGCAACGTGTTCCAACACCTGGCCTTCGGTATCAGCGTTTTTCAGCGGCAACTGGTAGTCGGTGAGCAGGCGGTTGAGCAAAGCACGATACAGCAGGCTCAACGCCTCCCGTGGCGATTGCGGCCAGAGCCTTTCCGCCGCGCTGGCGACATCGTCCGGCAAGCTTTCTGTCTCCACCTGGAGACCGAACAATTGCCGGGGAGCGCTGCGCTGCACTCGCGTGTTGCGTTGGCCTTTGCTGACGAAGGTGCCGAACCAGGCCCGGTAGCGCCAAACCACCCACACCACTGCCAGTGTGATCATCGTCCACAACAGAGCCTCGAATACGCTCGACAAGGTCTTGCCGACGTTCAGCAGGACGACGACCAGTCTGGCCAGCCACGGGGGTGAATCGCCGGTTTTTGCGGTTTTCGCGTCGTGTTTCTGGTCGGGTAGGCGCCAGCCGGATACGGCTTTCGGATTCTTGAACGGCGGGCTGTCCAGCACCGCCTTGATTGCGCTTTGCGAAGCCTCACTGGTCAGAGGCTGGCTCAGCAGCCGCGGCGTGCCGGGGGCTGCGAGCTTTTCCTCGGTTTGCGGCAAGTCCAGCGGCGGCAAGGGACAGCTGTAGTTCGACTCGTCAAGCGTGTCGTCGGCCATCGCGGTTGACGGTGAGAAATTTAGGGCAAGGGAGGCACCGAGCAACAGCGCGTAGGCACTGCCGATGACTCGCTGGCGCAGGCGGCGGAACGCCAGTTCGATGTCCCAGGCTTCCAGTGTCGTGCGTCGGTTGAGGTACAGCGCGAACCCGCATGACACATAGATTGGCCCCCACAAAATGAGGACCAGCGCATAGAAGGCGTTGGTCAGATGCTCCAGCCAGTTCCAGTCGCCTTCGATATTCAGCAGGCTGTGCCACGACCAGTCCAGCTCGACCTGTTGGGGAATGAGTGCATAGAACAGCAGCATCAGGCCGATCCAGAAACACATCTCCAGGATGCTGCCGATTGAAGTCAGGCAGCGCGCCACTCGCAGGTTCTTCTGACGGAGCAGGGCAATGCGTTGCGCTCGTCGCAATCCGTCCAGTCCCTCCAGTTGTTGAACAGGCAGATTGAAACTTCGGCTGAGACTGAATCGGCGCCAAGTGAGGCTGGCGATCAGCTGCGGCTTGAGGGCTCGAGGCCAGGCTCTCAGTGCTTCCCTGAGAGAGGGGGGCGTGCCGAACAGCGCCTGGGACAGAATCAGCAGCGGTAGCCTTTCGTAAGCCGGTTTCAGCCACCAGAACAGCAACACCGCCACGGATGGGTAGTCCCACAGCACCACGGTAAGCAGTGCGAAGACGGGCAGCGTGGCAATAGCCCAACTGGTCATCAGCAGGCGTCGATGCTGGCGCGCCAGCAGAACGCCGAGGTCAACCGCCTCCCAGGGATTACGCGGACGGATCGCCACGCGGGCTTCAGTCAGGCGCATGGGCGGTGCGTCCGGCGAAAATCAGGTAGGCAGCGACCAATACCCATAACGCGGCGCCAACCAGGTACTTGGTGGTCGCCTGCGGCCAGGTCATGGACGACCAATAGGCTTCTATAAAAGCTGCGATCAAAAGAAACAGAATAACGCCACCAATCAAGCGCACGCTGGTCTTGGCAGCCATCCGCAATGCTTCACCGCGGCGTAACGAGCCTGGGGCCACCAATGCCCAACCAAGTTTCAGGCCGGCGGCGCCAGCCAGTGCGATGCCGGTCAATTCAAAGGCGCCGTGGCCGACCACGAAGGGCCAGAAGGTTTCGCCAAAGCCGACATCGGTAAGATGGCCCGCCACGGCGCCGATCATCAGGCCATTGAAGAACAGGAAGAACAGGCTGCCCAGACCAAACAGCAAACCGCTGGCAAAGGTCTGAAAGGCGATGCCGATGTTGTGCATGATGTAGTAGCCGAACATGAGCCAGTCGGTGCTTGACGCCCGTTCCGCCACCTGACCGATGCGCCTTGCGGCGGGGTCGTACATGCTTTCCATCTCGTCCACCTGAGCGGGGCTGACGACGCTGTAGATCAGGTCTGGATAGCCATATACCAAAAGCCCCATGACGATCAGGCTGCCGAAAAACAACAGGCCCGCCAGCACCACCAGCCGCCATTCAGCGCGCACCAGGCGTGGAAAGTCTGCCAGCACGAAGCTCAACAGCTGTGCGGCGAATTGACTGCGATGGCGATACAACTGCTGATGGCCGCGCATTGCCAGCTGCTGCAACGGTTCGATCAGATAACTGCTGTAGCCGCGCTCCTGAGCCAGCGCCAGATGCTGACAGATCTGCCGATATTCCTCGGTAAAGCCGTCGCCCGCATCGTTTTTGCGCCGACTGTGCTCCAGTGTTTCCAGACGCTCGGCGAATCGTTGCCACTCATCTTGGTGGCGTTGTTCGAATTGACTTTGCTTCATATCGCCCGCCGTTTCATGCCGAACCCGCCAACCCGCGAGCGATGCCGTTCAATTGGCTCATCGCTTGCTCGGGGGGCGTATGGGTGGGCATTTGCAACGGGGCGACCAGGATGCCTGCAAGCTCCTGCGCGCGCGCCGGAGAGAGCCCGTCCTGACGCTCGGCGAAGGACAGCACGGCACGCTGCTCATCAAGCGTCAGTGCCAGCGGCGCCACTAAAGCAGGCACTTGTGGCAACACCGGACGCGGTATCGGGGCATCCCGGTAGATCACCAAGGTACCGGCCGCCAGATCTCCCAGTCGTTTGAACAAGGGATGCTGCAGACACGTGAACGCGCCCACGGTGTAGCCGAAGGGCAGCATGTCGACGAACCGCAGCAGATTGCGCAGTAGCGAGGCGGACCAGCCGACCGGCGTGCCGTCGTCGTGGATCACGCGTAACCCCAGGATCTGTTTGCCCGGCGTGCGGCCCTGATGCAGCACCTCGAACAGCACCATGTACCACCAGTTGATGAGAAAAAGCGCCAGCACGAATAACCCAGTGCCGAATTCGCCAAAGGCGTCGAGCGTGAAAAACAGCGCGACCAGCAATGCGCCGCGTATCAACAGGTCAATGGCGAATGCCATTGACCGCGACAGCAGCCCGGCTGGGCGTAGTACCAGATCGATGCCTTCCGGGGTTTCCATGCGGATACGGGTGTCCAGCGGAGCGGGTTGCGCAGCGTTCCTTTGCCAAGCGTGCGAGGAGGACATTGTCGGGAGGGATACGCCAGAAAATAAAGCCTGATGCTAGCCAGCGCAGCAGTGCTAAGCAACCGGCCAATTTGGATGCATGATGTGGGAAACGTCTTTAAACAGTTTCAGGTGGCGAGTGCGCGAGCGGGGCGATGGAACTCATCTGGTAGACTGCGCCGGTCTTCTGTTCAGGATCAGCCTGTGACTTCCAGCATCTTCTGGTACGACTACGAAACCACCGGCATCAATCCGCGAAATGATCGGCCGCTTCAGGTGGCCGGGATTCGCACTGACGATCAGCTCAACGAGATCGCCGAACCGGTCAATCTGTATTGCCAACCCAGCGATGACATCTTGCCGCATCCCGCAGCATGTCTGGTCACCGGAATCACGCCTGCGCGGCTTGCGGAAAAAGGCTTGTGTGAAGCGGATTTCATGACCCGCGTGCATGCCCATCTGTCACAGCCCGGCACCTGCGGCGCAGGCTATAACACGCTGCGATTCGATGACGAAATGACCCGCTACAGTCTCTATCGCAATTTTTTCGACCCTTATGGGAGAGAGTGGCAGGGCGGTAATAGCCGGTGGGACCTGATCGACGTCGTGCGCACAGCTTATGCGCTACGGCCCGAAGGCATCGTCTGGCCGCAAGAGGAAGGGCGCGTCACCCTCAAGCTCGAACGACTGACAGCTGCCAATGGCATTGACCACGGACAGGCTCATGATGCGCTTTCCGATGTCCGTGCAACCATTGCGCTGGCACGCCTGATCCGCGACAAACAACCGAAGCTTTACGACTATCTTTTTCAATTGCGCAATAAACACAAGGTTCAGGACCAGATTCGTCTGCTGCAGCCATTGGTGCATATATCCGGACGCTTTTCTGCCGCGCGTAGTTATTTGAGTGTTGTACTACCACTGGCCTGGCACCCGACCAATCGCAATGCACTGATTGTCTGTGACCTGTTTCACGATCACAGCCCACTACTGGATGAGGATGCGGAAATCTTGCGCCAGCGTTTATATACTCGGCGCGAGGATTTGCTGGACGGCCAGTTACCGGTTCCGCTCAAATTACTGCACATAAATAAATGTCCGGTGGTCGCGCCATTGGGCGTCTTGCGCGAGGAAGATCGTCAGAGACTGCAGTTGGATCTGCCGGTCTACAAAGAGCGCGTGATGCGTATGAACGAAGGACAGGCGATCTGGCAGGAGAAGTTGAAAAAGGTTTATACCAGCAACGAATTCGCTGTCAGTGAAGACCCTGAACAACAGTTGTACGATGGATTTATTAACGACCGGGATCGCCGTCTTTGTGAACAGGTTCGAATTGCCGAGCCACAACAGTTAGGCACTGAAGCATGGCCGTTCGATGATCCACGTCTTCCGGAACTGTTGTTCCGCTATCGGGCGCGCAACTTTGCCGAAACCCTCAGCGTCACGGAACAGCAGCGCTGGCTGAGTTTCTGTCAGCAGCGACTGACCGACCCGCAGGCCGGGGCGCCCAACACGCTCAAAGCCTTTACCAAAGCGTTGATAGCGCATTCGCTGAAAGCTACGCCGGAGCAGCTCAAGGTGCTTGCACAGTGGCAGGATTACTCTCTGCAATTGCAGCAGCGGCTGGGATTGTGAATATGATCGCCTAACAAAGGAGGTCAATAAAAAACGCCAGCTTACGCTGGCGTTTTTTTGGGTCGCACATCACTGCACAACGGCTGTAGCAATATCCGGGCAATTAGCCCAGCAGAGTTGCCCAGCTTTCAACCTCGTCACCGCCCCACTTGGCTTTCCACTCTTTCAGAGTCTTGTGGTTGCCACCTTTGGTTTCGATGATTTCACCGTTGTGCGGGTTCTTGTACTGCTTGACCTTGCGCGCGCGTTTGGTACTGGTAGTTTTGACTGCAGCGCCACCACGTGGGGCCTTCAGTTTGGAGTCCGGATCCAGCAACGCGATGATGTCGCGCAGGGACTTCTGGTATTCGCCCATCAAGGTGCGCAGTTTACCTTCGAACTCAAGTTCCTTTTGCAGTTTGTCGTCTTGTTGCAGGTTTTGCAGACGTGCTTGCAGTTCTTTGATGGCTTCTTCTGTAGCGCGGTATTCGTTGATCAGGGACATGAGGGCTACCTGTGTTGTGATGGGCAGGGTGTAATGACGCAATAATAGTCACAGTATTTGCGCAAGTAAACATTTAAGAAATGTTTTATCTGTAGCATTTTGAAATAGCGCGACCGACATGCACGGCCCATCAAACAACTGTCTTGCCCGCGACACGAAAAAATACCGTGCCTATCTAGTGCATTTATCGGCGCCTTGTTTTGCGAAGGTATTGCAGCGCAGCAACAGCAAGGCATTACCACCGATCGGATCCGGTTTTCCGCGCGTGAAATCAGTGTGAACGGAATACTGCACAGTCGCCGGGTAATCGCTAGAATAGCCGCCTTTGCGAAGTTCTGGAGTTTCCCCTCATGCGCACTTTTCGTCTGGTGATTGCTTGCCCGGACCGTGTCGGCATCGTTGCCAAAGTCAGTAACTTTCTGGCGTCCTACAACGGCTGGATCACCGAAGCGAGTCATCACTCTGACAACCTCAGCGGCTGGTTTTTCATGCGTCATGAAATGCGCGCCGATACCTTGCCCTTCGACCTGGACGGTTTCCGCGAGGCATTCACGCCGATTGCCGAAGAGTTCTCGATGGATTGGCGAATCACCGACTCCGATCAGAAAAAGCGTGTCGTGCTCATGGCCAGCCGTGAGTCGCATTGCCTGGCGGATCTGCTGCACCGCTGGCATAGCGATGAACTGGACTGCGAGATCGCCTGCGTGATTTCCAATCACCAGGACCTGCGCAGTATGGTCGAGTGGCACGACATCCCTTATTACCATGTTCCGGTTGACCCCAAGGACAAAGAGCCGGCATTCGCCGAAGTTTCGCGTTTGGTCAAACATCATGAAGCGGATGTCGTGGTGCTGGCGCGCTACATGCAGATCCTGCCGCCGCAGCTGTGCCGCGAATATGCGCACCAGGTCATTAATATCCATCACAGCTTCCTGCCGTCGTTCGTCGGCGCCAAGCCTTATCACCAGGCATCGCTGCGCGGGGTGAAACTGATCGGCGCGACGTGCCACTACGTGACCGAAGAGCTGGATGCTGGCCCGATCATCGAGCAGGACGTGGTGCGCGTCAGTCACCGCGACAGCATCGAGAATATGGTGCGTTTCGGTCGTGACGTCGAGAAGATGGTCCTGGCTCGCGGCCTGCGCGCGCATCTGGAAGATCGTGTGCTGGTACATGACAACAAAACGGTCGTGTTTGACTAAGCTTCTGATTCTGGCCAGCGGCCATAGCAGTCCGGCTCGCCGGCGGCGGCGATCTCAACATCGCCGCCGCTGGCGAGCCATATTGCTGCCGGTCATGGAATGTCCGAACGTTCGCTGCAGGCATTGAGGTTTTCACCATGACCGACCCACTCGACAAAGCCACCTCCAGGCCCCCGCCCACCCTTGGCGAGGGTTGCCTGAGCCGTTACGACCCCGAGGCCCTGTCACCGGACGACGGTACCGAGTTCGAAGGCGCGGCGCAATTGTGGGAGCGGTTGAAGCCCGACGATAAGGAAAAGTCAGGCGGCCTTGATCCGCAGTAGTTTGATCAGCAGCGGCTTGCCCACCATCAGCAGGAAGACCGGACCCCCAGCTACCAGGTAGAAGTAGTAGGTCACTATTCGCCAGATCAGAATTGCCGCAGCCGCCGTCGATTTGCCCACCATCGGCGCCAACAGGGCCGCCGACGTCAGTTCTGCCGCACCCGCTCCCCCCGGCGACAGGCTGAACTGTCCGGCGCTCAGCGACAGCATCTGCACCAGAAACGTCCATGCCCAATCGATGTCCACGCCCAGCCCCAGCAGTGCCAGGTACAACACGCTGTAGCGCAGGCCCCAATGGACGCAGGTCAGCACAAACACCTTGAGCAGAATCCGATGGGGCATCTTCCAGGTTTCCGCCAGCGCGTCGCGAAAGTGCAGCAGCTTGCGGGCCCAACGGATTCGCGTGCTGTTCTTGCGTTTCAGACGTTTGAGCAGCTTGCCGTTGAATAGGATGATGCGACGGTGGTATCGCGCGAAGCCCGCGCAGACGCACAGCCCGGCACCGATCAGCAAGGCGCTGGCGACAAGCATCCACTCCAGGTTCTCACTAAGTTTGTGGAACACTGCATAAATCAGAATGCCGATCAGCGCCAGCAGGAAGAACACCAGGTCATTGAGCTGGTCGGTGGCAAATGCGGCGGTGCTTTTCGCCGGGCCGATGCCGTAGCGTGACAACAGCGCCACCAGGGTCAAAGGCGCACCGCTGCCACCTGGGGTTGCGCTATAGGCGAACTCAGTCGCCATGACCACCCCCAGACTTTTGCGCATCCCTAGTCCGACAGCGCTGTCACCCAGCAGCAGACGCAGGCGCATGGTGTTCGCGCACCAACCTACCAGCACCATGCCGAACATGGCCAGAAACAGCGCGAGCGGAAAATTGCGCAGGCGATGAAACATGTCCATGCCGCCCATGAACAATGGAATCATCAGGGCGAGCAGCAGGACGACCGCCAGCCATACGAGTCGCTTCACGCGGCCACCCTTCTGGCGCTCTGCCGGTGCCGGGGCTGCGCATAGAGGGTGGTCTTTCGACCAGCGCGGATGGAGATGTGAGTGGGGGCGATATGCACCTTGGTTGCGTCCTCCGGTTTTTCGTCCTCGATTGACCACCCTCGAGGATAGATGTTCGGTATTGGGCGGTGGTCAGGGGCCGACGTCGCCGTGGCATGGGCTAGAGTGAAGGGGCCGACCCGGGTTGGCAATATTCGATGCAGGCAATGGCGGGTTTATCGCCTTGGTTCTCCTGCAAACAACCAACGCGATCTGTAGGTGAAGACATGCCGGACTCTCGACAAATTCTTATCGGTGCGGGCCTGGATGGCCAGCCGGTCGGTCAGGCGTTGCGTCTGGCCAATCGTCACGGTCTTGTTGCAGGTGCGACAGGCACCGGTAAGACCGTGACGCTGCAGCGCCTGGCGGAAGTGTTCAGTGATGCCGGTGTGGCGGTGTTCGCGGCGGACATCAAGGGCGACCTTTGCGGTCTCGGCGCGGCGGGCAACCCCCAGGGCAAAGTCGCCGAACGCATCGCCAGTATGCCTTGGCTGAATCACAAGCCGCAGGGTTATCCGGTCACGCTGTGGGACGTGAATGGTCAATCGGGGCATCCACTGCGCACGACTCTGTCGGAAATGGGGCCGCTGTTGCTGGGAAGTCTCCTTGAATTGACTGACAGCCAGCAGTCGGCGCTGTATGCCGCCTTCAAGATCGCTGACCGGGAAGGTTTGCTCTTGTTGGACATCAAGGACCTCAAGGCGCTGCTCAACTACCTGCGTGAAAATCCACAAGTGTTGGGCGAGGACAGCGCGCTGATGACCACCGGTTCCAGTCAGGCGCTGCTGCGGCGTCTGGCGGTACTGGAACAGCAGGGGGCCGAAGCCCTGTTTGGCGAACCTGCATTGCAGTTGGAGGATATCCTGCAACCGGCAAGTGATGGGCGAGGGCGCATTCATCTGCTTGATGCAAGTCGGCTGGTGCACGAGGCGCCAAAGGTCTACGCGACGTTTCTGTTGTGGTTGCTGGCTGAGTTGTTCGAACAATTGCCGGAACGCGGCGATGCCGAAAAACCGCTGCTGGCGCTGTTTTTCGACGAGGCGCATCTGCTCTTCGCCGACACGCCGAAAGCGTTGCAGGAGCGCCTGGAGCAAGTGGTGCGTCTGATTCGATCAAAAGGTGTTGGCGTGTATTTCGTCACGCAGTCGCCGGGGGATCTACCAGACAACATTCTGGCGCAGCTCGGATTGCGGATTCAGCATGGCCTGCGAGCATTCACCAGCAAGGAGCAGAAATCACTGAGGGCCGTGGCAGACGGATTCCGGCCAAATCCGGAATTCGATGCGCTGACGGTGTTGACCGAACTGGGCATTGGCGAAGCATTGGTGGGCACCTTGCAGGAGAAGGGCACCCCGGAGATGGTAAAGCGCGTGCTGGTGGCGCCCCCGCAATCGAGAATCGGTCCGTTGAGCGAGGCTGAGCGGGCAGCATTGATCAGCCAATCACCGCTTACGGGGCGGTATGACAAGCCGATTGATCGTGAGTCCGCCTATGAAATGCTCCTCGCACGCAAGGGGGCTGCCGCTGACACAGCGCAAGCTCCAGCGTCCGAAGAAAAATCGGAAGGGGGTTTCGCGGATATGGCGGGAGGATTTCTGGGTGGGCTGGCCGGGCAGGCGGTCAAGAGCGCGATGCGACAGGCGGCGAATCAGATTGGTCGGGAGCTGGTGCGGGGGTTGATGGGCTCGTTGTTGGGCGCAAGTAAGAAGCGACGTTGAAGGTACGTCGATGCCTCTGTTTGGTACAGACGTCCTGTAACTTCAAAAAAAAATGCCCATTCATTGAATGGGCATTTTCGAGTTAAGCAGCCGGTTGAATCACGCGAGCGCCTTGGAAGCCAGCCAGAACAGAGCCGCCGACAACGCGACGGTGGCTGGCAGCGTCAGCACCCAGGCCAGCAGGATGTTGCGCACGGTGCCGCCTTGCAGACCGCTCTTGTTCGCCACCATGGTCCCAGCCACGCCGGAAGACAGGATGTGAGTGGTCGATACCGGCAGGCTAAATACGTTGGCCAGTGCGATGGCGCTGGCGGTGGTGATCTGTGCGGACATGCCTTGTGCGTAGGTCATGCCTTGCTTGCCGATCTTCTCGCCGATGGTCAGCACCACGCGTTTCCAGCCGACCATGGTGCCGATACCCAAGGCCAGCGCCACGGCGAAGATCACCCAGAAAGGCGCGTATTCAGTGGTGGTCGTCAGGTCCTTGCGCAGTTTCTCCAGATCGGATTTCTCACGAGCGTCGAGCGCTGGCAGTTTGCTGACCTTGCGCGCGGTATCGTCCAGGCACAGCAGGTAACGACGGACTTCGATGCGATGCTCAGGGGCGAGGGTGTGGTAATCGGTCACGCCTTTGAGGTTGTTGAGCAGGGCGTCGATGGTCGGCTCGGTCTGCTCAGGGTCGCAGCTGAAGCGCTCGGGCAGGTCCCCGGTGTTTGTTTTACCCAGGGCCAGGTATTCACCGAGCGTTGCGTTATTGCGTTGATAAAACTGGCTCAGATGCAAAGTCGCGTCGCGGGTGCGTTCGATCTGGTAGGTCGTGGTGCTCAGATCCAGCACGAATTGCGCTGGAACGATACCAATTAGCACCAGCATGATCAGACCGATGCCTTTCTGACCGTCGTTGGAGCCGTGCACGAAGCTGACGGCCATGGCCGAGATTACCAAAACCAGTCGATTCCAGAACGGCGGATGCTTTTTATCTTTGAGATTGCGGCGCTGTTCCGGCGTGTTGTGCATCTTTGACAACGGACGCCAGGTCTTGAGAGCCCACAAACCCAGTCCAGCGACAACGAACCCCATTAGCGGTGAGAACACCAGCGAGGCACCGATATCGATCGCCTTCTGCCAGTTGACGCCTTCACCCAGGGGGATGTTGTTGATCAGCGCATTGGCCAGACCTACGCCCAGAATCGAACCGATCAGCGTATGCGAGCTGGACGCCGGAATTCCGAAGTACCAGGTTCCCAGGTTCCAGGTGATCGCCGCCGCCAGCAGCGAGAACACCATGGCCAGGCCGTGACCGGTATTGACGTTGATCAGCAGCTCGACCGGCAGCAGATGGACAATGGCATACGCCACGCCGACGCCGCCGAGCAGCACCCCGAGAAAGTTGAACACACCCGAGAAGAACACGGCCAGATGTGGCGGCATGGCCTTGGTGTAAATGACTGTCGCCACCGCGTTGGCGGTGTCATGAAAGCCGTTGATGAACTCGAAGGTGAGGACAAAAGCCAGGGCGAGCAGCAAGCTCACAATTACCCAAGCATCCAGTCCGCTGAATAAATCGATCATGGAAGGTTTTCTGACCCGGTATTAAGGGGGCGGGATTATGACAGAAAAAAAACTAATCGATAGGTAAGCCGCCAATTGGTAGCAACCTGCAACGAAATTTCTGTCGAGTCACCCCGTTGACTTCCTGTCAGGAAGCGAAGTGCAAAGGCATTCACTTCAACCTTAGCCGAAAGCGGTCAGAACGAATCAGGCATTTCAACAATGCTACGTCGGACCGGGTTTTCGGCGGTCGGGCTCAAGGCTCTTCCTTGAGCTCGTCTTCCATTTTCTGAAGTTCTTGCTTGAATGCCTGATCGAGCAAGCTGGCGCGTTTGCGCCAAGGTTTGCGTTCTGGCTCCGGCTGAGCGGCGTAGGTGGTCACTTCGCCACCGTATACTTCCTTGTAACGTTGTTCCTGACGCTCTAATTCTGCGCGCAGTTCATCTTTGGTCACGTCATTACCTGATAGGGTCAAGTTTGATTCTGGTGATAACGCAGTGCTGGAAGTGCTAATCGCCATTGACTGATCTGCTATGGAAAAACGTTTCGCGATGAGTCTTCGACGATGTATTGAACACTTCTGCCACATGCGGCTACGCACACCAGAACGACAAAACTGTCGTAGCTACATTCTTTTTTCGGGTTGCCAGTCGGCTGGCGAATTGACCAGGCTTCTGGCCTGTCCATCGCCGGGCGATGCACTCGGGTAGTGCACGCGGCGCGTTGATTGGATCCATGCTCGATTGAGCTACGGACCTCACTCACGCCTTGGCGTTATAGCGCGTCAATTGCCCGATACTATCTCCAAGAAGATCACAAGAGTCAACTGTAGAGAGCCCGGCAATTGAATAAGTGAGGACAAATACTGTTTTCTTGTACGAAGGTTCCTAAGTTTGCGCTGATAAATGTAGTCGGAACTTTGTTAGTCATAAACAGAATTGCTGAGACAAAATTCTGACGACGTAATTCCTCGGAAGATCATTCATGCCGATAGACGCAAAAGTATTCGAATTCTTACAGTTGCATGGGAGAACGGATGCGGAGATAAAAACGGCCTTGCGGGTAGCAAGGCCGTGCCTGGGACTTCTCAGTGGGTACCTGACCAGTATTTCCAAGAAGCCACCGGGTGGCGTATGAAAGGTATAAGCAACGAGGCTATGGGTCAATTGCGATTATCGGCCAGTGGTTCGATAATCGCCCAAATCAGCCTTGCCGACCTGGCGTAAAGAGGCGAGAGTGGCGCTACAGAAGGCCTCTGCGGCGACGACGAACGGTGTCGACATGAACGATCAATTGCGTAATTCCTTTGCTTCGCTGGCTCCGCCCATCGTGGCGTCCCCGGCCAAGCGGATACAGGCCCTTACGGGTGATCCGGACTTCATGACGTCGCTGGCGCGCGGTTTGGCGGTGATTCATGCCTTTCAGGAGCGCAAGCGTCACCTGACCATCGCGCAGATTAGCCACCGCACCGAAATCCCGCGTGCTGCTGTCAGGCGTTGCCTGCATACCTTGATCAAGCTCGGGTATGCGACCACCGATGGCCGTACCTATTCATTGCTGCCCAAAGTGCTCACGCTCGGCCATGCGTATTTATCGTCGACTCCGCTGGCGGTGTCTTCGCAGCCTTATCTGGATCGCATGAGCGATCAGCTGCATGAGGCCTGTAACATGGCCACCCTCGAAGGCGATGACATCCTTTATATCGCTCGCTCGGCGACTACCCAACGGCTCATTTCGGTGGACCTGGCTGTGGGAGGGCGTCTGCCGGCGTACTGCACATCGATGGGGCGGATTCTTCTGGCAGCGCTGGACGATGTTTCGTTGCAGGAGTACCTCGACCATGTGGACCTGCAACCCAAGACCAGTCGCACCTTACGCACCGCCGAAGCGCTGCTGGAATGTCTGCAGCAGGTTCGTCAGCAGGGTTGGTGCATTGTCGACCAAGAGCTTGAGCAGGGTTTGCGTTCGATTGCCGTGCCGGTCTACGACGCATCGGGGCAAGTGCTGGCGGCGCTGAACGTCAGCACCAGCGCGGCGCGAGTCAGCCGAAACGAGCTGGAGCAGAAATTCCTGCCGATCATGCTCGACGCCAGCCGGGATCTAAGTACGCAGCTTTTTACCTGAGATTTATAACTGCACTCTCCGTTCGATTATCGAACAGATAGTCGATTATCGGATTGTTCGATCTCACGCTCAGGCATAACCTGAATCTCATCCCTGGCGCAGATCGACGCGCCGCTCACCGATTGAGATTTTGAACCTGGAGCACCCCATGGCTGAAATTCTTTCCCTGCACGATGCCGTGAAGCAATTTGTCAACGATGGCGACACCGTTGCGCTGGAAGGCTTCACCCATCTGATTCCTACAGCGGCCGGTCATGAAATCATCCGTCAGAAAAAGAAAGATCTGACGCTGGTCCGCATGACTCCCGATTTGATCTACGACCAACTGATCGGCGCAGGCTGTGCGAAAAAACTGATTTTTTCGTGGGGTGGTAATCCAGGCGTCGGTTCGTTACATCGACTGCGTGACGCCGTTGAAAAACAATGGCCGCAGCCGATCGAGATCGAAGAACACAGCCACGCCGACCTGGCCAACGCTTATGTGGCTGGCGCTTCTGGCCTGCCGTTCGCGGTACTGCGCGCCTATGCCGGTTCCGATCTGCCGAAGGTCAACCCGCTGATCAAATCCGTCACGTGCCCCTTCACCGGCGAAGTGCTGGCTGCGGTGCCGGCGGTGCGTCCGGATGTGACCGTTATCCACGCACAGAAAGCCGACCGCAAAGGCAACGTGCTGCTGTGGGGCATCCTTGGTGTACAGAAAGAAGCTGCTCTGTCTGCCAGACGCTGCATTGTCACCGTTGAGGAAATCGTCGATGACCTCAACGCGCCGGTGAACGCCTGTGTTCTGCCGACCTGGGCCTTGAGCGCAGTCTGCGTCGTACCGGGCGGTGCGCATCCGTCCTACGCCCACGGCTATTACGAGCGTGACAACCGTTTCTATCAGGCGTGGGACCCGATCGGTCGTGACCGTGAGGCGTTTACTGCCTGGATCGACGAATACATCTACGGCACCCGTGATTTCAGTGAGTTCCAGAGCAAGCTGGCCCGCGCTTCGGAGGCAAAATAATGACGTACACCACCAATGAAATGATGACCGTGGCCGCTGCTCGCCGCTTGAAGAACGGTTCGGTCTGCTTCGTCGGCATCGGCTTGCCCTCCAAAGCCGCCAACCTGGCGCGCTTGACCTCGGCGCCCGACGTCGTATTGATCTATGAATCCGGCCCAATTGGCGCCAAGCCGAATGTGCTGCCGCTGTCCATCGGTGATGGCGAACTGGCGGAAACCGCTGACACCGTGGTGTCCACCAGCGAGATTTTCCGTTATTGGCTGCAGGGTGGCCGGGTCGATGTCGGTTTCCTCGGCGCGGCACAGGTCGACCGTTTCGGCAACATCAACACCACCGTGGTGGGTGATTATCACAACCCCAAAGTGCGTCTGCCGGGGGCCGGTGGGGCGCCAGAAATAGCAGGTTCGGCCAAGGAGGTTCTGATCATTCTCAAGCAGTCCTCCCGTGCGTTCGTCAACAAGCTAGATTTCGTCACCTCGGTCGGTCACGGCGAAGGCGGCGATTCGCGTAAACGCCTGGGGCTTCCCGGTGCGGGACCGGTCGGCATCATCACCGATCTGTGCATCATGGAGCCGGAAGCGGAAACCCATGAGTTCGTCGTGACTACGCTGCATCCGGGTGTCACCCGTGAACAGGTGATCGCGGCTACCGGTTGGGAGCTGCGTTTTGCCGAAAATGTGGTGTATTCAGCAGAACCCAACGAGTATGAATTGACTGCCTTGCGTGATCTGGAAGCGCGTACCGCTGCCGCTCACGGCCAGGCACCGGGAGAAGCCTGATGCGTGATGTATTTATCTGCGATGCAATCCGTACCCCTATTGGTCGTTTTGGCGGTGCTCTGGCGACTGTTCGTGCCGATGATCTGGCGGCGCTGCCGATCAAGGCGCTGATGGAGCGCAACCCTTCAGTGAACTGGCAGCAAGTCGATGAGGTATTTCTCGGCTGCGCCAACCAGGCCGGTGAGGACAATCGCAACGTAGCCCGCATGGCCGCGCTTTTGGCAGGGCTTCCAGAAACGGTGCCCGGCGTGACGTTGAATCGTCTGTGCGCATCGGGGCTGGATGCCGTGGGCACCGCTTTCAGGGCCATCGCTTCGGGCGAGATGGAGCTAGCAATTGCCGGGGGCGTGGAGTCCATGTCCCGTGCGCCATTCGTGATGGGCAAGGCGGACAGCGCTTTCGGTCGCGGCCAGAAGCTGGAAGACACCACGCTCGGCTGGCGCTTCGTCAACCCGCAGATGAAAGACCGGTACGGCGTGGAAACCATGCCGCAGACCGGTGACAACGTCGCCGAAGACTTCAAGGTCTCCCGCGAAGATCAGGACGCCTTCGCTCTGCGCAGTCAACAACGCACTGCCGCAGCCCAGGCCAGTGGTTTCTTTGCCGAAGAGATCGTGCCTGTGCGTGTTGCACACAAGAAGGGCGAAACCATTGTCGACAAGGACGAGCATCCGCGCGCCGACACCACCCTCGAAGCACTGAGCAAGCTCAAGCCTGTCAATGGCTCTGGCAAGACCGTCACCGCCGGTAATGCGGCGGGTCTGAACGACGGCGCCGTGGCATTGATTCTGGCCTCGGCCGAAGCAGTCAAAAAACATGGCCTGACTCCTCGTGCCCGCGTGTTGGGGATGGCCAGTGCAGGCGTCGAGCCGCGCGTGATGGGGATCGGCCCGGTTCCAGCCGTGCGCAAACTGGTCGAGCGTCTTGGCCTGGCGGTATCGGATTTCGATGTGATCGAACTCAACGAAGCCTTCGCCAGCCAAGGTTTGGCGGTCATGCGGGAACTCGGTATCGCTGACGACTCAGCCAAGGTCAACCCGAACGGCGGCGCCATTTCCCTAGGGCATCCACTGGGTATGAGCGGCGCGCGGCTGGTGTTGACAGCATTGCATCAATTGGAAAAAACCGGCGGCAGCAAAGGATTGGCAACCATGTGCGTCGGCGTGGGACAGGGCTTGGCTCTGGCAATAGAAAGATAAGCGACACGCCTGAAACCAACCACCCGAGTCATTGTTTGCCTTCACGAAAAGGCAATTGATGGCTTGGGTGGTTGTTCTTGTGATGTCGAAGTGTTACTGCTTAAGTCTTACTGTTTCAAGTTATGTCGTAGACTCACCCTTTGTGGCTGGTCTTTATAAAAAATGGGGAAAAATAATGACAACGACTCACTACACCGGAGAAGAAAGGAGCAAACGGATTTTTGCGATTGTGGGGGCCTCTTCGGGCAACCTCGTGGAATGGTTCGACTTCTACGTCTATGCCTTCTGCGCGATCTACTTCGCACCGGCCTTCTTCCCGTCCGATGACCCGACCGTGCAACTGCTCAATACCGCCGGTGTTTTCGCCGCGGGCTTTCTGATGCGTCCGATCGGTGGCTGGTTGTTTGGCCGTGTGGCCGACAAACATGGCCGCAAGAACTCGATGATGATCTCGGTCCTGATGATGTGCGCGGGCTCGCTGGTCATCGCCTGTCTTCCGACGTACGCCGCCATTGGCGCCTGGGCGCCGTTTCTGCTGTTGATCGCGCGCCTGTTTCAGGGGCTGTCGGTGGGTGGCGAATATGGCACCACGGCGACGTACATGAGTGAAGTCGCGTTGCGGGGGCAACGTGGTTTCTTCGCTTCGTTTCAATATGTGACGCTGATCGGCGGCCAATTGCTGGCGGTGCTGACTGTGGTCATCTTGCAGCAATTCCTCAGTGCCGACGAGTTGAAAGCCTACGGCTGGCGGATTCCGTTCGTAGTGGGCGCGATTGCTGCGGTGATTTCGCTGCTGCTGCGTCGCTCGCTCAAGGAAACCACCACTGCCGACGTGCGTCAGGACAAGGACGCTGGCAGCATGGCGGCGCTGTTCCGTGACCACAAAGGTGCGTTCATCACCGTGCTGGGTTATACCGCAGGTGGCTCGCTGATTTTTTACACCTTCACCACGTACATGCAGAAATACCTGGTGAATACCGTCCACATGGACGCCAAGATCGCCAGCTACATCATGACCGGGGCGCTGTTCCTCTATATGTGCATGCAGCCGGTGTTCGGCGCCCTGGCGGACAAGATCGGTCGTCGTGCCTCGATGCTGTGGTTCGGTGGCCTAGGGACCATTTGCACCGTACCGTTGTTGATGACGCTCAAGACCACGACCAGCCCGATCATCGCGTTCATCCTGATCACCTTGGCGCTGGCAATTGTCAGTTTCTATACCTCGATCAGTGGCTTGGTGAAGGCCGAAATGTTTCCGGTGCACGTACGCGCATTGGGTGTGGGCCTGGCGTATGCGGTGGCCAACGCCATCTTCGGTGGCTCGGCAGAATTCGTCGCGCTGAGCTTCAAAAACATAGGCTCGGAAAGCACTTTCTACTGGTATGTGACGGCCATGATGGCGATCGCCTTCCTGTTCAGCCTGCGCCTGCCGAAGAAGCCGCAATACCTGCACGAAGACCATTAATCCAGTCGCGCGCGCCTGCGATCAGGCGCGCGTAATCCATATCCTTCAATGACATTCTCGCAAGTGCTCAATAACAAGGGAGTTGCCATGGCGTTCGTACAACTTCAAGACGGTGAACTGCATTACGAGATCGAGGGTCCTGCGGATGCACCGGTGCTTGTCCTGTCCAATTCGCTGGGTACTGATCTGCATATGTGGGATGCGCAGATCGCTATGTTCAGCAAGCGGTTCCGAGTTGTGCGTTATGACACTCGTGGCCATGGTAAGTCTGTGGTGAGTCACGGTCCTTACACCATTGAGCAGCTCGGCCGCGATGTGCTGGGGTTGCTCGACGCCTTGAAGATCCAGCAAGCGCATTTTTGTGGTCTGTCGATGGGTGGGCTAATCGGTCAGTGGCTGGGGATTCATGCCAGTGACCGGTTGCACAAGCTGGTGTTGTGCAACACCGCGGCGAAGATTGGCGGACCTGACACCTGGGACCCCCGAATTGAAACGGTAGAGAAGGGTGGCGAGCAGGCGATGAAGGATCTGGGGGCTGGCGCTGTAGGGCGTTGGTTCACACCGGAGTTTGCCCAAGATCATTCCGATAAGGTCAAGGCGGTTACCGACGTGTTGGCGGCGACCTCACCACAGGGTTACGCGGCGTGCTGTAGGGCGGTGCGTAATGCGGATTTTCTGAAACAGGTGGGATCGATTGCGGTTGATACGTTGATCATCTGTGGCAGCCATGATTCGGTTACGACTGTTGCGGATGGACATTATCTGCAGAATCACATTCGTGGTTCGCAGCTGTCCGACTACTATGCCGCGCACCTGTCCAATGTTGAGTTGGGTGAGACGTTCACGTTGCGCGTGACCGAGTTTTTGTTGAGCTGAGTTGGACTTGCGTTGGCGCTTAACCGGCGTGCATATCCATTCTGCGGTAACGGCAACTCATGGTTCCGCCCTTACGGTGGGCCACTTTTGGCAACGGCGGCCCAGCGGATTCATGCCGCTCGGGCCGCGCAGCGTCACCTGTGTTCGGCCTGCACCCAAGTCGCGATTTTTGTCGCCTGGACTATCGCGTGAGAAGAGCAATTCGGGCTTGAGCTGACGCTCCTCGCATTGCTGAGGCCGAACACAATCCTTCGCACACCCCTAATCCGCTGTAGGAGCCGGCTTGCTGGCGAGCCCGTTGTGTCAGTCAACCTATTTGGAACTGGCCCACCACGTTTGCCTGCGAGCCGGCTCCTACAGGCTTGGCGGCGAACCGGGATGTTGCGTATGCCGCGATCCCCGGTAGCAGTCCGGCTCGCTTGGGTGCAGGCCCAAGGAACGTAGCCGAAGTAAGGGTATTCCGACGAAGGACGGATCAGGCCAGGAGTAAAAGCGCTCTGGTTACTTTCGCGCTTTTCGAAAGTGCCCCTCCAAGAGACGGAAAGGTAAATCAGCGCCACCCGAGATAATGGATCTGCCCCCAAGACCTAAGCCCCTCGAGCCCATAAAAAAACCCACCATGCGGTGGGTTTTTTTTATTACACGTTGAATCAGAACATCCGCATCTCGGGAACATCGCCTGAGGTCGGCTTCTTCTCGCCTTGTGGGGTTTGCTCGTACCAGCCGCCACCCAGCGCCCGGTATAGATTCACCTCACTGCTCAACTGCGACAGACGATCGGTGATCAACGACTGCTGCGCGCTGAACAACTGACGCTGGGCGTCGAGGAAGGTCAGGTTGCTGTCGATTCCGATACGATAGCGACGCTCAGCCAGGCGGTAGTAATCCTGGTTGGCGTTAACGAAGTCGTTCTGCGCCTTGAGCTGATCAGTGAAGGTCTTGCGCGCAGCCAGGCCGTCGGATACTTCCTGGAAGCCCGTCTGAATCGCCTTTTCATAGTTGGCGACGCCGATATCCTTCTGGATCTTCGAATAGTCCAGGCTCGCACGCAGGCTGCCGGCATTGAAGATCGGCAGATTGATCTGCGGCTGGAACAGCCAGGTGCCTGAGCCGCCCTTGAACAGGCCGCTCAAATCACCACTCGCTGTCCCGGCACTGGCGGTCAGGCTGATGCTCGGGAAGAACGCCGCGCGTGCGGCACCGATGTTGGCGTTGGCTGCCTTCAGACTGTGCTCCGCCTGGAGGATATCTGGACGACGTTGCAGCAGCTCCGACGGCAGACCGGCAGGCATCTCGTTGAGCATGTCGGCACTCAGCGGTTGCGAAGCGGGCAGGTTGGCTGGCAACCCGGTGCCCAGCAACAGGACCAGGTTGTTTTCATCCTGCGCGACCAGACGCTGGTACTGCGCCAGTTTCACACGGGCGCTTTCGACTGACGTGCGTGACTGCGCCAGATCCAACGCCGAGGCGACGCCGACTTCATTGCTGCGCGAGGTCAGACGCAAGCTTTCTTCGAAGGCACCGAGCGTGTCCCGAGTCAGCTTCAATAACTCCTTGTCCGCCTGCCAGGTCAGATAAGCGTTGGCAACGTTGGCCACCAGGCTGATCTGTGTACTGCGACGGGCCTCTTCGCCAGCGAAGTAGGTTTCCAGAGCCTGCTCGCTCAGGCTGCGCACGCGACCGAACAGGTCTAGTTCATAGGCACTGATGCCCAGGCCGACCGAGTACTGGCTGGTAATACCCGCCTGGCCGGTCTGGGACAAGTCGCCCGGTACCCGCTGACGGATACCGGAAGCCTCGGCGGCAACCGCCGGGAACAAGTCCGCACGCTGGATGCGGTATTGGGCCCGGTAGGCGTCGATGTTCAACGCGGCGACACGCAGGTCGCGGTTATTGCTCAGCGACGTTTCAATCAACTGCTGCAGCGCCGGGTCGTGAAAGAACTGGCGCCAGCCTTGTTCGGCGGCTGCCTGGTTGGCCGCGTCGGTCGGCGAATACGCCGGCCCTTGCGGGTACTGGGCGGCCACCGGTGCTGCGGGCTGCTTGTAATCAGGGATCAACGAGCAGCCGCTGAGAACGATCGCGGTAACTGCCAGAGAGATCAGGGACTTGCTCATTGGCCAGCCTCATCGTGTGGGATGTGTTTCTGTTTGCTCTTGAACAACCCGGATACCGATACGAAGAACAGTGGTACCCAGAAGATCGCCAGAATGGTGGCGGTAATCATACCGCCGATCACGCCGGTACCGATCGAATGCTGACTGCCCGAACCTGCACCGGTGGAGATCGTCAGTGGCACCACGCCGAGGATGAACGCCATCGACGTCATCACGATCGGACGCAGACGCATCCGGCACGCTTCCACCGCTGCATCAATCAGCGATTTGCCCTGTTCGTGCAGCTCCTTGGCGAACTCGACGATGAGGATGGCGTTCTTCGCCGCCAGACCCACCGTCACCAACAGGCCCACCTGGAAGAACACGTCGTTGGACAGACCGCGCAAGCTGGTGGCCATCAGCGCACCAATCACACCCAGCGGAACGACCAGCAGAACGGCGATCGGAATCGACCAGCTTTCATACAGCGCTGCCAGACACAGGAACACGACGAGTACCGAGATCGCATACAGTGCCGGAGCCTGCGAACCGGAGAGTCGCTCTTCGAACGACAGACCGGTCCAGGAGTAGCCGATGCCTTGCGGCAGTTGCTGCGCCAGTTTCTCGATTTCCGCCATCGCATCACCGGTACTGTAGCCAGGGGCCGGAGTACCGAGGATTTCTTCTGCCGGGACACCGTTGTAACGCGACAGTTTCGGCGACCCGAATACCCACTCGCCGCCCGCGAAGGCGTCGAACGGAACCATGGTGCCGCTGGCGTTGCGCACGTACCACTTCTTCAGGTCTTCAGGGCTCATGCGCGATTTCGCATTACCCATGACATACACCTTCTTCACCCGACCGCGGTCGATGAAGTCGTTGACGTAGCTGCCGCCCATTGCCACCGACAGGGTGGTGTTGATGTCGGATTGGGTCACGCCGAGGGCGCGTGCTTTTTCGTCATCGATGATCAGCTGGTATTGCGGCTCGTCGGTCAGCCCGTTAGGACGCACACCGGCCAGGATCTTGCTCTGCGAAGCGAGGCCCAGCAGCTGATTACGTGCCTGCATGAGCTTCTCATGGCCCAGGCCCGCCTGATCCTGCAGATAGAAGTCGAAACCGGTGGCGTTACCCAGTTCCAGTACCGCAGGTGGAACAACGGCGAAGGACATCGCGTCGCGGAAACCGGCGAAGTGGCCTTGGGCACGTTTGGCAACTTCAAACACGCTGTTGGACGAATCACGATCTTCCCACGACTTGAGCATCACGAACGCCAGACCGGAACTCTGGCCACGGCCCGCGAAGTTGAAGCCGTTGACCGAGAACACTGAGTTGACGCCTGCATCGGTCATCAGGTATTCGCGCATTTTGGTCAGCGTATCTTGCGTCCGTTCGGCGGTAGAGCCGGGTGGCGTCTGCACCTGGGCGAAGATGATGCCCTGGTCTTCTTCAGGCAGGAACGCCGTCGGAATGCGAGTGAACATCCAGATCATGCCGCCGAAGATCAGCAGATAAACGAGGAATGCCGGGATTTTGTGGCGGATGACGTTGCCGACGCCACGCTCGTAGCTCAGTACACCGCGATCGAACGTGCGGTTGAACCAGCCGAAGAAACCTTTGCGCGGCTGACCGTGCTTTTCCGGATCGATCGGCTTGAGCAGCGTCGCACAGAGGGCCGGGGTGAAGACCAGCGCGACCAGAACCGAGAGCGCCATCGCAGACACCACGGTGATCGAGAACTGCCGGTAGATCACACCGGTGGATCCGCCAAAGAATGCCATTGGCAGCAACACCGCCGAGAGCACCATGGCGATACCGACCAGTGCGCCCTGGATCTGCTCCATGGACTTGCGCGTGGCGTCTCGGGGCGACAAGTGCTCCTCGGCCATCACCCGCTCGACGTTTTCTACCACAACGATCGCGTCGTCCACCAACAAACCGATCGCCAGCACCATACCGAACATGGTCAGGGTGTTGATGGTGAAACCGGCTGCCGCGAGGATACCGAAAGTACCCAGCAATACCACCGGCACGGTCATCGTAGTGATGAGGGTGGCGCGGAAGTTTTGCAGGAACAGGTACATCACCAGGAACACCAGGATGATCGCTTCACCCAAGGTGTGGACTACGCCGCTGATGGATTCTTTAACCACCGGGGTGGTGTCATACGGGTAGACGACTTTCATGCCCGGCGGGAAGAACGGTTCCAGACGATCCATGGTGGCGTGGATGGCCTTGGAGGTGTCCAGCGCGTTGGCGCCGGTCGCCAGCTTGATCGCCATACCGGATGCAGGTTTGCCGTTGAATTGCGCGTCGATGCTGTAGTTTTCACCGCCCAGGCCAATGCTGGCGACGTCTTTCAAGCGTACCTGAGAGCCATCCTGATTGACCTTGAGCAGAATGTCGCCGAACTGCTCGGCGGTTTGCAGGCGGGTCTTGCCAATGATAGTGGCGTTGAGCTGCTGGCCCTTGACCGCCGGCAGACCGCCGATCTGGCCGGAGGAGACCTGAACGTTTTGTGCGGTGATCGCGGACTTTACGTCAACCGGCGTCAGCTGAAAATTATTCAGCTTGTCCGGGTCGAGCCAGATGCGCATCGCGTATTGCGCACCGAACACCTGGAAGTCCCCCACGCCTGGCGTACGGGCGATCTGATCCTGGATATTGGACACGATGTAGTTGGACAAGTCTTCCTTGCCCATGCTGCCGTCTTCGGATACCAGGCCGACCACCAGCAGGAAGTTCTTCACTGCCTTGGTCACGCGCAGACCCTGCTGTTGCACCTCTTGCGGCAGCAGCGGGGTAGCCAGGTTGAGCTTGTTCTGCACCTGAACCTGAGCGATGTCGGGGTTGGTACCCTGGTTGAAGGTAACGGTGATGGTCATGCTGCCATCAGAGTTACTTTCCGACGAGATATAGCGCAGGTTGTCGATGCCGTTCATCTGCTGTTCGATAACCTGAACCACGGTGTCCTGCACGGTCTGTGCGGACGCGCCTGGGTAGGTCACCTGGATAGCGATGGCGGGTGGCGCGATGGCCGGATACTGGTTGATCGGTAGATTGAGGATCGACAGAGCCCCGACCAGCATGATCACGAGGGCAATTACCCACGCGAAAATGGGTCGGTCGATGAAAAACTTCGACATGGATCAATTACTCCCTTGGACGGGAGCCGGTGCGGCAGGTTTGATGTTGGTGGCTTCCGCTACCTTCACTTCAACGCCCGGCTTGACGTACTGCAGGCCTTCGGTGATGACGCGATCGCCCGCGCTCAGGCCTTTGTCGATCACCCAGTCGGTACCACTGGTGCGGCTGGCAACAAGCGTGCGTTGCTCGACTTTGTTGTCCTGATTGACAACCAGGGCTGTCGGAGTGCCTTTCAGATCGCGGGTGACGCCTTGCTGCGGCACCAGGATCGCCTTCTCGTTCACACCGGATTGCAGGCGAGCGTGTACGAACATGCCTGGCAGCAGCGTGTGATTAGGGTTGGGGAACACAGCGCGCAAGGTGACCGAGCCTGTGGTCTGATCAACCGATACTTCGGAGAACTCGAGTTTGCCCTCGACCGGGTACTGGCTGTTGTCTTCCAGGGTCAGCTTGACCTTGGCAGCGTTATCACCGGCCTTCTGCAGTTTGCCGCTTTCCAGCTCACGACGAAGGCGCAGCAGCTCGGTGGAGGACTGCACGACGTCCACATAGATAGGGTCCAGCTGTTGAATGGTTGCCATCGCATCGGCCTGACCGTTGCTGACCAGCGCACCCTCAGTGACCAGCGAACGACCTATGCGGCCGGAAATCGGTGCGTACACCTTCGTGTAGCGCAGATTGATTTCGGCGGTCTGCACGGCGGCCTGTGCTTCGCGCGCGTTGCCGACGGCGGTGTCGTATTCCTGACGGCTAACGGCTTGCTCGTTGATCAGTTGCTTGTAGCGGCCTGCCAGCGAATTGGTCGCATCGTAGGTCGCCTTGGCGCTATTGAGGTTGGCCTCATACACGGCAGGATCGATCTGATACAACTGCTGACCGGCCTTTACGTCCGTACCTTCAGTGAACAGTCGCTTGAGAATGATGCCGTTGACCTGCGGACGAACTTCGGCCACGCGAAATGCAGCGGTGCGTCCAGGCAGGTCTGATACCAGCGTATAAGGCTGGGGCTGAATGGTCACGACGCCGACCTGAGGGGGCGGTGGTGCAGCCGCGGCCGCGTCTTCCTTTTTACTGCATCCGCTGAGCAGCGATGCCAGGGCGGCGGCAGTGACCAGTACGGTAACAGCTGGCTTGAATTGCATGAAGATCCTCGGGTCAGGAGCCTGGGCTCATGAGAAGTGGAAGGGGCGTTAAATGGGTTCCGGCTGGATAAGTAGCAAGCTAATGAATATACTTACGTTCACGGTTGTTTGTAAACACCCACGGCTGCGACACCTGAACGCACCGAGGGCATCGATTGTAGGTGCGGGACAAGGCAATACAAAGGCCGCCCGACATGCTGTTCAGGCCACTCGACCCGAGAGCCTGAAGCATTTTCATTGAGGTTTTACTGCCATGGTTCGTCGCACGAAAGAAGAAGCTCAGGAAACGCGCAGGCAGATTCTCGAAGCCGCTGAGCAGGCTTTTTACGATCGTGGCGTAGCGCGAACGACGTTGGCAGACATCGCGACGCTTGCGGGGGTGACGCGCGGGGCCATCTACTGGCACTTCAGCAACAAGGCCGATCTGGTGCAGGCGATGCTCGACAGCCTTCATGAGCCATTGGAAGAAATGGCCCGGGCCAGCGAAAGCGCTGAGGAAACCGACCCGCTCGGTTGGACGCGAAAGCTGTTGGTGCGTTTGTTTCAACAAGTTGCCACGGACCCGAAAACCCGCCGCATCAATGAAATTCTTTTTCATAAATTCGAATTCACCGATGAAATGTGTGACATGCGGCGTCAGCGTCAATTCGTCTGGCTGGATGCCAATGAGCGTATCGCCCTGGGATTGAGCAACGCTGTGCGCCAAGGGCAACTACCCGCCAATCTAAACCCTCAACGAGGGGCCATCTGTCTGCATGCTTATGTACATGGCATTCTCGCCCAGTGGTTGTTGGTCCCGGAAAGCTTCCAACTATTCCTGGACGCCGAGCGCCTGGTCGATACAGTTCTGGACATGCTCCGATACAGTTGCGCCTTGCGAGACCCTGCTTGCGAGTCCGCGTCGGGTGCGACTAACGGATGAGTGGTACATGCTTGATCCTGCGCAAGGAAGATTCGCCTTGCTCTTCAGACAAGCGACTATAACCGCGTGGCGGTTAGCCTGCATCTATACATTTGTTCATGCGGCTTGAACAGGTGGTTTACTTAGCCTTTACTCAAATCCTTATGCGTATTCAGTAATGCGACAGGCTGACATGTTCGAACCGTGGCTGGCGCGGCGCAGGCGAATATGAATACCGTTGGCGCAGCGCGATGACCGGCAAGATCGAACACATACACGCGTATATGCGCAAAGCGGGGCATTTTCTGGTGGCGGTGGGTATTGCAGCGGTTGATCCTTTTTCATGCGTCTTATAGCAGTCCGGCTTGCTGGCGGTGGCGATCGACATTTCGTTTCGCCAGCAACCGGACTGTTAATGCAGGTGAAACCGATTTACCGATCCTTGTCTTCTCGTCCACGAAGCAGGTGATTTGGCATCGCCAGGGCCGCGGCCAGACCAAGCAGCGAAACTGCGGCGCTGGTCATCAGCAAATGCTGGAACGTCATCGAAAGCTGTCCGCGCAACAATTCCAGTGCCGGACCGCTTACATCGTGCAGGCTGTCCATCAACAGGTTGCCGGAGCTACCTTCGCCGACCATCGTCCCGCCAGCGGTTTGGCCGAGTCCGGACCCCGCGAGCATGGCCAGCAACAGGGCCGACATGCTGGCGACACCTACTGCGCCACCCAGTGAGCGAAACAGGTTGGTGGTGCTGGTAGCCACGCCCATGTCTTTCATCTCCACCGAGTTCTGCGTGCCCACCAGTGAAGTCGGGAATTGCAGACCGCTGGCGATGCCGGTCAGCACCATGAACAATCCGGTCAGGATCACCGACTGCGGCGGCGTGAAGGCAATTCCCAGAACGGCCAGCGGCATTAACAGGGCTCCGGTCAGGATGATGGGTTTGTAGCGACCCGTGAGCGAGGTGCGTCGACCGCCGAAGTACGCGCCCATGGGCATGCCTATCGCCAATGGCATAAGGTGCAGGGCCGCGCTGTCTGCGCCGCCGCCGGTCACGGTCTGGAAACGCAATGGCAGCAGTACGATCAATGAAATCGCTTGAAAACTGGTGAAGAAAATCGTGCACCAGCACAACACTGCGCTGCGGTTGGCAAATAAGTGCATTGGCAGCAGCGGTTCGCGGGTGCGGCGCTCGTATGTCACGAAAAATACCAGCGCCAACAATGCCACGCCCAACTGAATGAGCACATGCTGATCACTCCAGCTGTGACCCTGACCGATTTCAGTGATGCCGAGCAGCAAGGCGGTGAGGCCGATGATCATCAATACCGTACCAAGATAATCGATGATCGGCTTGCGTTGCGGCACTGGCAGACCGATGAGTGTCTGCCGTGCGACCCACCAGGCAACGAACCCCAGAGGCAGATTGATAATGAACACCCAGCGCCACGACAAATACTCGGTCATGAATCCGCCGAGCACCGGTCCCGCTACGCTGGCGGCTGCATACATGCCGCTGAAATAGCCTTGATAGCGACCGCGCTCACGAGGCGGCACGATGTCCCCGATGATTGCCTGGCTGACCGACACCATCCCGCCCGCGCCGATGCCTTGCAGCACCCGCGCCAGCACCAGTTGTTCCATGCTTTGAGCCATCGCGCAGAACAGCGAGGCGAGGGTGAACATGCCCAGCCCGAACAGCATCAGACGTCTTCGTCCGTAAAGATCGCCCAGTTTGCCGTAGATCGGCACGGCGACGGTCAGGGCAACCATATAGGCTGAAATGACCCAGGCCAGAAGGTCGAAATCCTGAAATTGGGCAGAGATGGCGGGCATCGAGACCGCAACGATGGTCTGATCCAACGCGCTGAGAAAGACGGCCATCATCAGCGCGAAGAGAATGCTGCGGATGTCCGGGCGGGTTTGGTTGAGGCTGGTCACGAATGGAGACTCGCACTGGCAGGTTGACCCGCCGAAAACTCTGCGGGAAAAGTGCGCCCAGTCTAATCCGTTAGCTTGCTAATCGATAGCTGGCTTAATCGATTCACGCAGCCCCAAAAACGCCGAGAGATCATCGTAATGCGCTGAAGCTGGCATCGGTCGGGATGCAGTGGCCGAAGGTGCAGACCACCGCCATGCGAGGCGCCTGGCGCAACTGCTCGATTCTGTAGGCGCCCGCCGCGTAGATACTCAGTACGGTCACGACAGCGACTACGTAAACGCATTGTCTTTTTATTGTGGTTTTCATGACGCATACCTCGATCCGGTTAAAAATTATTTTTTTGACGGACAAGGTAAGTGTAGGTCGGTATGCCGGCAGGAGCGCAGCCGCAGGGATTGAATGTTTTTATCGGTGACCGGGGCCGGGCGCCGTAATGGTGATGGAACTAAACCCGATTGCACGCAGCGTCTTTTGTAGCCGCGTGGTTTGCCGGGTGAGCTTCATTGATACATCACGCCGCTAAGGCTTGCGGGTCGCCGCTTGGGCGAGTAACCAGTTCAGCAATTGGCGCAATTGCGGCGTCGGTTCCTCGCGATTCGGATAGACGAAGTAATATGCCGCGCCTGTCTTCAACTTGAGATCGAATGGGGTAACCAGGCGCCCGGTGCTGAGGTCTTCGCCGATCAAAGACCAGTCACCCATCGCAACCCCTGAACCTTGAGACGCAACGGTCATCGCCAAGTCCATGGTGTCGAAGTGTTGTCCTTTGCCGACATTACTCAACCGTGTTCCTGCGGCCTTCAGCCAGTGCGTCCAATCCTGCTCATCCAGTGTGGGATGCAGCAGCATGTGTTGTTCCAAGTCACTGAATTGCTCAAGCGGCCGTGATCCATCGACCAGGGACTGTGCGCAGACGGGCGTCAGCTGTTCGTCGAACAGGTGATGCACATGCAGTGAATCGTCGGGACTTGCGCCATAGACAACAGCCGCGTCGAACCGCTCGCGACGGAAGTCCACATCATGCGCAATGGTCGTGGTCAGCTCGACAGGCACATCCGGACGCTCCTGTTGCCATTGCAAAAGACGTGGCAAGAGCCAGCGAGTGATGCAAGTCGGCGCTTTGAGTTGCAAGGTCTGTTGCCCAGTCCCTACCTGATCCACCGCTTCCTCGATCAAGCCGAAGACCTGCTCGATCCGCGGAAAGAAGTCGCGACCCTGGGCGGTCAGGCTCAATCCCCGGGCCTGCCGATGAAACAGCCGAAACCCCAAGTGGCTTTCCAGCCCGGAAATCTGCCGGCTGACGGCGCCTTGAGTGATGTGCAGCAACTCCGCCGCGCGCGTGAAATTGCAGCATCGCGCCGTGATCAGGAAGGTGTGCAGAGCGGGCAGGGGCGGCAGACGTTTCATGGGTGGTCGCAGGCATGATCTGAGGACATGGCTAAGCATGACATTTTTTGCATTGTCACTGGTATCTCCTGCCGGTTCCAATGATCGCCATGTTGGCGCTATCGGCGTAAGCCTGTGAGCGCCTTCGAAACAATTCAGGAACGAACAAGGGGTCCAGACATGGCAACGTGCGGCGAAGTGTTAGTCAAGCTACTTGAAGGCTATGGAGTCGAGCGGGTGTTCGGCATTCCCGGTGTGCATACCGTGGAGCTGTACCGCGGGCTGGCCAGTTCCTCGATCAACCACATCACCCCGCGACATGAACAGGGCGCCGGTTTCATGGCTGACGGCTATGCGCGTACCAGCGGCAAGCCAGGTGTGTGCTTTATCATTACCGGACCCGGCATGACCAACATCACCACCGCCATGGGCCAGGCCTACGCCGACTCGATCCCGATGCTGGTGATTTCCAGCGTTCAGTCGCGTAGCCAACTGGGCGGCGGCCGCGGCAAGCTGCACGAATTGCCGGCGCAAGGGGCACTGGTTGCAGGCGTCGCCGCGTTTTCGCATACCTTGATGTCCGCTGCCGAGTTGCCGTCGGTCTTGGCTCGCGCTTTCGCGCTGTTCCAGGCAGGCCGTCCGCGTCCGGTTCATATCGAAATTCCACTGGACGTACTGGTGGAAAATGCGGACGACCTGCTCGACAGCCAGCCGGTGTTCGTCTCCCGCGCCGGCCCTGCGCCTGCCGCGATCGCACAGATGGCCAACCTCCTGGCCAGCGCCAAGCGTCCATTGATCCTGGCCGGTGGCGGCGCCATCGATGCCGCCGCGGCGCTAACGCGGTTGGCAGAGAAACTGGACGCGCCCGTAGCGCTCACGATCAATGCCAAAGGCATGCTGTCGTCCAGCCATCCACTACTGATCGGCTCGACGCAGTCCCTTGATCCAACGCGGGAGATCATCGAAGGCGCCGATGTGGTGCTGGCCATTGGCACCGAGCTGGCGGAAACCGATTACGACATCACTTTTCAGGGGCACTTCAAGATTCCCGGTGCGCTACTGCGCATCGACATCGACCCGGACCAGACGGTGCGCAATTTCCCGCCGAAAGTAGCGCTGGTGTCTGACGCGCAAACCGCCGCTGAAGCATTGCTGGCTGCATTGAACGAGCGCGATCTAGCCGAGCGTGACAATGACTGGGGCCACAAACGCGCCGCTGCGCTGAAAGCCACGCTGGGCGCCTCCTGGGATGAAGCTACGCGCGGGCAGACACTTTTCCTGCAAACCGTGTTGGAAGTTCTTCCCGAGATCGTCATCGTTGGCGACTCGACTCAACCGGTCTACACCGGCAATCTGACGCTGGATCTGGACGAGCCTCGGCGCTGGTTCAATTCCTCCACCGGCTACGGCACCCTCGGCTATGCCTTGCCTGCTGCGATCGGTGCCTGGCTCGGCAGTCAGGATGCGGGGCAGCGTAACCCCGTGGCCTGTCTGATCGGTGACGGCGGTCTGCAGTTCACCCTGTCGGAACTGGCGAGCGCAGTGGAAGCGCACACGCCGATCATCGTTCTTTTGTGGAATAACCAGGGTTACGAAGAGATCAAGAAATACATGGTCAACCGCGCCATCGAACCGGTCGGGGTGGACATCTATACCCCGGATTTCATTGGTGTCGCCAAGTCACTGGGCTGCGCAGCTGAAGCGGTCAGCGGCGTCGAGCAATTGAAAGCGGCCTTGAATGCGGCGAAGGAGCGTCAGGGGCCGAGCGTCATCGAAATCGATCAGCGCGGTTGGATGAATGGATTGAAAGCATCATGAATGAGGCGACTGTGTTGAGTACGGTTTTGGCAGGTCTGTACATCGACGGACAATGGCGTGCCGGTGGCGAGCGGCTGACGGTAACCAATCCATCGACTGAAGAACAGCTGGCGATTGTCACAGGTGGCGATGCCCGTACGGTGGATGAGGCGGTGCAAGCCGCGCAAGCCGCATTTGGCGCCTGGTCGAAAACTACGGGGGCCGCACGGGCGATGATTCTTCGCAAGATTGCCAGTGGTGTGGCGGCGCGCCGCGAACACCTGATGGCCCTGCAGTCAAGCAATAACGGCAAGCCAGGTTTCGAAGCCGCTATCGATGTTGATGACGTGATCGCCACCTTCAACTACTACGCCGATCTGGCGGAGGCAGCCGACGGCCAGCAGAATCGTGCAGTCGAGTTGCCGAGCGAAGCGTTCAGCGCGCGGCTGCGGCGTGAGCCTTGTGGTGTGGTCGGGTTGATCGTGCCATGGAACTTCCCGATGGTCACCACCGCATGGAAGCTCGCGCCGGCACTGGCCGCCGGTTGCTGCGTGCTGCTCAAACCTTCGGAAGTCACACCGTTGGCGGAACTGGAACTGGCGCAAATCATTGCTGGCAGCGGCCTGCCGACGGGTGTGTTCAACCTGATCTGCGGCACGGGTCTGGCGGTCGGCGCGCCCATGTCCGCGCATCCCGGTATCGCCAAGGTGTCCTTCACCGGCAGCAACGCGGTCGGGGTACAAGTGATGCAGCGCGCGGCAGAAACGATAAAAGGCGTGAGTCTGGAATTGGGCGGCAAGTCATCGTTGCTGGTCATGGCTGATGCCGATCTGGATCTGGCGGTGGAGCTTGCCAGTGGCGGCGGTTATTTCAACGCCGGGCAAATGTGCTCGGCCACCAGTCGGGTGCTGGTGGCGCAGGATCTGTTGGAGCCGTTTCTGCAGCGCATCGTCGCCAAGGCGCAGTCGATCAAGGTCTCAGGCCCCTTGGAAGAAGGCAGCGAAATGGGGCCATTGGTCAATCATGCGCAATATCAGCGGGTGATCAATCACATCGAGGCCGGGAAAGAAGCCGGCGCGCATCTGCTGTGCGGTGGCAAACGCCCGACGGCACAGCCTCGTGGTTACTTTCTTGAGCCTGCCGTATTCAGTCAAGTGCCCTTGGACAGCGCGCTTTGGCGAGAGGAAATCTTCGGGCCGGTTCTATGCGTGCGCGGATTCAGCAGCGAAGCCGAGGCCATTGCGCTGGCCAACGACACCCAGTTTGGATTGGTGGCCAGTGTGGTCAGCGGCGACAGCGAAACAGCCGATCGCATCGCCAATGCCTTGCATGCAGGGCTGGTGTGGATCAACGCGCCGCAGGTGATTTTCCCGCAGACCGCCTGGGGCGGCTACAAGCAGAGCAGCCTGGGACGCGAGCTAGGGCCGTGGGGCATGCAGGCATTTCAGGAGATCAAGCACGTGGTGCGCGCGCTCTGATCAGACCGTCTTGCGCAGGCGCGCCAGGTCCCGCAAGGGTGGCGCGCCGAACAGGCGACTGTATTCGCGGCTGAATTGAGAGGGGCTTTCATAGCCCACCCGATAACCGGCTGCCGACGCCTCAATTCCGTCAGCCAGCATCAGACGCCGCGCCTCCTGGAGCCTCAGCTGTTTCTGATACTGCAACGGGCTCATGGCCGTCACCGCCTTGAAACGGTGGTGCAGCGTGGAAACGCTGAGGTTCACTTCGCGAGCCAGTTCTTCAATGCGCAACGGTTGCTGAAAATTTTCGTTCAGCCACTTGATCGCCTGGGTAACGCGATGAGTCTGGCAATTGGCGATGGCGATTTCGTACAAACGGTAGCCTTCACTCCCACGCAGCAGACGGTAAAGGATTTCCCGAGTGATCAGCGGCGCCAGCATGGGTATGTCCTTCGGACTGTCCAGCAGGCGAATCAGGCGGATGACCGCGTCCAGTAACTGCGAGTCGATGCGCTCGACATACATCCCGCGGCCGCTGGGACGGGTCGGCACGCTCATAGGACCGGCTTCCGCGATCAGAGCGTTGATGTCGGCCGGATCAATATCGAGACGCATGGCCAGGTGCGGGTCTTCGGGCGTGGCATAGACGACCTTGCCGCTGATCGGCATTGCCACCGACAGCACCAGATAATTGAGTGGATCATAGGTAAACAATTCGCCACCCAGGGTTACGTCCTTGCGGCCTTGGGCCATGATGCAAAGTGCAGGCTGTACTAATCCCGGTACCGACTGCAGCGGGCGGTCATGCCGAACCATGAACAGCGACTTGATCACGGTCTGGAAACTGCCATCGGCGGGCGCATGACGACGGATCAGCTCTGCGAGTTCGGCACGCTGTTGCTCCATGTGAGCGCTAAGTTCGGGCCTGGGCAGGATGACTGGCAAGACGTCCGGCATGGCGGCAGCCGCAGCGGTTGGCAACATGGGAATTCCTCTAGCGAAGCATCGATGCGACACAGCTTATTTTTGTGCAAGCGCAAGTGGTAGGCGAATCCTGTCGGATGATTGCCTGATTCTGCAGCAACGTCACTCGGTGGGCGACGAAACGCGCTGTTCGGCGGTGCAGATTGCTTGAAAGTCCGATCTGCAATACGGTGAGCTCGCCATGCAAAGGAGGGCGGTCGAAATGAAAGTTGCGCAGAATCAGGCAATAACCGGGCAGTAATCGGCTATCGGGCGTTGCGTCCTGGCCACTAATCTTCACTCCTGGCCGCAGCGCCTTCTTCAATTGCGGCCGATCAAAAGGAGCACAGATCATGCACAGCACTTCCGTCGTGACCCATCTCGTATCCCTTCGCGCCAGCGCCGGAAACAGTGCGCATCTGGGCGCGCGCTTGAGCACTCTGATCGGCACATCTTCCAGGGCCGCGGGTTGCCTGCACTTCGCGCTGCAGAAGTCCATGACCGAAAACGATGTATGGTTGCTCAGCGGGGTATGGGCGGATAAATCGGCGATGACTGACTGGTTTGCCGCGCCGGAACTCAAGATCTTTTCCGAGTTGGTGACCGCCAGGCTGGTGAGCAGCCTGGATTTTCAGACATTCGCCAGTGTGACCGCAGCCCAAGCTGAGGCAGCGTATGAGGGTCCGTGTGCGCGGATGGCGGGTTGAGTGGCTTTTGGCGCTCTTCTCCGGGAACGAATTGATTCGTAATACATAGGAGCTCCATCGTCGCCCCCTTGGCATCTGTCGTGGTTTTCGCGAATGAATTCGCTCCCACAGTGACCTTCGCCGCTCGAAGTTCGAGCACATACCGAAAAATCAGCGGCTGTTTCCATCCCTCAGGTTTAAAATCCTCGCCTTTCCTTTCAAGGCAGGACCTTTCCTATATGGCACGCAAAGAATTCCAGCATTACGAAGCCGTTTCCGCTGCTGTTCCCGGTGATGAAGGCTACAGCGCCGCGATTGCGGTCAAGGGCCTGGGGGCGGGCGGTGCGCCAACTTTCCATCGAGTGCTCCACGATCAGACATTCAAGACGGCGCTGGCCGCCGATCAAGCCGCCGTCGATGAGCTGGAGCGGCTGATCGACGTGACGTCCGAAGGCGAACTGATGTTCGCTCAGGATTGATCAGGCTTTTGGCCGGTACATCTTGAACAGCGACTCAGGGCTCAACTGGAAATAATCAGCCGGGCCACCGCCGCGCAGGATCGGTTCCCCCGCTGCGGTGTCGTAGATGCCATCTTTGAGCAGCCGTTTGGCGATATGAATCGCTACCACTTCCCCCAGAATCAACCAGCTCGGCACCACCTCTTTGTCGGCGCGCTGCAGCTGGATGATCTGCGTCACCTTGCACTCGAATGCCACCGGCGTCTCTTTCACCCGTGGAACCGAGATGATGCGCGAGGGTTCAGCTGTGAGATTAGCCAGTTCGAACTCGTTCACGTCCGCTGCTACCGGGGCGCAACTCATGTTCATTTGTTCGGCGAGCGGGCGGGTGGCCAGGTTCCAGACGAATTCTCCGGTCTGTTCGATGTTGTTTAGACTGTCTTTGCGACCAACGCTGCAGAAGCCGACGATCGGCGGGACGTAGTTGAAGGCGTTGAAAAAGCTATAAGGGGCGAGGTTGAGTTTGCCCTCGGCGTCATGGGATGAGATCCAGCCGATAGGGCGCGGGCCGACGATGGCGTTGAATGGGTCATGGGGCAGACCGTGGCCCTTGGAAGGTTCGTAGAAATGAATCTCATCTGACATGGCGGCGTTTCCTGAGAGGTTGAGTCGACAGGGGGCAGCTGCCTGTCGGATATCGAGGCCGCCATAGTGCAAGGCATTGGAAATGGATGCCAGACCTTGCGCGGCTCGGCGGATAAAAAACGTGGTCATGGATTTTTGAGGGGCTGGGGATTCCTGAATTTGTGTCTGCCTGAAACCAGCGTCGCGGAAAAACGCCAAAAAAAAGCCCGACATCAGTCGGGCCACAAAGGGAGTTCGGAGGTGGAACATGTAAGGCAGGTATCAGCTGACGCGATTGTTGCCTACACGATCAGCGCCATCAGAAGCCAGGCGATTTGCACCGACATGGTCCGCACCATCGGCCGCCTGGCGATTGTTGCCTACATGATCGGCGCCGTCAGAGGCCAGTCGGTTTGCACCGACATGGTCAGCACCATCGGCCGCCTGACGATTGTTGCCTACATGATCGGCGCCGTCAGAGGCCAGGCGATTTGCGCCGACATGGTCAGAACCGTCGGAAGCCTGGCGATAGGTACCAGTGTGCGAAGCATTGGTGTGGGAAGAACCGCCCTCGGCAACAACAGTGCCAGTCAACGCAGTATGGTTATCGGAAACAGGCAGAGCGAATGCGCTCGACGCCAGAATCGACAGACTAAAGGCAAATACAAGATTCGAAGTTTTCATGATGTTAGCTCCACAGAAGTTCAATAATTTTCTTAACTTGGGTATGGGGCTAAGTTTACGCGCGCATAGATTAAGTAGAAGTTAACAAGATTGCTAATTACCATCGCCAAAAATGATAGTGGGTGAAAGCGCCCGGTTTTAAGGCTCTTCAGCGGGTTTTGACCCAGAGTGGGGCAAATTTTTGCAGATCAAACAGATTTGCCTCTTGACAAATTAATTTTTGTATGATCTTTGTTTTATGCGGGGCGAGCTAGCGTGATATTGGATGATTCGTCCGAGTCGTGCCGGATTTTCCGAGTGCAGGGAGTGGAATGGCTGACGAACGAGGTGGCGCCCAGTGAATCCGGGGCTATGACAATTTGTTTCAGCAAAGAAAACTAAGCCCGGCGTATGCCGGGCTGGAGAGGAGACTGTTAGAGACCTCAGCTGAGGCGATTTGCACCGACGTGATCGGCGCCATCAGCGGCGAGACGATTTGCACCAACATGGTCTGCGCCATCAGCAGCAACACGATTTGCACCAACATGGTCTGCGCCATCAGCAGCAACACGATTCGCGCCAACATGATCAGCGCCATCAGCAGCAACACGATTCGCGCCAACATGATCAGCGCCGTCAGCAGCAACACGGTTGGCACCAACATGGTCGGCACCGTCAGCGGCAACACGGTTGGCACCAACATGGTCTGCGCCATCAGCGGCAACACGGTTGGCACCTACGTGGTCCGCACCGTCAGCAGCGAGGCGGCCGATATTAGTATGCGAGGAGCCGTTTTCGGCAACTACAGGTGCATTTACTTGGTAGTGGGCATTCACACTTGGAAGTGCGAAAGCGCTAGTTGCCACGATAGAGAAAGCGAGGCCGAAGATCAGTTTGTTGGTTTTCATGGTAGTTGCTCCAGATCGATTCAGTTAGTTGGTAACTCGGTATGGAGTTAACTCTACTCGGCGCTGGATTATTAAGAAGTCAATCGCATTAGTAGCGATCATTGCTGAAATTGATATTGCGAAAAGCCGTCAATGATTCAGGTACTTAGCTGCCATGGCAGCGAAGAAAAGGGGCAGTCATTCGCATGATTGCCCCCCTTTTTTCTGCCCGATTGCGCAGGGCAGTCTTTCTGATTTGCTCAGTCAGTCTCGATTCGCGAGTGCTTGCGGGTGTCTTTCATGAACACGTAGACCAGCAGCGAACACGCGATGCAAGCCGTGACATACCAGTAGTAACCGGTCTCCATGCCGATGCTCTTGAACCACAGCGCGATGTACTCGGCGGTACCGCCGAAGATCGAAACGGTCAGAGCATAAGGCAGACCGACGCCCAGTGCGCGGATTTCAGTCGGGAACAGTTCGGCCTTCACCACGGCGTTGATCGAAGTGTAACCGCTGACGATGATCAGCGCCGCCATGATCAGGAAGAACGCGCCCCACCAGGTCTGGACGGTGTGCAACGTGGTCAGGATCGGCACCGTGCATAGCGTTCCCAACACGCCAAAGGCGATCAGGATCGGCCGGCGACCGATCTTGTCCGACAACGCTCCGACCATTGGTTGCAGCACCATGAACAGGAACAGCGTGGCTGCGGAAATGGTCGTCGAGTCGGTGATGCTCATGCCGACGGTATTGACCAGGTATTTCTGCATGTAGGTGGTGTAGGTATAGAAGGCCAGGGTGCCACCCATGGTCAGCCCGACCACGGTCATCAGTTCCTTTGGATGACGCATCAAGGTGCGCATCAGACTTTCTTTCGGCGCTTGCTTCTTCCTGGTGAACGATTCGGTTTCTTCCATGCCGCGACGCAGGAACAGCGCGACCACGGCGCACAACGCGCCGATGGCGAATGGAATGCGCCAGCCCCATTGATTCAGCTGCTCGGTGGTGAGGGTTTGTTGCAGCACGATCAACACGGCCAGCGCGATGAGTTGTCCGGAGATCAGAGTCACATACTGAAAGCTGGAGTAGAAACCGCGGCTCTTTTTGGTCGCCATCTCACTGAGGTAGGTGGCGGAGGTGCCGTACTCGCCCCCTACGGACAGCCCTTGCAACAAGCGCGCGAGCACCAGCAGGATCGGCGCACCGACACCGATGGTTTCATAGCCCGGCGTCAGAGCGATGATCAGCGAACCGAAGCACATCAGCAGGACCGACGCCATCAGCGCGGCCTTGCGGCCTTTGCGGTCAGCATAGAGGCCCATCAGCCAGCCGCCGATCGGGCGCATCAGGAAGCCCACGGCGAAGATCGCGGCCGTGTTCAGCAATTGTGCGGTGGTGTCGCCTTTGGGGAAGAAGACTTTGGCGAAGTAGAGGGAGAATGCGGCATAGACGTACCAGTCATACCACTCGACCATGTTGCCGACCGAACCGCTGAAAATGGATTTCAGGCGACTTCCAGTGGTTTTTTCGGCGACAGGCGCGGCAGCCGATCCGTTTGACACAGAGTTGGGGATAGCCATTGGTTTTCCTGCAAGTCATTGTTGTTAGAGAGAGCGCAGCAATGCGATCTGCTGACAGTGATAGCAGGAGCTGTGCCAAGCCTGAGATGCCCGATTTAGAGGGGTTTTCTGGTTTGGATGAGCGGAAATCCGCTCATGGCTTGAAAAGCAGTAGGCCGAAAATCGCTGATTGCCCTTGCTCGGGGCTCAGGCTCTGCGTAGTTGCCAGCGACATGATAGATACATTGTAGGAGCCGGCTTGCTGGGCGAATGATGTATCAGGCACGTATCTTGGTCTGATCCATGGCTTTCGCCAGCAAGCCGGCTCCCACGATTGTTATGTGTTGTTCTCAGAAACGAATGCCTCGCGCACCAACCCATGCCGCTGCATTTTCTCGTTCAAAGTCCGGCGCGGTAGCTGCAATTCGTTGAGTACCGCCTTGATATCCCCCTTGTGCCGACTCAGCGCCGAACGCAGGCAATGGGCCTCGAACGCTTCCTGCTGCGCGACCAGCGATTGACCCGCTGGCATGTCCACAGAGGCAGGATTTTCCAGTCCAAGCACCTGCCGCTCTGCCGCGTTGGCCAGCTCGCGCACGTTGCCGGGCCAGTCCTGACTCAACAGATGGCCCAGCTGCGCCCCGCTGAGGACCGGCGCCTTGCGGGCCAGGCGTTCTGCGGCCTGATGGGAGAAATGCGCGAACAACAACGGGATATCTTCGCGACGTTCACGCAACGGGGCCAGGCGCAGTTCAGCGATGTTCAGGCGATAGGCCAAGTCTTCGCGAAAGCGGCCTGCGCGGGCTTCGTCAAGCAGATCCGGCTTGGTGGCGGCGATGATCCGCAAGTCGACCTTGATGCTCTGATTAGAGCCCAGCCGCTCCAGACGCCGCTCCTGAATCACGCGCAACAGCTTCACTTGCTGGGCCAGCGGCATACTTTCGATTTCGTCGAGAAACAGCGTGCCGCCATCAGCGAATTCCAGCTTGCCGATGCGTTTGCCCTGAGCACCCGTGAACGCGCCGCTTTCATGGCCAAAAAGCTCCGCCTCGAATAGCTGCTCGGGGATGGCTGCGCAGTTGACCGCCACAAACGGCTTTTTGGCCCGAGGACCAAAGTCGTGCAGGCAGCGGGCAACCATTTCCTTGCCGCTCCCGGTTTCGCCCCGAATCAATACGTTGACCGGCAATTGCGCTAGATCCAGCACCTGACGTCGCAGTGTATGCATCGTCGGCGACAGCCCCAACAGTGTTGTCTCGAGTCGGGTCCGGGTGTCGGTCTGCTGATGCAGGCGGCGGTTTTCCAAAACCAGCGCACGTTTCTCCAGAGCACGGCGCAGGCTGTTCAGCAGGGTCTCTGGGGTGAAAGGTTTTTCCAGAAAATCATAGGCGCCGTCACGCATGGCTTCGACCGCCATCGGTACGTCACCATGGCCGGTGAGCAGAATGACCGGTAGATCGGCGTCTCGGGTCTGCAATTCAGCAAGCAGCTCCAGACCGCTCATCCCGGGCATGCGCACATCCGTGAGAATCACGCCGGCAAAGTGCTCGGGCAGTTTCGCCAGGCAATCCTCAGCGCGGCTATAGAGCTGCACGACGAAGCCGGACAGTGAAAGCCATTGTTCGACAGCTTCACGAATGGGGGCTTCGTCATCGACCACGATCACCGAGTTCAGCATGGGGGTGGGCCTCCTAAGCCTTGGTCAGACAAAAGAAGAACTGCGCGCCGTCGTTCAGATTTTCGGCTTTCAGACGGCTCCCCAGTTCATGAACGATGGCGTAGGACACCGCCAGCCCCAATCCAAGGCCGTCTCCGACTGGTTTGGTGGTGAAAAACGGATCGAAGATATTTGCCAGATGCTCCTCGGCAATCCCTCCACCGCTGTCCGTAACACAAAGACGCCAATTGCCGCCCCCGTCTTCGATGCGAATCTCGAGGCGCTTGAGCGGTTTATCGCTCATGGCGTCCAGCGCATTGCGCAGCAGGTTGATCAGCACCTGTTCAAGGCGAATGGCGTCGCCACGCACCCAGGCCGGACGCGCCAGGTTCAGCACGCAGCTGACGCGCTCGTCGCGAATGCGCGCGTCCAGCAGCAACAGCGCCTGATCGACGACGCAGGCCAGATCCAGACGTTCGCGCAGCCCGCTGGGGCTCTTTCGGGCGAACGTCTTGAGGTGGCCGGTGAGAGCGGCCATGCGGGTCAGTTGCTGGTCGAGCAGAGTCAGGGCTTTGTAGGCATCATCGACGCGGCCATGATCGAGCAACAGGCGCAAGGTCGCCAGCTGCATGCGTTGCGCGGTCAGCGGCTGGTTGATTTCGTGGGCCAGCGCGGCGGACATCTGCCCCAATGCCGCCAGTTTGGTCGATTGCACCAAGCCCTCCTGCGCTGTTTGCAGGTCGCGGGTGCGCTCTTCCACCAGTTGTTCCAGCTCTTCGCGGCTGCGCTGGCGCAAACGCGCCAGACGCCAGCGTTGATAGAGAAACAACCCGAGGAATACCAGTGTCAGCCAAGTGCCTGCTGCCGCCAGCGCGGCGTTGCGGATGTCTTCGGCGGCGGGCTGGGGTTTGCGCAAAAGATGCAGCGTCCAGCCTTCCGGTTGAAGCGGCAGCGACTGCCAGAGGTAATCGGCCGGGCCATCAGGCGCCACGACCCGGCTCAAGCGACTGTTGTCGTTGAAGGTGCGCAGCGGCTGTTGGGTCAGGGGAGTCAGCGGCTGCTTGTCGTATTGCCGCGTGCTGCTCAACTCTGCGCGGTCTTGTTCTGAGAGCGACCGCAGCGTGCGATATCGCCAGCCAGGCTGATTGGCGATGAACACGATGCCTTTTGCGTCGCTGACCAGCAGAAGGTCATCGCCTTGCGCCCAGGTATGCTCAAGGTCGGGAAATTCGAGCTTGACCACCATCGCGCCAATGAACTGCCCGGCGTCATCGCGCACAGCGTTGGACAGGAAATAACCGGGAATGCCGCTGGTCACGCCAACGGCATAGAAGCGTCCGATGCCGTTGGCTTTGGTCTGAGTGAAATAGGGACGAAAGCCGTAGTTGTGACCGACGTAGCTGCTGGGCAGCCGCCAGTTGCTGGCACCGATCGCCAGACCATTGCGATCGAGTAGCTCCAGTGTCGAGGACTGCGCGGCGCCGTTGATCTGCTCCAGCTTCAAGTTGAGGATCTGAGTAGTCTCGGCACTGACCGGGCCTTTGAGTGCATCTCGCAATTGCGGGTCCAGGGCCAGCACCGCTGGCAGGGCGCGATAGCGTTCGATCAGGGTTTGTAGCGTATTGGCGTACAGCGAGAGTTGGGCCTGGGCCCGTGCTGCGTCGTCTTCCAGGGAATGTCGCTGAGCCTGATGCATCGCCAGCGTAGCGACAATGACCGTGCCGGCGAGGATCAGCAGTACGTATAAAAGAAGGCGGGCGGAGCGGGGCATGCGGATGGCCTGTAGGTATCGCTTCACTGTAGCAACCGGCATGCTGGCGAAGGCGTCAGATCAGGCACATCAACAGTGACTGGCCCAACGCATTCGCCAGCAAGCCGGCTTCTAGAGATGAGATGTCGTCGGCAGCAACATGGCGCGCCTTACCGACTGGCTTACAACAGATTGAACGTGGCCTCTTTCACATCCTCGGAATCCAGGCCGATCATCAACTTGAACTCGCCCGCTTCGGCCGCGTACTTGAGCGACGGGTTGAAAAACTTCAGGTCTTCCTCGGTCACAGTAAAGCTCACGGCTTTCTCTTCGCCTGGCTTGAGCATGATTTTCTGGAAGTTCTTCAGCTCTTTCACCGGACGACTCAGCGACGCCGCCACGTCGCGCAGATACAGCTGAACCACGGTTTCGCCAGCCATTTTGCCAGTGTTCTTGACCTGAACGGTGGCGGTGAGCTTGTCCTTGCGGGTCATCTTGTTGATCGAGAGTACGATGTCCGAGACGCTGAACTGGGTATAACTCAGGCCATAACCAAACGGGAACAGCGGGCTGGTCGGCTCTTCGAAATAGTTCGAGGTGTAGTTCGAATCGTCCGGGCGATACGGGCGGCCAGTGTTCAGGTGGTTGTAGTACGCAGGCACCTGACCCACCGAGCGCGGGAAGGTCATTGGCAGTTTGCCCGAAGGGTTGTAGTCGCCGAACAGGACGTCAGCCAACGCGTTGCCGCCCTCGGTGCCAAGGAACCAGGTTTCGACCATTGCATCGGCCTGCTTGTTTTCCTCGCCCAGCGCCAGTGGCCGACCGTTCATCAGCACGATGACCAGCGGCTTGCCAGTGGCCTTGAGCGCCTTGATCAGATCACGCTGACGGCCCGGGAGTACCAGATCCACCCGGCTTGCCGCCTCGTGGGACATGTTGCGCGACTCACCGACGACCGCAACGACCACATCCGACTGTTGAGCGACCTTGACCGCTTCGTCGATCATTTCCTGCTCTGGACGTCCATCGATGTGGAGCTGATCGTCCATCTTGTCCAGATAAGCGATGGCTCGTTGGTTATCGGTAATATTGGAGCCCGCGGCATAAAGGATTTTCGCCTTGTCACCGACCGCGCTGGCCAGGCCGTCGTAAGCGCTGACAGTCTGACGCGCCAGCCCGGCCCCGGACCAGCTGCCCATCATGTCCAGCGAGCTTTTCGCCAGCGGACCGATCACGGCGATGGTGCCTTGTTTTTTCAGCGGCAGGGTGTCGTGTTCATTCTTCAGCAGCACCATGCTGCGTCGCGCGACGTCCCGGGCCTCGGCGCGATGCAGGCGGTTTTCAGCATCGCGATCGGCGGGGTCGTCCACGGCTGCGCCGATACGCAGGTATGGGTTGGCAAACAGACCCATGTCCCACTTGGCGCCGAGTACTTCACGCACGGCGTTGTCGACTTCCTTGACCGACACTTCGCCGCTCTTGACCAGCGCCGGGAGTTCTTCGCCGTAAGCCTTGTCGTTCATGCTCAGATCTATGCCAGCCTTGATCGCCAGCTTCGCCGCTTCGCGGAAATCCTTGGCGACGCCGTGGTCGATCAGTTCCTTGATCGCGCCGTGGTCGCTGACGGTGACGCCCTTGAAGCCCCAATCCTTGCGCAGTACATCCTGCAGCAGCCACGCGTTGGACGTGGAAGGTACACCATTGATGGAATTCAGCGCGATCATTACACCGCCTGCGCCAGCGTCGATAGCAGCGCGGTAAGGCGGCAGATAATCCTGCTGCATCCGCACCGGGCTCATGTCGACGGTGTTGTAGTCCCGACCGCCTTCGACTGCGCCATACAGCGCAAAATGTTTGACCGCGGCCATGACGCTGTTCGGCGCCTGGGTACTGGTGCCCTGAAAGGCGCGGGTCATGGTGGCCGAGAGTCGCGAAACCAGATAAGTGTCTTCGCCGAAGCCCTCGGAGCTGCGGCCCCATCGGGCATCACGGGTGATATCGACCATCGGCGCGAACGTCATGTCCACGCCATCGGCAGCGGCTTCGATCGCGCAAACGCGGCCCGCGCGGGTGACGGCGTCCATGTCCCAGGTCGATGCCAGACCCAGGCTGATGGGGAAAATAGTGCGTTGGCCGTGCACCACGTCGTAGGCGAAGAACATCGGAATCTTGGTGCGGCTGTGAGCGACGGCGGCATCCTGCATGGCGCGGTTGTCAGGCAACACGACCGAGTTGAAAGTGCCCCCGATTCGGCCGGCTGCGATTTCCTTGACGATTTCCGATCTTGACATCTCCGGACCGATGCTGATGAGGCGCAGCTGCCCGATCTTTTCGTCGAGAGTCATCTGCTTCATCAGGTCGGAGATGAATGCATTCTTGGCTTGTAGCGTGGAGACATTATTGGCGGGGCTAGCGACGGTTTCAGCCCAGGCGGACTGACTGGCCAATCCGATGACAAGACTCAGCAAACACAGCTTATTCATGAATGATTTTCTCAAGGCGTTGGCCGGCAACTCGCGCGAAATACCGGGCGGCCTTTGTTTTTGGTGTGAAACCTTTGGTTTTTATTGTCATCAGGACGAGGTGGTCGCTGAACTCCCGACGCATCCAGGCATCAGTAGCGCAGCGAGTTTTATCCGATTGCGGCTGGGCAATCCAGAGCCTGGTGACGCAATGGGCCAAGATTATGCCGGGGATCGTTCGATTTGGCTAAAGTCATGTCTGACGGGATGATCGATAAAGAACACAAAGGAGTGGGCAAACCATGCAAATAGAGCGTTATGGGCACATTCGGGGCAGTCGTTACAATTTGTCACTGACGCTGCTGATGCTGCTGAGCACGTTGCTGTCCGGCTGCGGGATCAACAACATCCCGACCTACGACGAGCAGGTCAAGGCGGCCTGGGCGCAGGTGCAGAACCAGTATCAGCGTCGCGCCGACCTGATTCCCAATCTGGTGGAAACGGTGAAGGGCTACGCCAAACAGGAGCAGGAGACCCTGACTGCGGTGATCGAGGCGCGCGCCAAGGCTACGTCGATTCAGGTCGATGCCAGCACCTTGAACGATGCCGCCAAGCTCAAACAGTTCCAGGACGCGCAAGGCCAGCTTACCGGTGCCTTGAGCCGCTTGATGGTGGTGTCGGAGCGCTACCCGGATCTGAAATCCAATCAGAACTTCCTTTCATTGCAGTCGCAGCTCGAGGGCACGGAAAACAGGATTGCCGTCGCCCGGCGTGACTTCATTGCCGCAGTGGAGAAATACAACACCGAAATCCGCACCTTCCCCGGCCGCCTGTGGCATTCGGTGATGTACAGCGATCTGCCGATTCGCCCCAACTTCGAAGCCACCGCCGCTGACGCCGACAAGGCGCCGGAAGTGAAATTCTAATGCGCAACGCACGGCGGGGCATGCCGGTCGCGTTTTTGGCGATGTGGATCGCTGTGTTCGCGCAGATGGCCTTCGCCGAGCTTAAGTTTCCGGCGCTGAGCGGTCGGGTTGTCGATACCGCCGACATGATCGACAACCCAAGCCGGGAGCATCTGTCGCAGATGCTTCGTGCGCATGAGGAACTGACCACCGAGCAGGTCGTGGTGGTCACGGTGCCCAATCTGCAAGGCAGCACCATCGAGGACTATGGCTACCAACTCGGGCGCTATTGGGGCATTGGTCAGCAGGGCAAGGACAACGGCGCACTGCTGATCGTCGCCAAGGAAGAGCGAAAGGTGCGTATCGAAGTGGGGTACGGCCTGGAAGATCGCCTCACGGACGCGCAGTCCTCGGTGATCGTCAACCAGATCATCATTCCGTCATTCAAGCAGGGCGATTTCGTCGGCGGCATCAACAAAGGCACCGAGGCCATCGTCCAGGTGCTTGGTGGCGACCCGCTGGCTGAGCCAGTGGTGGGGGCCTCGGGAGGGGATGATGTCACCGACTGGCGAATGAGCCTGCTGTATTTCGTGCTGTTCGTGGTCTTCATTTATATCAACGCCCGCTGGGGGCGCGGCCTTGGGGCTTTGGGCGGCGGTTATATCGGCTCTGGAGGCGGTGGTGGATTCGGCTCCGGCCGCGGTTCGGGGTCGGGCGGGATGCGCGGTGGTGGCGGCAGTTTTGGCGGTGGCGGTGCCTCCGGTGGCTGGTAGTCGATAGCTCAATAAGGGTTGTTACGCATGGCATTACTCACAGAAGACGAACAGCGACAGGTCGCCCAGGCCATCGAAGCCGTCGAGCGCAGGACCGATGCCGAGCTGGTGACGGTGCTGGCTGCCAGCGCCGATGACTACGCTTATGCGCCGCTGATCTGGGCGGGGCTGGTAGCGCTGTTGCTGCCAGGGCTGATCAACTTCTATCCCGGCTGGCTCAACGCCAATGAATTGCTGCTCACCCAGATTGCGACGTTCATTGTGGTGGCGCTGTTGTGCAGGCTCCCGGCGATCAGTACCCGTCTGGTCCCGGCTTCGGTTCGGCACTGGCGAGCGGGGAGCCTGGCGCGACGGCAGTTTCTGGAGCAGAACCTGCACGCGACAGTGAACGGCACCGGGGTATTGATCTTTGTCAGCGAGGCCGAACGCTACGTCGAAATCATCGTCGACGACGGCATCGCCCGTAATGTGGACGACATGGTGTGGCGATCGATGGTCGATGTGTTCATCCGACAAGTCAGCGAGGGCAAGATTCTCGAAGGGTTTCTCGGTTGCATCCAGTCCTGCGGCGAGGTACTGGGCGATCAGGTGCCCCTGACGCAGCCGCGCAATGAACTGCCGAATCGGTTAGTGGTGTTGAAGTAAAGGAATCCGATCTACGGGATTGTGGTGGTAAATATTTATGTCCACCACGCCCTCTCAACCGCCTAAAATACCGCCCTCGCATTTTCCGCTGCCCGAGGCTCCACCCGATGTCCGCCACCGCACCCACCGCCCTGTCAGCGCCGGATCACCGCGTCCAATTCCTGAGCCTGCTCGACACCTGCCTGACGCAGAATTCGCTGATCAAGCTGGTGCTGGCCAAGTACGTCGGTAGCGAGATGGAACTGCAACGGATCATCATCAAGCCCGCCACGATCAAGAATCAGCAGTGCCTGTCGTTCGTGTACCGCTACAAGACCCGCGACATCACCAAGAACCACCCGCTCATTCAGGCACAGGAGCTGATCGCCAGTCTGTTGCCCGAATCCTTCAAGAACGCCCACTTGCTCTCGCTCAACGACGAGGTGCAGCTGGAGTTCAGCAAGAAGGGCAAGAGCACGTTGTTTCGTAATAAATCGCAGCAGGAGCGTGAATCACCATCGGCCGAACATGATCGTGAGAAGAAACGCTATTTGGAACTGAGTCGGCCGTTTCTCACCGATCTGGGCGTAACCAACAAGCAACATGAGCTGATCCCGGCCATGTCGCGTAAATGGAAGCAGATCAACAAGTTCATCGAGGTGTTTTCCCACGCCCTGACGACTTCGCCGATCAAGCTCGACAAGCCGGTAACCGTGGCGGACTTCGGCTCGGGCAAAGGCTATCTGACCTTCGCCATTCACGATTACCTGCGCAACACCTTACAGGCCGAAGGCAATGTGACCGGCGTCGAGCTGCGCGATGACATGGTCACCCTCTGCAACGATGCGGCGAGCCGGCTGGAGCATCCAGGGCTGGTATTCAAATGTGGCGATGTGCGTTCGGTGGCGCCGAGTGAACTCGATGTGATGATCGCCCTGCATGCCTGCGATATCGCCACGGATTACGCCATCCACACCGGCATCCGGTCTGGTGCGTCGATCATCATGTGCTCGCCTTGCTGCCACAAACAGATTCGTTTGCAGATCCAGAGCCCGACGTTGCTCAAGCCGATGCTGCAATACGGTCTGCACATGGGCCAGCAGGCGGAAATGGTCACCGATGCCTTGCGTGCGCTGCTTCTGGAAGCCTGCGGTTACGAGACAAAGGTGTTCGAGTTCATCTCGCTGGAGCACACCAACAAGAACAAAATGATCCTGGCGGTGAAGCGAGCTACGCCCATCGATGCTGCCGAGCTGCTGGCAAAGATTCAGGAACTCAAGGCCTTCTACAACATTCAGGAACAATGCCTGGAGACGCTGCTCCAGGCGGATGGCCTTCTTGGTTAGAGCCGGGTTGCGGCAACTGGCTTCGGGGCGATGATCGCGGTCTTGCGTCCGATGGCCAGCGTCACCACAACGCCTGCGGCGAAAATCCAGGTGGTCGGGTCGATATGCTCGCCAAAGAACAGCGCCGAGAACGCCATGGTGAAGAACAACTGGACCAGCTGGATCTGACTGACCCGCGCGATCCCGCCCATGGCCAGTCCGGCATACCAGGCGAAGAATCCGATGAACTGAGAAAACAGCGATACGTAACCGAATGCCCACCAGGCGCCCGTTGAAATCGGCCCTTGGTGTTGTGAAGCCAGATAACCGACCGGGAAAATCAGCACTGGAATCGAAATCACCAACGCCCAGCAGATTACCTGCCAGCCGCCCATCTGCTTCGCCAGCCTGCCGCCCTCGGCATAGCCCAGACCACCGATCGCCACCGCAGCGACCATCAGCAGATCACCGGCCTGCAGATTGCCCGCGCCGCTGATCAGCGCATAACCCAGGACCAACACACTGCCCATCGCCGCACAGACCCAGAACGCTTTGGATGGACGCTCGTGGGACAGCCATGCCGCATAGATCGCCACGAGCAGGGGCTGCAGGCCGTTGACCAGTGCGCCGTGGGAGGCCGGCAACGTTTTCATCGCCCAGGCCGAGAGCACTGGAAAGCCTATGATCACGCCCAATGCAACGACCATCAGCGCCTTGAACTGCGCGCGGGTCGGCCACTTCTCGCGACGCCACAGCAACAATGCCGCTGCCGGAACCGCCGCGAACAATGCCCGCCCCAGGCCGTTGAGCATTGGGTGGATTTCCTGAACGACGATGCGTGTCATGGGCAGGGTCAGGCTGAAGATCACCACCCCGATCAGTCCGAGGACCATGCCGGTGTTTTCGCGAGAGGACATGTTGAATCGTGCCTTGTTGTTATGGGTGAAAAGAGGCATTCATTCAGCCACAGATTGGTGGACATTCCCCTTAACAGCTGCCGACAGAAAGAGCCGTACACTTGCGTTCGAGGAAACGCCGTTTCTGAGTTTTTTCGCAGCGAGCCGCTCATTGATGAATATTGGTGCAGAACTTGAATGCCATCTTCCTGCAACAGTTTGAAGGTCAAATTGCTGCCATCGTATTCAGCCGGGAGAATCATCGTGTCGGTCATCGGAAAATGGGCGTTGCAAGGTGTCGTGGTGTTCGTCTTCGCATGGATGGCAACCTTAGCGGCTCAGTGGTCCACGAGCGTCGTCAGGTCCACGAGCAGCGACCGCCTGGCCTCCCTCAGCAGCGTGCGGCTATCGACTGAGTCAGGGGCTTCCGGCATCAACAAGGCAGCCCGAGGCAACAAAGTCGTGGTGGGAGAGTTGGCGGAAAGTAACGAGTAAAAACGCTGGGTTGGGAAGATTGGGATCGATGTCTTCTGAGTTGATGATGGCCGGACCTTAAATGGTCCGGTTTCGTTCTCGGGATGCCTCTCTATTATTTGCCTAAGCAGGGCGATGTGCTGGTCTGTGATTTCACGAGGGGTTTTGTGCCTCCCGAGAGGGTCAAGGTTCGCAAGGTCGTTGTGGTTTCTCAAGCATCCAGACATCGTCGGCGTCTTTGCACCGTTGTCCCCATATCTTCGACATCTCCTGAATCGAGCTCGACTAGCATCATCTCTTGAGGGAGAACCCGCTGGTTTCAGATGGCTCAAAGAAGCTTTGGGTCAAATGCCACATGATCTACACGGTCAGCTTCGACCGGCTCGATAAGGTGCATTGTAAAACGCGTAGGGGCAGGGAATATTTCGTTCCGCGTCTCTGCCCAAGTGACATTGACGCTGTGATCAACGGGATCAAAGCTTATCTTCCACCGTAGGTTGAGCCCATCCGCCTTGGTATCAACCCTTTTTCTGCTCCGCCGTCTCCTTCAACCGCGCCAGCGGCACTGACAACCCCGCGTCCCCCAACGGATGGGTCGTGGCATCAAAGAACTTAAGCTCGATATTCTGCCCCTCGAACAGCGCGCTGTAGTGTCGCTTCCGATGCTGGATGAAGGCTTCGCTGCGCGGCAGGATCGAGATGGCCAGCGTCTTGGGGCGGGCTTGAAGCACGGCGTTCAGAATATGCCGATCCTGTCTGCCCAGCGCGTGGCCGAAGACACACAGTGCGCCCTGGTGTTGAGCCAACTGCGCATGGCAGAACGACAGATAGTCCGAACCGCGGATGATCTTCATCTTGTCCTCGCTGCGGCCTTCGCAGACGAACAGCGGAACATCATCCAGCGCGTTGACAGCAAAGCTGCCCAGCAGGGTGCTTTCCGATGACTGCAACTTTCGCGCTGTGCCATCGAAGTTCTTCACCAGATGCATGCCGCCGTGCAGATAGAGGATGCGTGTGGCGTGACTGTCGGTTCGGTGCAAGTTGAATTCGGCGTCGTCGTCGAACAGATCGTCGAAAGGCTGCGCACCGTGCATCACGGCCCAATAGGCGAGCAGGTCGTAATTGGTCGAATAGACCGTCTCATACTGGCTCAGCGCATTGCTGATGTGGGCGATGCTCGACGGTTGCATCAACCGCCAGGGAATGTGCGCCGAGCGGATGCCATGAATCAGGGCTTCCTTGATGGCGAAATAGCGATTGCGCGGTGACGACGAGCTGATAGTCAGCGCCGCGTTGACCCGCATCGCAACCTTCAAGCCGCTTAGCACCGGCTCGAAGTTCTCGGTTTCCATCGACTTGAACAGCGCAAGCTCGGTCGGACTTAGCGGCTTGTTGCGGGTAGTTTGCGCCAGCTCGAACAGCGAGTCGTAGGCGAAGTTCTTCCAGACCGCGAGGCTCGCGCCATTGCCCAGCAGCAACCCGGAGCAGGGATGGGTTGTCTGCAACTGGTTCCAGTCGGCAAGTTCGGCATCAAAATCTGTGAATTCCATCGTCTCGCTTCGCTTTCAGGTGAGCAGGCACTGACCCTGGGCCAGAACGGAGTGGACTTATAGAAACACAGGCCGGGCTTGTCAACGATGCATGCTGCGATCCACCGCCTGGCAGATATTCCGAACCTGCCCGATACCCGCTTCTCTAACGCATGAACCCCCAACCCGGTTCGCTGAGAGGTGCATATGACAACCGAGCCAGTGAATACCCCCGCCGCGCAAAGCCCCGGGCCCAATCCAAACCCCATGGAAACTACCCGCAGCAACGATACCAAGCGGGAGGTTCCAGAATCCGCGCCGCTCGAAGATACAGCGGACGAACAGCCCGAAACACCACCGCCGCAGACGTGGAAACATCCGGACGACGGTAAAAGTCTGTCGGAGAAAGACGAAGAAATACCCCTGAAACCCTGAATGCCATTTGTCCAACGGTCGTTTACACGACTCGTATCGGGTGTAAGGTTTTTAGGAATCAGTCCATAACACTCTCTGAATGAGAGGGGAGGTACCCATGCACAATGCGATGCTCAGCAAAACGCATCTCAATGGCTACGATGTCATTAACGTCAACAATGGTCCATGGCGCGTCTGCACCCATCATGACCGACTCGGTTCGTTTCAGACGCGGGAGGAGGCGATGGCGTTTGCTGCTTCACTTCCCGCTTATAAAGAGCGCACGGCGATGAGGGCTGAAGATGCTGACGCAAGGACGGCAAAACAAGCGCGTGAAGCGGGAAACGAAACGAAGCATTAACTCTTTGTTGTGATTTGAAGCCTCGACACCGTCGGGGCTTTCTGCTGCTTTCAGCCTGCTATACACCGGCCTCGGGTAACAGACCGCTCTCATACTTTGCCCTGATTATTCGTTCTGATGCCCTGCGAATTATGAAGGGGATCCTGCCGATATTCCTCAGTCTTCCTTACTTGTGCGCCGTCTTGTCATTGACCGGCTTCGGGTTTAACCTCAAAAACTCATGACTAATCAGCCCAGTTCTTGCTATTTGAGATAACAGGTAAATCGGTGGACGTGATCGATCTGAAAGTCGTCGACGCCGTAGCCCGGCACGGCAGCATGAACAAGGCCGCCGCCGAGTTGAATACGGTGCAGTCGAACGTTTCGACGAGAATCCGCTCACTGGAAGATGAACTGGGTGTCTTGTTGTTTCAGCGCAGCGCCAAGGGCGTGCAGATCACCCCTGCCGGACGGCGCGTTTTGCCGTACGCCGCCAAGCTCTCCAAACTCCTTTCAGATGCATCAGCCGCAGCTCGTGACGATGGCAAACCCAGCGGCGTGCTGGAGATCGGCACCCTGGAAACCACCCTTGCACTTCGCCTGCCATTGCTGATCGCGCGCTTCGCCAAGGCATATCCCGAGGTCCGGCCATTGATACGCACCGGCACCACCCATAGCCTTATCAAGGATGTTATCGACTGTAAGCTCGAAGGCGCGTTCGTCGCCGGGCCGGTCAACCATCCCGAGTTGCAAGTCGAAACCGTGTTCCATGAAGAACTGGTGCTGGTGACCTCACGTGCTGTTCATTCTCTGGAAGCGCTCAAGGCGATTGCTCAACTCAAGACTGTGGTTTTTCGCGTGGGCTGTTCGTATCGGCAGCGTCTGGATGGGCTGTTGGCCAGCATAGGTACGCTCGCACCCGAGCCGCTGGAGTTCGGGTCCATCGAAGCAATCATCGGCTGTGCCTCTGCCGGGGTGGGCGTGACGCTGCTGCCCAGAGGTGTCGTCGCCAATGCCTGGAAGGATGGGCTGGTCGCTGTTCACGAAATTCCCCAGGCATTTTCTCAGGTCGAAACGGTGTTCATCCGACGCATCGACGGCCATTTCTCCAGCGCGCTGACCATTTTTCTCGACAGCGTGCATGCAGATAGTGAGGCCCGTTCACTCAACGTCAGACGATTGGCTTGAGTCACGTGGCTGTATTGTTCGATTGCTTGGCTGCCACCAGATCGATCAAAAGCGCAAGCGCGATTGCCCCGGTCCCGATCACGAACAACAGCCCATAATTGCCGCCGCTGAGCGTGAACAGATACGAAAATCCGTACGCCGCCACCGCCTGGAACAGCGCAAAGCCCACCGTTGCCGTGCGCCAGGCGACACTTTGCTGTGCCGGGTGATGGGTCAGCAACTCCTGAACCCGACCCAGCACCAGCGGCACCGTACCGGTCACGAACGCCCCGACGACAATGCTCGACGCCATCAGCCAAGGCGTGCCAATGTTCAGCGCTGGAATGCACACGCACAGCCCTTCCAGAATGAACGACAGGCGCAGTGCAAGACCAAAGCCCACCCGATCTGCCAATACCCCGGCCAGCAACGGCCCCAACGTCGCACCGATACCGAATAGCACCCAATACTGAGCTCCGACCTCAAGCCCTTTACCCAAGCCATGAGCGACAAACGCCACAAGAAAAATCATATGCGGCACCCAGCCAGCTGCGTTCAGCGCGTACTCGGCATACAAGGCCTTGAGCGTGTGATTCTTCGATTTGTGCGGATGCTGACTCGCCTTCACCGGCGCAGCTTCCTGTACCGGCCAACCCTTCCAGGCAATCGCGGTAAACAGCAGGGAAATCACCCCCAACCCCAACCATGTCTGCTGCAAACCCTGCTGCAACAATAAGGGCACCAGCGTGCCCGACGCCGCGATCCCAACCCCCACCCCCATGAAAATCACCCCGCCCGCCAAGCCCCTTTTCGAAGCTGAGACGTATGCCAGCACCGCAGGCGCAGCGAGCACCATCAACGCGCCCCCCGAAATCCCCGAGAGCAGACGCCAGACAAAGAACCACAGGTAGGAAACCGGAAACGCACAGGCCAGAAATGCGACGCTCGCCAGCAACATCATGGCTCTCAACGTGAACGCAGTGGACGACTTCCCGGCCATTACACGCCCTGCCAGCGCTCCAATCAGATAACCCGCCAGATTGGCCGCGCCTAGATAAGCCGCTTTTGACGAATCGAACCAGCCTGCATCAATGATCGCTGGCAGCAACGGCGTGTATGCAAACCGGGCCAGCCCAATGCCCACCAGACTCGCGGAAAATCCCGACGCGATACCCCATTTGGTGTTGTGGGATGGGCTATGAAGGGTAGGGTGGTGAGGGGGTGACTGTGCGTTATCCATCTTCATCGCCTGGTGATTTCAGATGTGACAACGCTACGTGCTTGGGGGTATCTGAAGAAGCGAAAAGAAGTGATCGGGGGTATCTCGATAAAAGCTAGCAAGCCGGTAGCTCGTTATCGATCTGATTTCTTGTACTGTTCAAAAGCCAGTCTTTCGGTCACGGACAGATCATGAAACTCATCGCACTCGTAGGGATACTCTGCCTCGTCGGCTGCAGCGCCTATTCGCAGCCCGGCCCCTATCGACCGGTGAAAACCGGGCCGGATTTCAACTGCTCGATGGACCCACCCAACCAGCCTGACTGCCCATGAAGGACGTGGCCGCGGCATTTGTCGATTGAATGAAAGAGGATAAATGAGCGGAAAACGCCCGAGAAAATCCATGCACGCAACAGGCTTGGCTTTTATCGATCGGAAGGGATTTGTTCAGGAGGGAGGGGCTGGAGCGGGTGAAGGGAATCGAACCCTCGTTATCAGCTTGGGAAGCTGGAGTAATGCCATTATACGACACCCGCTTTTTGACGCTTTCAGCGGCTGACTTTGTACCAGATGCGGACGGTTAAATGAAGCGTTAAATGTTGCGCGGGGAATCTGGTGTGTCACAGGAAGGTACGGGATTCATTCGCCGATGGCTGTTAACGGGCTGATGGCGAATGAATCCGTTCCTTGAGACCTGCACGGTCAGATTGCAAATGCATGGTGCGTCTGGGCCTGTCGGTAGTGGGTTCGGCTGGTTTCGGGCGCCGGGGTGAGGAAGTTCATCAGGGCGTTTCGGGAGTCCAGGCACGCGGTCTTGTGTTCCATGTCCAGGAAGTGTCCGGCGCTTTTGATGGTGGTGAAGTGGCAATCACGAATGTGGTTGCTGAACAGCCTGGCGTCGGGGGCGGCGGTGTACTCGTCCCATTCGCCGTTCATGAACATGACCGGCACGTTGATGCGTTTGGCAGCCTTCAGCTGGTTCTGCGTAGTGATGTCCAGCACATGGTTGATGTGGTGGTGCATCTGCGCGTATTCGTGCAGGTCCAGGGAGCTGACGTGTTTGTAGTTGAAGCGCTTGAACAGCGACGGCAGGTGTTTGCCGATGGTGTTGTTGATCAGCGTTCCGACTTCGTAACGATCAAAAGCCCCAAGGTGCTGCTGGCCTCGGATGAGGTAGTCGTGCATGTGCTCATTGATGACGGGGGAGAACGAGCTGATCACGGCTTTTTCGATACGCTTTGGCCGGTGTGCCAGCGCGACCAGCGCCGCCGCGCCACCCCATGAAAACGACATGATGTGTTCGGCGTTGAAGTGGTCGATCAGCTCCAGCAGGATCTGGCCCTCGACTTCCTTGGTCAGCGGTTTTTCGTGAATGTTGTGGGGTTTGGATTTGCCCGCGTAGGGCTGGTCGTAAAGCACCACGTTGAAATGCGGGTGCAAGTTACGGACGGTCTGGGCGAAAGATGCCGTAGTGGCCAGTGAGCCGTTGACCAGGACGATGGTCTTTTCTGCGGCATCTGCGCGGTAGAACTCCGTGTAAACCCGGAACTGACCCTGTATATCAAGCACAGCGATTTCTGGCCTCATATTCCATGTCTCCTGACGTTAAAACAGGTGTGCGCGCAACCACGTTGCACGAGTTTCGTGACAGGTAGGCAATGCCTTGAAAGGGGGCCCATGTCGGTCCGGGACGATCTGTCCGACAGGTATTGTTATTGGCGGGCGCTCTACCGCCCCACCGCCAGAGGCGCCTGGGAGCGACAGAAGATTTCTTGAAATGCGAACGTGACTCTCCGGTCACTTGTGGACCGACGTTTGGATTCAAGCAGGCGATCCGGGAACCCGCAAGTGCCGCTCGTGAATTGTCCTACATGATCTGCCGGGCGGTCAGAAGACGTCAGATAAGCTGGATTTCTTCAGGTGTCAGCGGACGGTACTGCCCAGGTTCAAGCGCAGGATCCAGGACCAGTGGCCCCATGCTTTCGCGGTGCAGGCGCAGGACTTTGTTGTCGAAGAAACCGAACATGCGTTTGACCTGATGATAGCGGCCTTCGACGATGCTCAGACGCGCGTGATGACTGTCGAGGATAGTCAGTTGCGCGGGCAGGGTGGTGAGATCTTCGAAGGCGAAGTAGAACCCTTCGGTGAACTTTTCGAGGTAATGCTCGCCGATTTTCTGCTCTGTTTCGACGTGGTAGACCTTTGCCAGTTTGGTGGTTGGCTGAGTCAGGCGGCGTGACCACTGACCGTCGTTGGTGATCAGCATCAGGCCCGAGGTGTTGAAATCCAGACGTCCGGCAATGTGCAGTTCGTGCTTGTCTGGCTCCTGCAACAGATCCAGGACAGTGGCATGTTGCGGGTCGGTTGTCGCGCTGACGCAGCCGGGCGGTTTGTGCAGCATGAAATACCGGGGGAGTTTGCCGGCTTGCAGGGTCTCGTCGTCCAGCAAGATCTGGCTGAACTCGCGGACTTCATGCAGCGGGTCTTTGATCGTCTGCCCGTCGACGCTGACGCGGCCCGCGAGCAGGGCCAGACGCACGTCCTTGCGGCTGAAGCGCGGCAGGTTACTGAGGAAGCGGTCGAGGCGCATGGCGGTGGTTGGCCTTTGAGTGGGAGGCGGCATGTTACGGCGCTCAGCCTGTGGGAGCGAATTCGTTCTTGGCGGCATCCTGACGAGAGGGCGGTACAGCCGACGCATCTCCATCGACTGAACGATGTTTCGCGAATGAATTCCCGCCCACGGTTCTTGATCGCGTTTGATTGATCAGCGCAGAGCCATCAAGGTTGATGGTGTGTCGTTTCAGCGTCGTCCACCAATCCCGCACAACGCGGGCACAGACACGCTTTGTCCCGCAACGCTTCCGGCAACGCGGCGAGCACCGCTGGATCGATCGTTTCTGTGAAGCACCAGCAAGGCCGATCGACGGTGCGTGGATCGGCCAGGGTGCAGCGATTGCTCTGGCCGCAGACCGGACAGATGTCGGGGCGGGTCGAAGAAGTAGTCATGCTGGTTCCGCCATTTCCGTACAGACTCGGTTGCGGCCGTTCTGCTTGGCGCTATAGAGCGCCTGGTCGGCACGGGCGATCAGGCTTTGCAGGGTGTCGTCGGGATGCAGTTCGGTCAGACCCAGGCTGACGGTGACCTGCAGGGCAGAGCCTGTGAACACGTAGGTGTGCTGCTCCGCCAGCAGGCGAATTTTCTCGGCGACGCGTCGGGCACCGCTACCGTTGGTGTCCTGAAGAAGGATGATGAACTCCTCGCCGCCCCATCGGCAAATGATGTCGCTGTCCCGCAGGCAACGCTTGACGTCGTCGGCAAACCCCGTGAGCACTTCATCGCCCGCGAGATGGCCATGGGTATCGTTCAGGCGTTTGAAATGATCCAGGTCCAGCAGCATCGCCGACAAGGCTTTATGTTCGCGACGTGACTCGGCGATGGCATTCATCGCGATCCGGTCAAAGCCGCGACGATTGGGCAGACCGGTCAGGCTGTCGACCATCGCCTGGGTTTCAATGCGCAACTGGAAGCGCCGGATCACCCGGTTGAGCAGGACCAACACCAGCACCATCACCGCCAGGCAGATCGACAGGTTGACGTACAGTGACCGACGAATCTCGCTCAGGGCACCGTCCTCGCGCTTGTCGACGAACAGATACCAGTTCAACTCCGGGATGTAACGCACGTTGAGAAAGTGTGCCTTGTCCAAGGACTCGTATTGATAGCTGCCGCTCTGCGGTTTGGGCATTTGCGCCTGTAAGTCTTTCAGATTGGGCAGCTCGCGCAGCACCTGGCCTATCTTCGCGCCTTGCGGTCCACCTCCGGCACCGGTCAGCACCAGTCGCCCGAACGCGTCGACGAAATACACGCTGCGTTGATAACGCTCCTGATAGCGGTCCATCAGTTTGATCACCGCGTCCACGGTCAGCCCGACGCCCGTAGCGCCGATGAAGTTATCGGCGTAGTCAAAGACTTTGTAGTTGATGAAGAAGGTCAGGTTGTCCTTGTTGGCCAGGTCCGGATCGACGTTGATTTCGTACGGATCGGCCATGTCGCGCACGCGGTAGTACCAGGTATCCCGTGTCTCGTGGGGGCGGATCTTTTTCAGCACGCCTTTGGCCTGGTAATAGGTCAGGGTCTGGTTGGAAACGAAGAATGAGGTATAGGCCCCGTAGTGATCCATGACCTCCTTGAGGTATCGGGTCATCTGCTGTGGGTCGTTTTCCCCGGTCACCACCCAATCCCGCACAAAAGTGTCGCGGGCCATCATCGAAGCGATCAGTACCGGGCGGACCAGATCTTTCTGGATTTCCGAGTAGACCGTGTCTGACGTCAGCGGCAGTTCGGTATTGACGATGCTGTCGCGAATGGCATCGCGCGACGCAAAGTAGCTGAGCAAGGATGTCGCAAGAAAGCCGCTCCCGAGGAGAATCACCAACGTCAACAGCAGGGAGCGTTGTGAATGGAGCGTGAAACGAAGGGGCATGACCAGTCCGCTTGAATGAATAATCCATTGATCGAGACATGCTAGCCTGATGCCACCCAATTGCGCCATGAGCGTCTGCATTTTGCGGCTGACCGGTTAACGCAGACCTGAGGCAAGGGCACGCAGGCGTTGCTCTTGCCGACACGGCCAGCAGGCGCGCAGCTCCAAATCGCAGGTGTTGTCGACTTGCAGCGCTTCTGGCGGCCGAGAGGCTTGGAGCGGCGATCAGGCCTGCGGCGAGCAGAGTGGGCAGAAGAACTTCTGCATACGATCTCCAGTGACGAAAAGGATGATCAGGAGTACGTCGACACTGCTGCATCCTGCACCATCGGAGGGCACCATCCAGCGGTCGAGGCTTGGGTTAGGGCACTGGGCCGGGATATTGCAGTCTGACCTTATGTTCTCGGAAATTGCGGGAGCGCCGACCAGCGCCGCTGGTTCGAGCTCTATCGCGGTTCAGGAGGCCGCCATGTATCGACGAAGCTTGCTTACCGTTTTGATGATGTTGTCTTTGGCAGGTTGCTATGGAGGTTATTACGAACAACAGACCTACACACAGCCTGTCTACAGTGGCGGCTATGTGGATGACGGCTATCGCCCTTACGCACCGGCGGCTGTCTATGGCTCAGCGGTTTACTACTCGTCGCCGCGTTACTACTCCTCGCCGGGCTATTACCCAGGCCCGCGCTACTATTCGCCGCCCAGGTATTACGCACCGCCGCCTCGTTACTACGGACCAGGTCCAGGCTATGGCGGACGTCCAGGCTATGGCGCTGGCCACTGGAATGGCGGGGGCGGCTACCACAGTGGCGGCTCGGGTTACCGGCCACTGCCGCCTGGGCCAAGGCCGGGTGGTGCAGGCCATGGCCCAGGCTGGAACGGCAACCATGGAGGCGGCCCAGGTCCGGGCAGGCCGTCGGGTGGCAATTTTCATCGTGGCGGCGGTTTCGGACGCGGCGGTCATGGTGGACCGGGTGGCGGAAATCGCTGAGAACCAGCCATAAGTGGCGAGTTGCAAGCGTCAAGCTCGATCATGCATTTCACGCTGCTCTTGCAGCTTGAAGATCGCAGCTTGGCGCTGCTTCATTTCAATATTCCGACAAATCCGCCAACGGGTGCCGCCCTTCCCACGCCTTCTCGAAGTGCGCGTCGACCACTGCGGGCGGAATCGTCGCGATGTCCTGCCAGTGCCAATGCGGTTTGTGATCCTTGTCGATAAGTCGCGCACGCACGCCCTCTGCAAACTCGGGATGACGACAGCAATTGAGGCTCATGCTGTATTCCATCTGGAATACTTCAGCCAACGACATATGTCGCGCGCGGGTGATCTGCTCCCAGACCAGCAGCGCCGTTAGCGGGCAGCCTTCGGTGAGGGTCTTCGCGGCTGTGGCGAGCAGTGCATCCTGCGAGTGAAGTTGATGCCTGAGCGCATTCCACGCACAGGCTGCATCCGCGACATCCAGCAGCTCATCGATCTGCTGACGACGGGGGAGCCACTGCGCCTCAGGCAACTGCGCGAGCGCTTCGTGTTGCAATGCCTTGAACAGACTGTTGAGCTGCACGGCGGTCTGTTCCTGCCAATTCAGTTGCAGCAGGCGGTCGATCAGTTCTTCCTGCTGATGGTCCAGCAAAAAACGGTCGGCCAGATCCAGGTCCAGTGCGTCACGGCCGTTGATATGGGACCCGGTCAGTCCGAGAAACAACCCCAACTTGCCTGGCAATCGCGAAAGAAACCAACTGGCCCCGACATCCGGATACAGCCCGATATTGATTTCCGGCATCGCCAGCCGACTGCTCGGTGTGACCACGCGAATGCCGGCTGCTTGCAGGAGCCCCATTCCGCCGCCGAGCACGTAGCCGTGGCCCCAGCAGATCAGGGGTTTTGGGTAGGTGTGCAGCGTGTAGTCCAGGCGATATTCTGCGGCGAAAAACTGCGCTGCCAGAGGCGGTACGTATCCGGGTTTGTCGCGCCCGGCCTCCACCAGCGCCCGGACGTCGCCCCCTGCACAAAAGGCTTTCTCGCCATTGCCCCGCAGCAGCACACAGGCGATCTGTGGATCACTGGCCCAGGCATCGAGGCGATCCTGCAACGCCAGGATCATCGGCAGGGATAACGCATTCAGGGATTTTTCCGCATCCAGCGTAGCTATGCCCAGGCGGGCACCATCGGTTGCTGTGAGCTCTTCGAATTGCAGATTCATCGTGACCTCGTGTGCGTGGTACAGGCATCCATCAAGGCTGTGAGTCCTCTGGATGTCGGGAAGTTGCAATCGGCTGATGCACAGGAGTGTAGGAAATCCGCGATGCGCTGCGCTGGAAATAATTGGCCGCAGCCCCTAAAGTCCGCGCATTGTTTTCCCGGATATGACCATGACTGACGACGATCGCATCAAACTTGAGCCCAGCTGGAAACAGGCCCTTCGCGAGGAGTTTGAAAAACCCTACATGGGCGAACTGCGTGAGTTTCTGCGCCAGGAACATGCGGCGGGCAAGGAAATCTATCCGCCAGGGCCGCTGATCTTCAATGCGCTGAATTCGACGCCGCTGGATAACGTGAAAGTGGTCATTCTCGGCCAGGACCCTTACCACGGCCCGAACCAGGCGCATGGCCTGTGCTTTTCCGTACAGCCGGGCGTGCCTGCGCCTCCGTCGCTGGTCAACATCTATAAAGAGCTCAAACGCGACCTCAACATCGACATTCCAAATCATGGTTATCTACAGTCGTGGGCCGATCAAGGCGTGCTGATGCTCAACACCACTTTGACCGTCGAACGGGGCAACGCTGCGTCCCACGCCGGCAGGGGCTGGCAGCATTTCACAGACAAGATCATCGAAACCGTCAGCGCCCATCAGCCGCATCTGGTGTTCCTGCTCTGGGGATCGCACGCCCAGAGCAAGAAAAAGCTGATCGATGCGTCCAAGCACCTCATCCTGACCTCCGTTCACCCCTCGCCGCTGTCAGCTTATAAAGGCTTTCTGGGCTGCGGGCATTTTGGCCTGGCGAACAAATATCTGCAGCAGAACGGTCTTACGCCGATCGATTGGCGATTGCCTGCGGTGGTGTGACATATACACACCGAAACACCTGCCGCACCGCATATCCTACTGTCGGGGCCGGCTTGCTGCGGACTGCGATTTGACGAACGCGGTGTATCAGCAACGCAAAAGCCACTGACACACCGCGTATCCCTGTAGGAGCCGGCCTGCTGGCGAACCCGACGTCTCAACAACGCAAAAGCCACTGACACACCGCGCACCCCTGTAGGAGCCGGCTTGCTGGCGAACCTGAATGTCAGACACGCAACTGTTGACTGACACGCCACATTCGCAAGCAAGCCGGCTGCTGCAAGGGGTCGCGTCAGTTGCCGGACTGCCGGTTCCAATACCGAAACAACGGCTCGGCCAGAAACAGCACAAACAGCAATCGCATCACCTGCATCGCCGTCACCAGCGGCACCGATAGCTGCAATACTTCTGCGGTCAGGCTCATCTCCGCGATGCCACCAGGCATCATGCCCAAGGTCAACGAGCGCAGATCCAGATGCGTCGCTGCGCTCAAGGCCAGCGCGCAAAGCGCGGCGATACTCATGGTCAATGCGGTCCCCACCAAGGTGCGCCCTATAAAGGAAGGCGCGCGGCGGAAGAAGGCGCGGTTGAAATGACACCCCAGCCCGCTGCCGATCAACCATTGCCCCATCTGACTGCCACCGTTAGGCAGACCGATGTGCAAATCGAAGCTGATGCTGATGGCTGCACTGACCAGCAAAGGCCCGAACAGCCACGGGTTGGGTTGCTTCAGCCGCTGCCAGCCCCAAGCGATCAATCCCCCGAGTGGAAACAACAGTGCCAACCACAACCAGTTCACCACCGTCCCATGAACTGCCGGGCCACCACTGCCCATCAAGTATTTGAAGATCGCTGGAATGCAGAGCACCACCGTCAGCACACGCAGGCTTTGACCCGCCGCCACGTTGCTGAGGATCGCGCCATTGCGCGCGCCGAGGTTGACCATCTCTCCCGAGCCGCCCGGCATGCTGGAGAAGAACGCCGTGGCGCGGTCTTCGCCAGTGCGCAGCATCAGCCACACGCCGACTACGCTGGAAACGCTGGTCACCAGCGCGCCAACGAAGATCAAGCCGAAATGCGAAAGAACTTGCTCAATGACCACAGGCGTGAAGTGCAGGCCGATACCGATGCCGACCACCCATTGGCCGCATTTGCGGCCGCCGGGGATTTCAGCCAGCTGCCATGGGGTCAGGCAGCGGACCAGGATGATTGCCAGCAACGAGCCGACCATCCAGGGCAGGGGCCAGCCGACCTGACTGGCGAGGTAACCCCCCAGCAGGCCGACCAGCGGTGTTCCCCACCAAGTCCTGAAGGGCCGGTCAGACATCGGCCAGTGCGCGACGCTGAACGGCACGTTTGCGCCAGATGCGAATCAGCGGCAGCACCAGCATGAACGCGGTCACTACCCAGACGCCAAGGGTGATCGGGCTGGACCAGAGAATGTCCATCGAACCGTTGGAAATCGACAGCGCGCGCCGCAGGTTCTGTTCCATCAGCCCGCCGAGGATGAAGCCCAGCAGAATCGGCGACAGCGGGAAGTCCAGCTTGCGCAGGATGTAGCCGAAGATGCCGATGCCGACCATCAGGAACAGGTCGAAGGTGGTGGCGTGGACCGCGTAGACGCCGATCCCGGTAATGATCGCGATCACCGGCACCAGCGCCCAGTTCGGCACGGCCAGGATACGAGTGAAGATGCGGATCATCGGGATGTTGAGGATCACCAGCATGATGTTGGCGATGAACAACGACGCGATCAGACCCCAGACGATATCCGGTTGCTGTTGGAATAACAGCGGGCCGGGGGTGATGTTGTACAGCGACAGGGCGCCGATCATCACCGCCGTGGTGCCCGAACCTGGAACGCCCAATGTCAGCATCGGCACCAGCGCGCCGCAGGCAGTGGCGCCGATAGCGGTTTCCGGCGCTGCGAGACCGCGCATGTCGCCTTGTCCAAATTTGCCGCTCGTACCGGCGATACGTTTCTCGGTCATGTAGGTTACGGCGCTCGCCAGTGTCGCACCGGCGCCCGGCAACACTCCCATGATGAAGCCCATCAGACCGCAGCGAATGTTGACCAGGAACACCGAACTGGCTTCCTTGAAGTTGAACATCATGCGCCCGGTGGCCTTGACTGCTTCCTGGCCGCGGTGGGTTTTCTCCAGCAACAGCAGAATCTCGCTGATGGAGAACAGACCCAATACCAGCACGACGAACTGAATGCCATCGGCCAGATGGATGTTGTCTCCAGTGAAGCGATACACGCCGCTGTTGGCGTCAATGCCGATGCTCGACAGGAACAGACCGATCAGCGCCGCCACGAAAGTCTTCAGCGGCCGATCACCTGCCATGCCGCCCAGACAGACAATCGCGAAGACCATCAATACAAAATATTCCGCGGGCCCAAAGGCGATCGCCCATTTGGCCAGCAGCGGGGCGAACATCACCATGCCGCAGGTGGCGATGAAGGCGCCGATGAACGAACTCCATGCCGACAGCGACAACGCCACGCCCGCCAGTCCTTGGCGAGCCATCGGATAGCCATCCAGGGCAGTCATCACAGTGGACGCTTCGCCGGGAATGTTGAGCAGAATCGAGCTGATGCGTCCGCCGTATTCGCAGCCCAAATAAACAGCCGCCAGCAGGATCAGTGCCGATTCCGGTGGCAAGCCAAGGGCGAAGGCGATCGGAATCAATAACGCCACGCCGTTGATCGGACCCAGGCCCGGTAGCAGGCCAACGACGGTGCCGATCAAGGTGCCGGAAAGGGCGGTGACCAGGTTGTACGGGGTCAGCGCGACGCCGAAGCCCTGGCCGAGATAGCCGAGAGTATCCATATCAGTTCTCCAGAACGTCGAGCAGGCCGAGGGGCAGAGGCACATCCATCACTTTGTCGAAGAGCACGTACAGCAGGATGCTCATTACGATCGTGATGACGATGCTCGGCAGCCAGCGACCGCCATACAGTCGGGCCATGGGGATGCCGATCACGATACTGCTGAGCACGAAGCCCAGCGGCTCGAACAGGCCGGCGAACACCAGCAGCAGCAGGGTGCATGTGCCGATCTTGATCAGGGTCGGACGGTCCAGCGGCGGCTCGTCTTCGGAGTGCTTGATCGGCGTCGGACGAAACAGCATATACAGCAGCGAGATGCCCATCAGCGCCAGCATCAGTAACGGAAAGGCGCGCGGGCCGACGGGCTCGTAGGAAAAAGGGGCCTGATAAGGCCATGCCATCAGCGCCAGGCCGATACAGACCAACAGCAGCACAAAGGCGAAAAGTCGTTGCAGGACCATGGAAAACTCCCGGGCCACGCCACCGTGCAGGCAGCGCAACCCTTAGTCAGTCAATCGAGAGTCAGTCAACCGAGCTTCAGTTAATCGAGCTCAATCACTGAATCAGGCCGAATTCCTTGGCCAGCATTTTGTAATCAGCGACCTGTTTCTTCACGTACGTGTCCAGCTCCGGCCCGGTCATGGCGAACGGGAACAGCTCACGCTGATCGCGCAACTTGGCGAAATCTTCCGATGCCAGCAGCTTGTCGAACGCGTCTTTCCACCAGGCGTACTGCTCGTCGGTCACTTTCGGGCCAAGATAGAAACCACGCACCACCGGCCAGAGGATGTCATAACCCTGTTCCTTGGCAGTCGGAATGTTCTTCATTTCCGGCTCGTCCAGACGCTTGTCGGAGAACACCGCCAACAGGCGCATGTCGCCGCTGAGGATATGAGGCATGGAGTCGGCAATGTCGGTCGAGCCGACCTGGATGTGGCCGCCGAGCAGGGCCGTAGCGATTTCACCGCCGCCTTCCAATGCTACGTAACGCAAGTCGCGCGGATTGATACCGGCGGCTTTGGCGACCAAAGCGGTCTGCATCCAGTCCTGGCTGCCGACGGTGCCGCCGGAGCCGATGACCACTATGCTCGGGTCGGCTTTCAGGGCTTTGACCAGATCGTCGAGGTTCTTGTACGGCGAATCGGCCTTCACCGCGATTGCACCGTAGCTGGTGCCGACGGCCGCCAGCCAACGCACGGCGTTTTCATCGAAGCGCCCGAACTTGCCTTGCGCCAGGTTAAGCAACGAACCGCTAGACCAAGCCACCAGAGTGCCCGCATCTGCAGGGCGCTGAGCCACTACTGCGTTGTAGGCCACTGCGCCCACGCCGCCGGGCATGTAGGTCACGCGCATTGGTTTACTCAAGAGCTTCTCGTTGACCAGCGCGCTCTGTGCCAGCTTACAGGTCAGGTCGAAGCCGCCACCCGGCGAAGCCGGCGCGATGCATTCAGGGCGATTGGGCTCAGCAGCCCACAATTGGGTAGCGACCAGCAGGCAGCTGGCGGCGACGCTGATTTGGCGCAACGATAGGTTCATGGTCAGTCTCCGACGGAGTTGTTGTTTTTGAGTGCGTTCAGATATTGGTTCAGGCAGGGGTTCCACGGTGTCTTGAACGGATGGCGATCAGGGGAGGGGACGTGACGATGCCCTGCGCAGCAGGTCTGCGAGGCGAACAGAAAACAGAATGGGATTCAGACGGCGCGGCGGCCGATGATTGCAGTGAGGACATCACCGATGACTCCGATATTGTTTTTATTGTTGAAAACGCATCGAGGCGTTTTTCGTCACGACCCTCAACGTCACGGAGGCTGCGCGTTGCGCAATCGTAACGAGTCGTGACTGGATCCTAATCAGCGAAGCTTTCATCAACCTTTCAACTACCTTTCATGAAGCTTTCAATTGAAGACTTTCGCCGTCGGACGGTGGGTTTTCAGCTGTTCAGCCTTCACAGGCGGCGTCGCGCCTGTAAACTCCGCCTCCACCAAACGCCTCAATCGGGAGAAGCCGATGCGTGTCCTGCTTGTCGAAGATCATCTGCAACTGGCTGAAAGCGTCTCACTGGCGCTCAAGGGCAGCGGCCTGACCGTGGATGTCCTGCATGATGGCGTAGCGGCTGATCTGGCGCTGAGCAGCGAAGAGTATGCCGTGGCGATTCTCGATGTCGGCCTGCCGCGCATGGACGGTTTCGAAGTGTTGGCCAAGCTGCGTGCGCGGGGCAAGAACACACCTGTGCTGATGCTGACCGCGCGCAGCGACGTCAAGGATCGTGTCCATGGCCTGAATCTGGGCGCCGACGATTACCTGGCAAAACCTTTCGAGTTGTCCGAGCTGGAAGCGCGGGTCAAGGCGCTGTTGCGTCGCAGTGTGCTCGGTGGAGAACGTCAGCAACGTTGCGGCGTGCTGATCTACGATCTGGACACGCGCCGTTTCATCCTCGGCGACGAGGCCCTCACCCTGACCTCTCGCGAGCAATCGGTGCTTGAAGCCTTGATCGCTCGGCCGGGCCGGGTGATGAGCAAGGAACAATTGGCGGCGCAAGTCTTCGGCCTGGACGAGGAGGCCAGCGCCGATGCCATCGAGATCTATGTACATCGCCTGCGCAAAAAGCTCGATGGACATCCGGTCGCCATCGTGACCTTCCGGGGGCTGGGTTACCTGCTGGAAAGCCGGGATGCTTAACCCGTTCCCTTCGGCGGAAAACAGCCTGCGCTGGCGCCTGCTGTGGAACCTGGGTTTGCTGCTGGTCGTGTTGATGATCGCCAGCGGCATGAGCGCTTACTGGAATGGCCGGGAAGCCGCCGATACCGCCTATGATCGCACCTTGCTGGCCTCGGCACGGACCATCGCCGCAGGCTTGTCCGAGCGTGATGGCACCCTCAGTGCCGACGTGCCTTATGTTGCCCTCGACACCTTCGCCTACGACAGCGCCGGGCGGATTTATTACCAGGTCAACGACATCAACCACAAGCTGATTTCCGGCTACGAAAATCTGCCGGCACCGCCACCGGGAACTCCGCGGACCGACGATTACCCGGCGCTCGCCAAGTTCTACAGCGCCCGTTATCAGGGCCAGGACGTGCGTGTCGTGAGTCTGCTCAAGGCCGTCAGCGAGCCGAACATGAACGGCATCGCAGAAATTCGCGTGGCCGAAACCGAGGAACAGCGGGTGAGCATGGCCCGCGGCCTGATGGCCGATACGCTGCTGCGTCTGGGGATGCTGGGCAGCGGCGCGTTGCTGTTGGTGTGGTTCACCGTCAGTGCGGCCTTGCGCCCGCTGGACCGTTTGCGAACGGCGGTGGAAGAGCGCCAACCCGATGACCTGCGCTCGTTGCCACTGGTGGAAGTGCAGCACGAATTGCGCCCACTGGTAAGTTCGCTCAATCACTTCACCGAGCGTTTGCGCATGCAGTTCGAGCGTCAGGCTCAATTTATCGCCGATGCGGCCCACGAACTGCGCACCCCCTTGGCGGCGCTGAAAGCGCGGGTCGAGCTGGGGCTGCGCGATCAGGATCCTGCGACTTGGCGCAGCACGCTGGAAAGCGCGGCAGTGGGCACCGATAAACTGACCCATCTGGCCAACCAGCTGCTCTCACTGGCACGCATCGAAAACGGTGCGCGGGCGATTGCCGAAGGTGGCGCGCAGTCATTGGATCTCAGTCAACTCGCCCGGGAGCTGGGCATGGCTATGGCGCCACTGGCTCACGCAAGGGGCGTTGCGCTGGCGCTTGAGGCGGACGAGCCGGTGTGGATGCGCGGCGAGCCGACCCTGCTCAACGAGCTGCTGAGCAACCTTGTCGATAACGCGCTGGCGCACACGCCGCCCGGTGGCAACGTGGTGCTACGGGTGCATTCGCCCTGTGTGCTGGAGGTCGAAGATGACGGCCCCGGCATCCCGCTGCATGAACGCGACCGGGTGTTCGAGCGCTTTTACCGCCGCCATCAGCAGAATTCGGGGGCAGGGCTGGGGTTGGCGATCGTCGGGGAAATCTGCAGAGCGCATCTGGCCAGAATTACGCTGCATGATGGCGCCGAGCGTGGCCTTATGGTCCGTGTCAGCTTCATTGCGGGAGAGGGCGAGAGCGTCTGACGTCACCGCCGATAAGCCGTACTGCTACGGGTAAATCGCCTTTCAATACAGCAACGTCATCGCTTCGTTCATCTGCCCGATCAATGCGCCATCAGCCATGTTCAGCCCCAGCTGGCTGACCGCGGGTATGCCCTGCACATCGAGATTCGGATAAGGCCGGCTCGTCATTTCATGCACATGAACGGTCGCGACCTGTACCAGATCCACATAGTCGGCCTGTTCGGAAATCCGGCTGAAATTCTGGAACTGACGCGGAACGATCGCCAGCGCTTCCGGAAAATCCCATGAGCGCAACAGCCGTTCGCCAATGATCGGGTGAATGCGCTCGATCACGTGATTGAGGCTTACGGCGTCAGCCAGCAACTCGAAATTGTCTTCGGCGTACGTCAGGATCGGCAGCACGCCGATGAGATGGATCAAACCGGCCAATGTCGCCTTGTCGGGTTTGAGATGAGCGCGCTGATGGCTCAACAAATTGCAGATCCCCGCCACTTGCAGGCTCAGCTTCCAGATGTCGCGCATCTTGGCTTCGATGACCTTGGATTTGGCGTGAAACATCTGCTCCACCACCAGACCGATCGCCAGGTTGCAGGTGTAATTCACCCCCAGACGACGAACTGCGGTCAGCACATCGCTAACCTCGAAATTCGGCCGCAACAACGGGCTATTCACCACTTTGATAAGACGCGCGGAAAGAGCAGTGTCGCTGCCGATGACCTTGCTCAGGGCCATGATGCTGATTTCCGCGTCTTCGGCAGCCAGACGAATTCTCATCGCTACTTCAGGGAGTGTCGGCAGAAACAGGGCGTCCTTGTCGATCGCCTTGATCAGGTCTCTCTGCACCTCATCAGCCATGCTACTCATATCGAATCCCTGGATAGTGCATTCCAATCGACACCCTGGTCGTGCGGCCGTTGGGGGCAGCTAACTACGGCTTAACGCTGTGTTTCGAGTTTGGCATCCAAAGTGTACGGTAGTTCGCGCAGCCTCAAGGCAGGGCCATCCGCTGTGCCCAGATGAATATTGCCGTCTTCCACGGCATCGGCTTGCAGTACGGCCAGCAGCTCAACGCCGGAATCGCCACGGGCGGCAACCACCACATTACCCACGGCACTGGCATGCACCGGGGAGAACAGCGCCACGCCCGGCTCCGGCACATCGCTGCCTTCCAGTGACAGCCGATACTGGCGACGTTTGAGCTTGCCCAGATACTGCATGCGCGCCACGATTTCCTGACCGGTGTAGCAGCCTTTCTTGAAGCTGACGCCGCCAACGGCCTGCAGGTTGATCATCTGCGGAATGAATTCCTCGCGGGTTTGTACAAAGACCTGACCGATGCCGGCGCGAATCTGTCCCAGCAGCCAGTCATTCAACGAGCCTTCCGGCAACTGTGCGGCCAGACGACCGCGCACATCCGCCGCCTGATCGGCGCGAACCCAGAGTTCGGCGCGGGCAGGGGAGATGCGGATCGCGATCAGATCGTTGGCGCGTACCACTGAATCCGTATCCTGCGACAGCGTCAGTCCCAGGCTGACCAGCGCATCGTCTGCGTCATTCAGGCCGAAGCGCGCCCAGGACGCACTTTCGTCAGTGAGCTTGGATTTGGAGAAAACGGCGTACTTTCTCAGGTCCAGCAACTGCGGCTCGATCAGCTCATGAGCCATCGCCAGCAGCACGCCATCGCCTTCGAGCAGGATGCGAAAGCTGGACTGCATTCGGCCTTTCTGCGTGCAACGGGCGCCGAGCGTGGCCTTGGCATCGCTCAGATAATCCATGTGGCAGGTCAGTTGGCCTTGCAGGAATTTGCTGGCGTCCACGCCGCGAACGGCAAGCACACCTTCGTGGGAGAGCGGGCAGAAGAAAGTTGAATCGGCCATGGGTCATCGCAGGGGTAAAAGTCTGGGGCACCATCATAGTGCCCAGCTTGGTTTATGGGTATATCCAAGTCTCGATAATGGATATGTGCAAAAGCCTGCGACTAAGTGCAGGTACGCCCGATGGCGATGCCCCTGTATACTCGCCGCCAAATTCGAGGAGCGTTCCATGGTCGAACAAATTGAACTCAACCGCCTGTTTTGGCATAGCCGACGTGGCATGCTCGAGCTGGATGTCCTGCTGGTGCCGTTTGTCAAAGAAGTCTACCCATCGCTCAACGATGTTGACCGCGCACTCTATGTCCGTCTGCTGACCTGTGAAGACCAAGACATGTTCGGCTGGTTTATGGAGCGCAGCGAATCGGAAGATCCGGAGCTGCAGCGTATGGTTCGCATGATTCTGGACCGTGTCCAGCCGAAATGAACGTTTCGAGTGCCGTTGGCAGCGCTCCCGGACGCTGCTGACGGCGTACCTCGGCGCCCAGGCGCTGGCCCTGATCTCGCTTGTCTTTCTTGAAATTCCCCTCTGGGCCAAAGCGGTCGGCCTTTTGTTGTGCTTTGTCCATGGCCTGTATTCTCTGCCACGCTCGATTCTGTTGAACGACGACCGCGCATTTACCGGCTTGCGGCGGGATGCTTGCGGCTGGCAATTATGGAATCGGCGCGCAGGCTGGCAACCGGTGCAGTTGCGGCCTGACAGCATGGCCTTGCCACGCATCGTGGTGCTCAGGTTCCGGCTGACGGGCGGTAGTTGGCTGAATCGCTGGTGGGTCAGAAGCGTCTGCATTCCAGGCGACGGCATGACGCCGGATCTGCACCGACGTCTGCGTCTACGTCTTAAATTCAGCCGACGTAGGTGGGCGGCGCCAGAATAGTGTCGATCGCATCAGGCAGCATTTGCGGGTAATCCAGCGTGTAATGCAATCCGCGGCTTTCCTTGCGTGCCATGGCCGAGGCGATCATCAGTTCGGCGACCTGGGCCAGATTGCGCAGTTCGATCAGATCGCGACTGACCTTATAGTTGCTGTAGAACTCGTCGATCTCATCCTGCAACAGCCGCACCCGATGCTGCGCACGCTGCAAGCGCTTGTTGGTGCGCACGATGCCAACGTAGTCCCACATGAAACGCCGCAGTTCGTCCCAGTTGTGCGCGATGATCACGTCTTCGTCCGAGTCTGTCACCTGGCTTGCGTCCCAGAACGGCAAATCCGTGGGCTGAGTAATTTCGGACAGCTGCGTGACGATATCCGCAGCCGCCGAGCGGGCATAGACGAAGCACTCCAGCAGCGAGTTGCTGGCCATGCGATTCGCGCCGTGCAGGCCGGTAAAGCTGGTTTCGCCGATGGCATACAGCCCCGGCACATCGGTGCGTCCGTGCTGGTCGACGACCACGCCGCCGCAGGTGTAATGCGCGGCGGGGACGACAGGGATCGGCTGGCGGGTGATGTCGATGCCGAATTCCAGGCAGCGCTCATACACTGTCGGGAAGTGGGTTTTGATGAAGTCTTGCGGCTTGTGGCTGATGTCCAGATAGACGCAATCGATGCCCAGGCGCTTCATTTCATGGTCGATGGCCCGAGCGACGATGTCGCGCGGTGCCAGCTCGGCCCGCTCGTCGAAGCGCTGCATGAAGCGTTCGCCACCGGGCAGCTTTAAATAAGCACCTTCGCCACGCAGCGCTTCGGTCACCAGAAAGCTCTTGGCTTGCGGGTGATACAGGCAAGTGGGGTGGAACTGATTGAATTCCAGATTCCCGACGCGACAGCCCGAACGCCAGGCCATGGCAATGCCGTCACCGCATGCACCGTCGGGGTTGCTGGTGTAGAGATAAACCTTGGCTGCGCCGCCCGAAGCCAGGATCGTGAAGCGCGCGCTGTGGGTGTCGACTTCGCCGGTGCAGCGGTCGAGCACGTAGGCGCCCAGACAGCGCTCGCCGGCAAGACCCAGCCGGCGCTCGGTGATCAGATCGACAGCGACCCGCTGTTCCAGCAGCTCGATGTTCGGCCGTGCCTTGGCTTGCGCCAGCAACGTGCGGAAAATCGCCGCGCCGGTCGCGTCGGCAGCGTGGATGATGCGACGATGGCTATGGCCGCCCTCGCGCGTCAGGTGAAATTCGAATCCGCCGTCTTCGACCGTCGAGCGATCATCGCGAGTAAAGGGCACGCCCATGTCGATAAGCCACTGGATCGCTTCGCGGCTATGCTCGACGGTGAAGCGCACAGCTTCTTCGTTACACAAACCGCCACCGGCATTGAGCGTATCTTCGACGTGGGACTGAACGGTGTCGGTATTGTCCAGCACGGCTGCTACGCCACCTTGCGCCCAGAAGGTCGAGCCATTGGCCAGATCGCCCTTGCTCAGGACCGCGATGCGCAAATGGCTGGGCAACGTGAGCGCCAGGCTCAAGCCGGCGGCGCCGCTGCCGATCACCAAAACGTCGTGCTGAATGTGTCGGCTCATTTGTTGTGATCTCAGCTTCTATATGGCCACTAGTATGTAAGGAGTGGTAACGGCACAATGGCCGGGATTTTATGGCGATTGTGAATCACGGCGGGGGCGGATTGTGCGCTACTCCGCAGCATCATGCATACCGTTTGGCGGGCAATTTCAGTGTCGAAGAGCAGTTCGAATTGGATCCTCCAAGCGGCATGGTGCGTGTCTTACGCTCTACAACGAAATGTGGGAACTTTTCATTAAGCCCTACGTTCAATAGAGGGTTGCCGATAAAGGGACAGCGTCGGCGCTGTGCGAAGGTGGTTCAAACATCCGCGCAAGCGCTTTCGACGACAAGATTATTCACGCAGCCGACCCGGTTCGAGCTGCGTTTTTCGTGCGGGCCACCGACGCTCGCCGGAAACTTGCTTGAAGGGGGGAGAACTTTTGCGAAAAGCCCGAGTCTATGTTTGCAAGCTTGTGAAGCAACCTCTGCGACACTCCCTTGAGCTCTATGAGGAGTGTTCATGCTAACCCAGGAAGAGGATCAGCAACTGGTCGAGCGCGTACAGCGCGGCGACAAGCGAGCGTTTGATCTGCTAGTGGTGAAATATCAGCACAAGATTCTTGGGTTGATCGTGAGATTCGTCCACGACACCCATGAAGCCCAGGATGTCGCGCAAGAGGCTTTTATCAAGGCCTACCGAGCGCTTGGGAACTTCCGCGGCGACAGTGCGTTTTATACGTGGCTGTACCGCATCGCCATCAACACGGCGAAAAACTATCTGGTGTCGCGAGGTCGGCGGCCGCCGGACAGCGATGTCAGATCTGAAGACGCGGAGTTCTACGACGGCGATCATGGCCTCAAGGACATCGAGTCGCCGGAACGTGCATTGTTGAGGGATGAAATCGAAGGCACCGTCCATCGCACCATCCAGCTACTGCCAGAAGATTTGCGTACAGCTCTAACTTTGCGTGAGTTTGACGGTCTGAGTTACGAAGACATTGCGAGCGTCATGCAGTGTCCGGTTGGTACCGTGCGCTCTCGCATTTTCCGCGCTCGGGAAGCCATTGATAAAGCCCTGCAGCCTTTGTTGCAGGAAACCTGAGACAGCGGCGACAGCCATATGAGAGGAACCGCCATGAGTCGTGAAGCCCTGCAGGAATCGCTGTCCGCGGTGATGGATAACGAAGCGGACGAATTGGAATTACGTCGAGTGCTCAATGCAATCGACGATGCGGATACACGTGCCACATGGTCGCGTTATCAAATTGCTCGTGCAGCAATGCATAAAGAACTGCTGATGCCACATCTGGACATCTCGGCTGCCGTATCTGCCGCGATCGCCGACGAAGTCAGTCCGCTCAAGGCCGGTCGCGGTCCTTGGCGTACGTTGGGCCGTCTGGCTGTAGCTGCTTCGGTCACCGTGGCTGTGTTGGCGGGTGTTCGCCTGTATAACCAGGATGAAATCGCCGGTGCCCAATTGGCCCAGCAATCGGCTCAGCCTGCCAACGTCGCCATGCCTCAGGTTAAAGGCCCAGCGGTACTGGCCGGTTACACAGAGAGCGAGCCAGCGCCAGGTCCTATGGCCAGCGGCGTGTTGCAGAATCAGGCCGGCTGGCACGACCAGCGTCTGCCAGGTTATCTGCGCCAACATGCTCAGCAAGCTGCGTTGAAAGGTACTGAAAGTGCGTTGCCATACGCTCGCGCTGCCAGCCTGGAAAACCGTTAAGGAGGATCATGCGCGCCATCCCTCTAGTGCCGCTTCTGCTTGGTGGATGGCTGGTCCTTCCAGTTCATGCCGATGATGCGCAAGACCAGTTGAAGCGTCTTGCGCAGGCAGAACAGCAGCAAAGTTTTCAAGGCACTTTCGTCTACGAACGCAATGGAAGTTTTTCCACTCACCGAATCTGGCATCGCGTTGTCGATGGCAAGGTTCGTGAGCATCTGCTTCAGCTTGATGGCTCCGCTCAGGAAGTATTGCGCGTCAATGGGGCGACCCAATGCGTCAGCGGTACTCTTGAGGCCGGGGTATCGAACATCCCCGACTCCCCCGCCCATGCGTTCGACGCTGCCAGACTGGCGGCGTGGTACGACATGAAAGTCGCGGGGAGTTCACGCGTGGCTGGGCGCGCGGCGACGGTAGTCACATTGACGCCGCGCGATCAGCATCGTTATGGCATTGAATTGCATCTGGATAATGAGACCGGTCTGCCGTTGAAGTCACTGCTACTCAGTGACAAGGGGCAGTTGCTGGAGCGCTTCCAGTTCACTGAGCTCAACACTGCCGACCCGCTTACCGATCAGATGCTGCAACCCAGCGCCGATTGCAAGCAGGTGGAAGTGGCCAAGGCCAAGGCTGAGCCTCAGAAGCAGGTTGCCTGGCACTCGGACTGGTTGCCGCCAGGCTTCGAACTCAGCAGTGCTGCCGCGCGCAAGGATCCGGAGTCCAAAACTCTGGTTACCAGCCTCATGTATGACGATGGCCTGGCCCGTTTCTCGGTCTTCGTCGAGCCAGTGGGTGGCGCTGCGGTTACGGATATTCGTACCCAGCTTGGCCCAACGGTCGCAGTTTCCCGCCGGCTGACCACGCCCAAGGGCGACGCGATGGTGACGGTGGTGGGTGAAATCCCGATTGGGACTGCCGAGCGTATTGCGCTGTCCATGCGTACCGATGCTGCATCGCCTGCGGGTACCAACAAAGCGCCTGCTACCACCAGCAACAACTAACCTGACGAACGAGTGAATGCCCACTATGAAAAAGGTTTCATATTGGGCATTTCAAGCCATCAGCCAAGCAAATGCTGGCTTTGATCGAGACGCTGAAATGTTTGGTCAGCTTTGCAGGTTGCAAACACATTCTTTTTTTTCTATAGGTCACAGCCTCGCAGCTCTGGCCTTTTGTCGTTTTCAGCTTCCAGAAAGCTGACATAGAGTAAAACTGGCTGAGAGCGCTGCACTGAGCAAGACTGCAATGTGTAGATGCTTCTCGAACCTGTCGGTTCGTACCGCTTAACCATGCTCGTTGTGAACGGGAGCCGTATGTCGATACCACGCTTGAAAACTTATCTGTCCTGGATGGCCGCCGTGCTGATGCTCGGTCAGGTCCTCACTGCGCAGGCTGAAGCCCTGCCGGACTTCACTTCACTGGTGGAGCAGGCATCGCCTGCCGTCGTCAATATCAGTACGCGCCAGAAAATGCCGGATCGTTCGGTGGCTCGGGGACAGATGCCTGACCTTGAAGGTTTGCCACCGATGCTGCGCGAATTCCTCGAACGCAGCACACCGCCGGGCTCCCGTCCGCCCGGGTCGGGCAAGGGTGATCGCCAGCGTGAAGCGCAATCTCTGGGTTCGGGCTTCATCATTTCTGCTGACGGTTTCATCCTGACCAATAACCACGTGATCGACGGTGCAGACGAGATCCTCGTGCGCCTTTCCGATCGTAGTGAAATGAAGGCGAAACTGATCGGCACCGACCCGCGCACCGACGTCGCGGTCTTGAAGATCGACGGCAAGGACTTGCCCACCGTCAAGCTGGGTAACTCCGACAAGCTGAAAGTAGGCGAGTGGGTCTTGGCCATTGGCTCGCCGTTCGGCTTCGATCATTCGGTGACCAAAGGTATTGTCAGCGCCAAGGGGCGCAGCCTGCCGAACGATACTTACGTACCGTTCATTCAGACCGATGTGGCGATCAACCCGGGCAACTCCGGTGGGCCGCTGTTCAACATGGCCGGCGAAGTCGTGGGTATCAACTCGCAGATCTTCACCCGTTCCGGTGGCTTTATGGGGCTGTCGTTCGCCATTCCAATCGACGTTGCGATGGATGTCGCCAATCAACTCAAGGCCAACGGCAAAGTCAACCGGGGCTGGCTGGGTGTCGTGATTCAGGAAGTGAACAAGGATCTGGCGGAGTCGTTCGGGCTGGATAAACCAGCCGGCGCCCTGGTCGCACAGGTTTTGGAAGATGGCCCGGCAGCCAAGGGCGGCTTGCAGGTCGGTGACGTGATCCTCAGCGCCAACGGCACGCCTGTCATCATGTCTGCTGATCTGCCGCATCTGATCGGCAACCTCAAGGACGGCAGCAAGGCCGAGCTGGAAGTAATCCGCAATGGCAAGCGTCAGAAACTGACCGTGACGGTAGGTGCATTGCCCGCCGAAGGCGAAGAAATGGGCGCCCCGGACGCCGGCGTCGAGCGCAACAGCAATCGGCTGGGCGTTTCGGTCACCGATCTGACCGCTGAGCAGATGAAGTCGCTCGACCTCAAAGGCGGCGTGATCATCAAGGATGTGCAAGAGGGTCCGGCGTCGCTGATCGGGCTGCAGGCGGGTGACGTGATCACTCATCTGAACAACCAGCCAATCGCCTCGGCCAAACAGTTCACCGAAGTGGCCAAGGGCCTGCCGAAGGATCGCTCGGTATCGATGCGGGTTCTGCGTCAGGGACGCGCGACGTTCATCACCTTCAAACTGGCGGAATAATAGCCAGACAGGGAAAAGGAGCGGCCAGGCCGCTCCTTTTTGTATCCGGTTGTCTGTCCTCGCGTGTGAACGTGACGCCCCAGCCTTCCTTCAGGTACAATTCCCGGCTATTTTTCGGCGGGCAGTCTGCCTGCAACCTTTTTCGAGTGTTGATCCGTGAGTGATTTGAGTCATATCCGCAATTTCTCCATCATCGCCCACATTGACCATGGCAAGTCAACGCTGGCAGACCGTTTCATTCAGATGTGCGGTGGCCTTACCGAGCGTGAAATGGAAGCTCAGGTGCTTGACTCCATGGACCTGGAGCGTGAGCGCGGGATCACGATCAAGGCCCACAGCGTCACCTTGTATTACAAGGCCAGCGACGGCATAACCTATCAGCTGAACTTCATCGATACCCCAGGCCACGTGGACTTCACCTACGAGGTCAGCCGTTCGCTGGCCGCCTGTGAAGGTGCGCTGCTGGTGGTCGATGCCGGTCAGGGCGTGGAAGCGCAGTCCGTCGCCAACTGCTACACCGCCATCGAGCAGGGCCTGGAGGTCATGCCGGTCCTGAACAAGATGGACTTGCCGCAGGCCGATCCGGACCGCGTCAAGGAAGAGATCGAAAAGATCATCGGCATCGATGCCACCGACGCCGTGGCCTGTAGTGCCAAGAGTGGCATGGGCGTCGACGAGGTGCTGGAGCGTCTGGTCAAGACCATTCCTGCGCCAACCGGAAACATCGAAGATCCGCTGCAAGCGCTGATTATCGACTCCTGGTTTGATAACTATCTGGGCGTTGTCTCCCTGGTGCGCGTGCGTCACGGCCGCGTGAAGAAGGGCGACAAGATCCTCGTCAAGTCCACCGGCAAGATCCACCTGGTGGACAGCGTCGGCGTATTCAACCCCAAGCACACCGCGACGGCGGACCTGAAAGCGGGCGAAGTGGGCTTCATCATCGCCGGCATCAAGGACATTCACGGTGCTCCGGTAGGTGACACGCTGACCTTGAGTTCGACCCCGGACGTGGAAGTACTGCCCGGTTTCAAACGCATTCAGCCGCAGGTCTACGCCGGTCTGTTCCCGGTCAGCTCCGACGACTTCGAAGATTTCCGCGAAGCGTTGCAGAAGCTCACCCTCAATGACTCGTCGCTGCAGTACACGCCGGAAAGCTCCGACGCATTGGGCTTCGGCTTCCGTTGTGGCTTCCTCGGCATGCTGCACATGGAGATCATTCAGGAGCGCCTTGAGCGCGAGTACGACCTGGACCTGATCACCACCGCGCCTACGGTAATCTTCGAGCTACTGCTCAAGACCGGTGAAACCATTTACGTCGACAACCCGTCGAAGCTGCCAGACCTCTCGACTATCGAAGACATGCGCGAACCGATCGTGCGGGCGAATATCCTTGTGCCTCAAGAGCACCTGGGCAACGTCATAACGCTGTGCATCGAGAAGCGCGGCATTCAGCACGACATGCTGTTCCTCGGCACTCAGGTCCAAGTGACCTACGACTTGCCGATGAACGAAGTGGTTCTGGACTTCTTCGATCGTCTGAAGTCCACCAGTCGCGGCTATGCGTCGCTGGACTATCATTTCGATCGCTACCAGTCGGCGAACCTGGTGAAGCTGGATGTTCTGATCAACGGTGACAAGGTCGATGCCCTGGCGCTGATCGTGCACCGTGACAACGCGGCCTATAAAGGCCGGGCGTTGACTGAAAAGATGAAAGAACTGATTCCTCGTCAGATGTTCGACGTGGCAATCCAGGCTGCGATCGGTGGCCAGATTATCGCGCGTACAACCGTCAAGGCGCTCAGAAAGAACGTACTGGCCAAATGTTACGGTGGTGACGTCAGCCGTAAACGCAAACTGCTTGAAAAGCAGAAGGCCGGTAAGAAACGCATGAAGCAGGTCGGCAACGTGGAAATTCCACAGGAAGCCTTCCTTGCAGTGCTCAGGTTGGAATAGTCAGGCCCTATGTCACTAAATTTCCCGCTGTTGTTGGTCATCGCCGTATTCGTGTGCGGTCTGCTGGCCTTGTTCGATCTGATCATACTGGCGCCGCGTCGGCGGACTGCGATAGCGACATATCAGGGCAGCGTAAGCCAGCCGGATGTTGCTGTCGTCGAGCAATTGAACAAGGAGCCGTTGCTCGTTGAGTACGGCAAGTCGTTCTTTCCGGTGCTGTTCATCGTGCTGGTGTTGCGCTCGTTTCTGGTTGAGCCGTTCCAGATTCCGTCGGGTTCGATGAAGCCGACGCTGGATGTGGGTGATTTCATCCTGGTCAACAAGTTCTCCTACGGCATTCGCCTGCCGGTGATCGACCTCAAGGTCATTCCGGTCAGCGACCCGCAGCGGGGCGATGTGATGGTGTTTCGCTACCCAAGCGACCCTAGCGTCAACTACATCAAGCGTGTCATCGGTTTGCCGGGTGATGTCATTCGTTACACCAATGACAAGCAGCTGTTCGTCAATGGACAACTGGTCGCCAAGCAACTGATCGGCTCGGAACCAGGAACCTTGGGCAGCGCCGAGCTTTATGACGAAAAGCTGGGTGAAGTCGAGCATCAGATTCGCCAGGAAATGAGCCGCTACCGCGCGCCGCCCGACCATGAGTGGACAGTCCCGGCCGGTCACTATTTCATGATGGGCGACAACCGCGATAACTCCAACGACAGTCGTTATTGGGATGACCCCAATATTCCCAAGGACGAGCTGGGAATGGTTCCCGACAGGAATATCGTCGGCAAGGCCTTCGCGGTATGGATGAGCTGGCCGGAGCCGAAGTTGAGTCATCTGCCCAACTTCTCGCGAGTGGGCTTGATCAAGTAATACCGATGCGGCGCTGTCTGACACAGCGCCGTATGTCATTTCGGCGGACTATGCTGCAAGGCTCAGCTTGCGGACAGTAGGGAAGAACTATTCTTGAGGGCACACATGAGAGCTGCCGGTTCGCAAAAAGGCTTGTCGTTCATTGGATGGCTGGTAGCGCTGGCCGTCGTGGCATTTGCCGTGAGTACCGCAGCCAAAGTGGTGCCGCACTACCTCGATTATATGTCGCTCAAGAAGATCATCGAAGCCGCAGGTACCGACCGGAACGCTGATATCAGCGACAGTGGCGAGTTTCATGCCTATGTGGCCAAGGGCATGCAGATCAATAACATTCGGGATGTAGATTTGAACAAGGCGTTAAGCGTGACGACGGAGAACAATAGGTTCCTCGCCCATTTGAAATACGAACAACGTGAGCCATTGATCCAGAACATCGATCTGGTGGTCAAGTTCGACCGCGAATTCAGCGTGGATAAACCGTGAGCGTGTCATTGAGTCGCCTCGAGCGTCAGCTCGGCTATACCTTCAAGGATCAGGAACTGATGGTTCTGGCCTTGACCCACCGCAGTTTCGCCGGGCGCAATAACGAGCGTCTGGAATTTCTCGGTGATGCCATCCTCAACTTCGTGGCCGGTGAGGCGCTGTTCGAGCGTTTTCCGCAGGCCCGCGAAGGTCAGTTGTCACGCCTACGCGCACGTCTGGTGAAGGGTGAAACCCTGGCCCTGCTGGCCCGTGGATTCGATCTGGGTGAATACCTGCGACTGGGTTCCGGTGAGTTGAAGAGTGGCGGTTTCCGCCGCGAGTCGATTCTGGCCGATGCCCTGGAAGCGTTGATTGGCGCGATCTATCTGGATTCCGGCATGGAAGTCGCCCGTGATCGCGTGTTGTCCTGGCTGGCCACCGAGTTCGACAGCCTGACGCTGGTGGACACCAACAAGGATCCGAAAACCCGACTGCAGGAATTCCTTCAGTCTCGCGCCTGTGATTTACCGCGCTACGAAGTGGTGGATATTCAGGGCGAACCGCATTGCCGGACGTTCTTCGTCGAATGCGAGATCACCTTACTGAACGAAAAAAGCCGGGGACAAGGTGTCAGCCGTCGGATTGCCGAACAGGTAGCCGCGGCCGCAGCCCTTATCGCCCTGGGTGTGGAGAACGGCAATGACTGATTCAACTGCAACACGCTGTGGCTATGTCGCCATCGTTGGCCGGCCAAACGTGGGCAAGTCGACGCTGTTGAACCACATCCTCGGCCAGAAACTGGCGATCACTTCGCGCAAGCCGCAGACCACTCGCCACAACATGCTGGGCATCAAGACCGAAGGCGACGTGCAGGCCATCTACGTCGACACGCCCGGCATGCACAAGAACAGTGACAAAGCGCTTAACCGCTACATGAACAAGACCGCGTCGGCGGCATTGAAAGATGTCGACGTAGTGATCTTCGTGGTGGATCGCACCAAATGGACCGAAGAGGACCAGATGGTGCTGGAGCGTGTGCAGTATGTGACCGGTCCGTTGATCGTTGCGCTGAACAAGACCGACCGCATCGAGGACAAGGCCGAGCTGATGCCGCATTTGTCCTGGTTGCAGGAACAGCTGCCGAACGCGCAGATCATTCCGATTTCGGCGCAGCAGGGCCATAACCTCGAAGCGCTGGAGAAGGTGATTGCCCAGCATCTGCCGGAGAACGATCACTTTTTCCCGGAAGACCAGATCACCGACCGCAGCAGCCGCTTCCTCGCCGCCGAGCTGGTGCGCGAGAAAATCATGCGTCAGCTGGGCGCCGAGCTTCCGTATCAGATCACCGTCGAAATCGAAGAATTCAAGCAGCAGGGCAAGACCTTGCACATTCATGCTCTGATCCTCGTCGAGCGCGATGGCCAGAAGAAAATCATCATTGGCGACAAGGGCGAGCGCATCAAGCGCATCGGTTCCGATGCCCGCCGTGACATGGAAGTGCTGTTCGACTCCAAGGTGATGCTCAACCTCTGGGTCAAGGTCAAGGGCGGCTGGTCCGACGACGAACGCGCCCTGCGTTCGCTGGGTTATGGCGACCTGTAACGGTTGGAGTTGATCAACCGTTTCTGGCGCAGGTACAAAATCTGTGGGAGCGAATTTATTCGCGATAGGTCGTTTCAGTCGATATACATTTGTCGTTTGGAGCACCGTATCGCGAATGAATTCGCTCCCACAGCGGTATTCAGCGCTCTGACATCCACGTTCGTGGATTGAGAAACCCATGTCCCAAACCCCGCCTGCTGGTCAACTTGCCTATGTCCTCCACTCCCGGGCCTATCGCGAGAACAGCGCGCTCGTCGACTTCCTCACTCCTCAGGGCCGCTTGCGTGCCGTGCTGCGCAGTGCGCGTGGCAAGGCGGGTTCGCTGGCTCGACCGTTCGTGCCGCTGGAAGTCGAGTTTCGTGGCAAAGGGGAGCTGAAGAACGTCGGCCGGATGGAAAGCGCCGGCATCGCGGCATGGCTCGAAGGCGAGGCATTGTTCAGCGGTCTGTACCTCAATGAACTGCTGATTCGCCTACTCCCCGCCGAAGACCCGCATCCCGGTGTGTTCGAGCATTACGCCGCGACCTTGATGGCGTTGGCCGAAGGACGCGCCCTGGAACCCTTGTTGCGATCTTTCGAGTGGCGCCTGCTGGACGACCTGGGTTACGGTTTTGTCCTCGATGCGGACATCAACGGCGACCCCTTGGCGGCTGACGGCATGTATCGCTTGCAAGTGGACGCTGGGCTTGAGCGCGTCTATCTGTTGCAGCCCGGTCTGTTTCAAGGCGCCGAGCTATTGGCCATGTCGGAGGCGGACTGGAGCGCGCCGGGAGCTTTGTCGGCAGCCAAGCGGCTGATGCGTCAGGCGCTGGCGGTGCATCTGGGCGGTCGGCCGCTGGTGAGCCGCGAATTGTTTCGCAAGCCTTGATGAAGGCCTTGTTTGTCAGTCAGCAATGGGCGCGAGTCGCCTGTTGAGATCAAGTATTCAGGAGAACAACGTGACCCACAGCACCCGCATTTTGCTCGGCGTGAACATCGACCACGTGGCGACGCTGCGTCAGGCCCGTGGTACCCGCTATCCCGATCCGGTGAAGGCCGCGCTGGACGCTGAAGAAGCGGGCGCCGACGGCATTACCGTGCACCTGCGCGAAGATCGCCGTCACATTCAGGAGCGCGATGTGCTGCTGCTCAAGGATGTGCTGCAAACCCGCATGAACTTCGAAATGGGCGTTACGGACGAGATGATGGCTTTCGCCGAGCGCATTCGTCCGGCGCACATCTGCCTGGTCCCGGAGACCCGTCAGGAACTGACCACCGAAGGCGGCCTCGATGTCGCTGGTCAGGAAGCGCGGATCAAGGCCGCGGTCGAGCGGCTGTCCGCGATTGGCAGTGAAGTGTCGCTGTTTATCGATGCCGACGAGCGTCAGATCGAAGCGTCGGCGCGCGTCGGTGCACCTGCCATCGAGTTGCATACAGGGCGTTATGCCGATGCTCAAACGCCGACCGAACTGGCCGAAGAACTCAAACGGATTGCCGATGGTGTCGCGTTCGGTCTGGGACAGGGCCTGATCGTCAATGCCGGTCATGGTCTGCATTACCACAACGTCGAGGCGGTCGCCGCGATCAAGGGCATCAACGAACTGAACATCGGCCACGCGCTGGTGGCGCATGCCTTGTTCGTAGGTTTCAAGTCGGCGGTTTCGGAAATGAAGGCGTTGATTCTGGCCGCGGCTCACAAGGCTTGATCTGGCGGGCGACCGGGATCAACCTGTGGGAGCGAATTTATTCGCGATGGCGTGACGACTGACGGAGATGCCTCGGATGTGCCGTCTCTTCGCAAATGAATTCGCTCCCACAGTGGTTTCCTGGCGCTGGCGATTTTCTGTCAGGCCTTGCGCCCTACGATGACCGCGCGCCTCGGTGCGGGGAGACCTTCCACGGTCTTGCCGGGGTCGTTCGGATCGAGGAAGTCGCTCAGGGACTGATAACGCATCCACTCGGTGCTGCGTTGTTCTTCGATCGTCGTGGTACTGACATCCACGCAGCGCACGTCGACGAACCCGGCGCGGCGCAACCACAGTTCCAGCGCTGGCACTGACGGCAAGAACCAGACATTGCGCATCTGCGAGTAACGATCTTCGGGCACCAGCACCTGCTGCGCGTCGCCTTCGACCACCATGGTCTCCAGGACCAGTTCGCCGCCCTTTACCAGGCAGTCTTTGAGTGCCAGCAAGTGATCGATCGGTGATTTGCGGTGATACAGCACGCCCATGGAAAACACCGTATCAAAGCCTTCCAGCCGCGCGGGCAAGTCTTCCAGCGCAAACGGCAGATGCCACGCAGGCAAATCGGGCAAATAACGCTGCATCGCCTGGAACTGGCAGAAGAACAGCCAGTTGGGGTCGACGCCGATCACGCTGTCGGCACCGGCACCGAGCATGCGCCACTGGTAATAACCGTTGCCGCAGCCCACATCCAGCACGCGCTTGCCGACCAGATCCAGATGCTTTGATACCCGCGACCATTTCCAGTCCGAGCGCCATTCGGTGTCGATGTGCACGCCGAACACGTCGAACGGCCCCTTGCGCCAGGGTGACAGGCCCATCAGCGCCGCGCGGGTTTGTTCGCGGGTGGCATCGTCGCAATTGGCATCGAGGATGAAATCATCCTTGAGTTCGACACGACTCGGCGTCAGCTCGGGCAACGCGTTCAGGGCGCCTTGCCAGCGCTCCAGATCACCATGGCCTTTTTCCATTTTTGCGTCGAGTTGCGCCTGCAGACCCTGGGCCCAGGCATAAAGAGGTGTGCCCGCCAGGCGGCGGACCAGAGGAGCGAGATCGATCATGGCAGGGCAATCAGAGAGGCGAAATTAAGGCACTGGAACCAGGGCACGACTTTGGAGAAACCGGCGGCCAGCAGGCGTTCGCGGTGCTGCTCCAGACTGTCGGGCTTCATGACGTTTTCGATGGCGCTGCGCTTCTGAGCGATTTCCAGTTCGCTGTAGCCGTTGGCGCGCTTGAAGGCCACATGCAGGTCAGTCAGCAGAGCGTGCTCTTCAGCGTCGTCGAAACGCAGCTTTTCGGACAGGATCAGCGCGCCACCCGGCAGCAGCGACTGACGAATACGACCCAGCAGGGCAAGACGTTGCTCGGGAGCGATGAATTGCAGGGTGAAATTCAGCGCCACCACCGAGGCGGGCTGGAACTCGAGTGCAAGAATATCGCCTTCGATGACTTCAACCGGCAGCAACTCCTGAAACATCGAATCCTGCCCGTTCAGGTACTCGCGGCAACGCTCGACCATCGCTGCGGAGTTGTCGATGGCGATCACCCGGCAATCTTCGGTGCGCACATGGCGACGCAGCGCCTGAGTGACGGCGCCCAGCGAACTGCCCAGGTCATAGAGGACGCTGTGGGGTTGCGCGAACTGCGCCGCCAGCACGCCGAGGTTCTCGACGATGGTCGGATAACCCGGCACCGAACGCTTGATCATGTCCGGGAACACCCGCACCACGTCCTCGTTGAAGGCGAAGTCGGGCACCTGTGACAGGGGCTGGGCGAATATGCGGTCGGGTTCTTGGCTCACGGCGATTCCGATGGATAGGACGAGGAGGGGGATGAAACAAAAAGTGCGGCATTTTAGCCAATTGTGCCGCGATGCCGAAACCTCATCTCATCGTTCGGTCAATCGGGGTCATTGCACGGTGATTTCGCAGTCGAACGTACGCTCGGGCCGCACTTCCGGCGCCCACGGCTGCTGATAGACCATCATCAAATGGCCGCTGCCTGCGTTGGCAGCCTTATAGCGCCAGACCGACTGACCCGAAGTCCCGACCATGCCAACGTCTTCCGGAGTATTGAATACTTCCGGGCCGAGGGCGTTGAGGATCGAGGGCGCGGGGTTCTGCATCAGCCAGCGGTGCCCCGTGGTGGGATTGCTGGGGAGCATGAGCATCAGGGTTTGACCAGTCTTGAGGGTGATCGGGCAGTCCTTCTGGTCTTCCAGGGATACGATCTGTTTCGGTTGCTGGGCGCAGGCGGCCAGCAGGGCAATGCTCAGCGGGACAAGCAGACGGGCAGGGGTCATGGAGGCTCCGGTCATGGGCAACTTGAGGGCGAGCATAACCGAAGATGGGGTGGATGCTAATCATGTGGATTGCACGAGCAGCTGTAGGAGCCGGCTTGCTGGCGAATGCGGTGTGTCAGT
>NZ_JBOICF010000083.1:0-27780 GCF_050739935.1 Pseudomonas sp. | reverse complement strand
CCGGCATGCTGCAGATCCTGTAGGAGACGTCGGAGGTTACGACGGCAGCGAATGCGGTGGGTCAGTGGCATATGAGTCGCATGACACCCCGCGTTCGCCAGCAAGCCGGCGCCTACAAGGGGGGCGCGCATGTGCATACCCACTCCGGCATGCTGCAGATCCTGTAGGAGACGTCGGAGGTTACGACGGCAGCGAATGCGGTGGGTCAGTGGCACATAAATCGCCTGACACCCCGCGTTCGCCGGCAAGCCGGCGCCTACAAATGAAAAGGTAATTCCGCTGCGGCTCCGGAACAAGATCCTGGGATAACAGTCTGAAGGGCATCCGTCCGACGGCACCTCCACCATGCGTCGAACGGCTCGCCAAACAAGGAGTTTTACATGTTCAGCCTTCGCCCCACCGCCACACTGCTCACCCTTGGCGCCGCCACGCTGGCCAGCGCCTGCGTCATGGCCGAAGACGTTCATTACAATCAGGTGTCCGTGCGCGCCGAGGTCAACCAGGAAGTCCAGCGCGACCTGATGACTGTCACCGTGTACACCGAATCGCAGAATACCGACCCTGCAAAACTGGCCGCCGAAGTCACCGAAACCCTCAACAAGGCACTGGGCCAGGCACGGCAGGTCAAGGAAGTGACCATCCGCCAGGGCAGCCGTAACAGCTACCCGATCTACGACGACAAAGGTCAGAAGATCACCGGTTGGCGTGAGCGCGCCGAACTGCGTCTGGAGAGCCCCGATTTTGCTGCCCTGTCCAAACTGACCGGGGAGCTGCTGGGCAGCGACATGAAAATGGGCGGCATGGACTTCTCCATTTCCAATCCGGCGCGCAAAGCCAGCGAAGACACGCTGCTGAAAAACGCTGTCACCGCCTTCAAGGCCCGGGCACAGCTGGTCACCGAGGCACTCGGCGGCAGCGGTTATAAAGTGGTCAACCTCAACCTAAATACTTCGGGTTACCCGCAGCCTTACATGCGCGCGCCGGTCATGATGATGAAAGCCGCTCGCGCCGATGCGGCGCCCACACCCGATGTCGAAGCCGGCACCAGCCAGGTCAGCGTCACCGCCGATGGCACGATCGAAGTCGCCATTCCCTGATCAAGCGCAGCGCCAGGCATGGCCTGGCGCTGCTGCTCTCTTTTCGCCTGCACATCGCCTGCACAGGTAGCATTCCAGCTATCGCCAACCGAGCCTTGGAATGCCTGTCTACAGGCTTTGAGGTCGATCCAATCGATCTAATGGTTTTCTTGTCGGATCTCTCCACCCTGCGGCATTCTGCGCTGTCTATCATCACACGATGATTTCAGGCATGAATGCCGCATTTGTACGAGGTTCACATGGAGAAAACCTTCAAACCCCTGCTTCTGGCTGCTGCGATGGCGCTTTGTGTGCCCTCGGCGCAGGCTGCCAGCACCTTGGTGTATTGCTCCGAAGCAAGCCCCGCGGGCTTCGACCCCAGTCAGTACACCAGCGGCACCGAGTTCGACGCCTCAGCTGAAACCGTCTTCAACCGTCTCACACAATTCAAGCGTGGCGGTACGGAAGTCGAGCCGGGTCTGGCTAGCCAATGGGAGGTTTCCGACGATGGCCTCACCTACACCTTCCATCTGCGCAAAGGGGTGAAATTCCATACCACCGACTACTTCAAGCCAACCCGCGAATTCAACGCTGACGACGTGCTGTTCACCTTCAATCGTCTGCTCAATGCCGACGATCCATTCCGCAAGGCTTACCCGTCTGAGTCGCCCTACTTCACCGACATGGACATGAACAAAACCATCAAACAGGTGGAGAAGGTCGACGAGCAGACTGTCAGGTTTCATCTGAATAACATCGACGCCGCGTTCATCCAGAACCTGGCGATGAGCTTCGCTTCCATTCAGTCTGCGGAGTACGCCGGGCAGTTGCTCAAGCAAGGCAAGGCCGAAGAGATCAACCAGAAGCCCATCGGCACGGGTCCGTTCGTGTTCAAGCGCTATCAGAAAGACGCGCAGATCCGCTTCGTCGGCAACAAGGACTACTGGAAACCGGAGGATGTGAAGCTCGACAACCTGATCTTCTCGATCAACACCGATGCCGCCACCCGCCTGCAGAAACTCAAGACCGGCGAATGCCAGATCAGCGGCTATCCGCGGCCGCAGGACATCGAAGAAGCCCAGAAAGATCCGAACCTGAAGGTATTGAGTCAGCCGGGTTTCAACCTCGGCTTCCTCGCGTACAACGTGACCCATCCGCCGCTGGATCAACTCAAAGTGCGTCAGGCATTGGACATGGCCATCGACAAGCCTGCGATCATCAAGGCGGTGTACCAGGGCGCCGGTCAGCTGGCGCAAAACGCCCTGCCACCTGCGCAATGGGGCTATGACCCGAATATCAAGGACGCGCCCTATGATCCCGAAAAAGCCAAACAGCTGCTCAAAGAAGCGGGCGTTGCGTCGGGCACGCAGATCAACCTGTGGGCGATGACCGTGCAACGCGCTTCTAACCCGAACGCGCGAATGTCAGCGCAAATGATTCAGTCCGACTGGGCGAAGATCGGCATCAAGGCCAACATCGTCAGTTACGAGTGGGGCGAGTACATCAAACGCGCCAAGGCTGGCGAACACGATGTGATGATCTATGGTTGGACGGGTGACAACGGGGATCCGGACAACTGGCTCGGCGTGCTTTACAGCTGCGCGGCGGTAAAGGGCAGCAACTATGCGCAATGGTGCAATCCGAGCTACGACAAGCTGGTGACCCAGGCCAAGCTGACCAGCAACCGTGATGAGCGGATAAAGCTGTATCAGCAGGCGCAGAACATTTTGAAAAACGACGTGCCGATCACCCCGATCGCCAACTCCAAGGTGTTCCAGCCCATGCGCAAGGAGGTGCAGGACTTCAAACTCAGCCCGTTCGGCCTGACGCCCTTCTATGGCGTGAGCATGGCCAAATAGCACCATCAGAAAGCAACAGCCGAGTAACACTTGCGATACAAACGGGTGCATTCGCCACTTCGCGACGCACCCTAAAAGCGCAACAAAGATACCGATATGCGACACGCAAACGTTCAACAGCGTCAAAAATTATACTTTTGCGACATTCGTGTACGTTCGTGCCACTCTTTGACACTTGTTTGGCGCCACCATCTTGCTTTGGGTATGGCGCCTGCATAAGTATCCGCGGGGCCGACCCACAAGGTCGTACCCTCATCCAAAAAATGACAACAACTGAGGCCACCATGCTCAAAAAAGCGGTCATTCCGTTTCTACTCGGCGCAGGTTTGATCGCCAGCGCTCCCTTCGCTCATGCAGCATCGAATCTGGTGTTCTGCTCCGAAGGCAGCCCCGCTGGTTTCGACCCAGGTCAATACACCACCGGCACCGACTTCGACGCTTCGGCCGAGACCGTTTTCAACCGTCTGAGCCAGTTCGAACGTGGCGGTACCGCCGTTATTCCAGGCCTTGCCACCAGCTGGGACGTAAGCCCGGACGGCCTGACCTATACCTTCCACCTGCGTGAAGGTGTCAAGTTCCACACCACGCCGTACTTCAAACCGACCCGTACCTTCAATGCCGACGACGTGCTGTTCACGTTCAACCGCATGATCAACAAGGACGACCCGTTCCGTAAGGCGTACCCAACCGAATTCCCGTACTTCACCGACATGGCGATGGACACCAACATCACCAAGATCGAGAAGGTCGACGATCACACCGTCAAGATGACCCTGGGTGTGGTTGACGCCGCGTTCATCCAGAACCTGGCCATGAGCTTCGCTTCCATTCAGTCCGCTGAATACGCAGCCCAGTTGCTCAAGCAAGGCAAGCCTGAAGACATCAACCAGAAGCCTATCGGCACTGGTCCTTTTGTGTTCAAGAGCTACCAGAAAGACTCCAACATCCGTTTCACCGGAAACAAGGATTACTGGAAGCCTGAAGACGTCAAAGTCGACAACCTGATTTTCGCCATCACCACCGACGCTTCGGTTCGTGCACAGAAGCTGAAGAAAGGCGAGTGCCAGATCACCGCTTATCCGCGTCCCGCCGACCTCGCGCCGCTGAAGGCCGACCCTGCGTTGAAGATGCCTGATCAGGCGGGCTTCAACCTGGGTTACATCGCCTACAACGTGATGCCGACCATCAAGGGCGACAGCAAGCCGAACCCACTGTCGAAGCTGGAAGTTCGTCAGGCCCTGGACATGGCTGTCGACAAGAAAGCCATCATCGACGCGGTGTATCAAGGCGCGGGCCAACTGGCCGTCAACGCCATGCCGCCGACCCAGTGGTCTTATGACACCACCATCAAGGACGCACCGTACGACATCGCCAAGGCCAAGGAACTGCTGAAAAAGGCAGGCGTGGCGGAAGGCACTGAAATCACCCTGTGGGCGATGCCGGTTCAACGTCCGTACAACCCGAACGCCAAACTGATGGCCGAGATGCTCCAGAACGACTGGAAGAAGATCGGCATCAACGCCAAGATCGTCTCCTACGAGTGGGGCGAGTACATCAAGCGCGCCAAAGCTGGTGAAAACGGCGCAATGCTGATTGGCTGGAGCGGTGACAACGGTGACCCGGACAACTGGCTGGGCACCCTGTTCGGCTGCGACGCGGTCAACGGCAACAACTTTGCCAAGTGGTGTGACCAGCCGTTCGACAAGCTGATCCACGAAGCCAAGGAAACCACTGACCAGGCCAAGCGCACCGAGCTGTACAAACAGGCTCAGCACTTGCTCAAGGATGCCGTCCCAATGACTCCGATCGCACACTCGACTGTTTACCAGCCGATGCGCAAGGAAGTTCAGGACTTCAAGATCAGCCCATTCGGTCTGAACTCGTTCTACGGCGTGAGCGTCAGCGGTAAGTAATACTTTTTTCTGACTTAACGGTCGCGTTACCTTCGGGTATCGCGACCGCGTCGTTATGTGTTTGATTCATGGATGCAAGTAAATATCGTTAGATAAGTAAATCTGCGACAGCGAGAATTTGCCTACTGATGAGATTCACTTTTCCTACAACATTTTAAGCAATCAGAAGTATTTACTGTACGGCTTGACGGACATACCGTTTCAAGTTCCCGCATCTGATATTTGTCGTACATCTATCGGTCGGGTTTCCTGATCGGAATACCTCTTTGCGCAAACGATTGCGACGGTTTTCCGACTATTTCAAGGGTGCGTCACGCTTCAGACGATAAGGATTGTCATGCGTAAACACATTGTCGTGAGTTCGCTGCTAACTGCTGGGCTATTAGCCACTATTTCGGCGACCCAAGCTGCTACCAAAAGTCTGGTCTTCTGTTCCGAGGGCAGTCCTGCCGGCTTCGATATCGCCCAATACACATCGGGCACCGATAACGATGCAGCCGAGCCCATCTACAACCGCCTGGCCGAGTTCGAACGTGGCCAGACCAGTGTGGTACCTGCCCTGGCCACCCGTTGGGACATATCCCCGGACGGCCTGAACTACACCTTCCATTTACGTGAAGGGGTGAAATTCCACAGCAACAAAGTCTTCACACCGACCCGCGATTTCAATGCCGACGATGTGCTATTCACCTTTAACCGCATGCTGCAAAAAGATCATCCGTTTCGAGTCGCGTATCCGACAGAGTTCCCCTACATCAGCAGCATGGGGCTGGACAAGAACATCAAGTCCGTCGAAAAAACCGGCCCAATGACAGTTGTATTTTCCCTGAACAAAGTAGATGCGGCATTTATTCAGAATATAGCGATGAACTTCGCGTCAATTCTCTCCGCTGAATATGCTGACAAACTGATGGCATCTGGCAACGTTCGTGAAATAAACCAATCCCCCATTGGAACCGGACCCTTCGTTTTTCAGCGTTATCAGAAAGATTCGCAGATCCGTTATGTCGCCAACAAACAGTTCTGGGACCCAAGTCGGGTAAAGATCGACCAACTGATCTACGCCATCAATATCGACGCGTCCGTGCGCGTGCAGAAACTCAAGAAGAACGAATGCCAGGTCACCCTCAATCCGCGCCCGGCCGACATTGAGTCGATCAAGGCCGATAAACAACTGAAAGTGGTCGAGGAGCCCGGTTTCAACCTCGGCTACATCTCCTACAACGTGCGTCACGCGCCACTGGATAACCTGCAGGTACGTCAGGCGCTGGACATGGCGGTCGACAAGAAGGCCATCATCGACGCTGTGTATCAAGGTGCAGGCCAACTGGCACAGAACGCCATGCCGCCGACCCAATGGTCTTATGACGACACCGTCAAGGACGCGGCTTACAACCCCGAGAAAGCCCGCGAGTTGCTACGCGCGGCCGGCGTCAAGGAAGGCACCGAACTGACACTCTGGGCCATGCCCGTACAGCGTCCCTACAACCCCAACGCCAAGCTGATGGCGCAGATGCTCCAGGCGGACTGGGCCAAGGTTGGAATCAAGGCCACCATCGTCAGTTACGAGTGGGGCGAGTACCTCAAGCGCAGCAAAAACGGCGAGCACGATATCTCGCTGATCGGCTGGACCGGCGACAACGGTGATCCGGACAACTGGCTCGGCACCCTCTACAGCTGCGCGTCCATCGGCGGCAACAACTATTCGATGTGGTGCGACGAGAAATACGACGCGCTGATCAAGGCCGCCGTCTCCACAGCCGACAAAGACCAGCGCATCAGCCTGTACAAGCAGGCCCAGCACTACCTCAAGAGTCAGGTGCCGATTACGCCGATTGCCCACTCGACCGTCATCCAGCCGTTGCGCGCCGAGGTCGAGGGCTTCGAAGTGAGCCCCTTCGGTCGCAACAACTTCTCGGGCGTCAGCATCGCCAGATAAACCCGCACAACCGTGCCACAGGTGATTTTCGCCTTTGGCACTGCTTTATCCGCGATCCGCGGAACGAGCGAAAAAAGGCCCACAAGGCCGTTTCATCAAAGCCGGTCCACCCATAAAAACCGGCCTCTATAAAGATGTAATAGGGAGCTTCAAAACGTGAAAAAAGTCAGCACTGCTGTATTCGCCTTATCCGCACTCGCCTCAAGCATCGCGGTTCAGGCAGAGCCAACCAGTCAGGAATTCGTTCCGACGACCCTGGCCACAAACAACGCTCAGAGCGAAGCCCAAGGTTTTCTGGAGGATTCGAAACTGACGGGTTCGACCAGAAACTGGTACTCCAACGAACTGCTGCGTCGCGGCGGCAATTTCAGCCGTAGCGAAAACGGTGCCGTGGTCGATCGTGATCCCCGCCGTATCAACTGGGTACAGGCCACCATCGTTGACTACACATCAGGCTTCACTCAAGGCACTGTCGGCTTCGCCACGCAGATGGCGGTCTACAACGCTGTAGCGCTGGATCGGGACAAGGACGACCTGATGGGCGGCGCCAACCGTACTCTCACCAGGAACAACGGTGACGCGGTCGGTCAGTGGAGCAAGCTGGGCCTTGGCAACATCAAGGCCCGCATCTCCAATACCACCCTGACCGCAGGCCGTCAGTCGCTCAACACTCCGGTGCTGGCTTACATCGGCAACCGCGCGCTGCCATCGAGCTTCGAAGGCGTGAGCGTGCTCAGCGAAGAATTCAACAACCTGTCGTTCACTGCCGGCAGCTTCGACCGCGTTTCGCCGCGCTCCGAGCAGAGCCTGACCAAGTTCCGCTCCGAGTACACCGCCAACGCGAACATCGAAGCGGATCGGGTGGACATGGCCGGCATCGACTACAAGCCTTTCAAGAGCCTGACCACCAGCCTTTACGCCTCCAACGTCGAGGACTTCTGGCACCAGTACTACTTCTCGTTCCTGCACGAGATGGGCGACACGGACGTTCTGGGTCTGTCGACCAACCTGAACTACTACAAAACCAAAGATTCCGGCCAGAAGAAAATGGGCCCGATCGACAACGACACCTACAGCTTGTCGTTGACCGCAACCCACAAGGCGCACAGCTTCAGCATCGCGTATCAGGAAGTCGAGGGTGATACCTACTTCGACTACATCCACGACAGCAACGCCATCTTCCTGGCCAACTCCCTGCTCTCGGACTTCAACGGACCGAACGAGAAGTCGGTACAGCTGAGCTACCTGCTGAACATGGCCGACTATGGCGTGCCAGGCCTGAAATTCAACGTCTACCAGGCGCGCGGTTTCGACATCGACGGTACCCACTACAAGGGCACCGCCTATGACGTACGCGGCATGGATGGTGAAACCCACTATGAATACGGCGTCGGTGCCTCGTACACCATGCAGTCCGGGCCGCTGAAGGCTTCGACCATGCGCGGCACCTACACCACCCACCGTGCGAGCGCCAACCAGGCTGACGGCAGCATCAACGAGTTCCGTCTGGTGACCACGATTCCGTTCAACATCCTGTAATCACACAACCGTGGGCAGTTTCGGGGCAGTTTCCAGACAGAACTTAATGCCCCGAAACACCCACTCAGTAATGGCTTCATCACTTGCGGAGGGCGTTTACTTGAAATCGACAGTCAAACTCGCAACATTGCGCAACGCAGTCGCACTGGCACTGTTCAGCGTCGCGGTCGGCGTTTCGGCCAAGCCCCTGGTGGTCTGCACCGAAGCCAGCCCGGAAGGGTTCGACACGGCGCTGTACACCACCGCCGTTACCGCCGATGCGGCAGCGGAGACCATTTACAACCGTCTGGTGGATTTCAAGCCCGGCACCACCGAGATCGAGCCCGCGCTGGCCGAGTCTTGGGAAATCAGTGAAGACGGGCTCAATTACACGTTCCATCTGCGCAAAGGCGTCCAGTTCCACACCACCGATTACTTCAAGCCGACGCGCGACATGAATGCCGATGACGTGGTCTGGAGCTTCCAGCGTCAGCTGGACCCGAACCATCCATGGCACAAGCAATCGAGCGTGGGTTTTCCGTACTTCGAGAGCATGGGCTTCAAGGAGCTGCTCAAGAACGTCGAGAAGGTTGACGACAATACCGTGAAATTCACCCTGACCCGTCGCGAAGCACCGTTCCTCGCCGACGTGGCCATGGCGTTCGCTTCGATCTACTCGGCCGAATACGCCGATCAATTGCTCAAAACCAACAAGACCGAAGGTCTGAACAGTCAACCGATCGGCACCGGGCCGTTCGTCTTCCAGCGTTACGCCAAGGATGCGCAAGTGCGCTTCAAGGCCAACCCGAACTACTTCCGTGGCAAGCCGCCGGCTGACACGTTGGTCCTGGCCATCGCCACTGACAACAATGTGCGCCTGCAGAAGCTCAAGGCCAATGAATGCCAGATCGCGCTGTACCCCAAGCCCGATGACATCCCGAGCATCAAGACCGACCCGAACCTGAAGGTCGAAGAATTGAACGCGATGACCACCGCCTACATCGCGATGAACACCACGCACAAGTACATGAGTGACGTGCGCGTGCGTAAGGCCATTGAAATCGCCTTCGACAAGGAGGCGTACGTCAACGCACTGTTCGGCAAGGGCAACGCCACCGTTGGGGTCAACCCGTATCCGGACACGCTGCTGGGCTACAACAAAGAGCTGAAAAACCCGGTGCACGACCTGGACAAGGCACGTGCCTTGCTTAAGGAGGCAGGCGTTCCGGACGGCACAGTCTTTACCCTTTTCACCCGCAACGGCGGTGGTCCGACCAACCCGAATCCGATGCTGGGCGCGCAAATGATGCAGGCCGATTTGGCAAAAATCGGCATTAAGTTAGATATTCGCGTCATGGAATGGGGCGAAATGCTCAAACGGGCGAAAAACGGCGAGCACGACATGGTGTCGGCTGGCTGGGCAGGCGACAATGGCGACCCTGACAACTTCCTGACCCCGAACCTGAGCTGCGAGGCCGCCAAAAACGGCGAAAACTACGCGCGCTGGTGCAATCAGAAGTTCCAGACGTTGATCGATCAGGCTCGGGAAAAAACCGACCCGGCCGAACGCGCTGCCCTCTATGAGCAGGCACAGGCGATCGTCAATGAAGATCAGCCATGGATCAGCATGGCGCACACCAAGATGTTTACCGCAATGCGCAAGAACGTAGAGGGTTATCACATTAGCCCTCTCACCACTAATAACTTCGCTACCACCCAAGTGAAGTAGAAGAAGAATCTGGCGGGCTCCAGGCTTCGTACGAAATGTTTTGACGCGAAGGTGAGGCGGTTTTAACGCAGCATCACCGAGTGTCAGGACGTGTCGTACCAGGCATTACCGCAGACCCGCCAGTACACGCCTAACCGGCAGATGAGGTACACGAGAAGATGTTTAGTTTTATCGCTCGCCGAGTGGGGTTGCTAATACCCACCTTCTTCGGCATCACCTTGCTGACCTTCGCGTTGATTCGCCTGATTCCGGGCGACCCGGTCGAAGTCATGATGGGTGAACGCCGGGTCGATCCGGAAATGCACGCCCAAGCCATGGAACGTCTTGGCCTGAACAAACCCCTTTATGCGCAATACATCGATTACGTCGGCAAGCTCGCCCATGGCGACCTGGGCGAATCGCTGCGGACGCGCACGAGCGTGTGGACCGAATTCACTTCGCTGTTCCCGGCCACCCTGGAACTGTCGATTGCGGCGCTGATATTCGCTGGCATCATCGGACTTCTGGCAGGTGTCATCGCGGCCTTGCGACGAGGATCCCTGTTCGACCATGGGGTAATGGGTATTTCGCTTGCGGGATACTCGATGCCGATCTTCTGGTGGGGTCTGATCCTGATCATGTTCTTCTCGGTATCGCTGGGCTGGACCCCGGTATCGGGTCGTATCGACCTGCTCTACGACATCGAGCCAAAAACCGGCTTCATGCTGATCGATACTCTGCTCAGTGATGAAGAAGGCTCGTTCATCGATGCGTTGCGTCACCTGATCCTGCCTGCCATCGTGCTGGGCACCATTCCGCTGGCGGTGATCGCACGGATGACCCGCTCCTCGATGCTTGAAGTGCTGCGTGAAGACTACGTACGCACCGCGCGGGCCAAAGGCCTGTCGCCGGCTCGCGTGGTCTTTGTCCACGGCCTGCGCAACGCGCTGATCCCGGTCTTGACCGTGTTCGGCCTGCAGGTGGGCACACTGCTCGCCGGTGCCGTACTGACCGAAACGATCTTCTCCTGGCCGGGTATCGGCAAATGGCTGATCGAAGCCATTGGCGCCCGTGACTACCCTGTCGTACAGAACGGCATCCTGTTAATCGCCTGCCTGGTGATTCTGGTCAACTTCGTGGTGGACATCCTCTACGGCTTTGCCAACCCACGCATTCGTCACCAGCGCTGAGATCACTTTTTATGAGCACATCTACTCCCGTGGTAGCAGTCGATCAAAGCCTGCTCTACCCGTCCGTTTACAAAGAGTTCTGGCAGCATTTTTCCAAGAACAAAGGCGCTGTCGCAGGCCTGGCGTTCATGCTGCTGGTGGTTTTCTGCGCCCTCTTCGCCCCATGGGTTGCACCCCATGACCCAAGCGAGCAATTCCGCGACTTCCTGCTGACCCCGCCGGTCTGGCTCGAAGGCGGCCAATGGCAGTTTCTGCTGGGCACCGACGAGCTGGGCCGTGATCTGCTGTCGCGTCTGATCCAGGGCTCGCGTCTGTCGCTGCTGATCGGTTTGTCGTCGGTGGTGATGTCGTTGATTCCGGGGATCCTCATGGGTCTGCTGGCCGGTTTCTTCCCGAAAATCCTTGGGCCCACCATCATGCGTCTGATGGACATCATGCTGGCCCTGCCTTCGCTGCTGCTGGCCGTTGCCATCGTCGCGATTCTTGGCCCTGGCCTGATCAACACCGTGATCGCCATCGCCATCGTCTCGCTGCCGTCCTACGTGCGCCTGACTCGCGCCGCGGTCATGGGCGAACTGAACCGCGACTACGTGACCGCTGCCCGTCTGGCTGGCGCCACCCTGCCACGCCTGATGTTCATCACCGTGCTGCCAAACTGCATGGCACCGCTGATCGTTCAGGCAACCCTGAGCTTCTCCTCGGCAATCCTCGACGCCGCGGCACTGGGCTTCCTGGGTCTGGGTGTACAACCGCCAACGCCTGAGTGGGGCACCATGCTCGCTTCGGCCCGCGATTACATCGAACGCGCCTGGTGGGTGGTGAGCCTCCCGGGTCTGACCATTTTGCTCAGCGTGCTGGCAATCAACCTGATGGGCGACGGTCTGCGCGATGCGCTGGACCCGAAACTCAAGAACGCCGCCTGAGGACGTCCGAATGCCACTTCTAGAAATCAACAACCTCAACGTTCGTTTCGGCGACGCCACTGCCACTCCGGTCGTCGATGGCCTGGACCTGGCCGTGGACAAAGGCGAAGTGCTGGCGATCGTCGGCGAATCGGGCTCGGGTAAATCCGTGACCATGATGGCGCTGATGGGCCTGATCGATCATCCCGGCATCGTCACCGCCGACTCCCTGAGATTCGACGGCAAGGACATGCTGAAACTGAGCTCGCGTCAGCGTCGGCAGATCGTTGGCAAGGACCTGTCGATGGTCTTCCAGGACCCGATGACCGCGCTCAACCCCAGCTATACCGTGGGCTTCCAGATCCAGGAGGTGCTGCGTGCGCACCTGGGCATGTCTGGCCGCGCGGCGCGTCAACGTGCTCTTGAGCTGCTCAAAAAGGTCGAGATTCCAGGCGCTGAACAGCGTCTGGACGCCTACCCGCACCAGCTCTCCGGTGGCATGAGCCAGCGTGTGGCGATTGCCATGGCAATTGCCGGCGAACCGAAATTGCTGATCGCCGACGAACCGACCACCGCGCTCGACGTGACCATCCAGGCACAGATCATGGACCTGCTGCTGGCCCTGCAGAAAGAGCAGGACATGGCGCTGGTGCTGATTACTCACGACCTGGCCGTCGTGGCCGAAACCGCACAGCGCGTCTGCGTGATGTATGCCGGTCAGGCGGTGGAAGTCGGTCAGGTCCCGGGCCTGTTCGACGTGCCCGCGCACCCCTACAGCGAAGCGCTGCTGGCGGCGATCCCCGAGCACAGCATGGGTGCGGCGCGATTGTCGACGCTTCCGGGCATCGTTCCCGGTCGCTACGACCGTCCAAGCGGCTGCCTGCTGTCGCCACGCTGCCCGTATGTGCAGGAAAAATGCCGCCAGCAACGCCCGGCGCTGGACCCTAAAGTCCAAAGCCTGGCCCGTTGCTTCTTTCCGCTGAATCAGGAGGTGGCGTAATGAGCGAGATCGTATTGACCGCCCGTGACCTGACCCGTCACTACGATGTATCCCAGGGTCTGTTCAAGCCACATGCCACGGTTCGCGCCCTCAACGGGGTGTCGTTCGAACTGGAGGCCGGCAAGACCCTGGCCGTGGTCGGTGAATCCGGCTGCGGCAAGTCCACCCTCGCCCGCGCCCTGACGCTGATCGAAGAGCCTTCATCGGGCTCGCTGAAAATCGCTGGGCAAGAAGTGACCGGCGCGACCAAGGATCAACGCAAGCAACTGCGCAAGGACGTGCAGATGGTGTTCCAGAGCCCATATGCCTCACTGAACCCTCGTCAGAAGATCGGTGATCAACTGGGCGAGCCACTGCTGATCAACACCAAGCTGTCTGCGGCCGAGCGCCGCGAAAAAGTGCAGGCGATGATGAAGCAGGTGGGTCTGCGGCCTGAGCACTATCAGCGCTATCCGCACATGTTCTCTGGTGGTCAACGTCAGCGTATCGCCCTTGCCCGCGCGATGATGCTGCAACCAAAAGTGCTGGTCGCCGACGAGCCGACTTCGGCGCTGGACGTGTCGATTCAAGCGCAGGTATTGAACCTGTTCATGGATCTGCAGCAGGAATTCAACACCGGTTATGTGTTCATTTCGCACAACCTGGCGGTGGTGCGCCATGTCGCCGATACGGTGTTGGTGATGTATCTGGGGCGTCCGGCGGAGATGGGGCCCAAGGAGGAGATCTACAATCGTCCGCTGCACCCGTATACCCAGGCGTTGCTGTCGGCGACTCCGACGATTCATCCGGATCCATTGAAGCCGAAGATCAAGATCGTCGGGGAGTTGCCCAACCCGCTGAATCCGCCGTCGGGCTGTGCTTTCCACAAGCGTTGCCCGTATGCGACGGAGCGTTGTGTCGTTGAAGTACCGGAGTTGCGTATGGTGGATAACCGGCAGGTGGCTTGTCACTATGCGGAGCAGTTCGTGGTTTGATTTGGGCCTGACTGCGGGATGAGAGAAGGCCGTTGCGTTTGAGCGTGACGGCCTTTTTTTGGTTTGCTTTTTGGCGTTGGGATTCGGTGCATATCCGTTATATGTAGTGGCGTTGATATTGGTTCTGCCTAACGGCAGAAGCGTTTCGCGTTCGGGGGTGTCTGAACCATCGCGCAATATGAGCCTGACTGGCTGGAGCTAACTCTCCTCGCATTGCTGCCGAACCCAATTCTTAGCTACCCCCCCGATCTGCTGTAGGAGCCGGCTCGCTGGCGAACGTGGTGGCTCAGGCACAGATGCGTTGTCTGACACTCCGCATTCGCCAGCAAGCCGGCTCCTACAGGTTTTGCGGCGTGCCGGGGGACTTCGCATACACGCCGAACCCCCTGTAGCAGTCCAGTCCAGCTTGCCGGCGGTAGCGATCTCACGGGCGTCACCGCCGGCAAGCCGTGCTGCTACAGATTCCGCGGCGTACCGGCGATTGATTTTCCAGACCAAAAAATGCGTAAAGCGCACAGCGCGCTTTGCTTTTGCTTTGCTTTTCTTACGCGATAACTCCGACGCCGCAAATCGCGACTTGGGGGCAGGCCGAACGCAGGCTTTGCTGCGTGGGCCGAGCGGCATGGATGCCGCGAGAGCCGCCCCCGGCCATGGATGGCCGATGGCGGCGGGCCCACGGAGCGTTGCCGGAGTGAGGGAACCCGACGAAGGAGGGCCAAACCAGGAGCAAGCGCTTTTGGTTACTTTTGTCTGGTCCGGCATTCCGGCTTTTCAAAAGTAGCTCGCCGAAGGCGAAAACTTCTGCCGTTAGGCAGAACCAATATCAGCGCCACCTTCGGTAGCGGATATGCACTCAGAACCCAGTGTCATAACTCAGCAGTTTCGCGCTAGCTAGCGCATCAATAAACATCCCTGCGATACCGTCCCTGCTCAATCAGCGCCTGAACACCTTCCTCACCCAGCAGCGCCTTCAACGTCCCATCGACACCGGCAGCCATGCCCTCCAGACTGCCGCAGATATAAATCGCCGCACCATCGGCCAGCCACCGACTCAACTCATCACCCGCATCGCGCAATCGATCCTGCACATAAACCTTCTGCGCCTGATCCCGCGAAAAAGCCAGATCCAGCCGCGCCAGATCACCCGACGCCAACCAGCCCTGAAGTTCATCAGCACAATGGAAATCGTGCGCCACATTGCGCTCGCCGAAGAGCAACCAGTTACGCCGTTCTCCCTGAACAATTCGCGCCTTGAGCAAACTTCGCAGCCCTGCCAACCCCGTCCCGTTGCCAATCAGAATCATCGGCACCGGCTCACTCGGCAAATGAAAACCGCTATTGCGCCGAATCCTCAGACTGACCGCCTCGCCCACCGCGGCATGCTCGGTCAGCCAGCCGGAGCCCAATCCCAGACTGCCATCGGGGTGCAACTCCTGGCGCACGATCAGTTGTAGAGAACCGTCCATGGGAATCGACGCAATCGAATATTCACGCATCGCCAACGGCACCAGCGCATCGACCAGCGCTTGCGCATGCAGCCCCACCAGATGGCTGCGATTGGCGGGTAACTGACGACTGCTCAGCGCCTGACCCAGGCTCTCATTCAGACCGTCGACCGTAACCGGGGCATCAGGCGCGATCCCCAGCCCGAGAAGAAATGTCTCGACCGCCTGCCGAGCATTGCGCGGCAGCACTTCGATCAGATCACCGGCCTCCCAATTCGCTTCAGACGCTGAGTTCAAACCCAGCAAAAACACCTTCGACCCGACGCTACCTTCGTTAAGCCAATGACGCTGGCTCAATGTCCAGTTTTCATAATCAGGGGCTTTCCAGGGGCTGGCCGGTGTCGAACCGGTCAGTTCGCCCAACTGCTGTTGCCAGTGCTGCAGCGCGACACTGTCGCCACTGTCCACTTCAACCGGCGCGAACAACGTGCTGCCGCCGCGTTCCGTTAGCCAGCCATGCAGACGCTGGGCGAAACCGCAGAAGTGCTGATACTGACGATCACCCAGCCCCAACACCGCATAATTCAGGTTCTCCAGCGACAGCGGGCGGCCCAGCAACTTGCGCTCGAAACCACGGGCGCTGTCCGGTGCCTCGCCGTCGCCGAAGGTACTGACGACGAATAGCGCGTTGCGGCTTTGATTGAGGTCCTGCTCGGTCATGTCGGCCAGACGTTGCACGCGTACCGGCAAGCCCGCCGATTGCAATTGACCGGCGGTCTGCCAAGCCAGTTGCTCGGCAAACCCGCTCTGGCTGGCAAAGCCGATCAGCCATGCCGGACCCTGACTGCCATAAGCGCTGGAAGTCGTCGCCACCTCGCCACGGGCAGCGCGTATCTCACGCTTCTTGCGACGACGATCCAGATACAACAGCCAGCCGGTAATGAAGAACAACGGCATCATCAACGCCGCGACCGTGATCACGATACGGCCGGTGAGCCCCCAATAACTCCCGGTGTGCAGCGCGTAGTTACTGACCAGCAATTGCGCGCCATAGCCCTTGTCGGTGTAGCGTGAATTGGCTTTGAGCTGACCGTTGGCCGGATCGAGGGTGATCTGGTTCAACGCACGGGGATGCGGCGCTGTCTTGAGCAGGTAGAAGACGGTCGCCATCTGTCCCGGCGCCTGCGGCATGCGCAGGTTGTAGGCTTTGAGGTCCGGACCGGCGGCTTTCTGGATCGTATCCCAGATGGCGACGTAATCGGCGGTTGGCGCTTCGACAGGCGCAGCATCCCTGGCACCCGGCCCAGGACGCGGTCCACCGCCACCACGACGCTGCTCGCCTGCCACCGGCGGATCGCCGATCAGTTTGTTCATGCCGTTGCTGAACCAATCGTAGGACCACATCAGCCCGGTGACCGCCAACAGCAGGTAGATGATCAGGCACCAAGTGCCGAACACCGAATGCAGATCCCAATTGAAACTGCGTCCCTTCTTCGCCCAGTCCAGCGTCAGCCACACGCGCCAGTTCAGCGCCTGACGCGGCCAGCGCAAGTACAGACCGGACAGGCAGAAGAACACCAGAATCAGCGTGCAGGCCGCAGTGACCTGTTTGCCGTATTCGCCTGCAGCCAGAAAGCGATGCAGATTGAGCACGAAACCGAAGAAATCCTGACCGACCGCGTCTTCCTTGAATTCACCGGTATACGGATCGAAATTGCGCATCTGCCCACGACGCTCGCCGGGCGCCGGTTTGAACCAGACTTGCGCGACCCGGTCGCCATCGACTTCGACGCGGAACATCGCGACCGTGTCGTTGGCCTGAGCCTGGAGTTTGCTGACCATTTCCGCCAGCGACAGCTGATGATCGCGGGGCTGTACAAAGAGCGCCTCGGGATTGAGCGCATCGGTGATTTCGTCTTCGAACGAATACAGCGCGCCAGTGATGCCCATCAAGGCCAACACCAGACCCGCCGTGATTCCGAAGAACCAATGCACTTGAAACAGAACCTTCTTCAACACCCTCGATCACCTCGATAACCCGTCGCGACGCGCATTATGCGCACAAACGGCATGCATTCTCATCTGTGTCTGATTCTTTGTTCGGTCAAAGCCAGGACGCAAAATTGGGACTCGCCTTCATCACCAGCCCCTCCGCCAACCCTGTGCCAGGCCGGCTTGCCGGCGGTGGCGATCTGACGGACGTCACCGCCGCAAGCCAGGTTGCTGCAGATGCTGCGGCGTGCAGGGAACATTGGGCATGTAACCCCCATGTAGGAGCCGGCTTGCTGGCGAAGGCGTTGGCTCAGTCACAGCTGCGTTGGCTGACCCTGCGCACTCGCCGGCACGCCGGCTCCTACAAGTTTGCGGCATGCCCATATGTCGCCGACGCGTCACCCCAGCGCTTTTTTCGCACAAAAGCCCCACTCACCAACGGCAAGCGGGGCTTCTGGATCGCGCTTCTTTATCAGAAGTGGAAGCTGGCACTCATCAGCGCAGTCCGGCCTGCGGCCATGTGGGCGTAGTGAGTCGTGAATACCTGATCGTAGTAACGCTTGTCGGTCAGGTTCTGCACGTTCAACTGCAGGTCGACGTTTTTGGTCAGTGCATACGTCGCCATCGCGTCGTAGCGCCAGTAGGACGGCACTTCCACCGAGTTGGCTTCGTTGCCGAAACGCGAATCGACGAAAGTCGCGCCACCGCCGACGGTCAGCTTGGGCATGAGCTCGTACGTGGACCAGAAGTTGAAGTTGTTACGCGGCGTGCTAGGCATGTGATTACCCTCGTCCGCCTTGTTGGTGGCCTTGACGATCTCGCTCTCCATATAGGTGTAGCCGCCGTAAACCTTCCACTTGCTGGTGATGTTGCCGCTGTAGGTCAACTCCAGACCGTCGACACGCTGCTCACCATCGAGCACCTGGAACGTAGCGTTGTCAGGGTCGTTGATCCGCGCGTTGGTTTTCTCGGTGCGGAACAATGCTGCGGTCAACGAAAGGTTGTCGTCGAAGAAGTCCCACTTGGTACCGATTTCGTAGTTACGGTTCTTTTCCGGATCGAGATTGGCGTTGTTGTCGGCGATTTCCAAACCACCGTTGCCGCTGGTTTCACCCGACGGGTTGCTCGATGTCGACCAGGCGGCATAAATGCTGCCGTTAGGCAGGGGCTTGTAAGTCACGCCGACCTGGTAGTTCCACAACTGGCTGGTGTTCTCGCGCTTGAAGTCGCCCGCCACCGAGCCGCGACCGCCGGTGCTGTAGCCACTTGAGCGAACATCGTAATCGTCATAGCGAAGGCCTAGGTTCAACGACCATTGTTCATTGAATTTCAGGGTATCGAAAATGTACGCGGCGCTGGTCTTGGTGTCTGTGTCGGTGTAAGCCAGGCTGTCGGTGATCGTGCCGTTCCAGCCATCCTTGGGTGAAGGGTCGTACAAGCTGGTGCAGTCGCCCGAGGCCAGCAACGCTGCATTACAGGTCGAGCCGATCGTACCGCCAGTAGCCGAAAGGACGTTGTAATTACGGTTGTGTGTGTCCTGATACGAGAACTCCATACCGGTGACCAGGCTGTGCTCCACGAAGCCAGTGTTGAACTTCGCCTGCAGGTCGGTCTGGTTGACGAAGCCGCTGGAGGTCGAGTTGCGGCTTTTCGACGAACGCGAGACCAAGCCATTGGCGACGTTGCCACGACTGTCATCCGGGTTGGTGACGATGTAGTCCAGCGTCGAGCGCGACATGCGGAAGCTGTTGGAAATGGTGAGATTGTCGTTCAAGTCGTGCTCGACGCGGAACGTGCCGCTGTCATTGACACTCTTGCGATAATCGCGGCTGTTCAAGCCATAGAAGTTGTTCTCATTGACGTGGGCTGGCCTGTCGACGATGTACTTGCTGCGACCGGGGGTGCTCGTCAGCGGAATGCCATAGTCAGGCATGTCGTCGGTAGACAGGTGGTAGTAGTCGAGTTTCACCCGAGTGTCGGTCCCCAGGCCGAAAGCGAAGGATGGTGCAAAACCCCAGCGGCTGACATCCACGTCATTACGTCCGGCAACGTTGGCATCATGCTTCATCAGATTGAGGCGCACGGCCGAGGTATCGGTCATTTGCTTGTTGACGTCCAGCGTATAACGCTGGGTCTGGTCCGAACCGAAGGTATAACCGCCGTTGTAAGCGTCACCCAGATGAGCGCCTTTGGTGATCAGGTTCAGGCTGCCGCCCGTGGAACCGGCACCTGTGAATGCGGAGCCAGGGCCCTTGCTGATTTCGACCGACTCGACGTTGAAGATCTCGCGGCTCTGCGCGGCGACATCGCGCATCCCGTCGATGAACACGTCGCTTTCGGCGTTGAAGCCGCGAATGATCGGACGATCGGCATTAGGGTTCCCGCCTTCGCCAGCACCAAAAGTAATGCCGGGAGTGGTGCGCAGCGCGTCCGCCAGGCTGGTAGCGGCGGTATCGCGAATCACTTGCTGCGGGATCACCGTGACGCTTTTGGGCGTATCGCGAAGCGGCGCTGTGTACTTTTTCGACGCGGATTCATCGGTTCTGTAGCCGGTGTCGACCTGCTCGCCATCGATCGTCGTGGCGCCAATATTCAGTGCTTTATCCGAAGTGGTTTCCGCAGCGTGGGCCATATGACTGGCAGACATGGCAGCGATGGCAACACCCACGGCGCCGGCAATCGAACGCTGAGAATGTACGGATGATGATGGTGATTGGCGCGACATTTTCCTTCCCCAAGGAACGTTAAGGCCGCCGAATATAGTTGGGAATCATTTGTATTCGCATAAAACTTACAATCTTTACAATTTAGCTTTACGTCTTTTCTCTCCTCATTCGTCCGTGCACACCCACGGGGTTTTACATAGCCAATAAGAATCACTACCATTCGCTACCTTTTCGATACTGAGTGGCAACGCCATGCTCCTACACATTCCCGGCCTCTTTACCCGCGAGGAAGTGCTGCGCATCCGCGAGGCCCTGGAGCAGACCGAATGGGCAGATGGCAAAATCACCGCCGGTCATCAATCGGCGAAAGCCAAACACAACCTGCAACTGGCTGAAGGCCATCCGCTGGCGAAGGAAATTGGCGCGGCGATGCTCGAACGGTTGTGGCAGAACCCGCTTTTCATGTCCGCCGCATTGCCGCACAAGGTGTTTCCTCCCTTGGTGAACTGCTACACCTGTGGCGGCAGCTTCGATTTCCACGTCGACAATTCGGTGCGTCAGGCCAAAGGCAGCATCGAACGGGTGCGAACCGATCTTTCGTCGACGCTGTTCTTCAGCGATCCCGATGACTACGACGGTGGCGAACTGGTCATTCAGGACACCTTCGGCACCCGCGCGATCAAGCTGCCGGCTGGCGACATGCTGCTGTACCCCGCGACCAGCCTGCACAAGGTCAACGCCGTCACACGCGGGGCACGCTACGCATCGTTCTTCTGGACACAGAGCCTGGTGCGCGATGACGGTCACCGCACGCTGCTGTTCGAAATGGACAGCGCGATCCAACAGCTCAGCCGCGACGTCCCCGATCACCCTTCGCTGATCCAACTCACCGGCACCTATCACAACCTGTTGCGCCAGTGGGTCGAGGTCTGAACATGAGCTGGAATCTGCGACGTCAGGAAGTGCTCGATGGCGAACAGCTTCGCACCATGTTGCAGGACAACCCTGCCAGCGCCGCACGCGCGATCCTCATCGCCGCTCAGCAGAACATGGTCGATGCCCAGGCGCTACTGGGCCAGATCCTGCTGGACGGCAACGGCATCGAACAGGATGCCGCCCTGGCGCTGACCTGGTTTCAGATCGCCGCGCGCAACGGCCACGCGATGGCAAACAATATGGCTGGGCGTTGCCATGAACATGGCTGGGGCTGCGAACCCGACGCAGCCAAAGCCGCTGAACATTATCGCCTAGCGGCCGAAGCCGGGCTGGACTGGGGGTTCTATAACTATGGCAACCTGCTCGCCACAGGCCGTGGCGTGAATAAGGATCAGGCCCGGGCGTTGGCCTGCTACCGCAAGGCGGCACAGCTGGGCCATGCCAAATCGATGAACTTGCTGGGCCGCTATCTGGAAGAAGGCGTGTGCTGCGAGCAGGATTCAGCGGCCGCGCACCAGTGGTATCGACGTTCGGCCGAAGGTGGGGATTTTCGCGGACAGTTCAGCCATGCCGCTGTGCTGGCTGATCAGGGACGAATCGAAGAAGCTGTCGTTTGGCTCAAGACAGCCCTGCAAAACGGTAACCTCAACTTCTTGCGAGTCAGTCGCAAGACGTTGCAGCACGCCCACCATCCTGACATTCGTGCACTGGCGCTGGATTACCACCGCAAAGCCGCCGAGTTGGGAAATGAAACGGACAAGAACGAATACAGTCAGCTGTTGGATGCTGACTAAGCACCGGCATGGCCGTCGAAACTTTTAGATACTGCATAATCCAGGTTCGCATTTGATAACTTGATATTTCCATAGTTCTTCTGCCCCCTTTAATCCGGGCATTTGATGCTTGGCGGCCGCTCGCACTGGAACTTTCCTACAACTTAAAACCTCTTTTCCTCTTTGACGCCCACCGGAGAAAAAACTTAGTCTTTCGGCGTGCGAAATATCAAACTTTTTCACACACCACTCAGTCGGTGACCAGCCGACACGTTAAAAAATCATTAAAGGATTAATGATCATGACATATGAGACTTCGGACATTGCCAAAGAGGCGTCAACGGACCCCGCCACCCTCTTTAGCAGTTCTGTCAACGACCGAAACTCCAATATCAGGGATACGGGTCTTATTCTGACCAAAGATCAGATCAAGAGCCTGAAGATCTACGAAGTAACCGCTCTCGCATTGCCGACTTCATTAAGAGACGTCGTTAATTATTTAGGTTATAGATCCGGTGCCGGAAACGGGTTGGAAGCTGTCGATTTTCAAAAGACCTTTACCATCATCCACAACCACGCCAGTCAATGGAATCCGTTGCGCACCGACTTGATCAGCGTAGGCGACAAGCTGGAAATCTTCGCCAAGAAGATGCAGGTTTATGGCGTCAACATGACCCGACTGTTTCAGCGCATCGACAGCACGGGCATCAGGGAAAAGTACAATATTGAAACGCTCGAAGACCTACGCGAACTCGAGCTTGCGCCAGGCGATGAGTTTCCAGTGGTGCTGCCTACTCATCGGCGAAACTTCGGTGCAGTACTGGACAGGATCTTGCAGGACGTTGAGGAACAGGAAGCGGAAGCCCATAGCATCAGACGCCGTCTCGCCGACTTCGGCGAAGAGCTGGCCACTACGGTTCATCGTGAAGTTCGTCTGAAGCTTGCGAGCATCGATAACAACACGCTGGGCGCCGATATCAAGGCGCTGCAAGTTCAGATAGATGAGCGCGCAAAAGCGATCGACGAGAAAACCAAAGAATACAACGCGTTCGTGGAAAAAGCGGTCAGCGGTGTATTCGTTAACCTGGCGCTGACTATTTACGCGAGTGTTCAGGCGGAGAAGGTACGCAAAGAACGTAATCGCATGCGTAAAGAGCAGGAAAAAGCCATTGCAGCACAGGCAAGGAAAAATACGATTCTGGCTTCGTTAAACCGCGTGCGCCTGGATCTGCAAGACCTGGACCTTATCGTTATTGATGCCGACATTGCCACCAAGAATCTGATCGTCGTTTGGAACAGAATGAGCACGTTTATCACGAGTTCCAGAGAGCAGGCCGACAAGATCGATAATGGCCTTGACCTGTTCCTGTTCGAACTTGATTTCGAGAACGTCGTCGACCCCTGGAAAAACGTAGAACAGGATGCTCGAAAACTATTGGATGTTTTCGAACAGGCCGATATTGAATTCAGACAAGAATACGGAACGAATAAATGACTATTTTTGATGACTACCCTCAGCTGGACCTGACCGCCTTGAATGAAGCCGCTAAAGGCGCTTACAACGAAGGCATCACTATTGAACGACTGTATACGCAAACCGCCTATCTTCCTTCTCTCAGTTTGAAAATCGCTCGGATCGATGGCGCTTTACGTACCGCTCACTACAAGTTGAAGGAGACCCTTCAATCGCTGTCTATACCTGCGGCGATCAGCCTGCAACTGATCAACCGGTATCAGACCGCCTATAACCGGGCACCCGACTCCAGCAAGCCTGGGGTTATTGCACGCATGGCGGACGAAGTTTCGAAAATTCTGAATTTGGCAAGTCACGCCAAAATGAGTTTGAAACAGCTGTCGGCACCCTTGTTGGAAACAGTGGAGCTGGACGCTACTCATCGTTTTCTGGTGCAGCTGGCGGTCGAGGCAGAACAGATCCCCCTGGATATTGAAGCGCTCAATCTTCGCAAGGAAGCACTGGATCAGGAACGCAAAACGCTGACAGATGCGCTTTCGCTGATCGAGAGCAAAGGTTTCGCACAGGTGGGCAAGGACACCATTCTGAACGCTCAGGAAGTTTCGAAGCTTGCTCTGGCAGCTCCTGAGTTGGCGATACTTGAGCAGGCCATCGAGTTTGCTCATAAAGTGCTCGATCAAGCCCAGGACCTCGTTAACTACGTCAGTCTGACCAACGCACGGGACGTCATTCGACGCCGAATTGGAGACTTGCTCTCGGAGATCGCCTCCAAGGTCGAGGGTCTGCGATTGGTGCGGTTGCGCCAAGAGTTGATCACCGCCACTCATCGTTTCGATGACCACCGAATCACCTACACCGCCGAGTTCAAAAAAATCGACGCGGCATTGAGCATGTTCCTGCAGACCCACATCGCGGCCGATCTGCAGGATGATGAGTTCAGAGCGGGCCTCATCGCCCAGGCAAATGCACTGATCATCTATTTGAACAGCATTGTTCTAAACCGCTGATCGGCGCCTCGACACAGCAGTGATCTGATCACTGCTGTGTCGAGCATTTTTACGACACCCTTCAGGGTATGTCGTATAGGGAACTCAGATGCCTGGAACATTTATCAGCAAACAGCACTTCACCGATTTGGATGCCTGCATGGCGTGGATGGCCTCCATTGAAACGACACTTATCAACTTCAACCGAGAGACTGCTTCGTCGGGAGTGTTTCTACAGCTTTTCCAAACGCCATTTGCAGCGATAACGGAAGGCAAAACTCAGGCACAGGCATGGACGGTGAAAAGTAACCCCGGGATGTTTAGTGCCATAGACAAGCAGCTCGACTCCATAGCGAACTTTGCCACCCATCTTGTTACCCACCTCGATCCCTTCCCCTTCGTCGATAGAGCGCAGCTTCTGTTGGCATTGAAAGGATTTCCTCTTCCGCCCGGCCCGGCGCCCCACGGGGTGACGCTCTCAATGACCAACTGCCTGCAACTGCTGTCGTATCACCAGAGATCATTAGCGCTGCTGTCTGAGACCGTCCAGGCGTCGAGTCCTGGATATGAAGCCATCCGTGAAGGTATATACAAATCGCTGCCGCGGGTCATCGACTACATGAGCGTGCGCCTGCAGCCTTACAACCCTCTGGCTAAAGTCTTTGCTCCCTCTACCGTCGCCACACAACGTAAAAGGAACACATACCAGCACTACACGCTTGGAATCGCATCCAGCGCCAACTTCCATGCCCAATATCGGCGCATCACGGTTCTATTGGCTCAAGCCAGCTGGCACTTCGGCCAATTGCTCAACAGCCAGACGCCCTCCATATTCAGCCTGAACGTGCAGCTGCTGATGATTGAAGTGAGACATGTTCAGCGTTTCTGCCGAGAAATCGTTGCCCTCAGGACGGGTCGATAGATGCGGACTACCCACTCCTCAAAACGAAAAAGCCCGCGATCACTCGCGGGCTTTTTCATTGCAGCGAACGCTTAAATGTAGAACGACTTCAGCGGCGGGAAGCCATTGAATTCCACAGCGCTATAGCTGGTGGTATAAGCGCCGGTGGACAGCCAGTACAGGCGGTCGCCGATGGCCAGGTTAAGCGGCAAGCCATACTTGTAATTCTCGTACATGATGTCGGCGCTGTCGCAGGTAGGGCCGGCAATCACGACTTCTTCGACCTCGCCCTTCTTCTCGGTCCAGATCGGGAACTTGATGGCTTCGTCCATGGTTTCGATCAGACCGGAGAACTTGCCCACATCCGTGTACACCCAGCGCTCGACGGCAGTACGGGATTTACGCGCAACCAGTACCACTTCGCTGACCAGGATACCGGCGTTGGCAATCAACGAACGACCCGGTTCCAGGATGATTTCCGGCAAGTCATCGCCGAAGTCTTCTTTGAGGAAACGAATGATTTCCTCCGCGTAGGTTTCCAGACTGTTGGTACGCGTGATGTAGTTGGCCGGGAAGCCACCACCCATGTTGATCAGCTTCAGTTCGATGCCGTCTTCTTCTTTAAGACGCTCAAAGATCACCTTCACCTTGGCGATCGCAGCGTCCCAAACGCTGATGTCACGCTGTTGCGAGCCGACGTGGAAGGAAATGCCGTAAGGCACCAGACCCAGGTCACGAGCCAGGATCAACAGGTCCATGGCCATGTCGGTCTGGCAGCCGAATTTGCGCGACAGAGGCCAGTCAGCCGTGGTCGAGCCTTCGGTGAGGATACGCACATAGACTTTCGAGCCCGGTGCGGCCTTGGCGATGTTGCGCAGGTCGGCTTCGGAATCGGTCGCGTACAGACGCACGCCCTTCTCGTAGAAGTAACGAATGTCCCGGGATTTCTTGATGGTGTTGCCATAGCTGATGCGATCCGGGCCAACGCCACGGTCCATCACTTTGTCCAGTTCGTAGATCGAGGCGATGTCGAAACTCGAACCTTTCTCTTTCAGCAGGTCGATGATTTCAACGGCCGGATTGGCCTTGACCGCGTAGTAAACCTTGGCGAATTCGAACCCGGCGCGCAGATCGTCGTAGGCCTTGCTGATCATCGCGGTGTCGATAAGCACGAACGGGGTTTCTTGCTTGTCGGCGAACGCCTTCATTTTCTCGAAGGTGCTTTTCTCGAAATAGTCTTCGACCTGGATCGACATGCGGGGGACTCCTGTTGGCAAACGGTAAAAATCAATGGGTGCGAGCCTTTACGCTCATGAACGTCCTCCGTATCCCCACTTTGGTTCGCCTACTTCCCAAGGCCGATCGCCGAAAGCAAAAAAAGCCATCCCGGTCGATTCAGAGCTACTGCACTTGGCAACACTGCGTTGGAACAAGGCGCGGAATGCTCACTACAATCCGTAGACTCCGCTTCCTTGCCTTGTTCCGCCTTGTCTTGCCTGCACTCGCTATGCTCTGAAACGACCGGGAGCCGGGATTCCCGGGTGGCCTTGCTGTCTCGTCGTCAGTACTTGAGCCGGATGGATCGTTTCCAGCATGGACGTTCGGCGCGAACTTTAGGACCTGAGGGGCTGGAGATCAACAAAAAATGTCGCGTTTATGCCCGTTTTTGCCAGACGGGCATTCGCTCTCGTTCAATTACCCTGTAGTAACCGACCGATGTGACAGGACGATGTTCCCGCAAGTGATAAACCGGGCTGTTTGCGGTCGCCAGGAACACCGCGCCGCCAGTGACTTTTTCGCGAATGAATTCGCTCCCACAGTCGGAACGCGATCTACCTGTGGGAGCGAATTCATTCGCGATGGCGTGAGGTCAGGCACCCGGAAATGCACCTGATCGGGTTAGATCAAACTGACGCCTGCTCCGCCGCTTCCGCTGGTGAAACATCGAACCTGAGGAGAAAGCCCTAGCAACACGGCTTGCCGGTGGTAGCGATTTGAAGAGCGCCGCCGCTGGCATGCCGTGCTGCTACAGAGGTCCATTGCAAGCCAACTGTGGGAGCGAATTCATTTGCGATGGCGTCAGGTCAAGCACCCGAAAATTCACCTGATCGGGTTAGATCACACTGACGCCTGCTCCGCCGCTTCCGCTGGTGAAACATCGAACCTAAGGAGAAAGCCCTAGCAGCATGGCTTGCCGGTGGTAGCGATTTGAAGAGCGCCGCCGCCGGCATGCCGTGCTGCTACAGAGGTCCATTGCAAGCCAACTGTGGGAGCGAATTCATTCGCGATGGCGTGAGGTCGAGCACCCGAAAATGCACCTGACCGGGTTAGATCACACTGACGCCTGCTCCGCCGCTTCCACTGGTGAAACATCGAACCTGAGGAGAAAGCCCTAGCAACATGGCTTGCCGGTGGTAGCGATTTGAAGAGCACCGCCGCTGGCATGCTGTGCTGCTACAGAGGTCCATTGCAAGCCAACTGTGGGAGCGAATTCATTCGCGATGGCGTCAGGTCAGGCACCCGAAAAC
>NZ_JBOICF010000082.1:0-78420 GCF_050739935.1 Pseudomonas sp. | reverse complement strand
TTACCGACGGCCTGAACCGCCGCAGCACGCGACGCTGGAACAGCCAGCAGCAGATCACCGAATACACCGACAACCTCGATCAGACGTGGCAGTTTTTCTGGAACGATGAACGTCAGTTGCTCGGCGCTACCGATCCTCAACAGGGTCAGTGGACCTTTGGCTATGACGAAGCCGGCAATTTGAGTTCGACCCAAGATCCGCTCGGGCGGATCGAGTCAACCCTGTGGCTGGAGCACTGGTCGCTGCCCAACGTGGAAACCGACGCGGCGGGCAACCACTGGCAATACCGCTACGACGCGCGGGGCAATCGCACCCACGAAGTCGATCCCTTGGGGTATGTCACCCGCTACCGGTTCGACGAGCGAGGGCGGATCGTCGAAGTCATCGACGCCAGCGGCAAGAGCAAAACATTGCGCTGGAATGAATTCGGGCAACTGACCGATTACATCGACTGTTCGGGTTACGAGACCAAGTTTCGTTACGACCGGCGCGGGTTTCTGGACCACAGCACGGATGCTCTCGGCGAGCGGACGCGTTATGAATACGACGCACAAGGCCGTTTGCAACAACGGGAGTCGCCGGTTGGACGCATCGAGCGGTTCCTGCGCGACGACAGTGGCTTGCTTATCGGTTATGCCAACGCTGCCGGGGAAATCACGCGTTATGAATACGACCGACGCGGTCGGTTGCAACAGCGCCTTGACGCCCATGACCGGAAAATCGAGTTTCGCTACGACGCTTATGGCCGACTGGACGCCCTGACCAACGAAAATGGTGAGAGCTATCGGTTCGGTTGGGATGCCGGGGATCGGCTTTCGACGCAGCAGGACTTGGACGGTAGCCAAAGGAGCTACCAGTACGATGTCCTGGACAATCCGGTGTGGGTCAATCAGGTATCCGGGCAGGATTCCATCGTTCATGTGCTGGAACGAGATGCCGTTGGCCGCCTGGTTAAAAAAGTGACCGACGATGGCCGCACTGATTACGGCCACGACACGCTCGACAATCTGCTCAACATCACCTTCACAAATCTGGACGGCGAGCAACAAAGCGTCAATTTCTGCTACGACCCCCTCAATCAATTACTCAGTGAAACGACCGTCGCCGGTACGCTCCACCACCGTTACGACGAACTGGGCAACCTGAACCAAACCCAACTCCCCGATGGACGATGGGTCAACCGGTTGCTCTATGGCAGCGGCCACCTGCACCAGATCAACCTCGACGGCCAGGTTATCTGCGACTTCGAACGGGATCACCTGCACCGCGAAGTGTTGCGAACCCAAGGCCAGATCCATACCCGCAACGAATACGACCGCAGCGGCCGCCTTTACTCACGTACCCGTCGGCACGCCAGTCACCCCATGCCTTTACCGGCTGACAGCACAAGAGCCTACGAATACGACCTGGCCGACAACCTGACCAGCCGCGTCGATCAGAATCGCCACAGCGAACATCGAACCCGGCTTGCATACGACTCCAGCAGCAGGATCATGTCCGCCCAAGACACTTTGAACGGGCTATTGGAACGATTCGCCTACGACCCCGCCGCCAACCTCATGGACGGCCCGCAATCCAGCGTTGGCCGAGTCGCCCACAACAAACTCCTGGCCTATCAGGACAAACGCTACCACTACGACAGCTTCGGTCGACTGATCGAAAAACGCAGCATCCGCCATGGCCTCCAGCGTTTCGGGTATGACGCCGAAAGCCGGCTAGTCGAAGTGAGAAACCCCGACAACCATGTCGTGCGCATGACCTACGACCCGCTTGGGCGGCGCACCGGCAAAACCTTGCATCACCCCGACGGCCACATCCTCTGCGAAACCACATTCACCTGGGATGGCCTACGTCTGCTGCAGGAGGAGCAAAACGGCTTTTCCACCCTCTACCTCTACGCCGACGACAGCCACGAGCCCCTGGCCAGAGTCGACGGCCGAGGCGAACACCAGAAAATCCGCCACTACCACAACGACCTCAACGGCCTGCCCCAACAACTTACCGAAACCGACGGCCATGTCGTCTGGCAGGCGCGTTACCAAGTCTGGGGCAACACCGTCGAAGAAACCCGCGAGTCCTACTTCGTCGAAAACCAGAACCTGCGCTTCCAAGGACAATACCTTGATCGCGAGACCGGACTGCACTACAACACCTTCAGGTACTACGACCCGGATGTAGGACGATTCACCACGCCCGATCCGATCGGGCTGGCGGGCGGGCTGAATTTATATCAGTACGCACCGAATCCGGTGGGGTGGGTGGATCCGTGGGGGTGGAGTTGCACTCCCAATAAGAAGACGTCGTATCAGGGGAAGAGTCGGAGGGATGCGTTTAGGTACGCGAAATTTGATGCTAATATTCCATTAAGTCAATCACCTTATTCTGTCACGAAGCCTAAGCTGATGGACGGGTATGGGGGATTTATATATAAAGATGGTCGCATAGTTGAAACTAGACAGTATCATTTTGTTAGTTATAAAGGAGAGCATGTGATTATTCAGGATCATAGCTATGGTCACCTAAAAGCTAAGCCTCTACGTGGAGCTGAGCCTCATTTTAATGTGCGACCTATAAAAAATCCAAATACAGGAGCGGTGGAAGGAACTCATGGGCATTATAATTACTGAATCGGTCGATTTGATTGAGTGCGCCGATGGTCATAGATTTCTTAAGGAAATTTTTCCTAGCGGTGTAGGTGAGGTGTTCATTGGGCATCTCGTATTGGACCAAGGCCAGTTTAGAATGGATGTGCATGTATATGATAAGCCTGCGAAGGACGTGGCCAAGTGGGGTATCTGGGGGAAAAATTACAATGTAATAGTAATTGACTTGTTGGGACAAGGCTTGAAGGAGATTGAAATCAAGCATTGGGAAGGGTTTGGAAGGGGGGCGCTAGTATGCACAAAAAAAGAAAAGATATTCTCTCTTCACCAGCACGGTGCGGGATGGGAGTTAAAAATTTCTTTTGGTATTTTGGCTTTTCAAAAGTGTAGTACGTATATTGATGGGGAAATAGAGGAGTAAGAAGATCACTTGTATTTGAATATGTTTACGTACAGGGAAGCTGAACGATCCAATATTCGTGAAAAAGAGAATGATGTGCTAATAAGGACGAAATAATTGAGCTTTCTGATACTAAGGACATTTCGGTACTCAAGGAGATTGAGTTTGTAATGACTTAGTTAAAAAATGCTAGTTACCATTTATGATCGAGCATATGCGCAGCCGACGGAAGAAAAACGGGAAGTGAGTGTGCGTTTGAAACGAACCGTTATCATAGATAAAGAGAGGTAGTGCGATCGCTAGCCAAAGCAAGAAGGATTATTGGAGAAATTTGATAACGAGCTTGGTGTCGATGACACCGCAGACATTGAACGAGAAATGAAAACCTAAAGTTTTGCGAGAGGCCTGGTGGTTGACTTCACCTAAACTGGGGTATAGAAGTGCAGCAACCGAGTCTTGGTTGATAGTCATCCTAACGGCCGGAAGAGCCCTGTCCCGAAACTAACAACCACGCCTTCTGGCAGGCGCGTTATCAAGTCTGGGGCAACACCGTCGAAGAAACCGCGAGCCCTACCTCGTCGAAAACCAGAACCTGCGTTTTCAAGGCCAATACCTTTATCGCGAGACCGGACTGCACTACAACACCTTCAGGTACTACGATCCGGATGTAGGACGGTTTACCACGCCTGACCCGATTGGGCTGGCGGGCGGGCTTAATTTATATCAGTACGCACCGAACCCGGCGGGGTGGGTGGATCCGCGGGGTTGGAGTTGCACGGTTGTTACGGCGCGTACTCGCCGACATGCTTATATACTTGCAAAAGAACACGCGCAGGTTCCTCGGATATCTAAAGGCGGGAGAAGCATTACTATGGAGGATCTAAACGACTCAAGTCGGGGCAAAAACTGGAATGAGATGAAAAGTCGAGGTGCGCGTTCTCTCGGGAGAGAACGAGTGAAAGGAGAGCACGTTTTCGAGCATCCGGACGGTCATCCAGATGCGGGCCAGCCTGGGATTCCCAAACATCATGACTCGGGGCAAATACATGCGGTTAATTCTAAAGGCGAAGAGGTGGTATTTACTTGGAAGCTAATATGAAAGAGCAGATTATAGAGTTTCCAATCTTACCTAAAGACATGTTTGATGGACCTTTAGATCCAAACGAGGGATTCTGCATCAGTTATCAATATGATGTAGATACCTACGGGTATGGTCCATACGGTTTCCGTACGAAAAAAGCAAGTAGACTGCTGAAAGAAATGTTTCCTTCAATCGTCTATTGGGACGTTAGCCGGATGAAGTTAGTGGGTGCAGAGGTTCCGTTAGGTGCAGGAATTTATTTTTTTAAAAACCAAAAATATATTCATGAGGTAGAGGCAGCGTTGCGGGATTATGAAAAAGCTCATAAGCTATGGGGGCTTCGATCTAGATATAAAAAAATCGAAGAAATAGGCAGCGCACCAGTTAAACCCAGCCTTTTGAACGTCTCCAATAGGCAAATACTTTCTGCAGATGTTATCAATGAATTATTGCAAGAAAAGTGTAAGTTTTTTATTCTGTATTCATTGATTCCTTACGCTGGGCAGAGCTTGGCGTTGTTTGATAAAGCACTAAGTGTTAGATTCAGAATGCTGGCTGCGCGTGAATCTGTTCCGTATCAGGTGATGAACTCTGCTGATGAACTGAAACCATGGTAGGTGCCAATTTTGTAACTGGCAGCTCGCTAACATAGTGATGTTCATCCTGAGTGAGGGGTGGTCCTATGATTTGTTCTGAAAAAATTCAAATTTTACGATGGATTAACGTAGAAAAAGGAAAACTAATTTATCGCTATTAATGGTGAAGGTAGTATTGAGGTTCTCAGTAAGGTGGAATATATCCTCGTTTTGGTCAGAGACATCGTTAATTGCTACTATTCACGCGGATGAATTAGTTACGCCTGATGCCGATATTGCTTATACGCTGGAGAGCACTTGATTTACAGATCGGATTCGAATAAAAAATTGGTTGGACAAAATGGGAGAATTCTAGCTGAACCGTTTAATGATATACCTGGCGATCATGATGTTAACGAAATTGAGAAAACAGTAATGAGCCTAAACTGGTACTATAACCTGGGAGACTAATTAAACTTTATGTGCGGATAGTATTCCGTAGTTTGGTTATGCTATATATTGAGTTATGTAATCACGCTTTTTGCAAATGGTACGCAACCAGATAGGCGCAGCGCTATCGAGGAGAATTGCAAGCTTCACTTCATAAGAATGGCCAATATTTTGATCGCGAGACCGGACTGCACTACAACACCTTCAGGTACTAGACCCGGATGTCGGACGGTTTACCACGCCTGATCCGATTGGATTGGCGGGCGGGCTGAATTTATATCAGTACCCACCGAATCCGGTGGGGTGGGTGGATCCGTGAGGGTGGAGTTGCACTCCCAATAAGCAAACTTCGTATCAGGGGACGAGTCGGAGGGATGCGTTTAGGCAGGCAAAAAAAGATGCCAATATTCCGCTGAGCCAATCGCCGTATTCAGTGATCAGCGAGAAACTGTTAGATGGATACGGCGGGTATGTTTATAAAAATGGACGAATTGCTCACACTAGAGACTATTACTTTTTGGATGTTAAAGGGGCTCGATTAATCATTCAGGACCACAGCTATGGACATTCGAAGGCTGTACCATTGCGAGGGGCGGAACCGCATTTCAACATTAGACCATTCACAAACCCTACAACTGGAAATGTTAAAGGAACTCATGGACACTACAATTATTGACTCTTCCATCTTTTTAGAATGCACAGGAAATCATTTTTTTATTGAGGGACTTTACCCTCATGGTTTAGGGGAGGTGCTGGTCGGACAGTTCGGACTGGATATAGGTCGATTCAGTATTAATATACATATTTATGTTGAACCCGCTAAAAAAGTCCCTAAGTGGGGTGTGTGGGGAAAAGATTATAATGTGTTGGTCCTAGAGTTTCTAGGAGACGGGTTAACAGATATAAAGATTGATAACTGGAGCGGATTCGGGAAAGCGCAACTTCGGTGTCGCAAGGACGGAAATAAATATGGCCTGTATCAAAAAGGAGTCGATTGGAATTTTGAAGTATTGTTTGGTATGTTGAGCTTTCAAAGGAGCAGTACGTATATAGACGGTGACATAAATGACTGTTGATGTAGTGTTGTCAGGTGTTTCGAATGCGACCCGACACTCTGAGTAGCGTCTATCTTTGCATAAAAACTTATGTGGCCTACGTCGTCCAACGTCTTCTCGCCACTATCACTACATTTGTGGCTCTAGGCGCAGAGCCGAATGCTGGCGCTAGGTTAGCTGACAAACCTCGTACACTGGCAATGGAGGTAAATCATGATCGCTAAAACTACTGAAGCTATTTCAATGGACTTTATCGACTTTAGTGATAATAATTAATTTTAAAAACCATTACTGGCGAAGATTCGCTCCCGCACCGCTACTATGCTGGGTTGTAGAAGCTAGATTAGTCATTAGCTGTCAGTCTAAGGATAAGATGTTTGCAATTTCATGCTCTGGATTGGTTTTTCAATCAAGTAGCACCTAAATTGAGTAAAACTTTGGCTTTGATTGCGGTGACTGCTCAGAGGCTCGTAATTGTGTCCCGGGTTGATGCGGAATTGGTGGGATGCTGACGGAATCGCTGCGCTGCTACATGGCGCGGAACCACACTTCAATGTGAGGTCGTGGGATAAGACAGTGAATGGTTCGGTTGATGGAGCTCATGGGTATTATAATTTTTGAGGTGAAATATGAATCTAATGAATGTTGCTTCCAGGAGTTGTTTTTAAAAGAGCTATATCCGAGTGGGCTGGTTGACTATATGTTAATCGGACGACTAGAATTTGATTGCGATAATAAATTTTGCGTTAACTTTCATACAAGGCAGAAGCCAGCCACGGAAGTGGAAAAATTAGGGTATTTGGGGACAAAACTATGATGTTGTAGTGATTTGCCTGCCAGGGCAATGGGTTAAAAATGTGGTAATTTCGAACTGGGAGCGCATAAGTTTTGCTCCTGTAATCTGGACGATTGAAGGCGAGAATACGACCTTTCATAGCTGCGGAGATGGTGGGAGGTTTCTTTGGCCTTTGGGGACCTCGTTTTTCAAGAGTGTCGAACTTACATTTGGTAATTCAAAATCAGAGGGGTTTATTTCTCCGGCTGTGGCGTATTGTTGTTACTAACTGGAATAAAATCCGGGAGCTATGTGGCTACTGACGTGCACGAGGAGAGTTTATAAGTTTGGCTTGAACTTTATTTTTCTTGATGGTTTATAGCCCACTCGTCTGGCAGCTCCGCCACTAGGTCTGGGGCAGCACCACCCAAGAAACCTGCGATCCCTACTTCCTCGAAAACCAGAACCTGCGCTTCCAAGGCCAATACCTTGATCGCGAGACCGGACTGCACTACAACACCTTCAGGTACTACGACCCGGATGTAGGACGGTTTACCACGCCTGATCCGATTGGGCTGGCGGGCGGGCTGAATTTATATCAGTACGCACCGAATCCGGTGGGGTGGGTGGATCCGTGGGGGTGGAGTTGCACTCCCAATAAGAAGACGTCTTATCAAGGGACGAGTCGGAGGGATGCGTTTAGGCAGGCTAAGCGGGATGCGGGTATACCGTTAACACACGGCCCATCCGCGTACACAAGACCGGATTTGCTTGATAAAAATCAAAAGCTAGTTATCAAAGGCAACATGCCTGTAAAAACAAGGCAATATGAATATATAAATAATCGGGGCGAAGCCGTTTTTATTCAGGAGCACAGTTACGGTAAGAAGGCGGTGCCCGGCCACGGGGCAGAACCTCACTTCAACGTTAGGCCAGCGGATAAAAAAAGAAATGGGCACTTGCCTGGAACTCATGGTCATTACAATTTTTAGGGTCCATATGAACGTCGTTGATTTAATTCACAGTAATTTTTTCTTAAAAAAAATATTTCCCGACGGGTTGTCTAAATTTGTGTACGTAGGACAGTTCGGCTTGGACGTCGCCGGTACATTCAGTATGAACATTCATACACGGCAAAAGCCTGCTTTGGAGATACCCAAGTGGGGTATACACGGCCAGAGCTACGATGTGATTGTGATCCGCCTTTTAGGGAGCGGGGCTAGGAACATTAGCATCGAAAATTGGATAAACGGCGATTTCGCTTTTTTTGATTTCTCAAAAGAGGGTGAAGATATTCGTATAAATGCTTGTGGAGCCGATTGGGCATTCGACGTTACGGTGGGAAGTTTGGGGTTTCAGGGTTGCAGCACTTATATAGATGGGGGAATAGATGAGTGACAAATTACCCAGTTTTAGGGCGTCACAAATTGACGTGACGCCTTCTATATGAGCCTCGATGTAACGTCTCATAACTATGTGCGTCACTGTAATGCGTCCTTTGAGAATGAATGGCAAGCCAGATATGGGATTGATTGCTGACTGTGGCTATTAGCCTATGTTTTCGAGAGCGACGTATCCGTGGGACACGCCGGAGGTGGCTAGGAAAGTTACGGGTCGAGAGACCACAGTTGCGTTCGGCTCGACACGTGGCTAGTTACGCATGCACAGCGAGCAGCCCGGCATTTCCATGCGCGCGCGTCCGATCCAAATCCTTGTAGCAGTCCGGCTTGAAGCGGTAGCGATCTTGCGGGCGCCACCCGCCGGCAAGCCGTGCTGCTACAGCGTCTTTCGGGTGCGGAACGCTGTTTGTTGATTCAGGTCGAGAAGACCTGGGTTCTACTGGATGGGCGTGTCCTTTAGTGTCATCGCAGCCGGGCCATGCTGATGGCATCGACGTATCTGCCGTCGCGCACTGCATAGTCGCGCAGGTGTCCTTCTGTTTCGAAGCCGAATTTGCGGTACAAGCCCTGGGCGGCTGCGTTGTCGGAGAAGACAGTCAGTTCGACTCTGTGCAGGTTCATCCAGTTGTCCGCCATTTCAATACAGCCGTCATCAGCATCGATCCAACCCCTTTGCCTTGCCATGCCACCGCAATGCCCATGCCGATGGCACCTACGTGGCGTTGTCGGATTCGCAAACACTGTTCCAGGCCGATGTTTCCGATCACTTTGTTATCGTGCAGGGCGACGAGTTTGACTGCCCGCTCATCACTCGCCGCTAGCCGCTTGCGCCGGACGTCCGGTGATTGATAAGGCATTTGCAACACCTGAGGACAGACCTCAGGATCGCTATAGAGCGCGGTGGGCCTTCGATATGAGCTTCGGTAAAACGTTTGATGACAATCTGAGTGGAAGCGGGTTTCGCCGTATTCGTCCTTTGAAAACAGATGGCCCTGTCACTTTAAGCGGCAGTTTGTCGGCGTGGCTATCACCTGAAGAACTCAGCCCTGGCGGCAAGCCTAAACCTCGTTGGCGAACGCCGAGTGTCAGTTAACGCATCCACGACTGAGACGCCTGGTTCGCCAGCAAGCCGGCTCCTACAGTAGTTTAGGGGGGCAGCGAAGGGTTGTGTTCGGGCATTACAGATGCGTAGAGCGTTATCTCCAGCCCGTCATGCCTTTGCTTTTCATACGCCATGGACCAGCCGACGCGAGTCGCGACTTTGGCGCAGGCCAAACCAAGAGCAAGCCCTTGATTAATTGGGGTTGGTCCGGCATTCCGGCTTTTCCAAGTAACTCGTCGGAGGCGAAACGCTTATGCTGTTAGCAGAACAAACCCAGCGTCGTCCGAGGTAACGGATATACACCCAATCGCAACAACACCAGGTCACGAGGCCAAAGATCACAAGCCACCAAACCCAACCCATAAAAAAACCCCACCGAAGCGGGGTTCTTTCAACGCTGTGTCTCGATCTTACGCTTGAACAACCGGGATATTGGCGTTCGCGGCGGACTCACGGAACTCGGCGATCTGGTCGAAGCTCAGGTAGCGGTAAACATCGGCAGACATGCTGTCGATCTTGCCGGCGTACTCCATGTACTCCTCGACGGTCGGCAGGCGACCCAGGATCGATGCTACGGACGCCAGCTCAGCCGAAGCCAGGTAAACGTTCGCGCCATCACCCAGACGGTTCGGGAAGTTGCGAGTAGAGGTTGATACCACGGTAGCGTTCGGCTCGACACGTGCCTGGTTACCCATGCACAGCGAGCAGCCCGGCATTTCCATGCGCGCGCCGGCCTTGCCGTAGATGCCGTAGTAACCTTCCTCGGTCAACTGGTGAGCATCCATTTTGGTCGGCGGCGACAGCCACAGACGGGTTGGAAGCTGACCCTTGACTTGATCCAGCAACTTACCGGCAGCGCGGAAGTGACCGATGTTAGTCATGCACGAACCGATGAACACTTCGTCGATTTTCTCGCCAGCGACGCTGGACAGCAGACGGGCGTCGTCCGGGTCGTTCGGCGCGCAGAGCACGGGCTCCTTGACGTCGGCCAGGTCGATCTCGATGACTTCTGCGTATTCGGCGTCGGCATCGGCTTCCAGCAGCTCAGGGTTGGCAACCCAGGCTTCCATCGCTTGAGCGCGGCGTTCCAGAGTACGTGGATCGCCGTAGCCTTCCGCAATCATCCAGCGCAGCAGGGTGATGTTGGATTTCAGGTATTCGGCAATCGACTCTTTCGACAGTTTGATGGTGCAACCGGCGGCCGAACGTTCTGCCGACGCGTCGGAGAGTTCGAAGGCTTGTTCGACGGTCAGGGCTTCCAGACCTTCGATTTCCAGGATGCGACCGGAGAAGGCGTTTTTCTTGCCTTTCTTCTCGACCGTCAGCAGGCCTTTCTGGATCGCGTAGTAAGGAATCGCGTGAACCAGGTCACGCAGGGTGACGCCCGGCTGCAACTTGCCTTTGAAACGCACCAGAATCGACTCCGGCATGTCCAGCGGCATGACGCCGGTGGCAGCGGCGAACGCGACCAGACCGGAACCCGCCGGGAACGAGATACCGATCGGGAAACGGGTGTGCGAGTCACCGCCGGTACCGACGGTGTCCGGCAGCAACATGCGGTTCAGCCAGCTGTGGATGATGCCGTCGCCCGGACGCAGCGAAACGCCGCCACGGGTCATGATGAAGTCAGGCAGGGTGTGGTGAGTCTTGACGTCGATCGGCTTTGGATAAGCAGCTGTGTGGCAGAAGGACTGCATCACCAGATCGGCGGAGAAGCCAAGGCAAGCCAGGTCTTTCAGCTCATCACGGGTCATTGGACCGGTGGTGTCTTGAGAACCGACGGTGGTCATCTTCGGTTCGCAGTAGGTGCCCGGACGGATGCCGTCGGTACCGCATGCCTTGCCGACCATTTTCTGCGCCAGGGTGAAACCCTTGGTGCTGGCAGCCGGAACTTCAGGCAGCTTGAACAGCGTCGAAGGTGGCAGGCCCAGCTCGGCGCGCGCCTTGCTAGTCAGGCCGCGGCCAACGATCAGCGGGATACGGCCGCCAGCGCGGACTTCGTCCAGCAATACCGGAGTCTTCAGTTCAAAAGTGGTGATCACTTCGTCGCTGTCGTGCTTGGTGACTTTGCCTGCGTATGGGTAAACGTCGATCACGTCGCCCATGTTGATGTTCGAGACATCGAATTCGATAGGCAGTGCGCCCGCATCTTCCATGGTGTTGTAGAAGATCGGAGCGATCTTGCTGCCGAAGCAGAAGCCGCCTGCGCGCTTGTTCGGCACGTAGGGAATGTCGTCGCCGAAGAACCACAGCACCGAGTTGGTCGCCGATTTGCGCGAGGAGCCGGTACCGACTACGTCACCGACGTAGGCAATAGGGAAACCCTGGCCGCGCATTTCTTCGATCTGCTTCATCGGACCGATGGAGCCTTGCGCATCAGGAACGATGCCGTCGCGGGCCATTTTCAGCATGGCCAGGGCGTGCAGCGGGATGTCAGGACGGGACCAGGCATCAGGCGCAGGCGACAGGTCGTCGGTGTTGGTCTCGCCGGTGACCTTGAACACACGCAGGCTGATCTTCTCGGCCAGGGTCGGACGCTTCTGGAACCACTCACCATCGGCCCAGGACTGCAGCACGGCTTGAGCGTGCGAGTTGCCGTTCTTGGCTTTTTCAGCGACGTCGTGGAAGGCGTCGAACATCAGTAGCGTGTGCTTCAGTTGCTCTGCGGCGACCGGTGCCAGCTCGGCATCGTCCAGCAGGTCAACCATGGTCACGATGTTGTAGCCGCCCTGCATGGTGCCGAGCAGTTCTACCGCGCGCTTCTTGTCCAGCAGCGGGGAGGAACCTTCGCCCTTGGCCACGGCGGAGAGGAAACCGGCCTTGACGTAGGCAGCTTCGTCAACTCCAGGTGGAACGCGATTGGTGATCAGATCAAGCAGGAAAGCTTCTTCGCCAGCCGGTGGGTTTTTCAGCAGCTCGACCAGGCCTGCGGTTTGTTCGGCGTTAAGCGGCTGGGGCACGATACCCTGGGCGGTACGCTCTTCGATGTGTTTACGGTAGGCTTCAAGCACAGTATTACCCTCATCAGTGGTCCCAAATGGGTGTCCGGGACGCTCATCCAGAAAAGGTCCGCAGCCGTGCGCTTTAAAAACTTTTTGAGTCTTGTGGCAGGCAGCTGACGATTTCCAACAGAAGCTGTTTTCAAAGTTTTACGCCTGCATGACCAGTTCTGGAGGAGGGGACGCAGGAGGACCTGCGTCATAGAACCGACTGCTGGGTAGACTTGACTGTGCTCGTGACGCTTTGAAAACAGCTTCCAACGGACATTGGCGCCTTAAAAGGCCCGGTGATTCTACGGCAAAAAAAAGGTAAAGGTAAGTTAGCCCTACATCTTCAAGGGTGTACCCCGTTAGACAAAGGGCTAACATGCGGGCTTGTTTCCTCCGCCGCCATGTTTCCCGCCATGCCCAATCACATCATCAAGACGCCCTGCGTAGGCCTGTGTTCCACCGTTTACGGCGATCTCGTGTGCCGCGGTTGCAAGCGCTTTCACCATGAGGTGATTCACTGGAACGGCTACAACGAGGACGAGAAACGCGCGGTCTGGTTGCGCCTTGAGCAATTGCTGGTGCAGGTGATGACGGCAAAGGTTGAGGTGTTCGATCCAGCCAAGCTGCGCCAACAGCTGGAACAACGCAAGATCCGTTTCGTGCCGCAGCAGTCGGAGTATTGCTGGGCGTACCAGTTGATCGCGCGCGGCGCGCGGGCGATCAACAATCTGGAAGCGTACGGGATGGTCGTGCTGCCCGAGTTCCGCGATTGGGGACTGCCTGAACTGCGCGATGCCATTGATCGGGAATTCTTTCTGTTGTCCGAAGCGCATTACGAGCGCTACATCGCCCCAGGGTTTTTGCTGGACGCGATGGGGTGAGAGTGGGATCTGCTCATGATTCTGCCCGGAGGGCTGATGCGGGACCTTGGGCTATTCGAGTTCTGCAAGCGGAAGCGGAACCTTATATGTTCAAGCTCTCGCCAACTCCTCCTTCAGATGCTTCAAAACTTCCTCGCTTTTAAGCACCAGCACATCACTTTCCAGAGAGTCGAGCACCACTTCGGCGGTATTGCCTATCAGTGCACCGGAAATCCCCGTGCGGCCCACGGTCCCGATGACCGTCACTACCGCCTGCAAATGATGCGCGGTGAACGGGATCAACACATCTGCCGGGCCTTCGGCAATGTGCAGATGGGCATTATCTATATTGAATTCGCTCTGAAACGCTGTGCACTGCTCGCGATACTTGGCTTCTGTGCTTGAAGGCAACTGATAGACCGGATCCGCCGCCGACAGCATCGGTGAAGGATGCGCGGTAATGACATGCAGATCACCTTCGGCCATTTCCGCGATGATGTAGCCATGCTGGATGATGCTGTAGTGCAGCGCCCTGTGCTCGCCATCCGGGTTGCCGACATCGACCGCCGCGAGAATCGCCCCGCCTTTCCATGGCCGATCAGTCTTCACCATCAGCACCGGGCAGGGGCAATAGCGCAACAGTTTCCAGTCCGCAGGCGTCAGCAGGGCTTTTTTCAAGACGCTGTCGGGAAAGTGCTGTTTGATCACCAGGTCAGCCCCTTGAGCCTGTTGCGCTTTGACGATCGTCTGGTGGGTGCTCTCATGCCAGTCCTGTTCGGTGGTGACCTTGATATCCTTGGCTTCGAGGACGTGTCGAAGGTCAGTCAGCAGTTCGCTGTGATCGAGCTTCTTGTCACACACCAGCAGATGCAGGCTCGCCCCTGTCGCGCGTGCTATCAGGCAGGCGCGTGGCATGGTCAGACTGGCCACCTTGTCAGTTTCCGCGCCAGGTTCGATGACTACCAGAATTCTGCGAATCGATTGCATGAGCTGATCTCCCTGCAAGACTTATGAAACGTTCGACCTTACACAGACCGGGACGGTTCGCTTATTGAATATAGTCGGCTGGCGTGAAGTGATCGGCGTGAATCGGCTGCCGGGGGGCGTTGCGCTGATCGGGCTCATGAGTTTTACGGGTACAGAGGCTGGTTCTGTGCAACGAGCCCCGTATAATGCTGCGCCTTGCCCATCCAGCCATTCGTGAACTCATGCAGATCTATCCAGAAGTCGACGCTTTCCTGCTTTGTCCGACCCCGGACACCTGGGTCCAGGCGGCCTTGCAGAACCTGGACATCCTGCTGATCGACCACGCGAACAACGAAAAGAAAGCCGCTGGGGCGGCGTTCCAATTCATGTTCCAGTACAACGACAAGTTCGACCTGCTGGCCAAGATGTCGCGTCTGGCCCGTGAAGAACTGCGTCATTTCGAGCAAGTGATCGGCATCATCAAGAAGCGCGGCATTGCGATGGCCAACATCAGCTCGGCCCGCTATGCCGGATCGCTACGCAAACGAGTACGTAACCACAATCCTTATCGGCTGACCGATGCACTGATCGTCGGCGCCATCGTGGAAGCACGGTCATGCGAGCGCTTCGCAGCGCTGGTTCCGCATCTGGACGCCGACCTGTCGAAGTTCTACGCCAGCCTGCTCAAGTCTGAGGCACGGCACTTTCAGGACTACCTGAAATTGGCCTATCTGTATGGTGAGGAGGCGGATGTCGACGCCAAGATTCAGGAAATCCGCCTGGCCGAGCGCGAGCTGATTGAAAGCCCGGATGAGGATTTCCGGTTTCACAGTGGTGTGCCTGCGCGGTAACCGTTGAGCGCTCTACCTTGCACTGTAGGAGCCGGCTTGCTGGCGAACGCGCAGGGTCAGACAGTGATGTACCGCCTGACCCCCGCGTTCGCTGCCGTCGTAACCTCCGACGTCTCCTACAGGTTCCGTGACGTAGCGACATTTTTATACCGGTCGTTTCGACTGATTGAGTGGCTAACGCAACACCTGTAGGAGCCGGCTTGCTGGCGAACGCGCAGGGTCAGACAGTGATGCACCGCCTGACCCACCGCGTTCGCTGTCGTCTTAACCGCCGACGTCTCCTACAGGTTCCGTGACGTAGCGATATTTTTCATAACCGGTCGTTTCGGCTGATTGAGTTGCCAACGCAACACCGGTAGGAGCCGGCTTGCTGGCGAACGCGCAGGGTTAGACAGTGATGCACCGCCTGACCCACCGCGTTCGCTGCCGTCTTAACCGCCGACGTCTCCTACACGTTTTGGTGCAGGCCGCTTATTCCGGTTTAGCTGACGTCCTTTCGTGACTCTACTGCCCGTCCGGCGAGCACACTCGTCCGGAACTCCGCATCCTGAAAATTGTTTCATTGTGTGTTTGCTGCTTAGGCAGTAATATTCCCGCCAACTCACTGCCTAGGCAGACAATTGGTGACTATCAATGGCGCACTTCACTCCCGAGACTTTTCAGAACAGCCTGTTAGGGATGTTGATCGGTCGAGCCGACCTGCTGAAGAACCGCATTCTCGACAAACATCTTGAACCCTATGACTTGACCGCCCAGCAATTCAAGGTCCTGGTCATCGTGGCGCTCTACGGTGCCGATACCCCCGCAGATCTCTGCCGTTCGCTGTGTCTGGACAGCGGCTCGATGACGCGCATGCTCGATCGTCTGGAGCAGAAGGACCTGCTGATGCGCACGCGTTCCGAGTCGGATCGCCGTCAGGTCCGCCTGGTCTTGACCGATGCCGGTCAGGCGCTGTCGGACCTGTTGCCGCAGATAGGGGCGCATGCGATGAACGAAATGGTCGGCGTCTTGGAGCATAGTGAATTGGCCATGTTGGAAAAATTGCTCACCAAAGTTCTGGTCGCGGCGGCTGATCCGATCACTCTTGCGCGGATTGCAGCAAAATGAACATTCGACCCAGGCAGGGCTCGGCCCTGCGTACTTCGTTAAGCCTGGTGTTTGTCGCGCTGGTCATGGCTGGCTGCGCCAATTCCAAAGGCTTGAACACTGAGGGCGTCGGTATCGACGCCAATAATCTGCAGGCCGGACAAAGCCTCAAGGGCATCAACCTGTCGCCAGCCGCCTGGCCGAAACGCGATTGGTGGACCAGCCTCGGCGATGCACAGCTCAACGACCTGATCACTGAAGCACTGCGCGACAGTCCTGACATGCAGGTTGCCGCTGCCCGGACCCACCAGGCCGCCGCTGCGGCCTACGCTGCCGACGCCGATCGCATGCCGACCGTCGATGCCGATGCCAGTATCAGCCGATCACGTCTGGCAAAGGATCAGGATCCGACGGGCGAGGGCGGCCGTTCCAGCACCTTGCGTAGCCTGGGTGCCAGCTTCAATTACAACTTCGACCTTTGGGGCGGCCAGCGTGCGGCCTGGGAGGCGGCGTTGGGCCAGGCCCGCGCCTACGAGATTGACCAGCAAGCGGCGCAATTGACCCTGGCGGCAGATGTCGCCCGCGCTTACAGCGATCTGGGCCAGGCTTACATCATCCGTGATCTGGCGACCGACGACCTCAAGCGTACCCGGCAACTGCTGGAATTGGGCGCCCGGCGTTTCAAGTCCGGCATCGACAGCCAGTACCAGTATCAGCAGACCGAGAGCCTGGAAGCAGGCTCCCGCGAAGCGCTGATCGACGCCGACAAACGTCTGCGCACGGCGAAGATCGCCCTCGCGGTGCTGATGGGCAAAGGCCCGGATCGGGGCGAAGAGCTGGCCAGGCCGAACGTGCTCAAGCCTGCCGTGGTGGCGTTGCCTTCGGTGGTGCCGGCCGAATTGCTCGGTCGTCGCCCGGACCTGGTGGCGGCGCGCTGGCGGGTCGAAGCGGCCAACAAGGACATCGCGGCCAGCAAAACCAATTTCTATCCAAACCTGAACCTCAGCGCCTCGGCGGGCGTGGATTCATTGCTGGGTGATGCAATGTTCGGTTCGGCCAGCCGCTTCTTCAACGTGGGGCCAACCGTTTCCCTGCCAATCTTCGATGGTGGCCGTCGTCGCGCCGACCTCGATGCCCGGGATGCCGACTATGACCTTGCGGTCGCGCAGTACAACAAGAGTCTGGTGCGGGCCCTGGGTGACGTCAGCGACAACATTGGCCAGCTGCACTCCATCGGTGGTCAGATCGATGCGCGACAGCAGGCGACCGATGTCATTCAGAAGTCCTACAACACCGTCGTTCAGCGCTATTCGTCGGGGATCGGCAATTACCTCGATGTGCTGACCGTCGAGCAGCAATTGCTGCAGTCGCAACGCCAACTGGCTGATCTCAACGCGCAACGAATCGATCTTTCGATCCAGTTGATGCAGGCCCTGGGGGGAGGCTTCGAAGAGAGCAAACCTGGCGAAAACGCCGCCCCGGCCGTCCCGTCAACTGCTTCGCTGACTCATTAAGGTAATCGTCATGGCCACTGCCACTCACGAAAACAACGCTGCAAACGAACAAAAGGACGCCCAGGGCGCGGATGCCAAACAACAGGACACCAAGCAACAGGACACCAAGCAGGATGACAAATCGGGCAAGCCGCAAAAGAACCCGCGCAAGCGCAAGCTACTGCTGATCGGTCTGGCGGTAATCGTGATTCTCGGCGGGCTGGGTGTCTGGGCCTGGTATGAAATCTGGGGTCAATGGAGCGAGAGCACCGACGACGCCTACGTCAACGGCAACGTGGTGGAAATCACCCCGCAAGTGACCGGTACGGTCGTCAGCATCGGTGCCGACGATGGCGATCTGGTTCGCGAAGGCCAGGTGCTGGTGCAGTTCGATCCCAACGACGCCGAAGTCGCGCAGCAGAGCGCCGAGGCCAATCTGGGTAAGGTAGTGCGTCAGGTGCGCGGCTTGTACAGCAACGTCGACGGCATCAAGGCTCAACTCGCGGCGCAACGCGCCGAAGTGCAAAGGGCTCAGGACAACTTCAACCGTCGTCGCAATCTGGCGGCGGGCGGGGCGATTTCTCAGGAGGAGCTGTCCCACGCCAAGGATGACCTGACCAGCGCGCAAAACGCTCTGAACAACATCCAGCAGCAATTGGTGACCAGTACGGCATTGGTCGACGACACTCAGGTGTCCTCGCACCCGGACGTGAAGGCGGCGGCCGCTCAATTGCGTCAGGCCTACCTGACAAGCGCGCGCAGCACGCTGATCGCGCCGGTTACCGGCTATGTCGCCAAGCGCACCGTACAACTGGGTCAACGGGTCCAGCCTGGCACCGCGCTGATGGCGGTGATTCCCCTGAATCAGCTGTGGATTGACGCCAACTTCAAGGAAACTCAGCTGGGCAAGATGCGCATCGGTCAGCCGGTGGACATCGAGGCGGACCTCTACGGTAGCGATGTGAAGTACAGCGGCACCGTCGACAGCGTTGGTGCCGGTACGGGTAGTGCGTTTGCCTTGCTGCCCGCGCAGAACGCCACCGGTAACTGGATCAAGATCGTGCAACGGATTCCGGTGCGGATTCACATCAATCCAGACGAGTTGGCGCAGAATCCGTTGCGTATCGGGCTGTCCACCGTGGTCGACGTCAACCTGCACGATCAGAGCGGCCCGGTGCTGGCACAGCAGCCGCCCAAGCAGGCGTCGTACACCACTGACGTTTACACCAAACAGCTGGGCGAGGCCGACGCATTGATCACCCGCCTGATTCATGAAAACAGCGCATCCGGCCCGAGCAAGACGGTACAACGCTGATTCGCCAATCCATTCGTTCCGGCTTGCGGGCCGGGACGCTTTTCGAGTGTCAAAGGATTCGCGATGAGTAACAACGCTCCCGCTTCTTTTACGCCGCCAAGCCTTCTGTTGAGCACTATTGGCCTGTCGCTGGCGACTTTCATGCAGGTGCTCGACACCACCATTGCCAACGTCGCCTTGCCGACGATTTCCGGCAACCTGGGGGTTAGTTCGGATCAGGGCACCTGGGTCATTACCTCGTTTGCGGTGAGTAACGCCATCGCATTGCCGCTGACCGGCTGGCTGAGTCGCCGTTTCGGTGAGGTGAAACTGTTTATATGGGCGACGCTGCTGTTCGTGATCGCCTCGTTTCTGTGCGGTATTTCCACGTCGATGCCTGAGCTCGTGGGCTTTCGCGTGGTACAGGGTTTGGTGGCGGGGCCGCTCTACCCGATGGCGCAGACGCTGCTGATCGCGGTCTATCCGCCGGCGAAAAGGGGGATGGCACTGGCACTGCTGGCGATGGTCACCGTAGCAGCCCCCATCGCCGGGCCGATCCTCGGGGGCTGGATTACCGACAGTTATGCCTGGCCCTGGATCTTCTTCATCAACGTGCCTATCGGCGTGTTCGCCGCCATCGTGGTGCGCACGCAATTGGCGGCGCGGCCCGTGAACATCACCCGCCAACCCATGGATTATGTCGGGCTGATCACCTTGATCATCGGCGTAGGCGCCTTGCAGGTCGTGCTCGACAAGGGCAACGACCTGGACTGGTTCTCTTCCAACTTCATCATCATTGGCACGGTCATTTCGGCCATTGGGCTGGCTGCGTTCGTGATCTGGGAGTTGACCGACGAACACCCGGTGGTCAACTTGCGGCTGTTTTCCTTCCGCAATTTCAGGGTGGGTACCATTTGTCTGGTGCTGGGCTATTCCGGGTTTTTCGGAATCAACCTGATTCTGCCGCAGTGGTTGCAGACGCAGATGGGCTACACGCCGACCTATGCCGGGTTGGCCGTGGCGCCGCTGGGCATCTTGCCGGTTCTGCTGTCGCCGTTCGTGGGTAAATACGCTCCCAAAGTCGACCTGCGGCTGCTGGCGGGGCTGGCGTTCTTCGGCATCGGCCTGAGCTGCTTCATGCGCTCGAATTTCACCAGTCAGGTGGATTTCGAACACATTGCGCTGGTGCAGCTGTTCATGGGGGCGGGGATCGCGCTGTTCTTCATGCCGACCCTGAGTATCCTGCTGTCGGACCTGCCGCCTTCGCAGATCGCCGATGGCTCGGGGCTTGCGACCTTCCTGCGTAATCTGGGCGGCAGTTTCGCGGCGTCGCTGACTACCTGGATCTGGATTCGCCGGGCCAACATGCACCATGCGTACCTCAGCGAGAGCGTGAACAACTACGAACCCACCACGCGACACGCGCTGGACATGATGGGCGGTGCCAGCAATCAGGCCTATGCGCAACTCGACGGGATGGTCACCAGCCAGGCGTACATGCTGTCGACGGTGGAATACTTCTACATGATGGGTTGGTTGTTCTTTGCGCTGATCCTGGTGATCTGGATGGCCAAACCACCATTCGCCGCCAAGGCCGGGCCTGGAGCGGGGCATTGAGTTCGCTCTCGGACACGCCGCCCATGTTTTGATGTTCGCAGATCCCCTGTAGGGGCGACTCGTTCGCGAGAGGGCGGTGCAGCCGACACGTTTTCATTGGCTGCACGGCCCTCTCGCGAATGAATTCGCTCCCACAGGTTTTTGCGCCAGACGATTCAGCGCATTCAGCTTTGGCTTTCGCTATGTCCGATCGTCAACGGCTGTTCCTGCACAAACCCGAACGAGGTCAATTGAAACCCCTGTTCGTCGATCTGCAGTGCCCAGCCTTCACGATCCCAATCTCCCAGCACGATCCGTTGTGCGGTGTCGGCGCCGATCTGCAGCTTGTGGATCGCCGGGCGATGAGTGTGACCGTGGATCAGGGTCTTCACCCCGTATTCGGACATGATCCGCGGGACTTCTTCCGGCGTCACGTCGACGATATCGTTGGCTTTCATGCGGGTCTGCGCGCGGCTTTCGCTGCGCAATTTGCGCGCCAGCTTGTGCCGGGTGCTCAAGGGCAGGTGCCGCAAAACCCATAAAGTCAGTGGATTGCGCAAATAGCGGCGCATGCGCATATAGGCTTCATCGCGAGTGCACAGGCTGTCGCCGTGCATCAGCAACACCGGCTCGCCATTGAAGCGCACGACACTCGGGTCGCGGAGCAGGGTGCAGCCAGCGGCCTTGCAAAAGGCCTGGCCGATCATGAAGTCGCGATTGCCATGCATCAGGAACACTTGCGTACCGCTGTCGCTCAATGCTCGCAGGGCTTCGCAGATCGAGCGCTGGAAGGGCGACATCGCGTCATCGCCGATCCAGGCTTCGAAAAAATCCCCGAGGATATACAGCGACTCGGCGCCACGGGCCCGGTCACTTAGCAGATCCAGAAACGCCCGGGTAATGTCCGGGCGTCCTTCTTCCAGATGCAGATCGGAGATCAGCAATATCACTCAACGATCTCGGCTTTCTCGATGATCACGTCTTCGGCGGGAACGTCCTGGTGACCGGCCTTGGAAGTAGTGGCGACGCCTTTGATTTTGTCGACCACGTCCGAACCTTCGACCACTTCACCGAACACCGCGTAGCCCCAACCTTGAACGGTCTTGGCGCTGTGGTTCAGGAAGCTGTTGTCAGCGACGTTGATGAAGAACTGAGCGGAAGCGGAATGCGGTTCCATGGTACGGGCCATGGCGACCGAATACTTCTTGTTCGGCAGGCCGTTGTCGGCTTCGTTCTGGATGCTTGGACGCTTGTCTTTCTTTTCTTTCATGCCTGGTTCGAAACCGCCGCCCTGGATCATGAAGTTACCGATGACGCGGTGGAATACGGTGTTGCTGTAGTGGCCGGCGTTCACGTATTCGATGAAGTTGGCGACAGTGATCGGCGCTTTTTCAGCGTTCAGTTGCAGGACGATGTCGCCGTGGTTGGTGGTCAGTTTTACTTTGGACATGTTCTAAGTCGCTCTTTTGAAATTCGTGGTTGGACGTGTCGATCGCGGCTTACGGCGTAAAAGAGCCAGCGATTTCACCCAGGCGCGCAGTTTACAGAGGCAGGTCGCACAACGGGAAGTTGCGATTAGCTTTGTACGAAAAGTGTCTGCGGGCTGAGCGCCTTCGGCGTTACGCGTCCCAGGCTACGTTAAAAACAGGCTCACCATGTTCATCGAGCGCCTCAACTCCGCTTGCTCGCCTGTTTTTGCCTTTGCCTAGCCTTGCCGTGCCTTCGTTCGACGACTTTTCGTACAAACCCGGTCGCCGCTTAGATGACCTGCGGCGTATCTCGGCAGTTTTGTCACTGCACGCTGTCAGGGCCTTGACAGCTTCGGCTATGATAGGCGCTTTGATTTATTCGGCCTACCCTGGCCAAGACTGTTAGGTTTTCAAGGATCCTATGAGCAAGCCCACTCAAGACGCCGCTGCGAATTCAAAGGCAGGCCCTGCAATTCCAACCAACTTCCTGCGCCCTATCGTGCAGGCAGACCTGGATTCGGGTAAGCACACCAAGATCGTGACCCGTTTTCCGCCGGAGCCTAACGGCTACCTGCACATCGGTCATGCCAAGTCGATCTGCGTCAACTTTGGTCTGGCTCAGGAGTTCGGTGGCGTCACGCATCTGCGTTTCGATGACACCAACCCGGCCAAGGAAGACCAGGAATATATCGATGCCATCGAAAGCGACGTCAAATGGCTGGGCTTCCAGTGGTCCGGTGAAGTGCGTTATGCCTCGCAGTATTTCGATCAGTTGCACGACTGGGCGGTCGAGCTGATCAAGGCCGGCAAGGCTTATGTCGACGACCTGACCCCCGAACAGGCCCGTGAATATCGAGGCACCCTGACCGAACCGGGCAAGAACAGCCCGTTCCGTGAGCGCAGCGTCGAAGAAAACCTAGACCTGTTCGCCCGCATGAAGGCCGGTGAGTTCGAAGATGGCGCCCGCGTGCTGCGCGCCAAGATCGACATGGCTTCGCCGAACATGAACCTGCGCGATCCGATCCTGTACCGCATCCGCCACGCCCATCACCACCAGACCGGCGACAAGTGGTGCATCTACCCGATCTACGACTTCACCCACGGTCAGTCGGACGCCATCGAGGGCATCACCCACTCGATCTGCACTCTGGAATTCGAAAGCCATCGTCCGCTGTACGACTGGTTCCTCGACAACCTGCCGGTGCCGTGCAAGCCGCGCCAGTACGAGTTTTCGCGTCTGAACCTGAACTATACGATCACCAGCAAGCGCAAGCTCAAGCAACTGGTCGATGAAAAGCACGTCAATGGCTGGGACGACCCGCGCATGTCGACCCTGTCGGGCTTCCGCCGTCGCGGTTACACCCCGGCGTCGATCCGCAACTTCTGCGAAATGATCGGCACCAACCGTTCCGATGGCGTGGTCGACTTCGGCATGCTCGAATTCAGCATCCGTCAGGACCTGGATCACAACGCCCCGCGCGCCATGTGCGTGCTGCGTCCGTTGAAGGTCGTCATCACCAACTACCCGCAAGACAAGGTCGATCACCTCGAACTGCCGCGTCACCCACAGAAGGAAGAGCTTGGCGTGCGCAAGCTGCCGTTCTCCCGTGAAATCTACATCGACCGCGATGACTTCATGGAAGAGCCGCCGAAAGGCTACAAGCGTCTGGAGCCGAACGGTGAAGTACGCCTGCGCGGCAGCTACGTGATCCGTGCCGATGAGGCAATCAAGGACGCCGACGGCAACATCGTCGAGCTGCGGTGCTCGTACGATCCGGAGACCTTGGGCAAGAACCCTGAAGGCCGCAAGGTAAAGGGCGTGATCCACTGGGTGCCGGCTGCTGAAAGCATTGAGTGTGAAGTGCGTCTGTACGATCGCCTGTTTTTGTCCGCAAACCCGGAAAAGGCAGAAGAGGGCAAGACCTTCCTGGACAACATCAATCCAGGCTCCTTGCAGGTCCTCACCGGTTGTCGCGCTGAACCGTCGTTGGGTGAAGCAGCGCCGGAAGACCGTTTCCAGTTTGAACGCGAAGGTTATTTCTGCGCTGACGCGAAGGACTCGAAACCAGGTCAACCGGTATTCAATCGGACGGTGACCCTGCGTGACTCCTGGGGCCAATAAGGAATCGTCGTGCTTTCTATTTACAACACGCTGACCAAGAGCAAAGAAGTCTTCAAGCCGCTGGATGGCAACAAGGTGCGCATGTATGTCTGCGGCATGACTGTGTACGACTACTGCCACCTGGGCCATGGCCGCAGCATGGTGGCGTTCGATCTGGTTACCCGCTGGCTGCGTTTTAGCGGCTACGACCTGACCTATGTGCGCAACATCACCGACATCGACGACAAGATCATCAACCGCGCCCGTGAAAACGGTGAAGCGTTCGATGCCTTGACCGCGCGCATGATCGACGCGATGCACGAGGACGAAGCGCGCCTGAATATCCTTAAACCGGACATGGAGCCGCGTGCCACTGACTACATCGGCGGCATGCACGACATGATCCAGAGCCTGATCGACAAGGGCTATGCCTATGCGCCAGGCAATGGCGACGTGTATTACCGCGTCGGCAAATTCCTCGGCTACGGCAAGCTGTCGCGCAAGAAGATCGAAGATTTGCGCATCGGTGCACGGATCGAAGTCGATGAAGCAAAAGACGATCCGCTGGACTTCGTGCTGTGGAAAGGCGTCAAGCCGGGCGAGCCGAGCTGGGAATCGCCGTGGGGTCCGGGACGTCCGGGATGGCACATCGAGTGCTCGGTGATGTCCACCTGCTGCCTTGGCGAGACCTTCGACATTCATGGCGGCGGCAGCGATCTGGAATTTCCGCACCATGAAAACGAAATCGCCCAGAGCGAAGCGGCCACCGGCAAGACCTACGCCAATGCCTGGATGCATTGCGGCATGATCCGCATCAATGGCGAGAAGATGTCCAAGTCCTTGAACAACTTCTTCACCATTCGCGACGTGCTGGATAAATACCATCCGGAAGTGGTGCGTTACCTGCTGGTGTCGAGCCACTATCGCAGCGCGATCAACTATTCCGAAGACAGCCTGAAAGAGTCCAAGGGCGCGTTGGAACGTTTCTACCACGCGCTCAAAGGTCTGCCAGCTGCCGAGCCCGTGGGTGGTGAAGCATTCGTCGAGCGTTTCTCCGCGGCCATGAACGATGACTTCGGTACGCCGGAAGCCTGCGCTGTGTTGTTCGAAATGGTGCGCGAGATCAACCGTCTGCGTGACAGCGATGTCACGGCGGCGGCAGGGCTGGCGGCGCGTTTGAAGCAGCTCGCCAGCGTGCTGGGCGTGTTGCAACTCGAAGCCGACGACTTCCTGCGTGCAGGTGCCGAAGGTCGTGTCGATGCAGCACAAGTGGAAGCGCTGATCGCCGCGCGCCTGCAAGCCCGCGCCGACAAAAACTGGGCCGAATCCGACCGCATCCGCGACCAGCTCACCGCCTTGGGCGTGGTGCTGGAAGACGGGAAGGGCGGGACGACCTGGCGGTTGGCGGATTGATGATCAGATCTTGATACATCAGCGGCTGTTACATTGATTCGCGAATGAATTCGCTCCCAGAGGTTGATCGCATTTCAACTGTGGGAGCGAATTCATTCGCGATGACGCCGGACCGGACGCGCCAGTCTTTGGATGATCGGTCCCACGCTCCGCGTCGGAATGCATCCTCAAACGCTCTGCATCACAGTCGACGCCCACGCAGAGCGTGGGAACGATCAGCGTTCGCCTGGCTGCTTTCCATGCATTGATAATGCGTTCTTGTAGGCGCCGGCTTGCTGGCGAACGCCGTGGGTCAGTCGATATTTATGCTTCTGATCCAACGTGTTCGCCAGCAAGCCGGCTCCTACAGGGCTCGCATTTCAACGATAGGTGCGCATTTGGTCTGGCCCAGGGCCTAGAACCCTTGCTCACGCAAGCGCTTATACAGCGTATTGCGGCTTACCCCCAATTGCTTGGCCAACTGCGAAATATTCCCGCCAGTTGCCTGCAGCAATTCGTTCAATTCCTCTGGCGTATCCAGCGCAGCCTTGCGATTGAAGACGGTATCCGGTTCGTCGTTCTCGCTGTCCGTTTCCAGATCGGCAAAGAAATCTTCCGGCAAATGCTCGGCGGCAATCGCTTGATCTTCGGCCAGAGCCAGGGCCACCTGAATCACATTGCTCAACTGACGTAAATTGCCGGGCCACGGATGCCGTTCGAACAGCGCCAGCACTGAAGCGTCGAATCCCGCGGTCTGCTGAGGTTCGCGATGCTGCTCCCAGATTGCCCACACCAGTTCCGCCTTATCCGTGCGCTCCCGAAGCGGCGGCAGTTCAAGGTTCAAACCACTGATGCGGTAATAGAGATCCTGCCGAAACCGCCCGCTTTGTACCTGTGCGCGCAATGAACAGTGAGTCGCTGAAATGATCCGGATATCCACCGGAAACAATTCACTGCTGCCCAACGGCTGCACGCAGCGCTCCTGCAACACCCGCAGCAGTCGAGCCTGAACCGGCAAGGGCATGTCGCCGATTTCGTCGAGAAACAAGGTGCCTTTGTCGGCCTTGCGAATCAGGCCGATGCTGCCTTTATGGTGAGCGCCGGTGAAAGCGCCTTTTTCGTAGCCGAACAGCTCGGCTTCGACCAATTCCGAGGGGATCGCCGCGCAGTTGACAGCAATGAATGGCTGATCGGCCCGGGAGCTGGCCCGATGCAGGGTTTTGACGAACACCTCTTTGCCCGCGCCGGTCTCGCCAAGAATCAGCAACGGGACATTCTTCTCCAACAGACGCTGCGCCTGACGCGCCGCCTTCGCCACCTTCTCATCGGCGAAACCCGGCATTGGAGTTTCGGCTTTCTTTGGCGTGGCCACGGTCCGGAATTTCAGCACCGGCGCTTTCGGCCGTTTAATAAGGCCATGAAAACGGTTATGTCCCGAGGCCTGCAGCGCAAAGGGCTGGCCCTCCTGTTGAGCGAGCAAGTGCGCGATCGGCGCTTTGAACAGGTTCTCGATATTCACCTGCAGCAGGCTCACCCCCAACAGATTGTCGGCGCGGCGATTGGCGCAGAGGATGCGTCCGCTTTCATCGAACACCAGCAGCCCGGCCCATTGGCTGTCGAGATTGTTCAGGCCGGTGTTGAAAGTCAGCTGAAAATAGCCGTTCTGAAACTGGTCGAGGATCAGCCGGTTTTCGATGGTCTGGCTCATCATCTTCACCATCCCCAGGGTGTGGGACGGCGGCAGGAAGCTGTCGCTGGACACGTCGAGCACCGCGATCATTCGCCTGGAAGCATCGAAGATCGGTGCCGCCGAACCGGTCATGAAGCGATTGGCCTTGAGAAAGTGTTCATCGTGTTCAATGTGAACAGCCTGTTCGCACGCCAGCGCGGTGCCGATGGCATTGGTGCCGACGCCCCGTTCAAGCCAGCTGGCCCCCGCCACAAAACCTTTTTGCTGATCCGGTTCGACGAAGCGCTTGGTGCCCCACGAGTTGAGCACCTGGCCTTGCTGATCGGCCAGCAGAATCAGGCAGTTGGAATTGCTGAGGATGTTTTCGTAGAAAGGCAGCACTTGTTGATGCGTGGTCTGCACCAGCGCGTGATGGCGCTCCAGCAATTGGGAAACCTGCTGTTCAGGCAAACGGCCAAAGGCAGGGCTGGACTGGTGATCGAGGCCGAATTCACGGCAGCGCGCCCAGGAGTCCTGAATGATGGTGTCGTGAGCGATGGATGTGGCGGGTATGGCCATGGGCATGTGTCCGTGCGCGAGCTTTTATTGTTTTTGAGATACGGCTTTGGCGAAGCATCGGTGCTCGAATCGTTCATCCATTGTTGTTCAGGATTGTTCAAAGTCAATGTTCATTTTGTTCAGGTGTTCAGCCTTTCCTGTTCATTTATGTTCATCAACGAATATTGATTTACCTCGGGATTTAGCGCGACCGCTCTAGATAGGGCCATACGGGCGTCTGTTCGCTAGCGAAGATCGATTGGCACGATTGTCGCTATCCAACAAGCGGTCATCGAATTTCCCGACCGGTGTTTATGACCCAATCACGTCATACCCCGAACAAGACAAATAAAAAGGGCACGCCATGTCTCTCACGCTTGAGCACGTCAGCCGCGCAGTCGACGGTCAGATCTGGATCGACGATGCTTCGCTGAGCTTCGAACCCGGCTCATTCAACGTATTGCTGGGGCGCACCTTATCAGGCAAGACCAGCCTGATGCGCTTGATGGCCGGCCTGGACAAGCCAGACAGCGGCCGAGTACTGATGAATGGCAAAGATGTCACACAGATCGCTGTGCGCCATCGCAATGTTTCCATGGTTTATCAGCAGTTCATCAACTATCCGAGCATGACGGTTTTCGACAACATCGCCTCGCCCTTGCGTCAGGCGAAGATGTCAAAAGACGAAATCGAAGGCCGCGTGCGGGAAACCGCGAAGATGCTGCGGATAGAAAAATTCCTATCCCGTTACCCGCTGGAATTGTCCGGTGGACAGCAGCAACGTACGGCCATGGCACGCGCGCTGGTCAAGGACGCCGAGCTGATTCTGTTCGACGAGCCCTTGGTCAACCTCGACTACAAGCTGCGCGAAGAACTGCGCCAGGAAATGCGCCAGCTGTTTGAAACCCGCAACACCATCGCCGTATATGCGACCACCGAGCCCAATGAAGCGCTGGCGCTGGGCGGGACGACGACGATCCTGCATGAAGGACGGCTGATCCAGAGCGGCAAGACCCCGGAGGTTTATCACCAGCCGAAAACGGTGCTGGCCGCCGAGTTGTTCTCCGAGCCACCGATCAATCTGATGCCGGGGCGCATCGACGGCAACGAAGTGAGCTTCGCCAACTTCGTGCATTTCCCGCTCAACGTCGACCTGCGCAAGATCGGCGATGGCGATTATGGTTTTGGCGTGCGCCCCAGCCATCTGAGTCTGGTGCCATCCAATGACGACGATCTGGAACTGGCGGTGACTGTGGAGCTGGCTGAAATCAGCGGCTCGGAGACCTTCCTGCATGTGCGCAACGAGCATTTCTCGCTGGTGCTGCATTTGCCGGGGGTGCACGAGTACGACGTCGATACGCCGATCCGCGTGTACATCCCGACTCATAAATTGTTCGTATTCGATCAGCAGGGCGGCCTTATCCAGGCGCCGGGCCTGCGCATGGCGAGGGTTGCCTGATGGCCGAGATCCGTTTGCAACAACTCGCGCATAGCTATAGCGCAAGCCCCAGTGGCCCTGAAGATTACGCGATTCGCGAAATGACCCACGTCTGGGAGCAGGGCGGGGCGTATGCCTTGCTCGGGCCATCCGGGTGCGGCAAGTCGACCTTGCTCAACATCATTTCCGGATTGCTCAGCCCCTCGGAAGGCAAGGTGATGTTCGACTCCACGGTGGTAAACGACATGTCGCCGGAGCAGCGCAACATCGCTCAGGTTTTCCAGTTTCCGGTGGTGTACGACACCATGACGGTGTACGACAACCTGGCTTTTCCCCTGCGCAATCAGGGCATGGCCGACGCGAAAGTTCAGGCTAAGGTGCAGGAAATCGCCGATGTGCTGGACCTGCAACCGCTGCTGAAAAAGAAAGCCAAGAACCTCACCGCCGACGAGAAACAAAAGGTTTCCATGGGCCGCGGGCTGGTGCGCGACGACGTGTCGGCGATTCTGTTCGACGAACCGCTGACCGTGATCGACCCGCACCTGAAGTGGAAACTGCGGCGCAAGCTCAAGCAGATCCACGAGCAATTCAACATCACCATGGTCTACGTCACCCACGATCAGCTCGAAGCTTCGACCTTCGCCGACAAGATCGCGGTGATGTACGGCGGCCAGATCGTGCAGTTCGGCACGCCGCGCGAGTTGTTCGAAAAACCCCATCACACTTTCGTCGGCTACTTCATCGGCAGCCCCGGCATGAACCTCATCGAAGTCAGGCCTGAGGCGGGTGGTGTCGGTTTCGGCGGTATTCATCTGCCGCTGCCCGACGCCCTGCAGCAGCGCCTGTCGGCAACTCAGTGGAACACGCTCAAGGTCGGCATTCGGCCGGAATTCGTGCATGTCTGGGACGGCCCGTTCGACGACGCCATGTGTGCCGACGTGACCTACGTCGAGGACTTGGGCACCTACAAGATCCTCACCCTGAACCTGGCGGGACAGTCGCTCAAGGTGCGCCTGCAGGAAGACAAACCGGTGCCGCAGGGTCAGGCCTGGATCAGTTTCCCGGCCCAATGGCTGATGCTTTATGCCGATGAATTTCTGCTGGAAGCCGCTGCGAATCAGACGCCGGCCAGCGAGGTGCCCCATGAGTAAAGTGCAGAACAACAAGGCCTGGTGGCTGGTATTGCCGGTGTTTCTGCTGGTGGCGTTCAGCGCCATCATTCCGATGATGACCGTGGTCAACTACTCGGTGCAGGATATTTTCGACCAGTCCAGCCGTTACTTCGTAGGCGCCGACTGGTTCAGGCAGGTGCTGCAGGACCCGCGGCTGCATGACTCGCTGTTGCGCCAGTTCATCTACTCGTTCTGTGTGCTGCTGATCGAGATCCCGCTGGGTATTGGCATCGCCCTGACCATGCCGACCAAGGGTCGCTGGTCGTCGCTGTGCCTGATCGTGATGACCATCCCGCTGCTGATTCCGTGGAACGTGGTCGGCACCATTTGGCAGATCTTCGGCCGTGGCGACATTGGCTTGCTGGGGTGGTTTCTGAACAATGTTCTGCATATCAACTATAACTATGCGGCCAATGCCTCGGACGCCTGGGTGACGGTGCTGGTCATCGACGTGTGGCACTGGACCTCGCTGGTGGCGCTGCTCTGCTATTCGGGTTTGCGGGCGATTCCGGATGTGTACTACCAGGCGGCGCGCATCGATCGGGCATCGAACTGGGCGGTGTTCCGACATATCCAGTTGCCGAAGATGAAGAGTGTGCTGCTGATCGCTGTGATGCTGCGCTTCATGGACAGTTTCATGATCTACACCGAGCCGTTTGTATTGACCGGTGGCGGCCCCGGCAACTCAACGACCTTCCTCAGTCAGACCCTGACCACCATGGCGCTCGGCCAGTTCGACTTGGGTCCGGCGGCGGCCTTCTCGCTGGTGTATTTCCTGATCATTCTGTTGGTGTCATGGGTGTTCTACACCGCGATGACCCACGGCGAAAAGAACTGAGGAGCGGCCCATGAACAAGCGCGAAAAACTGCCGTTGAAGAAAATCGTGTCGTTGTGGATCTACCTGCTGTTTCTGCTGGTGCCGATCTACTGGCTGGTGAACATGTCGTTCAAGACCAACACCGAAATCCTCGGCGGCCTGACGCTGTTTCCTCAAGATTTTACCGTCGCCAACTACAAGGTGATCTTCACCGATGAGAGCTGGTACAGCGGCTACATCAACTCGCTGTACTACGTTTGTCTGAATACCGTGATATCGCTGAGCGTGGCCTTGCCTGCCGCTTATGCGTTTTCCCGCTATCGTTTCCTTGGCGACAAGCACTTGTTCTTCTGGCTGTTGACCAACCGCATGGCGCCACCGGCAGTGTTTCTGCTGCCATTTTTCCAGCTGTACTCGTCCATCGGTCTGTTTGATACCCACATCGCGGTGGCATTGGCGCACTGCCTGTTCAACGTACCGCTGGCAGTGTGGATTCTCGAAGGCTTCATGTCTGGGGTTCCCAAGGAGATCGACGAAACGGCCTACATCGACGGTTACAGCTTCCCCAAGTTCTTCGGCAAGATTTTCATCCCGCTGATTGGCTCGGGCATCGGTGTGACGGCGTTCTTCTGCTTCATGTTTTCCTGGGTCGAGCTGTTGCTGGCGCGGACCCTGACATCGGTCAACGCCAAGCCGATCGCCGCGGTCATGACGCGCACGGTGTCGGCATCGGGGATCGACTGGGGCGTGCTGGCGGCGGCGGGGGTTTTGACCATCCTGCCCGGCATGCTGGTGATCTGGTTCGTTCGCAATCACGTGGTCAAGGGTTTTGCCCTTGGTCGTGTCTGAGGAGTCGAAAAATGGAGTGGATGTCCTGGACACTGCCGACCGCCATTTTCTTTGCGTCCATCGCCACCATTCTGGTTGCGATGACTGTCTGGGAACTGCGTTCGGCGAGCATCGAACGTCGCGGTTTTCTGCCGATTGCCACCACCCGTGGCGACCGGCTGTTCATCGGTCTTCTCGGCAGCGCCTACCTGCATTTGCTGGTGATTGGTGCGACCGACTGGAACATCTGGGTCGCCTCCGGGCTGTCCCTGATTTGGCTGTTGATGGTGATGCGTTGGGGTTGAGAAAGGAGCGGCTAAAAACCGTAGAAGCGCGCTTGCCCGAAAGGGGGTTCGTTTGCGAAGAAAGTGTCGACTGACACTGGCCGGGCGCGCTCCTGCAAAAGAAGCAAAACGGGTTGAAACGCGGGACTACATAAGAATCAACACTGGAGGTGTCTATGTTCAATAAGAAAAACAAGCTGCGACATAGTGTGACGGTAGCGACGATGGTGATGCTCAGCGGTTTGAGCGTTTCGGCGTGGGCGGATCAGTACGAGGACGCCGCGAAGAAGTGGGCGGCCAGCGAGTTCAAGCCGACGACCCTGTCCGACGCTGACCAGCTCAAGGAACTGGAGTGGTTCATCAAGGCAGCCGAACCGTACCGCGGCATGGACATCAAAGTGGTTTCCGAAACCTTGACCACCCATGAGTACGAGTCGAAAACCCTGGCCAAGGCCTTCACTGAAATCACCGGCATCAAGGTGACCCACGACCTGCTGCAGGAAGGGGATGTCATCGAGAAGCTGCAGACGGCCATGCAGTCCGACAAGAGTATCTATGACGGATGGGTCAACGACTCCGACCTGATCGGTACACACTTCCGCTACGGCAAGGCGCTGTCGCTGACAGACCTGATGGCCAGCCCCGAAGGCGCCAAGGTCACATCGCCTACTCTGGACCTCAAGGACTTCATTGGCACCTCGTTTACGACCGCGCCGGACGGCAAGCTGTATCAGTTGCCTGACCAGCAGTTCGCCAACCTCTATTGGTTCCGCGCCGACTGGTTCGAACGTCCTGAGCTGAAGAAAAAGTTCAAGGACAAATACGGTTATGAGCTGGGCGTCCCGGTGAACTGGTCGGCGTATGAGGACATCGCCAAGTTCTTCAGCGAAGACGTCAAGGAAATCGACGGCAAGAAAGTCTATGGCCACATGGACTACGGCAAGAAAGACCCTTCCCTGGGTTGGCGCTTCACCGACGCCTGGTTCTCCATGGCCGGCAGCGGCGACAAGGGGCTGCCGAACGGTCTGCCAGTGGACGAGTGGGGTATCCGTGTCGAGGATTGCCATCCGGTCGGCTCCAGCATCACTCGCGGCGGCGACACCAATGGCCCGGCGGCTGTTTACGCGACCCAGAAATACATCGACTGGCTCAAAGCCTATGCACCGCCGGAAGCTGCGGGCATGACCTTCTCCGAGTCAGGTCCGGTTCCGTCTCAGGGTAACGTCGCGCAGCAGATTTTCTGGTACACCGCGTTCACCGCCGACATGACCAAGCCGGGTCTGCCGGTGATGAACGCCGATGGCACGACGAAATGGCGGATGGCGCCGTCGCCGAAGGGCCCGTACTGGAAGGATGGCATGAAGCTGGGTTATCAGGACGTGGGTTCGTGGACGTTCCTCAAAGCTTCCGACGAGAAAAGACGCAACGCGGCATGGCTCTACGCGCAGTTCGTGACCTCCAAGTCGGTCTCGCTGAAGAAAACCATCGTTGGCCTGACGCCGATTCGCGAATCGGACATCAACTCCAAGGAGATGACTGCGCTGGCGCCGAAGCTAGGCGGGCTGGTGGAGTTCTATCGCAGCCCGGCCCGCCTGCAGTGGTCGCCGACCGGTACCAACGTTCCGGACTACCCGAAACTGGCACAGCTGTGGTGGAGTCACGTGGCTGAAGCAGTTACCGGCGAGAAGACCGCGCAAGCGGCCCTGGATGGTCTGGCCAAGGATCAGGATGCGATCATGACCCGCATCGAACGCTCCAAGGTTCAGGATGCCAGCGGTTGTGCACCGAAGATGAATCCGGAAACCTCGGCGGAAGAGTGGTACAGCAAGGCTGAACAAAGTGGCGGCAAATTCCTCGCGCCGCAGCGAAAATTGGCCAACGAGAAACCGAAGGGCGAAACCATCGCATATTCCGATCTCTTGAAAAGCTGGGAAGCTGCGAAGAAGTAACGCGTTGGAACACTGATCGTTGTTTTTGCAGACCAACGATCAGTGGGCAAATCCCCGTGGGAGCGAATTTATTCGCGAAAATGTTTTCCTGGCGATGCAGATGTGTCGGATGTACTGGCAAATCGCGAACGAATTCGCTCCCACAGGTTATTTGTAGATTTAATTTACCTCGACAACCAAAAACGGCACCCCAGGTAGGGTGCCGTTTTTCATTCATGCGCCTGTGGCTTAGCCGTGCAGTGTCTCTGCCGCGTATAAAGTGTTCTCAAGCAGGCAGGCGCGGGTCATTGGGCCTACGCCGCCTGGCACCGGGGTGATCCAGCCAGCGCGGGGCAGGGCGGTCTCGTAGACCACGTCGCCTACCAGCTTGCCGTCGTCCTGACGATTGATGCCTACGTCGATGACGATCGCGCCTTTCTTGATCCACTCGCCTTTCACCAGCCCCGGTTTACCCGCCGCCACGACCACCAGATCGGCGCGACCGACATGGCCCGCCAGATCCTGGGTGAAGCGGTGAGTCACGGTGACGGTACAGCCTGCCAACAGCAGTTCCATGGCCATTGGGCGGCCGACGATGTTGGAAGCGCCCACGACCACCGCATCTTTGCCGTACAGATCGACGCCGGTGCTTTCCAGCAAGGTCATGATGCCTTTCGGGGTGCAGGGACGCAGCAGCGGGATGCGCTGGGCGAGGCGGCCGACATTATAAGGGTGGAAACCGTCGACATCCTTGTCCGGACGGATGCGCTCCAGCAGGCTGGACGACTCGAGATGCTCGGGCAGAGGCAATTGCAGCAGTATGCCGTCGATGGCCGGGTCATCGTTGAGGCTGTCGATCAGGTCGGTCAGCGCGGTCTGAGTGGTTTCGCTGGGCAGGTCGTAGGCCCGGGAGATGAAGCCGACCTCTTCACAGTCTTTGCGTTTGTGCGAGACGTAAACCTGAGAGGCGGGGTCGCTGCCGACCAGAATCACCGCGAGGCCCGGCGTGCGCAACCCTTGCTCGCGACGTTCAGCGACTCGTTGGGCGATCTGCTGGCGCAGGTTGGCTGCGATCGCTTTGCCGTCTATTAGTTTTGCAGTCATTACGCGTGATTAACCATCGGAAGGGAGGGAAAAAGAGCGCGCATTCTCGCATGACCAGACGCAAGGGCAAAGGCGATTGGTCCGCTTAATAAGCTAACCCCTTTAATTAACTGAATTTTTTAGAAAAAAGTGTTGACGACCTTCGAGGCCGTCTATAAGATTCGTCGCACTTGTCGGGCACAACCCCACACAGGATAAGCCGGAAGCGGTTAATCAGGTCGAAAGGTTGATTAAGTCAGGTAGAGTTCAAATCGGCTCAGCGTGATTGAAAGCTCTTAATTTGTAGTCGCAAGAATGCAAATTAACCAAGCGCCCGTAGCTCAGCTGGATAGAGCATCCGCCTTCTAAGCGGATGGTCGCAGGTTCGAGTCCTGCCGGGTGCGCCATTAAGGCAGCTTTGGCACAAGTAGTTACAACGCAATATGGTGGGCGTAGCTCAGTTGGTAGAGCACAGGATTGTGACTCCTGTTGTCGTGGGTTCGATCCCCATCGTCCACCCCATATTCGAAAAGGCGCCAGATTCATAGTCTGGCGCCTTTGCCTTAAGCGCCTCATACGCGGATGTGGTGGAATTGGTAGACACACTGGATTTAGGTTCCAGCGCCGAAAGGTGTGAGAGTTCGAGTCTCTCCGTCCGCACCAGCTACAAACCTTGAGAGATGCCTAGCGCATTCGCAGGGATCGAAAAGCCGCCTAGTGCGGCTTTTTTTGTTTCAGAGTATTGGTTTCATGCGGGTAGAGTTTCGCCAGGTAATAGATGGCGTGCTTTCCCGGGATGTTTCCAGCGATGGGATCGATATTCGGTCGTGCTTCGCTTCCTTTATATAGGTGCGCGCAAGGTGCGTTCCAGACCGCTCGCGGTGGTCTGAATCTTCTTGGTCTCTTCGCTGGTTGCATTCCTGTGTATTTACCCTTCTTCGGTAGGGTGACTTCTTGAGTTTGACCCACTAGAATGCTTGCCCTTGATTCTGGGGTCGGAAACGGCCGGCTAACGTCTGTGCAACGAGGAATATCCATGCAAGTTTCTGTTGAAAACACTTCCGCTCTCGAGCGCCGCATGACCATTGGCGTGCCAGCTGAGCGCATCGAGACCGAAGTCAACAAGCGTCTGCAGCAGACCGCACGTAAAGCCAAGATCCCGGGCTTCCGCCCTGGCAAAGTGCCTATGAGCGTGATCCGCCAGCGTTACGAAGACGGTGCTCGTCAGGAAGCACTGGGCGACCTGATCCAGTCGACCTTCTACGAAGCTGTCGTAGAGCAAAAGCTGAACCCGGCTGGCGCGCCTTCCGTCGAGCCAAAAACCTTCGAGAAAGGCAAGGACCTCGAGTACATCGCTACTTTCGAAGTGTTCCCTGAATTCTCCGTTGCCGGTTTCGAGTCCGTTTCCGTCGAGCGTCTGTCCGCTGACGTCGCTGATTCCGACCTGGACAACATGCTGGAAATCCTGCGCAAGCAGAACGTCCGTTTTGAAGTGGCCGAGCGCGCCGCCGCAAACGAAGACCAGTTGAACATCGACTTCGTGGGCAAGATCGACGGCGAAGCATTCGCTGGCGGTTCGGCTACTGGCACTCAGCTGGTACTGGGCTCGGGCCGCATGATCCCTGGCTTCGAAGACGGCCTGGTTGGCGCCAAGGCCGGTGAAGAGCGCGTTCTGAACCTGACCTTCCCAGAGGATTATCAGAATCTGGAGCTGGCTGGCAAAACCGCCGAATTCACCGTCACTGTCAACAGCGTTTCGGCACCGACCCTGCCTGAACTGAACGAAACTTTCTTCAATCAGTTCGGCATCAAGGAAACCGGTATCGAAGGCTTCCGCACCGAAGTTCGCAAGAACATGGAGCGCGAGCTGCGTCAGGCCATCAAGTCCAAAGTCAAGAATCAGGTAATGGACGGTCTGCTGGCCGCCAACCCGATCGAAGTGCCTAAGGCTCTGCTGGAAAACGAAGTGAACCGTCTACGTGTTCAGGCCGTTCAACAGTTCGGCGGCAACATCAAGCCTGACCAACTGCCGGCCGAGCTGTTCGAAGAGCAGGCCAAGCGCCGCGTCGAGCTGGGTCTGATCGTTGCTGAAGTGGTCAAGCAGTTCGATCTCAAGCCTGATGAAGTCCGCGTTCGCGAGCTGATCCAGGAAATGGCTTCCGCTTATCAGGAGCCAGAGCAGGTAGTCGCTTGGTACTACAAGAACGAACAGCAGATGAACGAAGTGCGTTCGGTTGTGCTTGAAGAACAAGTTGTGGATACTGTTTTGCAGAAAGCGAGCGTGACCGACAAAGCGGTCTCGTACGAAGAAGCAGTCAAGCCGGTAGAAGCTCCACAAGCCGACTGATTTCTTTCTCTCGTTCGAAAACACCATAAGCCAGCCTTCGCGCTGGCTTATGCGTATTCAAGACATGACTATTTGGGAGTGAATGCGAGACATGTCCCGCAATTCTTATATTCAGCAGAACTCTGACATCCAGGCCGCTGGCGGCTTGGTCCCGATGGTTATCGAGCAGTCCGCCCGTGGCGAACGCGCCTATGACATCTATTCCCGCCTGCTCAAGGAGCGCGTCATTTTCCTTGTCGGTCCGGTTGAAGATTACATGGCCAACCTGATCTCGGCGCAGCTGCTCTTCCTTGAAGCGGAAAACCCGGACAAGGACATCCATCTCTACATCAACTCTCCAGGCGGTTCGGTGACTGCGGGCATGGCGATCTACGACACCATGCAGTTCATCAAACCGGACGTTTCGACTACCGTAATGGGTCAGGCCTGCAGCATGGGCGCGTTCCTGCTGGCGGGCGGTGCCAAGGGCAAGCGTTTCGCCCTGCCCAATTCCCGCGTGATGATTCACCAGCCACTGGGCGGTTTCCAGGGGCAGGCGTCGGACATCGACATTCACGCCAAGGAAATCCTGTACATTCGTCAGCGTCTGAACGAGCTGCTGGCGTACCACACCGGTCAGTCGCTGGAAGCCATCGAGCGTGACACCAACCGCGATAACTTCATGAGCGCCGAACGCGCTGCTGAATACGGCTTGGTGGATGCGGTGCTCGACAAACGTCAAATGATCAAATGATTGCTTGATAGGCAGTAATCCCAGGTGGCGAGGATCTCCCTGCTACCTGCGGACTTGAAAAAGCCCGCAATTGCCTTCATCTTGTGTTGCAAGCCTACCGGATTGGATCGATCGAATGACTGACACCCGCAACGGCGAGGACAACGGCAAACTGCTTTATTGCTCCTTCTGCGGCAAAAGCCAGCATGAAGTACGCAAGTTGATTGCCGGCCCCTCGGTATTTATCTGTGACGAGTGCGTCGACCTGTGCAATGACATCATCCGCGAGGAGGTGCAGGAAGCACAGGCAGAAAGCAGCGCGCATAAATTACCATCGCCGAAAGAAATCAGCGGCATCCTTGACCAGTACGTTATCGGTCAGGAGCGTGCCAAGAAGGTTCTCGCAGTAGCGGTGTACAACCACTACAAGCGGCTGAACCAGCGCGACAAGAAAAATGACGACGTTGAACTGGGCAAGAGCAACATCCTGCTGATCGGCCCAACGGGCTCTGGCAAGACCCTGCTGGCCGAAACGCTGGCACGTTTGCTCAACGTACCGTTCACCATCGCCGACGCCACCACCCTGACCGAAGCCGGTTACGTGGGTGAGGACGTGGAAAACATCATCCAGAAGCTGTTGCAGAAATGCGATTACGATGTCGAGAAGGCCCAGATGGGTATTGTCTACATCGACGAAATCGACAAGATTTCGCGCAAATCCGACAACCCGTCGATTACCCGGGACGTTTCCGGCGAGGGCGTGCAACAAGCTTTGCTGAAACTGATCGAGGGTACCGTGGCTTCCGTTCCGCCGCAGGGCGGTCGCAAGCATCCACAGCAGGAATTCCTGCAGGTGGACACGCGCAACATCCTGTTCATTTGCGGCGGTGCGTTCTCCGGCCTTGAAAAGGTCATCCAGAATCGCTCTACCAAAGGCGGCATCGGCTTCAACGCTGAAGTTCGCAGCAAGGAAGAGGGCAAGAAGGTGGGCGAGTCCCTGCGTGAAGTCGAGCCTGACGATTTGGTCAAGTTCGGTCTGATCCCGGAATTCGTGGGCCGTCTGCCAGTGCTGGCGACCTTGGATGAGCTGGACGAAGCTGCGCTGATGCAGATTCTGACCGAGCCGAAGAACGCCTTGACCAAGCAGTACGGCAAGCTCTTCGAAATGGAAGGTGTGGACCTCGAATTCCGCACTGACGCGCTCAAGTCGGTTGCCCGTCGCGCGCTGGAGCGCAAGACCGGTGCCCGCGGTTTGCGCTCCATCCTCGAAGGCGTACTGCTCGACACCATGTATGAAATCCCGTCGCAAACCGACGTGAGCAAAGTGGTGATCGACGAGAGCGTCATCGAAGGAACTTCCAAGCCGCTGTTGATCTACGAAAACAGCGAGCCGCCTGCCAAGGCAGCTCCGGACGCGTAAGCCTCGCGGCTTCGCGCCGGGCGACTGGAAAACGAAAAGGGCCCTCGGGCCCTTTTCGCGTTTCAACGCCTCTTTCGCATTAACTCGAACCAACGCTTGTTTTTTTGGGTAGCTACCCCCATCTTGGTTTTCAGCCCATTTATATCTGTCCATGGCCTCAAGGCCGCCGTAGAGGCGAAATCATGAAGACGACCATTGAATTGCCTCTTTTGCCATTGCGCGATGTCGTGGTGTATCCGCATATGGTTATCCCACTGTTCGTGGGGCGCGAGAAGTCCATCGAGGCCCTTGAGGCTGCGATGACCGGTGACAAGCAGATTCTGCTGCTCGCGCAAAGAAACCCAGCAGACGATGATCCTGGTGAAGACGCTCTTTATAGCGTAGGTACGATTGCAACCGTATTGCAGTTGCTAAAGCTGCCGGACGGTACTGTCAAAGTGCTGGTCGAAGGCGAGCAGCGCGGCTCAGTAGAGCGCTTCATCGAAGTGGACGACCATTGCCGCGCCGAAGTGGCGCTGATCGACGAGGTTGATGCCCCCGACCGTGAGTCCGAAGTGTTCGTGCGCAGTCTGCTGGCGCAGTTCGAGCAATATGTGCAGTTGGGCAAGAAAGTCCCCGCTGAAGTCCTGTCTTCGCTCAACAGCATCGATGAGCCGGGTCGCTTGGTCGACACCATGGCCGCGCACATGGCGCTGAAGATCGAGCAGAAGCAGGAAATCCTCGAAATCATCGATCTGGGCGCTCGCGTTGAACACGTGCTGGCCTTGCTGGACGCCGAAATCGACCTGCTGCAGGTTGAGAAGCGCATCCGCGGTCGCGTGAAGAAGCAAATGGAGCGCAGCCAGCGCGAGTACTACTTGAATGAGCAGATGAAGGCCATTCAGAAAGAGCTCGGCGACAGCGACGAAGGCCACAACGAAATCGAAGAGCTGAAAAAGCGCATCGATGCCGCCGGCCTGCCGAAAGATGCGATGACCAAAGCCACGGCCGAGCTGAACAAGCTCAAGCAGATGTCGCCGATGTCTGCTGAGGCTACCGTCGTGCGTTCGTATATCGACTGGCTGGTTCAGGTGCCGTGGAAGGCGCAAAGCAAGGTTCGTCTGGACCTGGCGCGTGCCGAAGACATCCTCGACGCCGACCACTATGGTCTGGAAGAAGTCAAAGAGCGGATTCTCGAATACCTCGCCGTGCAAAAGCGCGTGAAGAAGATTCGTGGTCCGGTGCTGTGCCTGGTCGGTCCGCCGGGTGTGGGTAAGACCTCGCTGGCAGAGTCGATCGCCCACGCCACCAACCGCAAGTTCGTGCGCATGGCCCTTGGCGGCGTGCGAGACGAAGCCGAAATCCGTGGTCACCGTCGCACCTACATCGGGTCGATGCCGGGTCGTCTGATCCAGAAAATGACCAAGGTTGGCGTTCGCAACCCGCTGTTCCTGCTCGATGAAATCGACAAAATGGGCAGCGACATGCGCGGTGACCCGGCCTCGGCGTTGCTTGAGGTGCTCGATCCGGAGCAGAACCACAATTTCAATGACCACTATCTGGAAGTCGATTACGACTTGTCGGACGTGATGTTCCTCTGCACTGCCAACTCGATGAACATCCCGGCGGCCCTGCTGGACCGTATGGAAGTGATTCGTCTGCCGGGTTATACCGAAGACGAGAAGATCAACATTGCCACCAAGTATCTCTCGCCCAAACAGATCGCTGCCAACGGCCTGAAGAAAGGTGAAATCGAGTTCGAAGAAGAGGCCATACGCGACATTATCCGGTACTACACGCGTGAAGCCGGCGTGCGTAGCCTGGAACGTCAGATCGCCAAGGTTTGCCGCAAAGCGGTCAAAGAGCATGCCGCCGAGAAGCGTTTTGCCGTGGTGGTCACCGCCGCCATGCTGGAAAACTTCCTTGGTGTGCGCAAATTCCGCTACGGGCTGGCTGAGCAGCAGGATCAGATCGGTCAGGTGACTGGCTTGGCATGGACGCAGGTGGGTGGTGAATTGCTGACCATCGAAGCGGCCGTGGTTCCGGGTAAAGGTCAGTTGATCAAGACCGGCTCGTTGGGTGACGTGATGGTCGAATCGATCACTGCAGCCCTGACCGTCGTCCGCAGTCGCGCCAAAAGCCTGGGCATCCCTCTGGACTTCCATGAGAAGCGCGACACCCATATCCACATGCCGGAGGGGGCGACACCCAAAGACGGCCCTAGCGCGGGCGTAGGCATGTGCACGGCGCTGGTTTCGGCGCTGACCCAGATACCGGTGCGTGCAGACGTAGCGATGACTGGCGAAATCACCCTGCGTGGTCAGGTTCTGGCGATTGGCGGTTTAAAGGAAAAACTGCTCGCCGCGCACCGTGGTGGAATTAAAACGGTGATCATTCCTGAAGAAAACGTACGTGATTTGAAGGAAATACCTGACAACATCAAGCAGGATCTGCAGATCAAACCCGTTAAATGGATTGACGAAGTCCTGCAAATTGCGCTGCAATACGCGCCGGAGCCCTTGCCGGATGTGGCTCCCGAGATGGTTGCAAAGGACGAAAAACGCGAGTCTGACTCTAAGGAAAGAATTAGCACGCATTAGTCTGGGGGGCCTTCCTTGACAGCTTTTTAGAGCCCTTGTTATAAAGCGGCTCTTTCCAGCGTCAGAAGGCCATTCAGCATTTGTTTGGCTTCACCAAAAAACTTAGAAAATATACTCAATATAGATAGATATAAGGGGACTTAGAGTGAACAAGTCGGAACTGATTGATGCTATCGCCGCATCCGCTGACATCCCGAAAGCTGCTGCTGGCCGTGCGCTGGACGCAGTCATCGAGTCCGTCACTGGCGCTCTGAAGGCTGGCGACTCTGTTGTACTGGTTGGCTTCGGCACTTTCTCCGTAACTGATCGCCCTGCCCGTACCGGCCGTAACCCACAGACCGGTAAGACTCTGGAAATCCCGGCTGCCAAGAAACCAGGCTTCAAAGCCGGTAAAGCTCTGAAAGAAGCAGTCAACTAATTTTCTTTTTTACCTTTGCCCACCCAGGACAGCGTTATCTCTGCCCCGGGCGTGAAGTGGCAAGTGCGGTTGGTCAAGCGCTGGCCTGTCAACTCAGGGAACGCAAATTCGAACCCTGTCCGCTTTGCCCGTTTTGAAAGTTACGAGAAGGCGCATCCTCGGATGCGCCTTTCTTCTATCCGGATTTCACCCACGCTCCACTCCGTGTGTCGCAGCTTTGTGAGTTGAGTAAAACCCTCTGGGGGACGCATGCTGCAGAATATCAGGGACAATTCACAAGGCTGGATTGCCAAAACCATTATCGGCGTTGTCGTGGCGCTGATGGCGCTGACCGGTTTCGATGCCATTTTCAGGGCCACTAGCCACAGCCAGGACGCCGCCAAGGTCAATGGCGACGAGATCACGCAGACGGATCTGAGCCAGGCCGTGGAAATGCAACGCCGCCAGCTCATGCAACAGTTGGGCAAGGATTTCGATCCGGCAATGCTCAACGAAAAGATGCTGCGTGACGCTGCTCTCAAGGGCTTGATCGATCGCAAGCTGCTGCTGCAGGGAGCTGCGGACGCCAAATTCGGTTTCTCCGAAGCCGCACTGGACCAGCAGATCCTGCTGACGCCTGAGTTCCAGGTGGACGGCAAATTCAATGCCGATCGTTTCGACCAGGTGGTTCGTCAGTTGGGCTACAGCCGGATGCAATTCCGTCAGATCCTCGGTCAGGAAATGCTGATCGGCCAGATCCGTGCGGGTATCGGTGGCAGTGCCTTCGTGACCGACGCGCAAGTCGATGCATTTGCCAGCCTGGAAAAACAGACCCGCGACTTCGCGACCCTGACTCTACCGGCCGATCCATCCAACGTGAAAGTCACCGACGACGAAGTCAAGGCGCACTACGATCAGCACGCCAAGGAATTCCTCAGCCCTGAACAGGTGGTCCTGGATTACATCGAACTGAAGAAATCCTCGTTCTTCGACAAGGTGTCAGTGAAGGACGAAGACCTGCAGGCGGCGTATCAGAAAGAAATCGCCAACCTGGCCGAGCAGCGTCGTGCCGCGCACATTCTGATCGAAGTCAATGACAAGACAACCGATGCCCAGGCCAAGGCGAAGATCGAAGAGATCCAGCAACGCGTGTCCAAAGGTGAAGACTTCGCAGCGCTGGCCAAGGAACTGTCACAAGACCCGGGCTCTTCGAGCAAGGGCGGTGATCTAGGCTACGCAGGCAAGGGCGTTTACGATCCAGCCTTCGAAGACGCGCTGTATGCGTTGAACAAGGATCAGGTATCGGCGCCAGTTCGCAGTCAGTTCGGCTGGCACTTGATCAAGCTGCTGGGAGTCGAGGCTCCGTCGGTTCCGACCTTCGCCAGCCTGAAAGACAAGCTGACTCACGATTTGAAGTCGCAACAGGTCGAGCAGATGTACGTCGATGCCAGCAAGAAGCTGGAGGACGCTGCGTTTGAGGCTTCTGACTTGTCACAGCCTGCGCAGGATCTGGGCCTGAAGGTTCAGACCACTGCACCGTTCGGTCGTGAAGGCGGGGAAGGGATCGCGGCCAACCGCGCGGTGATCCAGGCAGCGTTCAGCCCTGAGGTGATGGAGGAGGGCTCCAACAGCTCGGCGCTGGAACTCGACCCTGAAACCTCCGTGGTGGTACACGTCAAGGAACACCGTCAGCCTGAGCAGTTGCCTCTGGAAGCGGTCTCCGATGCGATCCGTGCACAGCTGACCAAAGAGCACGCCAGCGATGCCGTCAAAGGCAAGGGCGAAACGCTGCTGGCCGGTCTGCGCGATGGCAAGGTGCCGTATAGCGCTACCAAGCAGGAAGGCCAGAACTGGAAGGTTGTGGAAGCGGCTTCTCGTGGTCAGGAGGGTATCGACCCTCAGGTTCTGCAGGCGCTGTTCCGTATGCCTAAACCGGAAGGTAAGGACAAGCCGGTTTATTCGAGTCTGACGGCGGCCGATGGCAGCTTTGTGGTTGTGCGCCTCAATGGTGTGAATCAGGCGGCGCCGGCGACCGATGCGGAGAAGACTCAGTATCGTCGCTTCCTGGCATCGCGTGAGGGGCGTCAGGACTTCGAGGCGTATCAAGCGCAGCTGCAAGCCGAGGCGAAGATCGAGAAGTATTGATTCTCGCTGGATGCTGAAAACGAAAAGCCCTGACTTGTGAGAGTTGGGGCTTTTTGTTTTTTGGCGCTGGGGGATGTATCCGTTGCTCGATCTTCTATAGGAGCCGACTTGCTGGCGAACGCGCAGTGTCGACAAAACATCTGTAACTGAGCACCGCATTCGCCAGCAAGCCGGCTCCTGTACATTTTGTGACGCACCGAGATTCTGCGCGCGACCACAGTTTTTTACGCGATACGCCTACAAGGCGGACCCAAGCCAATACCTCACCGATAACGGCTACACCAAAAAACCAGCGCAAAAAAAAGGCGGGCCATTCAGCATATCGCTGCCTGACCCACCGTTTTCGCCAGCAAGCCGGCTCCTACAGGTATTGCATTGAGATCAACCGGACATCAACCTTCCAGATCACCCATCGCCGTGGTGTTGAACCCACCGTCGACGTACATGATTTCACCACTCACACCCGAAGCCAGATCAGAGCAGAGGAATGCGCCGGCGTTGCCGACTTCGTCGATGGTTACGTTACGACGCAGCGGGGTCTGGGCTTCGTTGGCGTCGAGCATCTTGCGGAAATTCTTGATGCCGGAAGCGGCCAGCGTGCGGATCGGGCCAGCCGATACCGCGTTGACGCGAGTGCCGTCCGGACCCAGGCTGCGGGCCAGGTAACGTACGCCGGCTTCCAGACTGGCCTTGGCCATGCCCATCACGTTGTAGTTAGGCATGGTGCGCTCGGCGCCCAGGTACGACAGGGTCAGCAGGCTGCCATTGCGGCCTTTCATCATTTCGCGACCGGCCTTGGCCAGAGCCACGAAGCTGTAGGCGCTGATGTCGTGAGCGATGCGGAACCCGTCACGGGTGGTGGCTTGGGTGAAGTCGCCATCCAGCTGGTCGCCCGGAGCGAAGCCAACCGAGTGCACGATGCAGTCCAGGCCGTCCCATTTCTTGCTCAGCGCTTCGAAGACCTTGGCGATTTCTTCGTCGCTGGCGACATCGCAAGGGAAGCACAGCTCAGGGTTCGAACCCCAGCCCGTTGCGAATTCTTCGACACGGCCTTTGAGTTTTTCATTCTGATAGGTGAAGGCAAGCTCAGCGCCCTCGCGATGCATGGCGGCAGCGATACCGGATGCGATGGACAGTTTGCTGGCGACACCGACGATCAGGACGCGCTTACCGGCGAGAAAACCCATGGTTTGTTCCTCTTCAGGTTAATCGACAGCTGCTGGTGCCAGAAAAGCGGCCTCCAGCAGCTGTTGTGTATAAGGATGTTGCGGCGCGGCGAAGATGTCTTCTGCCGTACCCTGTTCGACCACTTGGCCTTGCTTGACCACCATCAGTTGGTGGCTCAACGCTTTGACTACCGCCAGGTCATGGCTGATAAACAAATACGTCAGGTTGTACTTGGTTTGCAGGGAGCGCAGAAGCTCCACTACTTGACGCTGAACGGTCCGGTCGAGGGCCGAAGTCGGCTCGTCCAGTAAAATCAGCGCCGGTTTTAACACTAATGCCCGTGCGATGGCGATCCTTTGCCGCTGTCCGCCGGAAAACTCATGCGGATAGCGGTGCCGGGTTGCCGGGTCCAGACCCACCTCCTTGAGCGCTTCAACCACCGCCGCTTCCTGTTCGACGGGTGTTCCGATCTTGTGAATGCGCAGACCTTCGCCAACGATGTCGCACACCGACATACGCGGGCTAAGACTGCCGAACGGGTCCTGAAACACCACCTGCATTTGTCGCCGCAGCGGTCGCACCTGGTCCTGTTTCAGACAGGCCAGCGAGTCGCCCTGAAAGCGTATCTCGCCTTCGCTGCGAATCAACCTGAGAATCGCCAGTCCCAACGTCGATTTGCCCGAGCCGCTTTCGCCGACGATCCCCAGCGTCTGCCCCTTGGGCAGACTGAAGTGGATGCCGTCCACGGCCTTGACGTGATCGACGGTGCGCTTGAACACGCCTTTCTTGATCGGAAACCAGACCCGCAGGTCTTCGACTTCCAGCATCGGCGCGCCCGGAGCGTTGTTCGCAGGACCACCTTTTGGCTCAGCGCTGAGCAGTTCGATGGTGTACGGATGCTGCGGTGCACGGAACAGTTCTTCACACGATGCCTGTTCGACGATGCAACCGCGCTGCATGACACATACTCGGTTGGCAATTTGTCGAACCACATTCAAATCGTGACTGATCAACAGCAAAGCCATGCCCAGACGGGCCTGCAACTCCTTGAGCAGTTCGAGGATTTTCAGCTGCACCGTGACATCCAGCGCGGTGGTCGGCTCATCGGCGATCAGCAGCTCCGGCTCGTTGGCCAGGGCCATGGCGATCATCACCCGCTGGCGCTGACCGCCGGAGAGCTCGTGTGGCAAGGCTTTGAGGCGTTTGAGCGGCTCGGGGATGCCCACCAGCTCCAGCAACTCCAGAGTGCGCCGTGTGGCTGCCTTGCCGGTCAGACCCTTGTGCAGACCAAGCACCTCGTTGATCTGCTTCTCGATTGACTGCAGCGGGTTGAGCGAGGTCATCGGCTCCTGGAAGATCATCGCGATGCGATTGCCACGAATGGCGCGCATGCGTTTTTCACTTACGGTCAGCAGCTCGTTGCCGGCGTATTGAATGGTCCCGGTGGGATGGCGTGCGAGCGGGTAGGGCAGCAATCGCAGGATCGAGTGGGCGGTGACTGACTTGCCTGATCCGCTTTCGCCGACCAGCGCCAGGGTTTCGCCCTTACGGATATCGAAGCTGATGCCCTCAACCACGCGCTGGGTTTTCTGGCCAGTGACGAACTCGACCGACAGATTGCGGATTTCGATCAGATTATCCTGCGTCATCTCATTTCCTCGGGTCGAATGCGTCACGGGCGGATTCGCCGATGAACACCAGCAGACTCAACATGATCGCCAGCACGGCAAAAGCACTGATGCCCAGCCACGGCGCCTGCAGGTTGGATTTGCCCTGTGCGACGAGTTCGCCCAGGGAAGGGGAGCCCGCGGGCAAGCCGAAGCCCAGGAAGTCCAGCGCGGTCAGGGTACCGATCGCGCCGGTGAGGATGAAGGGCATGAAGGTCATGGTCGAGACCATCGCGTTGGGCAGGATGTGCCGGAACATGATCGCGCCGTTCTGCATCCCCAGCGCTCGTGCGGCCCGCACGTACTCCAGGTTGCGTCCCCGCAGGAACTCGGCGCGCACCACGTCCACCAGACTCATCCAGGAGAACAGCAACATGATGCCCAGCAACCACCAGAAGTTGGGCTGCACGAAGCTGGCCAGAATGATCAGCAGGTACAGCACTGGCAGGCCGGACCAAATCTCCAGAAAGCGTTGACCAACCAGATCGACCCAGCCGCCATAAAAACCCTGCAATGCCCCGGCGATGACCCCGATGATCGAACTGAGGATTGTCAGGGTCAGGGCGAATAGCACCGAGACACGGAAGCCATAAATCACCCGCGCCAATACATCGCGGCCCTGATCGTCGGTGCCGAGCAGATTCTCACGAGAAGGCGGCGCCGGGGCTGGGACTTTCAGATCGTAATTGATGCTCTGGTAGCTGAACGGAATCGGCGCCCACAGCGTCCAGCCGCCTTTGCTGGCCAGCAATTCCTTGATATAGGGACTCTTGTAGTTGGCTTCCAGCGGGAACTCGCCGCCGAAGGTGGTTTCCGGATAGCGCTTGAACACTGGGAAATACCACTCACCGTCGTAGCGTACGGCCAGCGGTTTGTCGTTGGCGATCAGTTCGGCGCCCAAGCTCAGACCGAACAGGATGAGGAACAGCCACAGCGACCACCAGCCACGCTTGTTGGCCTTGAAGCGTTCGAAACGGCGTCGATTGAGAGGGGACAACGTCATATCAATGATCCCTGCGGTCGAAGTCGATACGTGGGTCAACCAGCGTATAGGTCAGGTCGCCGATCAGTTTCACCACCAGCCCCAGCAGGGTGAAGATGAACAGGGTGCCGAACACCACCGGATAGTCGCGGTTGATCGCCGCTTCAAAACTCATCAGACCGAGGCCGTCGAGGGAAAAGATCACCTCCACCAGCAGGGAACCGGTGAAGAAAATGCCAATGAATGCGGACGGGAAACCGGCGATTACCAGCAGCATCGCGTTGCGGAACACATGTCCATAGAGCACGCGACGCTGGGTCAGGCCCTTGGCCTTGGCCGTGATCACGTATTGCTTGCCGATTTCATCGAGGAAGCTGTTTTTGGTCAGCAAGGTCATGGTGGCGAAGTTGCCGATCACCAGCGCGGTGATCGGCAATACCAGATGCCAGAAGTAGTCGCCCACCTTGCCCAGCCAGCTGAGTTCGTCGAAATTGCCGGAGGTCAGGCCGCGCAAGGGGAACCAGTCGAAATAACTGCCCCCCGCGAATACCACGATCAGCAGGATCGCGAACAGAAACGCCGGAATGGCATAGCCGACAATGATTGCCGAACTGGTCCAGATGTCGAACTGGCTGCCGTGTCGCGTGGCCTTGGCGATCCCCAGCGGGATCGACACCAGGTACATGATCAGCGTGCTCCACAATCCCAGCGAGATCGACACCGGCATCTTCTCGGCGATCAGATCGATGACCTTGGCATCGCGAAAGAAGCTGTCGCCGAAATCCAGCCTGGCGTAGTTCTTGACCATGATCCACAAGCGTTCTGGCGCCGACTTGTCGAAGCCGTACATGTGCTCGATTTCCTTGATCAGCGCGGGATCCAGGCCCTGAGCGCCCCGGTAGGTCGAGCCCGCCACGGAGACTTCCGCACCGCCGCCAGCGATGCGGCTGGTGGCGCCTTCGAAACCTTCGAGCTTGGCGATCATCTGTTCGACCGGGCCCCCCGGCGCGGCCTGGATGATCACGAAGTTGATCAGCAGAATGCCGAACAGGGTCGGCACGATCAGCAGCAAGCGCCGCAGAATGTACGCCAGCATGTTATTGCTCCGTGTCCTTGGAAGGTGCCGCCTCAGGCTCGGCGAGGTCCGGCGCGCTCTGCAGCGGAATCGCAGGCGTCGCGTCGGGCTTGGCCCACCAGGTCATGGTGCCTATGTCGTACAGCGGCGATTTCTGCGGGTGGCCCAGATGGTCCCAGTAGGCCAGGCGCCAGGTCTTGATGTGCCAGTTGGGGATCACGTAGTAGCCCCAGAGCAGTGCGCGGTCGAGGGCGCGGGTGTGGTCGATCAGGCTCTGGCGCGAGTCGGCGTTGATCAGGCCGCTGACCAGCGTGTCGATGGCCGGATCCTTGAGCCCGATCAGGTTGTAGCTGCCGGGCTTGTCGGCGGCGGACGAATCCCAGTATTCGCGCTGTTCATTGCCCGGCGAGCTGGATTGCGGGAAGCTGCCGACGATCATGTCGTAGTCTCGCGAGCGGCGGCGGGTGATGTATTGCGAGACGTCGACCCGGCGGATCTCCAGGTCGATGCCGATATCGGCCAGGTTGCGTTTGAACGGCAGCAGCACGCGCTCGAATTCGGTCTGGGCCAGCAGGAATTCGATGCTGACCGGCTTGCCTTCGGTGTCGACCATCTTGTCGCCGACGATTTTCCAGCCCGCTTCCTTGAGCAGGGCGAAGGCCTTGCGTTGTTGTTCGCGAATGATGCCGCTACCGTCGGTGACCGGCAGCTTGAATTCCTCGCTGAACACCGGATCCGGCAGTTTGCCGCGCAGCGGTTCGAGGATTTTCAGCTCGGCGTCGGAAGGCAGGCCCCGTGAGCGCATGTCCGAGTTGTCGAAATAGCTTTTGGTGCGCGTGTACATGCCGAAAAACAGCTGCTTGTTGGTCCATTCGAAATCCAGCAGCAGGCTCAGGGCCTGACGCACGCGGATGTCCTGGAACATCGGTTTGCGCAGATTGAAGATGAAGCCCTGCATGCCCTGGGGATTGCCGTTGGGGATTTCTTCCTTGATCAGCCGACCTTCACGCACAGCCGGCACGTCGTAGGCGGTGGCCCAATTCTTCGCGGTCATCTCCTGCCAAAAATCGAAGGCCCCGGCTTTCAAGGCTTCCAGCGCGACTGTGTTGTCGCGGTAGTAGTCGGTGGACAGCTTGTCGAAGTTGTAGAAACCCTTGTTGACCGGCAGGTCCTTGCCCCAGTAATCCTTCACTCGCTCGTAACGCACCGAGCGCCCTGGTTTGACCTCGACCACCCTGTACGGCCCGCTGCCCAGCGGAATCTCCAGGTTACCCTTGCTGAAATCGCGGGTTGCCCACCAATGCTTCGGCAACACCGGCAACTGGCCGATGATCAGCGGTAATTCGCGGTTGTCGTTGTGCTTGAACTTGAACAGCACGGTCAGCGGATCTTCCGCGACGGCTTGATCGATGTCCGCATAGTAACTGCGATACAGCGGCGAGCCGTCCTTGATCAGCGTTTCGAAACTGAACACCACGTCTTCGGCGCGTACCGGATGGCCGTCGTTGAAGCGGGCTTCCGGGCGCAGGTAGAAGCGTACCCAACTGTTATCCGGGGCTTTTTCGATCTTGCTCGCGATCAGGCCGTATTCCGTGAACGGTTCGTCCAGGCCCTGACGCATCAGCGTGTCGTAGATCAAGCCGATATCATCGGCAGGCACGCCTTTGCTGATGAATGGGTTGAGGCTGTCGAAGCCGCCGAAACCGGCGCTGCGCAGAATGCCGCCCTTGGGGGCGTCGGGGTTCACGTAATCGAAATGCTTGAAGTCGGCCGGGTATTTCGGCGCTTCGTTGTACAGCGTGATGGCATGTTGCGGGGCCGCCTGGGATGCACAAGTCATCCCGAGTAACAAAGGGCCGAGCAAAAACAGGCCGCCAGCCCGCGTCAGGGAGCGGAGGGCAGTCATTGGGTTTTCTCCGAGGGCTTGAGCCACCACGCACGCAGGCCCAGGGTGTAGGGCGGGGTGGTGACGAAGGCGAACCGGTTGCGGTACGCCAGACGATGAGTATTGAGATACCAGTTGGGAATCATGTAGTGCTGCCAGAGCAGAACGCGGTCCAGTGCCTTGGTCGCCGCGACCTGATCCTCCCGGGTTTTCGCCGCCAGCAACTGATTGAGGAGGTCATCCACAACCGGATTGGCGACGCCCGCGTAATTCTTGCTGCCTTTAATGCTGGCCTGACTGGAGTGGAAGTACTGCCATTGTTCCAGGCCCGGACTCAATGTCTGGTTCAGGGTCATCAGAATCATGTCGAAATCGAATTGGTCCAGGCGCTGTTTGTATTGGGCACGATCGACGGTGCGCAAGCGAGCATCGATGCCGATTCGCGTGAGGTCTTCGATGTAAGGCTGCAGGATTCGTTCGAGGCTCGGATTGACCAGAAGTATTTCGAATCGCAACGGCTGTCCGGCGCTATTGGTCAGGCCGCGATCGGTGAACTTCCAGCCCGCTTCGGCGAACAGCCCGAGCGCCTTGCGAATGGTGTCGCGAGGCACGCCGCCGCCATCGGTTTTCGACACGGCAAACGGCTGGGTGAACAGTCTCGCGGGCAGCTGATTGCGATAGGGTGAGAGAAAAAGAAATTCGCGCCCGGCAGGCAGATCGGTCGCGGAAAATTCGCTGTTGGGGTAGTAGCTGACCGAGCGTTTGTAGGCGTTGTTGAACAGCGTGCGGTTGGTCCACTCGAAGTTGAACATCAGGCCCAGGGCTTCACGCACCTTGATGTCGGCAAAGGTGCCGCGTCGGGTGTTCATGAACAGGCCCTGCGTCTGGGTCGGAATCTGGTGTGGGATCTGCGCCTTGATCACCTGACCATTGTGCACCGCGGGATAGTCATAGCCGGTGAACCAGTTTTTGGCCTGATGCTCGATGTAGATGTCGAATTCGCCCGCCTTGAAGGCTTCGAAAGCGACGTCGGCATCGCGGTAGAACTCGACCGCCACGCGGTTGAAGTTGTATTTACCGCGATTGACCGGCAGGTCCTTGCCCCAGTAATCCCTGACTCGTTCGAACACCAGGCTGCGTCCGGGGCGTACCTGCGTGATGCGATACGGCCCACTGCCCAAGGGCGGTTCGAACGTCGTGGCCTTGAAGTCGCGGTTCTTCCAGTAATGCTGCGGCAGCACTGGCAATTCACCGAGGCGCAGAATCAGTAATGGATTGCCGGACCGTTTGAATACGAAACGAATGCGATGCCGGTTGAGGATGTCCACCCGCTGCACTTCCTGCAGGGCAGTGCGGTATAGCGGGTGACCGTCTTTCAGCAGGGTCCGGTAGGAGAACGCCACGTCGTAGGCCGTAATCGGCTTGCCATCGTGAAAGCGTGCTTCGGGGCGCAGGTTGAACACTACCCAGCTGCGGTCTTCGCTGTATTCGACGGTCTTGGCGATCAGTCCATAGCTGGAGGTAGGTTCGTCGCCGGACGGATCGTATTGCCCGGTGCCGACCATCAACGGTTCGTTCAGCTCGCTGATGCCGTACTGGCCGAAGTTGGGGGTGGAGATCGGGCTGCTGCCCTTGAAGGTGTAGGGGTTGAGGGTGTCGAACGTACCGTTGGCCATGATTCGCAAGGTGCCAGCCTTCGGCGCCTCGGGATTGACCCAGTCGAAATGGGTGAAGCTGGCCGGATACTTGAGGACACCGAACTGTGCGTAACCATGGCTTTCACTGATGGTCGCGGCGGCTGTCGTGCTCAAGACCAGGCTGAAAATCATCAGCGAGAGGCGTATCAAATCGACGTTCGATCCAGGCAGCGGTCGGTCACAGTAACAGCTTGTATGGGCTGGAAAAAGGTGGGGAACAAGGGCGTCAATGATACGGCAGGCTGACGCGAAACCCTATGGGAGCGAATTCATTGGCGAGAGTTGCTCCAGGATGCGGATCTATCAAGCATGCTGCCGCATCGCGAATGAATCCGCTCCCACAGTTGATCGAGATTCTGCCGGTCAGTGGCCGCTGTACTTCACGGCTTCCAAAACAGTCTCACGATCAATGCGGCAAATATACCGTCAACGTCTGCCCCGGCTTCAATGCCTGGCCGCTGCGTGGGTTCCAGCGTTTGAGGTGCTGCATTTCGACGTTGAAACGTTTGGCAACCAGGTACATCGAGTCGCCTTTCTGAATCTTGTACTGCATGGCCTTCTTGTCGGCGTCCTGGTCTTTGCTCTGAGTGCTGGTATCGGCCTTGGCCACGGCGCGAGCGCTGGTTTTGGCGGCAGGCTTGCCATTGTCCTGCATGACCAATGTCTGGCCGACCTTCAGGTTGTAGCCGGAGAGCTTGTTCCAGTGCTGCAGGTCTTTCACATCCACCTTGTTGATGCGCGCGATCTGATGCAGGTTTTCGCCTTTCTTCACTTTATAAGTACGTGTGCGCGCCGGTTTCTCATCGACTTCGGCCACTTCTTCGAATACCGGCATGGCCATCTTCATGCCCGGCTGCACCGGAATCGTCAACGCCTGGCCGCGCTTGAGCTGATTGCCAGAGAGCTTGTTCAGATCCTTCAGCGTGGCAGTCGACACCTTGTAGCGGCTGGCGACGCTGGTCAGGCTGTCACCCGGACGCACGCGGTATTGCTGCCAGTCCACCAGCTCTTCTGGCTTCATGTTCGAAAGGCTGGCGGTCAGCAGCTGCGATTTGGAGGTGGGTACCAACAAATGTTGCGGGCCGTCGATGGTCAGACGTTTCTTGAACGCCGGGTTGAGCTGCATCAGCTCGTCTTCATCGATATTGGCCATCTGCGCGACTTTGGACAGGTCCATGCGCTGGTTCAGCTCGACGACCTGGAAGTAAGGCTTGTTGTCGATCGGGCTGAGGTTGACGCCGTAGGCTTCCGGCGACATGACCACTTGCGACAGGGCCAGCAATTTCGGCACGTAGTCGCGGGTTTCCTGCGGCAGTGGCAGGTTCCAGTAGTCGGTAGGCAGGTTGAGTTTTTCGTTGCGCTCGATGGCGCGGCTGACCGTGCCTTCGCCGGCGTTATAGGCCGCCAGGGCCAACAGCCAGTCGCCGTTGAACATGTCGTGCAGTTTGGTCAGATAATCCAGCGCTGCAGTGGTAGACGCCGTGATGTCGCGACGGCCATCGTAGAAATTGGTCTGACGCAGGTTGAAGTAGCGCCCCGTGGACGGGATGAACTGCCAAATGCCAGCGGCATCGCTGCGGGAAAGGGCCATCGGGTTGTAGGCGCTTTCGATCACTGGCAGCAGGGCCAGCTCCAGCGGCATGTTGCGTTCTTCCAGGCGCTCGACGATGTAGTGCATATAGAGGCTACCGCGCTCGCCTGCCGTTTCGAGGAACGACGGGTTGTTGGCATACCACAGGCGCTGTTGGTCGATGCGGGGATTGAGATCGTTGCCATCCTGCAACTGGAAGCCTTGACGCATGCGTTCCCACACGTCATGGGGCGGAGCTAGCGGGGCAGGTTTGCGTGCGACGAACACCGGTTTTGGTTTGGCAATCACCGGTGTATGAGAGGCGTTGGTCGAGCTGCCAGGCTCCAGGCTGCCGGTGGTCTGGCAGCCTGCCAGAGTAGCGCTCGCGACCACCGCGATTGCCTGAGCCAACCGAGTCAATGCGTCGGAATTAAAGGTTCTGCGTATAGATGACGACATTGGCTGGGAGATAGTTCCAGTCGAAAATGTCGGGCGATTCTAGAAAGCGTCTTAACAACGGTCAACCTTTCAGAATTTTTGTGCTGATCGGCCACCGGTTTAGAACTTATCTTTCCATGCGCGCAGGGCGGCAAAAACCGCTACAGGCGAGGTATTGTCCGTACCTGTCCGTTCGTCCGCTTTTTGTTTGACTGACGGTTGTGAGGCCCTCAGGAAAGGGTTGGTCTTGCGTTCCAGCTCCAGAGTGGATGGCAGGCTGATGCGGTCTTCCTCGCGCCAGCGGGTCACCTGTTCGAAGCGTGCGGTCACGTCGGGATTGCTCGGCTCCACAGCCACCGCAAAGCGCAGGTTGCTCAGCGTGTATTCGTGGGCGCAGTAGACCAGCGTGCTGTCGGGCAATTTCGCCAGACGGCTCAGGGAATGATGCATCTGCTCGGGCGTGCCTTCGAACAGACGACCGCAGCCTGCTGCGAACAGGGTATCGCCGCAGAACAGCAGCGGTCTTTGCGAATTTTCATGGTAGAAAGCGATGTGCCCCAGGGTGTGGCCCGGGACCGCATGGACGGCGAACGTCAGGCCGAGTACGGTGACTTCATCGTTGTCTTGCAGCGTGACGTCTCGGGCCGGAATGTGCTCATTGGCCGGGCCGTAGACTTTCGCCCCGGTGAGTTTTTTCAGTTCGGCGACGCCCCCGACATGATCGGCGTGATGGTGGGTGATCAGAATGTCGCTCAGTTGCCAGTCTGGATGACGCGCCAGCCAGGCCAGCACTGGCGCAGCATCGCCCGGATCGACCACGGCGCAACGCTTATTGGCATTGTCTTGTAACAACCAGATGTAGTTGTCGGTGAAAGCGGGCAGGGCATCGATCTGTATCATGGCGCGATTCACTTGGCTGGAAACAAAGCGCAATCTTAGAGTCTGAACAGGCTCCACGCGAGTACCTCTCGCGCAGGGCATCTCATGGAGACCGGAAATGACCGATGAAGCGTTCGCCCAGGCCGACCCCGAATGGCTTGAGTTGATCAGCTCTGCCCGTGAGTGGTTGTCCGGGCCAGTGGGACAGTTGCTGCTGGAAGAAGAGCGACGGGTGCTCGAAGAGGAACTCGAACGGTTCTTCGGCGGCTATCTGGTGCATTACGGCCCGTCGGCGCAAAAACCGCCCGAAGCCAAGCAGGTGCAGCGCAATGTTCGGCTCGGTGCGCCGTTGCCGGGGGTCGAGATCGTCTGCGACGAGCAGGCCTGGCCATTGAGCGAGCATGCCGCCGATGTCGTGGTGATGCAACATGGCCTGGATTTTTGTCTATCGCCTCATGGTCTGTTGCGCGAGGCCGCCAGCAGCGTGCGTCCCGGAGGGCATCTGGTGATCATCGGCATCAATCCCTGGAGCGCTTGGGGCATTCGTCATATCTTCGCCAACGACGCATTGCGTCGGGCACGCTGCATCTCGCCTTCGCGGGTCGGTGACTGGCTCAACCTGCTGGGCTTTGCGCTGGAGAAACGCCGGTTCGGGTGCTATCGTCCGCCGCTCGCTTCGCCTGCCTGGCAGAACCGGTTGTCGGGCCTGGAGCGGCTGGGCGGTGGTTGGCAGAGCCCCGGTGGCGGCTTCTACGTATTGGTCGCACGCAAGCTTGTGGTAGGGCTGCGACCGGTGCGCATGCCGCGACGCGAACCGATGGGCAAACTGCTGCCTCTGCCAATGGCCAAGGTCAATCGGCGCTCCCCCGAGCCTTGATGGCCGGCGGATCAAGCCTTCTCAAATCTGGAAAAGTCGTAATGAGCGATACCGTAGAACTCTTCTCCGATGGCGCCTGCAAGGGCAACCCCGGGCCAGGCGGCTGGGGCGCGCTGCTGGTGTGTAAAGGGGTGGAAAAGGAACTCTGGGGTGGTGAAGCCAACACCACCAACAACCGCATGGAACTGCTCGGGGCGATTCGTGGCCTGGAAGAACTCAAACGGCCCTGTGAAGTGATTCTGGTGACCGACTCGCAATATGTGATGAAGGGCATCACCGAGTGGATGGTCAACTGGAAGAAACGCGGCTGGAAGACGGCGGCGAAGGAACCGGTCAAGAACGCCGACCTGTGGATGCAGCTGGATGAGCAGGTCAACCGCCACAAGGTGACCTGGAAATGGGTCCGCGGGCACATCGGCCACCACGGCAATGAACGCGCCGACCAGTTGGCCAATCGTGGCGTGGATGAGGTGCGCGGGATCAAGCATGGGTGACGGGCGGCGATCCTGAAAATCAGCGATCAACCCCGGCGGGATAACCCTGCGGGAGAGCATTCATTCGCGAGGCGTCGATACATCGGACACATCTCTATCGTCTGTCCTATCGCATCGCGAATGAATTCGCTCCCACAGGGGATCATCTTCGTGCGCGGGTTCGTGCACACATGTAGAAAACAGCCATGTTAATATCCGCGCCTGTAACCGAGGCGCCAGGCAATGACTGCACAAAACATCATCACTGAACGAAGAGTCGTACTCGACACCGAAACCACCGGTATGCCCGTCACCGACGGCCACCGGGTAATCGAGATCGGCTGTGTCGAGGTGATCGGTCGGCGGCTGACCGGGCGGCACTTCCACGTCTATCTGCAGCCGGATCGCGAGAGCGACGAGGGCGCGATCGGCGTTCACGGTATCACTGACCAGTTCCTGATCGGCAAGCCACGCTTTGCCGAAGTCGCCGATGAATTCTACGAGTTCATCAAAGGCGCGCAGCTGATCATCCACAACGCGCCCTTTGACGTTGGCTTCCTCAATAACGAATTCTCCCTGATCGGTCAGCACGACCGCGCCGATCTCACCACCTATTGCTCGGTGCTCGACACGCTGGCCATGGCCCGCGAAAGGCATCCGGGGCAGCGCAACAGCCTCGATGCCCTGTGTAAACGCTACGACGTCGACAACTCGGGTCGTGAGTTGCACGGCGCGTTGCTCGACTCCGAGATTCTGGCGGACGTCTACCTGGCAATGACCGGTGGCCAGACCACCCTGTCGCTGGCCGGTAACAACGATGGTGAAGGCGGTGCGGATCGTCCGACCGAAGTGCGTCGCATCGTCAATCGCACGCCGGGCCGCATCATCGTCGCCAGCGAAGCCGAACTGGCCGATCACGAAGCCCGGCTGGCGGTGATCGCCAAATCCGCTGGCGCCCCGTCTCTCTGGACACAACTGCTGGAAGCGCAAGCCCAGCAAGTCTGAACCGCCGGGGCATGACGCCCTGATCGATGGCCAGGAGTCCAATGGTGACAATGGCGAGCCCGAGCATAAGCATTCGTGTCGCGGACGAATGCTTCGAGGATTACATCCTCAACTGCGAATTCACCTTCATGGTCACCGGTTACGCCCAGGTGCAGATCGGCCAGCCCGTTGCGCAGTGGCCTGTCACTGCGGTCGAGCCTTACCTGAAAAATTACGGGATCGATTCAGAAGAGTTCTGCAACTATCGAGAGGGCGGGGACGGCACCGTGCTGGTGGCCTGGCTCGACGAAAACCCGGTCGGGCATGTCGTCATCAGCAAGCACTGGAATGGTCTCGCGCACATCGATGAGCTGGCCGTGGACACCGTAGCCCGGCGCAAGGGCGTTGCCCGCAAGTTGCTGGACGTCGCGGTGTTCTGGAGCCGCAAGCACGAACTGCCGGGCATCGTGCTGGAAACCCAGAACAACAATCTGGCGGCGTGCAGGTTGTACGAAAGTTATGGGTTCGTGGTAGGTGGGGTCGATTACCTGCGTTACCGCGCCATCGACCCGGCCACCGAAGAGGCGGCGATATTCTGGTATCTGCTGTTCGACGGCTCCGCGCTGTAGCAGCACGGCTTGCCAGCGTCATCGAAATCGCCATCGTTGGCGATGCCTTCAGACCGTGCGAGTGAGTTTGATACCCGACTGAACCAACTCGAACTCGTCACCACCCAGGTGATTAACACGGTCGCCAATGGCCAGGCGATAGGTAGACACGGGCTCCTTGCCGTCAGCCTCGTCGGGCTGTGATTCACGGAATTCATGCACCGGATAAATGCGGCCTTCCGCATCTCTGGCATGAAATTGCCCAACTAGAACTGAAGCCATTTGCTTTGTAACCTCTGGAAATAACTGCTCGTTTTCGCCCGCATCGTACCACTGCGGGCTTTGAATCCGTGTCCGCTTGTAAGGCAATTCCGCAGGTCCTGTAGTTGCCTTCCTCACTCAAGCCCTTCAGACCATTGTTTTCAGGGGTAGTTTTCGCCGAGGGAAAAAATAGTCGCGACCAACGGTAGCCTTGATTCCTCCTGATCCGTGCCTGGGATCGGTCGTTTCGATCAATGACAACGAAAAAACAGCGCGGACCAAACGACGTCTTTCATCTATAACTGTCCTTTCCTACATCTGAAGAAGGTCAGGTTCATGAGCCAGCCCCATACCATTGCAGTGATCGTTGGCAGCTTGCGAAAAGACTCCCTCAACCGCAAAGTGGCCCGCGCACTGGCCGAGCTGGCACCGCCCAGCTTGAAATTGAGCATCGTCGAAATCGGCGAGCTGCCGCTGTACAACGAAGACATCGACCAGGACTCGCCACCTGCCCCCTATACCCGGTTTCGTGAGGCTTTGCAGGCTGCCGATGGCTTCCTGTTCGTCACCCCCGAATACAACCGTTCCGTGCCAGGGGTGCTGAAAAACGCCCTGGACGTGGGCTCACGGCCTTATGGCAAGAGCGCGTGGGGCAAGGCCAAGCCTGCGGCGGTGGTCAGCGTGTCGCCGGGTGCGATTGGTGGTTTCGGCGCCAACCAACACCTGCGCCAGAGTTTCGTGTTCCTCGATGTGCTGTGCATGCAGCAGCCTGAGGCGTACCTGGGCAATGCGGGAAGTTTCTTCGACGAGCAGGGCAAGTTGAGCGAGAAAACCCGGCCGTTCCTGCAAGGCATCATCGATGCGTTTGCAGCCCATGTTGAACGCACGGTGAACGTCTGATCCGCTTTCGAACTGTGCAAAAGCCCGGCACATATGCTTGCTCATGCGGGTCGTCATGCGTGGGCGGATGGCCACCGGCGGCTTGAGCAGTAAATCCTAAATGTCGACGATAAAGCACAGCATTATGTAGCTCAGCACCCGCCGCTTTTCTCCATACGCTCCTTGGCAACGCTGTCCAAGCCTGGTTCATCGCCAGGCTTGGACCGTTCCATTTAGAAGGAGCTTTCATGTCTATCGCCAGCCTCAACTATTTCCATAGCGCATCACTCAGGCAGCGCTATATCGCCGAGCTTGATGTGGCGCTGAAGACCAGGCGTCTGCGGGCAGATGAGCGATTGTGGCTGCAAGATGCGGCGCGCCCATTGGTTACTGGTGGGCCGGACCCCATCAGGGTTGATCGGCTTTGCTGTACCACCGCTTCAGTCAACGCGTTCGAACTCTCAGGCGCGCTGATGTTCAGTCACTCCCAGACCGACGCTGCGCCGGTTTATCTGTACACCTTGGCCAACGGTATCGAGGTCTTCAAAGATCGACACATGCTGTTGAATACACTGCGTGCGCGGTTCGCAAAGGGGGATGCCGATGCAGTGTTCGAATACGAACTGATCGAGGGTGACCCCTTTCGCGCGCAGATGCTGGCGATAGTCGAGCACCAGGTTGAACACCTCGACCAACTGACCGCCCAATTGAAACTGACGCCCTCGCTGATGCAGGCATCGACTGACTCGCTCGCCCGACAACTGCGCGAAACCTTGCCGCATATGTCGATTGACCCTGAAACCCATCTGTTACAAATCGTCCCCTGTTCGAACAGCTATGTTGATTTGTTGCCCATTGCTCAGACGCTGGCCGACACAGTGTTCGATGACTACTGCAAGGTGCAGACAGTAGGGGGGTTCGAACGCCGGTTTCTGAATGAGCACGGCTTGCCTGCCGATGACGCTGAAGCAGCGTTGTTTTCCCAGGTCCTCACCGATGCTGTAGCGGGAACGAACAAGTGCTATGAAGAACTGCTGAAGACGTTCTGGAGCGGTGAGTGGAGCGATCAGCGCACGCGCCGTGATCTGGCAGCCGAGACGTTGGAGAACAACCTGCGTCGCGAGCTGTATCGTCTGCGCCACGAAGGCGAGTTGAGCGCAGCAGAGCTCAAGGCGTTGTTGCCCTTGGCGCAACCAGTCTCGGGCACGCTTGCGGCAGGCAGCACGCTGCGTTGCAGCCGTTTGACCATCAAGGTCGGCGACAGTGCTTCATACGCACTGGCGGGGACATTCGTTGTAGAAAACGGGCGCGATGCCGACGCCTCGCTGCTTTGTTTTTCGTCGGAGCATAGGCTACTCAAGTTCACTGACCTAGCGGCATTGGCCACGCATTTCGCCACCAACCTGGAACTGCTGCGTCCCACGCTGGCCGTTCAGGACCAACCGATTTTGCTCAGGGAAGGTCGGCTGCAGGTCAGTCAGGAGCCCATCCGCGCACCGCTGTTCGCTGATCGGGTCGATTCGATCCTGGCCCTGCAAGCGCGCAATCTCCGGTACGCGATGGGATTGACCGCCGCGCCGGAAGAAGTCACCTCCATGATCGATGATGCATTGGACGTTCGCCATCTCTTGGATCCTCGGCAGTTGCAGCTCAGTGCGGGGCGCTGGCGCGTGGACGCACCGTTTTACTTCACCGGTATCTGGCTCAGGAATGCGTCCGGCACGTCGATCAGCGTTGCATTACCTGACTCGGCAAACCAGCGCGCAGAGGCGAGCACGGCCTCATCGAACGTCGACACCGACGCAAGCGGTGCGTCCACAGCCTCTTTCCTGGAGTACGTGCAGTCCTTCGACTCACGGGCCGATCGTCTGCGGCAGATGGACAACATGCTGCTCGATTATGCCGAGCAGGCGCTGCAGCGATACCTGTGCGTGTTACTCGAGAGCCCGGTGCGAGCCAAAGACGTGTTCGTGCAATGGCTGGAGTCGGCTCCGATCGATACATCCGATGTCGAGACCCACGCCGCGCCCGTAAGCGAATCACAACGGTTGGTTGGCATGGATCTGGTGTCACTGCTGATTGAGTGCGTCAGCGGTCATCGTCCCAAGGCGCTGGCGGTCGGCGCTCAGGTCCTGTTCGGATCGTCGTCGGGAACCCGCCACATCGGTGCCGGCCTGGTCAATCATGTGCTGGGCAAGGTCACGACGAATTTCATCGAGGGTTATCTTCAGCGGTTCAAGGAATCACGTCTGCAATTACAGCGGCAGGGCGATCAGCAAGTACACCCAGCCCGAGACGCACGCAGCATTCGAGAGGATGTGGTGCGCCTTGATCTGGCGCTCAGCAAACGCCAGCAAAGGATCGACAGCGCTGCATTCAGCATGGCCCGGCAGGTCCTGGATTCTCCGCTTCGGTCTTTGCGAATGGCGCAGGGCGTACCGATGACGGAGGCATTTTCCGTGTCGCTTAGCTACGGTAATGCTACTGCGCTGCTCTGCGACACCATGGTGGTAAGGCAGCCGCTCATCCTGGGCAGTGCAGTGCTGCTCTGGGCCTGCGACTATGGCTGGCGGCAATTCACGTCGGTCAAGGATCTGCTGAAAACATTGCGCGGCAGCCTTTACGGCCCACAGCGTAGGCGCTGGCTAAGACTGGTGGCGGACCGCGACAGGGAAATGCTGCAAGCGGGCCTTCTCAGGAGGTCCGACATTGAGGTGCAGATTCGCCTGGACAGGCTGGACGGACACGCCATTGAAGCCTTGCAGACTGCGGTGCTCAAACGTGAGCAGAACGACCTGCGGCAGTTTTGCCTGCGCGCTGTGCGTTGCCGTTTCGAGGCCGGTCTGTTCGCGCGCCTGGCCAATGCAATCGAACTCGACTGGCCACTGAACAACATGCTGGACGGCTTGTCAGTGCGCATCGACAACAGCATTTTCGAGCAAATGGTGCCCGCCTGGATTGATGCGGCAACGGCCGACGATTTGAATCTCTACTACGAAATCTTTCTGCGCTATTACCAGGCCAGCGACGGCGGAGGAGATTTTCTGTTCGGTATTCCCTCGTTGCAGGCCCTCACACTCGACCGACTGGTTGCCAGATTGAGCGTGGATTTCCCTGAGGTGCAATGGAATCCGGATCAGATAACCGTGATCTCGCGTCGCTATGTCAGTGCCTTTCCGCCCGTCGGCGAGTTGCCATCGGCCACGCCTGCGGCCACCATCGAGCGTCGCGAATCACTCACCAAATACGCGATCAATCGTTTCGTCGACGCTCCGGACGCAGCCCTGAGCGTCGATTGGGCGCCACAACCCGACGCCGCGAGCCTGCTGACGCATGGTTATCTGCGGCGTCTGGTCAGGGAGTTGGACGTCGGTGCGCAGTACCGAGCGTTATTGCGTAAGGCATTCGCCCCCGACGATGCCAACTACCTGAAGCGAAGACGGCTTTTTTGCGACCTGTTGCCTCCTGCTTTGCTCGCCGTGGCCTTGCCCGAGAAGGTCGAGGGCAAACTCAGCGCGCAGGGGTATGAGTTCATAACACGCGTGCTTGACATGCCGGACGGTGTCGCCCGTGAGCCGGTCGAGGGTTTGCGGGTGATCATTAGCCCACTGCAGCTGGTCGCTGATCGGGGAATGGCCCCGGACATCGTATCGGGGATGTACCTGATTTGCCCGGCGGACGCCGGTGCCGGCCCGGTGTTGCTGTGTGCACTTTACAACCCGGATTTCGTTTTCCGTGAATACGCCGATCGGGCGGCGGTGATGGATGCCATTCGCGCTGATCAATCCTTGCAACAACTGCTGATGAGCCGACTCAATCCGGAGGTGCATCGACGCTATGCGCGTGGGGGATTCATAGAGCCGCATCTGGCGTCCTCTGTCGGATTGTTCGACTTTGACGTACCTCTGCACCGGCCGGGGCCTGTTAGGTTGGAAATTGCCGAAGTCAAGGGCAATGCCTTGCAGTTCCTGTTCAGCAGCGCCATTAAGTTGTTGGTGGATACTGGCGTCTCCAATTCCGTGACCAACGAGCAAGTCGATCAGGCGGGCAGGAGTTTTCTGGCAACCCTGGCTGTCAGTCAGGCGCTGAGTTTGTTACCCAGCAAAGTCGCGGCGGTGGTGACGCTGTGGCAGAGCCATACGCTATTACGCGCGTCCGTGGCATCGTTCTCGGGGCATCGTTGGGGGCAGGCGCTTTCAGAGTTCACTGCCGCACTGGGTGTCATGGTCACCGCCAGGGATCAGGCCATTGAGGAGCAGCCGTCCGCCGACCTGGTCGGCCCAACGTTGTCGGTCACCGGTGATGAAGACACGACGCCGACGTTTTCCTGGAAGTCGACTTCCCTGACCCTGGAGCAACGGGTAAGGCTTCAGGAGCTGGAAGCACAAGGCGTGGCCCTGACCGACATGCGCCACGATCGGCTGCTGAACCTGTTTGTGGACAAAGCCAATGGCACACCCTACGCGGTGGTGGATGGCAAGGTCTATCAGGTCCGGCACAGCGCCAAGCAAGGACGGTGGAGGATTGTCGGCGCCGATGGCACCAAGGGGCCCTTGATAGCCGCCGACGCCACCCAGCGCTGGCAGCTGGATCTGGAACAGCGTCTCAGGGGCGGGGGCGGCATGGTGACCAAGGTCAAGGATTCGATCGCAGTGTCCTCCGCCGAGGGGAATCTGGTCATCGAAGCGAGCGGAATGCCGGAAATTCGCCTGTTTTACCGGGACCGGGCTCGGGCGATCAGTCAGGCGCACGTGCAGGCCAGGCGTTACCTGGGAAATTGCCTGGATAACCTCAACGCCAGTCAACGCAGTGCGCCGTTGGACCCGCGGGTCCAGCAAATCCTGAGCGATTTCTTTGGAGTGGCCAATCCCGACCAGGAGCTGCTTAGCAGAGTCGAAAGCGCCATCAAGGCGATGTTCGACGCCGTGATGGATGAGTCGTTATCACCCTTCTCGTCCAAGCGTTTCGTGGTGGGCTCCAATCGGCCGGGGCGTGATCGCGTTGCCGCTTTTGTCATCCCCTCGGATCCGCAGAAGCGTGTGTTTCTTACCGAGCAGTTCTTTCGTGCGCCAGTCTACCGTCTCAAATCCGGGGCCGAAGACGATGGATTCGAGATGGAGAACCATTTTCGTGCCGCGATTCTGCTTCATGAGCTGTCGCATCTGGTGCTCGATACCAAGGACATTGCGTACCTGGAGTCCGAAGCGCCTTACACGGATCTGTTACGCGCCAACACCGCCGCCAACCTGCGCATACGATCGAAAATTCAGCAGACGCGGGAGTACCGGTTTTCACACCGTGCTCAAAGGCACGAACTTTTCACCCGTTTCGAAGATGGGGAGTGGAGGGATATCACGGCAGAGGATGTCATGGGCATGAATTCGATCTTGCGGATAACCGGAACCACGAACTTGGACCAGGCGCGGACGGTTTTCCTTGCTGACGTGGGAAAGCGCAGCCAAGTCATGCTCAAGAATGCCGACTCGGTGGCCATGCTGATAACGCTCTTGGGCAGGCGCAATTATGCGGCGCCCGAACCGACGGAGCGCCCGTCCACGTAATCTCCCTGGCTATCGTCCGGCACGACGGATATTCCTGGGAAGCGCTGGCTGCTATGCACCTGGGCGAGTAAATCCGAAAGCGCGATGCGTGTGTACAGCGTTATCTAACGCAGAGCGCGGCATTTTTCTTCATACGCTCCTTGTCAATGTTGCCCGCCCTCGGTGATCGCCGAGGCCGGGCGGTTTTGTGCACCGAGGAGCTTCCATGTCTATCGCCACTGTCAATTATTTCCATAGCGCAACGCTCAGGCAGCGTTACATCGACGAGCTCGATGCGGCACTGCGAGACAAACGAATTCGAGACCAGGAGCATGCGTGGCTGCAAGATGTAACGCGTCCGGTAATCGCCGGCGGGGCGGATCCGGTCAGGGTGGACCGACTCATGCCGACCCATGGTTCGTTCAGACCTTTCGAGCTTTCGGCCGCGCTCTTGTTCAGCCACGTCCGGGGCAATGATCCCAGGCTTTACCTATACACCCTGGCCAATGGCATCGGAGTGTTCAGTGATCGGCGGGCGTTATCGACAGTGCTGCGCGCACAATTTGCCGAAGGTGACCCGGACGCGTTGTTCGAATACGAAAAAATCGATGGTGACCCGTTCCGCGCACAGACGCTGGAACTCGTCGATCAGCAGGTGGAGCAGGTTGGCGAGCTGACCACCCAACTGAGGATGACGCCGTCGCTGTTCGAGGCGGCCAGCGCTTCGATCAGCTACCAATTGCGCACCACGCTCGTTCATTGGCCGATCGACCCGCGGACCCACCTGCTGCAACTTGTGGCTGATTCCACGGTTGGCATTGAAACAGCTCCCGTGACTCAGACGCTGGCCCAGGCGACATTCGACGATTGTTGCGACGTGCAGATCGAGAAGGGCTATACACGGCGCTTCCTCGACGCTCAGGGGCGGCTGGCCAATTCGACCGACACTGTGTTGCTCTCTCAAGCGCTGGCCAATGCGGCGGCAGGCGTGGCCGAGCGTTACGCCGCCCTGCTCAAGACCTTTTGGAACGCCACCTGGTGTGCTCAACGTACCCGTCGGCAACTGGCGATTGATAGCTTCGCCAGCAGTTGGCGTCGCGAACTGTATTGTGGGCTCGATAACGACGTCTTGAGCGCGGATCTGTTCAATGCTTTACGGCCGCTGTTGCAATCGCTCTCGGGCGCTCTGCCCAAAGGCACGGCGTTGCGCTGCAGCCGGTTGACCGTGCGCATCGGTGAAGTCGCCTGTGAATTGGCCGGCACGTTCGTTGTTCACCCCGGTACAGATGACCATTCCTTGCTGTGGTTTTCCCCCGATCATAGTCTGGTCAGGTTTTCCGATCAGGCAGCGTTGAGCGCGCATTTCGCCACGGTGGAAGGCCGCGCCCAACTTCGCCCGACGCTGGCCCTCGAAGATCAGCCGATTCTGCTGGCAGAGGACTTGCCGCAGCTCACTCTGGAAACGATCCAGGCTCCGGTTTTCGCTGATCGTATCGACTCGATTCTCACCCTTCAGGCGCGCAATCTCGCGCATGTGATGGGTTTGTCCAGCGCGCCGGAGGCGATGACAGCGATGATCGACGATGCACTGGACATCCGCCAATTGCTCGACCCGCGTCAATTGCAATTCAGTGCGGGCCGCTGGCGCCGAGATGCGCCCTTCCACTTCGCGGACGTCTGGTCCCAGCCCCGACCTGTTGCCGCAGTTGCTACTCAGCTATCCGCCGTGGAAGGAGGCAATATGTCGACCAGGCAGGGCAGGCCGGCGATGGACATCGACGCCAGCAAGTCGCTGACGACCTCCTGGATCGAGTATGCCCAGGCGTTCGACTGGCGAGCCGAATGTCTGCGGCGCTCGGACTGTATGCTGTCTGACTATGCCGAACAGGCGCTGCAGCAATTTGTCTGTGTATTGGTCGATGGTTCGGTGCGGGCGAGAACGATCCAGGTGCAATGGCTCGAGTCGGCACCTGTCGAATCGTCTGACGTCGAGACTCGCGGCACGCCTGTGAGCGAGTCGCAACAGCTGATTTCCATGGATCTGGTGTCGCTGTTGCTTGAGGTTGTCAGCGGTCATCGCTGCGGCTATCTGGCGGCGGGCGCACAGGTCGTGCTTGACGCCTCTACGGCACCCAGGCACCTCCAACTGGAGGTGGTCAATCACATGCTGGAGAAGGTCGTCACGAAGTTCGCCGACCGGTATGTCGATGACTTCAAGCGCTCACGTTACGCGTTCCAGCGCCAGAGTGATCAACAGTTGCAACCGGCCAGAGAGGCGCTCAGCCTGCGGGAGGACGCTGCACGACTTGATCTGGCGCTGAGCCTGCGACAGAAAAGGATCGACGATGCGGCAGCGCAGCTGGTCCGGCAAGTCCTGGACAGGCCACTGCGTTCTTTACGACTGGCACTGGGAGGGCCAGTGACGGAGGCGTTTTTCATTTCGCTGACGTACGGCCATAACCCCGCAGCCATGCTCTGCGACACCTTGGTACTGCGACAGCCATCAAGCCCTGGTAGCCCGGTCGTGCTTTGGTGTTGTGAGTTCGGCTGGCGACAGTACGCTTCGGTCGAGAAGTTGCAGGCCATGCTGCAACGCGAGCTGCACCTGACTCATCCCGAGCGCTGGCTGGCGCTTTTGGGGGCGAAAGACTGCGCTGCGCTGCGTGCTCACTTATCTAAAGCATCCGACAATCAAGTGCAGATCCGCCTGGAAAGGATCGATGGACATGCCATCGAGACCTTGCAGCAGCAGGTTGTGGACCGCGCTCAGCAAGACCTGCGAGCGCTTTGCATGCGTGCCGCACGTTGTCGACTCGAGGCCGGCCTGTTTACCCGGCTGGCGGCCGCGCTGGAACTCGACCGGCAATTGATCAGCATGCTCGACGCATTGTCGGTAAGGATCGACAACAGTATTTTCGAGGCGATGCTGCCGCCCTGGATGGACTCGGCGTCCATCGCCGATCTGAAGCACTATTACGGCATTTTCACGCGGTTTTATCTGGCCAGCGACGGTGGCCGGGATTTCCTTTTTGGCGTCCCCTCGTTGCAGGATTACGCCCATGGAAAGCTGGTAGCCCAGTTGGGTAAAGACTTTCCCGGCCAGCCGATGGACCCTGATCAGATCACGGTCACCTCGCGTCGCTATGTGAACGCACTCCCGGCCGCAGGGCAGCTGCCATCCGCTGTTCCTGCGGCCACCGTGGGGCGCAGTGAATCGCTGACCCAATACGCCATCAATCGCTTCGTAGACGCTCAGGATGCAGCCTTGGGTGTCGACTCCTTGCGATATCCGCAGGCTGCCCGTCTGTTGACACTGGGCTACATACGTCAGTTGGTCCGGCGCCAGGATGTCGGTGCCGGTTACCGGGTCTTGCTGCGTAAAGCGCTGATGCCCGGTGATCCTCGCTATGCGCAGCGCAGAGACCTTTTCGTCGCGCAGTTGCCTCCCGCGTTGCTGGCAACGGCACTCACGGAAAAAGTCAAAGGCAAGCTCAGTGCGACGGCCTATGAATTCGTATCACGTGTGCTGGATATGCCAGACGGCATCGCCCGCGAACCGGTGGATGGGGTCCGGGTGATCCTCAGCCCATTGCAACTGGTTGCTGATCGCGGAATGAATCCGGACCCGGTGGCGGGCGTTTATCTGATTTGCCCGGTCGCCCCTGCCGTGGGGCCGGTGGTGCTTTACGCAACCTACCATTTGCCATTCACGCTGCGTGAATACGCCAGTCAAGCGGCGCTGCTGAAGGACATCCGCACCGATACTTCCCTACAGCAACTGTTGCTGGATAGAGTCGATTCGCAGGTCCGCAGGCGCTATGAACATGGCGGGTTCGTCGAGCCGCACCTGCCTTTTTCGGTCGGGTTGTACGATGTGCCGCTTCGCGCGCCGGGGCCGGTAACACTGGAGTTGGCCGAGGTAAAAGGCAACGCTTTGCAGTTTCTCTTCCGCGACGCCGTCAAAGTGCTGCTGGATACGGGGGTTTCCAATTCCGTGACCAACGCTCAGGCCGACCGGGCGGGCAGAGCGTTCTTGGCAACCCTTGCACTCAGTCAGGTATTGAATCTGTTGCCGAGCAAATTGGCCGCGCTGGTGACACTCTGGCAGAGCCATACATTGTTCCGCGCATCCGCTGTCTCGGTCTCGGGCCACCGTTGGGGCGAGGCGCTATCCGAATTTACAGCGGCACTGGGCGTCATGGTGACGGCCCGCGAGCAAGCCATCGATGAAAAGTCCATCGACGAGCAAACACTCCAAAAGCAGCCATCCGAGGATCGATCTGGCAACGGTGAGGCGCTTGCCGCGGGTGAGTGGGAGAGCTTGCCGTCGGGTTTTTCCTGGCGCGGGACTTCCTTGAATGCGCAACAGAGAATGCGGCTTCAAGGGCTGGAAGCACAGAGCGTTGCCCTCAATGACATGCGCCACGATGAGTTGCTCAACCTTTACTTCGACAAGCGGGACAACAGCTCCTACGCGGTGGTGAATGGCAAAGTGTTTCAGGTCAGGCGTGTCACCGATGAAGGAAGATGGATCATTGTGGGCGCTGACGGCACCACCGGGCCGCAGATCCTGCTGAGCGGCGATCAGCGTTGGCAACTGGATCTGAGCCTGCGTCTCAGGGGCGGGGGTGGGGTCGTTACCAAATTGAGGACCTCGGTAGCGATTTCCACTGCCGAAGATGCATTGATTGTCGAAGCCAGCGGCATGCCCGAGATCCGTCTGCGTTATCGCGACCGGGCCCGGCGGATCAGTCAGGCGCACTTGCAGGCCAGCCGCTACCTGGAAAACTGCCTGGACAACCTTGGCGCGGCTCGGCGCCGAGATACGCTGGACCCCCGGGTCGCACAAATCGTCGACGATTTCTTCGGAGCCGCCAGCGCCGACCAGACCTTGTTGAACGAGATTGAAAGCGCTATCAAGACGCTGGCCGATGCGTTGATGGACGCTTCGTTATCACCGTTCTCGTCGTCGCGCTTCGTCGTCGGGGCCAATCGTCCGGGCCGTGAGCGCCTTGCCGCCTTTACCATCCCGCAGGACCCGCAACAGCGGATTTTCCTGACGGAGCGGTTCTTCCGCGTTCCTATCTATCGTCTCAAGCCTGAAGCGGCCGCGGAGGGGTTCGATGCATCCGTTCACTATCGCGCCGCCACGCTGCTCCATGAGCTATCGCATCTGGCTCTCGGTACCAAGGACATCACCTATCTGGAGACTGGTGCGCCGTATCCCGATCTGCTGCGCGAAAACACAGCGGCCAATCTCAGAACACGGGCGGAGATAGAACGTCTGCACGAAAGCAGACTGTCTCACCGTACGCGTAAAAACGCGTTGTTCAAGTTACTGGAGAACGGCCAATGGCGTGATATCACGGGACATGATGCTCTTGGTTACTCGACCATCTTGCGGATCACCCAGGCCAAAACCCTGGACGAAGCGCGCGATGTGTTCCTGTCCGATGTCTACAAGCGCGCGCGGGTCATGCTCAGCAATGCCGACTCAGTGGCTCTGCTGATCGTACGCCTGGGGCGAAACAACTATGCCGCGGACACCTGAGTGACACCTCACCTCCGGATAACCCTGGAGTCACGCCCACTGTCCGGCGTTGTGCCTGTACAGCTCGGCGGTATCGGGCGGCGAGATGGCAGCGCTCATTGAGTGCGATATTACGATGCCCGGTCGAAGCGTTATGTAACGCAGCGCATAACGTTTTTCTCCTTACGCTCCTGGCCAATGTTGTCCCGCCTCGGTGATTGCCGAGGCCGGGCTGTTTGTGCACCGAGGAGCTTCCATGTCTATCACTACTGTCAATTATTTCCATAGCGCAACGCTCAGGCGGCGTTACCTTGACGAGCTCGATGCGGCACTGCAAGGCAAACGAATTCGCGCCCAGGAGCGACTATGGCTGCAAGAGATCACGCGCCCCCGGGGCACGGGTAATGCCGATCCGCTGAGGATCGACCGGCTCGGCTTTGACCGCTCCCGGGCGCGACCTTTCGAATTGTCAGCTGCACTGATGCTGAGCCACGCTCATACCGATGGGCTCAGGGTGTACCTGTATACCCTGGCCGCGGGTATTGAAGCCTTCAGTGATCGCCGGGTTTTATTGGCTGCGTTGCGCGAGCGGTTTGCCGACGGTGACCCGCACACGCTGTTCGAATACGAGAAAATCGACGGCGATCCGTTCCACGCACAGATGCTGGCGATCGTTGATCATCAGGTCGAGCAGGTCACGCAACTGACCGCCCAACTGAAACTGACGCCGTCGTTGCAGCAGGCAGCCAGCGCGTCGATCAGCCGGCAACTGCAAGCCTCGCTTGCGCATCTGTTGCTCGATCCCGACACCCATCTGCTGCAGCTCGTCAGTAATTCGCGTGGCGATGCCGACTGGATTCCGACCTCCCAGACATTGACCCGTGCGACCTTCGACGACTTCTGCAACGTGCAACTTGCAAAGGGTTACGAACGGCGCTTCCTCGACGCTCAGGGGAGGTTGGCCAATACAACTCACACCGCACTGTTCACCGAAGCGCTCGCCGATGCAGCGGCGGGGGTGGCCGAGCGCTATGCCGCATTGCTCAAAGCCTTTTGGGGGGAGACGTGGAATGCGCAACGCACGCGCCGGGATCTGGCGATCGAGAGCCTTCATGGCAGTTGGCGTAGCGCGGTTTATCGTCACCGGCATGACGAGACGCTAAGCGCTGGCGTATTCGATCTTTTGCGGCCCGTACTGCAATCGGTCACCGGAACCTTGCCGACGAACACGGCATTACGTTGCAGCCGATTGATCATCAGCATTGGCGAGACCAAGTACTCCTTGGCAGGCACGTTCGTTTTACACAGTGGTGCGAGTGATGATCGTTCGTTGCTGTGGTTTTCCCCTGACCACAGCCTGGTGCGGTTCACTGATCAGGCAGCCTTGGCGATGCATCTCGCCTCGGTGGAAGGCCGTGCGCAATTGCGTCCGACACTGGCCCTTCAAGACCAGGCTGTACTGCTGGCAGACGCTGTGCCGCAGGTCGCACTGGAGGTGATCCAGGGCCCGTTTTTTGCTGATCGGGTCGACTCGATACTCGCCCTGCAGGCGCGCAATCTCGCCTATGTGATGACGTTGTCCACTAGCCCGGATGAAATGACAGCGATGATCGACGACGCATTGGACATCCGCCAGTTGCTCGACCCGCGTCAGTTGCAGCTCGGCGCAGGGCGCTGGCGCCGGAATGCGCCGTTCAACTTCGCCGACGTCTGGCCCGGCCCTCGGTCCTCAGCTGCGGACGATGCTCAGGCGTCTGTTCCCACACACGAAAGCGAACCGGTCAGTCAGAGCGCGTCGAACGCCGATACCGGGATTGACGGCGACACGAGGCTGACGCCTTCCTGGCGAGAGCAGATCCAGACACTGGATCGGCGAGCAGATGGCCTGCGGCGGATGGACAATGGCCTGCGCGAGTATGCCGAGCAGGCGCTGCAGTCGTATCTTTGCGTATTGCTCGTCGGCGCAGTTCAAGTCGAAACCATCCAGGTGCAATGGCTGCATTCGGGACCTGTCGACTCTTCGGATGTCGAAACGCTCGCGGTTCCGGTGACCGAGTTGCAGCGGTCTGTTTCGATGGGTCTGGTGTCGTTGCTGCTGGAGTGCGTGAGCGGCCATCGCTCATTGCCTTTACCCGCCGCAATGCAGGTAGTGCCTGATTCGATGCCAGGGGGCGGGTCCCTCCAGGGCGAGGTGGTCAATCATATGCTGGACAGGCTTGCCAGGGATTTCACCGACCGTTATGTCGACCATTTCAAGCAATCATGCGCCGAACTCCAGCGGCAGGATGATCGTCAATGGCAAGTCGACCGGGAAGCGCTGGCGTTGCGGGAACGCGCCATGCGTATTGATCTGGCAGTGGGCAAGCGCCAGAAGTGGTACGACCAGGCTGCAATCGGGATGGTTCGGCAGGTGCTGGAGCGTCCATTACGCTCTTTGCGTATGGCGCCGGGTGAGTTGGTGACGGAAGCCTTTTCCCTCTCGGTGACGCATGGCGACGATTTCGCCGGTGTTCTCTCGGACACGCTGGTAGTGAGACAGCCGCGGAATCCACGCAGCTCGGTCATGCTCTGGACATGCGAGCTGGGCTGGCAAGAGTTTTCCTCAGTCCAGAAGTTGCAGGCCATGTTGCAGCGCGAGCTTGGTACACCCCACTCCGAGCGCTGGCTGGCGCTTCTGTGCGAGCGTGACCGGACGTTGCTGCGCGGCCACCTGCAAAGCGCTGCCGGCAATCAGGTCCAGGTTCGCCTGGACAGGATCGATGGGCACGCCACCCAGACCTTGCAGCAGCAGGTACTGGACCGCAAACGGCAGGATCTGCGACAGCTTTGTCGGCGCGCCATACGCTGCCGTTTCGAGGCGGGCCTGTTTACACGGCTGGCGACCGCCACCGAGCATGACGGGCAAGCGGTCGACATGCTCGGCCGACTATCGTTGAGGGTCGACAACTGCCTCATCGAAGCGCTGCTGCCGCCATGGCTGACGTCGGCCCCTCTTGCTGATCTGAGGCTGTACCACCATCTGCTGAAGCGCTACTACTTCGCCAGCGACGGCGGCAAGGACTTTCTGTTCGGTATCAAGTCCTTGCAGGATTACGCGTGCCAGCGACTGATCACGCAATTGCGCCTGGACTTCCCGAGGCAGGCGTTCGATCCCAATGGGATCACCGTGACTTCGCGTCGTTATGTCGCTGCTTTTCCGGCGGCAGGACAGTTGCCGTCCGCCGTTCCCGCGGCCACCGTCGTACACCGTGAATCGCTGACCGAATATGCGATCAATCGTTTTGTGGACACTCAAGGTGCAGCGCTGGCCGTCGACTCTGCGCAGCACCTGCAAGCTGCCAGCCTGCTGACCCCTGTTTATCTGCGTCAATTGGTCAGAGGGCTTGATGTCGCTGCCGGTTACACAGCCTCGCTGCGCAAGGCACTGGCAGTCGATGATCCGGATTACCCAACGCGCAAACGCCTTTTCATCGAACAATTGCCACCGATGCTTTTGGTTGTGGCGTTAGGGGAAAAGCTCAAAGGCACACTGAGTGCAGTCGCTTACGAATTCATATCGCACATTCTGGATATGCCTGATGCGCTCGCCCGTGAGCCGGTCAACGGCGTCCGGGTGATGATTTCATCCCTGCAACTGGTCGCCGACGCGGGAAGAGCTCCAGACCAGATCGCGGGGATTTACCTGATTTGCCCGGCTGCCGGCGGTGCAGGTCCGGTGGTGCTGTGCGCGATCCGTCATTCACCGTTCATTTTTCGTGAATACCCCAGTTCGTCGGCGCTGCTGGATGATATCCGCGCGGATGAAACGTTGCAGCAATTGCTATTGGACCGTATGGACCCTGAGGTGTATCGACGCTATGCGCATGGCGGGTTCGTGGAGCCACACCTGGCATCCTCTGTCGGTCTGTTCGACTTCGATGTGCCTCTGCGTAGACCCGGACCGGTCACGCTGCAACTGACCGAAGAGAAGGGCAATGCTCTGGAATTGCTGTTCAGCGGGGTGATCAAGGTACTGCTGGATGTCGGTGTGGCGAACGCTGTGACCAACGAGCAAGACGACCGGGCGGGTAGAGATTTCCTGGCAGCGCTGGGAGTGGAGCAGGTCTTGAGCTTGTTACCTGGCAAATTGGCGGCGCTGGTGACGCTCTGGCAGAGCCAGACGCTGTTTCGCGCGTCTGCAATGTCGGCCTCGGGGCATCGCTGGGGCGAGGCGCTTTCCGAGTTTTCCGCGGCACTTGGGGTCATGGTCACGGCTCGGGGGCAGGCCATCGAGGAGCAAGCGGCGCCGGACGATGTCGAGGCCGAGCCTGTCAGCGTCGAGACCTTGCAAGGGGCATCGGAATTTTCCTGGCGCACGACGGTTTTGACCGACGACCAGCGTATCCGTCTCAAGGCACTGGAAGCTCGTGACGTAGCGCTTAGTGATATGAAGCACGATCGCTTGCTCAATCTTTATCTCAGCAAGCGTAATGGCACGCCTTACGCCGTCGTCGCGGGGTCGGTGTATCAGGTCAGGCATCTGATCGATGAGGGCAAGTGGCTGATTGTCGGTAACGACGGCACGCTGGGGCCAAGGTTGACACTTGATACTCGGCAGCATTGGCAGATCGATCTGAGTATGCGCCTGCGGGGAGGGGGTGGCCTGGTCACCAAGCTCAATGCCGCTGGAGCGCAGCGTAGCGCCGAGGACGTTCTGGTCATCGAAGCCAGCGGCATGCCGCAAATCCGTACGCGCTATCGCGACCGGGCGATGCGTATTGGTCAGGCACACTTGCAGGCCAAGGGTTACCTGGAGAATTGTCTGGACAACCTGCATCTGCACCAACGCAATGCCCCTCTGCACCCTCGCGTGAAACGTATCATCGGTGATTTTTTTGGCACCGACGAGCCGGACACCGAGCTGCTGGCAGAGACGGAAAAAGCGATAAAGGCACTCTTCGATGAAGTGATGGACGCCTCCCTGTCGCCGTTTTCGTCGCCCCGTTTCGTGGTGGGCAGCAATCGGCCGGGACGTGAATCAGTGACGGCCTTCATGATCGACGCCGACCCCAAACGGCGCCTGTATCTGACGGAGCGATTCTTTGACGTTCCACACTATGCGCTCACCTCTGAGGCAGCCGCACAAGGCTTCGAAAGCTCAATTCACCACCGTGCCGCCATTCTGATCCATGAGCTGTCGCATCTGGTGCTCGATACATACGACATAGCCTATCTCGACGCCATGGCGCCCTATCCGGATTTGTTGCTTGAGGGCACTGCCGACGATGTCAGATTCAAGGCAGATATAACGCGCCTGCATGAATCCGGGTTATCCCATCGCAGCGACAGAAGCAGACTGTTCAAGCTGAACACGGAAGGTCAATGGCGCGATATCACCGCCGCGGACAATGCCGGCCTGTCCGATATATTGCGCATCACTGATACCAAGACCCTGGACGAGGCTCGGGATATCTTCCTGCGCGACGCTCGCAAGCGCGCCGGCATCCTGCTGAAAAACGCCGATTCGCTGACCCTGCTTATCCTGCTTCTGGGGCGGCACAATTATGTGGAGCCGGCCCTCTGACGGACACCTTTGCGACCCGGCTGCGCAGTGCGACTTCATGGCGTACTTGCGTCAGTGAATCTGAAATTGCCTTGGGCTTGTGCAGTGTTATGTAACGCAGAGCGCGCCCGTTTTCTCCTTACGCTCCTTGTCGATGTTGCCCAGGTCCGGTTGATCGCCGGGCCTGAGCAGTTCTTGTCATTAAGGAGTTTTCGTGTCTACCACTACTGTCAATTATTTCCACAGCGTGCCGCTCAGGCAGCGTTACCTCGATGAACTCGATGCTGCATTGCAAAGCAATCGTCTCCGGGCGCAGGAGCGAGTATGGCTGCAACAGGTGACGCAACCGACGATCGCCGGCCGGTCTGATCCTGTGAGGGTGGATCGACTCGTATTGACCAATGCCTCATTCGAGCCTTTCGAACTGTCGGCGGCACTGTTGTTGAGCCATGGCCATACCGATGTTCCAAGGGTCTATCTGTATACCCTGGCCGATGGTATTGAAGCTTTCAGTGATCGCCGGGTTTTGTTGGCTGCGCTGCGCGAGCGGTTTGCCGATGGTGACCCGCACACGCTGTTCGAATACGAGAAAATCGACGGCGATCCGTTCCGCGCACAGATGCTGGCGATCGTTGATCATCAGGTCGAGCAGATCACGCAACTGACCGCCCAACTGAAACTGACGCCGTCGTTGCAGCAGGCGGCCAGCGCGTCGATCAGCCGACAACTGCGAGCCTCGCTTGCGCATCTGTCGATTGATCCCGACACCCATCCGTTGCAGATCATCCCTACGTCGCCTGTCAAAGATGAGTTCATTCCCGTCGCTCGAACGCTGACCCAATCGACCTTCGACGACTTCTGCAAAGTGCAACTTGCAAAGGGTTACGAACGGCGCTTCCTCGACGCTCAGGGGAGGTTGGCCAATACAACTCACACCGCACTGTTTACCGAAGCGCTCGCCAATGCAGCGGCGGGGGTGGCCGAGCGCTATGCCGCATTGCTCAAAGTCTTTTGGGGCGAGACGGGGAATGCGCAACGCACGCGCCGGGATCTGGCGATCGAGAGCCTTCATGGCAGTTGGCGTAGCGCGGTTTATCGTGGTCGGCATGACGAGACGCTAAGCGCTGGCGTATTCGATCTTTTGCGGCCCGTGCTGCAATCGATCACCGGCACCTTGCCGACGAACGCGGCATTACGCTGCAGCCGATTGATCATCAGCGTTGGCGAGACCAAGTACCCCTTGGCAGGTACGTTCGTTTTACACAGCGCTGCGAGCGATGATCGTTCGTTGCTGTGGTTTTCCCCTGACCACAGCCTGGTGCGGTTCACTGATCGGGCAGCCTTGGCTACGCATTTCGCTTCGGTGGAAGGCCGTGCGCAACTGCGTCCGACACTGGCCCTTCAAGACCAGGCTGTACTGCTGGCAGACGCTGTGCCGCAGGTCACACT
>NZ_JBOICF010000081.1:0-2096 GCF_050739935.1 Pseudomonas sp. | reverse complement strand
GGAAAATCCTGTGGTCAGCGGCGTAATGTGTTGCTTAGCAAAGTTTATCGATCACCCGCACGCCTGGCTGATTGCGCGCGCTGCCCCATTCACTGCTCAGGGTATCGAGCACCTGACCCAGGAACTGCTTGTCGGCCGCTGCCTTCTTGCCGACGTAGCCGTGGCCTTTGCGGTACATCTTCAGCCGCGCACGCATGTGCGGATGTTGTTCGGCGAACTCTTGCTCCTCGGTGAACGCACCCAGTCCGTCCATATGTACATCACCTTTCTCACAAACCCAGAGAATGTGGCTATCGAGGGAGTCCTTCTGCGCCGCGAACAGTCGAGCCAATTGATCAATGGTAGGTTGATTGTTCAGATTCATGGTTGGATGCCCCTTTTTGCCCATTTGTTTAGCTAACTGGTTAGTTCAAACGTAATGGCGAATCGTCCGTCGATCCGCAGTCCTTTCACACGCTGACAAACAAGGTCCGTCGATACATCGATAAGCAGAGTCGGAGCCGTTTCCGGGCTGGCAGGATGTAGTGTCGATGAGTAGCTGCCACGGATTGATGCGAAACGAAGGGGAGAAACAGCGGACGTCGTGAGGACACTGGCGACTTTCGTGGTCGGCCACAAGTGTCATGAGGACGTTTCGCCAGCGCTCGGCCTATGGTCGATCCTGCCGGTTCAGCTTCATCAATCTGCCTTGTGGGCAGCACACATCCAGAGGTTGTTCGACGGCTTTGTCGAGCGGGCCCGGAATACTTTTGCCAGCTCTCCCGATCGGGGAGACGGTTGCACTATGCAATTGCCAAACAGCTTCGTCAATCGTTTTGTAGTGATTATTTTTTCTGACTACATTTTTTGTAGTTCCAATACATAAAGGTCGATCCGTGACTACAAAGTCAGTGTTTTCGGGCGCTGCAGCGGCGTGCTGATTCAATAGGGCGCCAACCGCCCTCGTCGAACCTGATGCAAAAGAGCAGACGATCGCGCGATCTGGTAGAACGTCCGGGGAATCCCTGCTTCGCCAATGAGGCGTGTTTGAAACCATTGAGGTTAATTATGCAACCGCTCGTACTCCCCACTTATGACGATGTCATCGCTGCGGCCAAGCGTATCGAAGGCCACGCTCACAGGACCCCGGTTCTGACTTCACGCACCATAGATCGTGAGCTTGGCGCGGAAGTGTTTTTCAAGTGCGAGAATTTCCAGCGCATGGGGGCGTTCAAGTTTCGTGGCGCCTTCAACGCGCTGTCGAAATTTGATGCCAGTCAGCGCAAGCACGGCGTAGTGGCGTTCTCATCGGGCAACCACGCTCAGGGGATAGCGCTCTCGGCGCAACTGCTGGGCATCCCCGCGACCATCGTCATGCCCCACGATGCGCCAGCCGCCAAGCTGGCAGCCACAAGGGAATACGGCGCGACGGTGGTGGTCTACGATCGCTACAAGGAGGACCGCGAAGCCATTGGTCGTCAGTTGGCCGAGAAGCAGGGCCTGACGCTGATTCCGCCGTACGATCATCCGGACATCCTCGCCGGGCAGGGCACCGCGGCGAAAGAGCTGTTCGAAGAGGTCGGCGCGCTGGACGCTCTGTTCGTGTGCCTGGGTGGCGGCGGTTTGCTCAGCGGTTCGGCGCTCGCAACCCGCGCTCTGGCACCCGACTGCAAGCTGTACGGCGTAGAACCCAAAGCGGGCAACGATGGTCAGCAGTCGCTGCGCAGTGGCAGCATCGTCAAGATCGACACGCCAAAAACCATCGCCGACGGTGCGCAGACTCAATACCTTGGCAATTACACCTTTGGCATCATCAAGCGCGACGTCGACGATATTCTTGTTGCCAGCGATGCGCAGTTGGTGGAGGCGATGCGCTTTTTCGCCGAGCGCATGAAGATGGTGGTCGAGCCAACAGGCTGCCTGGGATTCGCAGCGGCTCGGGAGATGGCCACCGAGTTGAAGGGGAAGCGGGTGGGCGTGATCATCAGCGGCGGGAATATCGATTTGAACACCTATGCGCAGTTGTTGGCGCGATAAGGCCGGATCCCGATCTATTCGAGCAACGCCCTATAGCCGCACGGCTTGCCGGCGGTAGCGATCCACAAGACGCTACCGCC